>CAVSVC010000046.1:0-8058 GCA_963731045.1 uncultured delta proteobacterium | reverse complement strand
TCCTCATATCAATCAAAAGGCTTAAACTCTACAACCCCGCAAGGGCCGGATCACGCCGATCCAGATAGATGAGGTCCTCTTCGCGGCCGCTTCGCTTCACCAGGTTCCGGACGGCGGCACGTTTCTTATTCATGGAAGCCTGTTTCAGGCGATCGAGATTTCCCTCCGGAACGTCCCGGAAATCAAGAACCCCCCTTGCCTTTGCCAGGGCAAGCAGTTCTTCCCCTGCCCGCGTCCGCACAATGATCTGATTCCAGTGCCTCGCCTCTTTCCAGCCTTCAGGCAGCCGCGCTGAACCCACGGAAATGTCGGCAAACTCCGCGGTCATGTCAAAACAGCTCCAGCAGGACTCCCTGACGCAGGGAATCACCTCATCAAGAGAAACGACTATGGTCCCCGATGCCGTGTAAACCTCCAGTGAATGATACCGGCTGGGAGGGATATCCATTCCTAGAATGGGACTCGTGCCCGCCTTTTTTTGGAGAAGGCCTCGCAGTCCCTCCCAGGAAAGAGCCCAGCCGCAGAAAAGACCGATAACGAGCTGCAAACGAACGATGGGGGCCGGTTTATTTTTTACCGCCTGGAGACGCATCTTTCCCAGAGCCAGCGCCTGGCAGGGGGTGGCAACGATACCGATCTTTGCTGGATCGTCAACGGCCAGGCGGTTGAAAAGCCCCAGAACGGGAGAGACGACGAAACGGCTCTTTGCCAACCCCAGCACCTTTTCAGGGTCATTCGTTTTCACCTGCTGCGGGAGCAGGTCCTCACCGGCCTCTGTCAGAACTGCCTCCCCAATCAGACCTTCCTTCAGGGCCAGACCCATGAGGGCCGTAACGGTTCCTCCGTGCTGCGCCTTCTCCCTGATCCGGGAGTCCCGGGCCCTGGCGAGATAAAACCCGCGGACGGCGCCGATCTCCGGTGTCAGATCGGCCTTGTCAAAGAGGGCCTCCCTCAGGGCTTGAAGATCCGTCGGCGTCCGCGGACAGAAGGCATAACACCGCCCCTCCTTCAAATCGCACCGGTCCAGGAGGACCAGCCGGTCTTCATACGAGGCCTGATACGGGCACAGCCCGACACAGGCCCCGCACCCCGTACACAACCCTGTCCGGACGACCTGATCCTGGAGCTCGTTCTGGCCGCTCTTCTTTTCCACGCTTTCTCCTCCTGCCTGTTGTTCGGGAGTTCAATCTTATATGCCATGAATTCTTCTGTTCTTCAAATTAATATTTCCGAAAATCGAAGCTTGACCTCGCAAACGCTTCAAAAAACCCGCTCATTGCTCACTCTTTCAGATCTCTTTGGGTGATAACTTTTGTCGCCTTCCTCCTTCAAAAAAGGATTGACATGCCTCCCGGAAAACAGTAGAGTTCTTCCTGAAGTTTTGCGTGGACAAGGTCTGAAGGCGGTTGCAGATTTCAACCGGAAAGAAATAATACCCTGTAGGGTGGATCAAGCGGAGCGGATCCACCATCCCCAGAAGACATGAGCGACTATCGCCGCGTTTACCAACCCGGAGGCTCTTATTTCTTTACAGTCGTGACCCACCAGCGAACCAAAAGTCTTTCTGACCCGAATACCATCGCCCGCCTTAAGTCTGCGTTCGATAAGATCAGGGGAAAATACCCGTTTACCATGCAAGCCTTTGCGATCCTTCCGGACCACGTTCATTGCATATGGCAGAGGCCCACCGGCGATTCTGATTTTTCTCTCCGGTGGCGGTTGATCAAGAGCTCTTTTTCAGCCGGGTTGAATCACCCGGTGAACCAGCGGAGGTGAAAGGGAAATCTGGCAAAGACGTTTCTGGGAACATCTTCTGAGGGATGAAGAGGATTGGAGAAGGCACATGGATTATATTCACTACAATCCGGTGAAGCATGGTTACGTTCAGAGCCCCGGGGATTGGCCACATAGTTCCTTCCGGCAGGCCGTTCAGGAGGGATTATACGGAGCGGAGTTGGGGGCGGTTATACCTGGCACCCTTTCTGGAATGGATTTGGAATGATTCAGGTGGACCCTTTTGAAGAGGTGGATCCGCTTCGCTTGATCCACCCTACAGATCATAAACGAAAATCAATAGATTCTTGACCAGAGCGTTTTTCTCTCTTTGGTAGCTGAAAGCAGTTTCGAGGCCACGGTCGGAAAAGGGATGGGTTTGCTTCAGCCCTTCACCGTGCGGTGAAGGGCTTCGCCTGAATCACCTTACAAGTTTCGAATGAAAATCAACAAGTCTTTAACCAGACAGCGTCCTTACTACCATTCTGACTGTCCGTTCCCGCCCGCAGTTCTTCTTTGTGTCCTCGACATCCTCACGGGTCGCTCAATGTTCTGACGACCGCTGGTTCTTAAATACCGTCTCCAGAGTGAATGGAATGGGCCCCTGAGACAGGATGACGGAATTGAAGCGGCCGTCTCTACTTTACCTCGACGAAATCGGCTGAGGCCGGGGGATGCGTCCAGAACTCGATGTAACGGACATCCTTTGCGGATCGATTGACGATCGCGTGTTTTTCGATGGGCGGGATAAAGAGAATATCTCCTGCCTTGACCGGAAATTCTTTACCCTCGACGATCTCGACCGCCTCACCGGAGATCAGGATAATGATCGACTCCCTCTTCTCATGGTAATGATAAGCAACCTGGGTGCCGGGAGCGAGAAGACCGAAGATGCCGCCGATCTCTTTGGCCTGATCCTCGTTCGTAAGAACGTCCGACCGATAAAACTTCCCGGGAGTGGGATTCTCTTTCTTGATATAATCTTCTGTTTTGATGATCTTCATAGCGCCTCCTCTCTCATTTCTGTCATGACGGTCAAAATCGTTCAGGATTGAATCACAATCCCCAGGGGAGTAGTGTGTTGATCAGCTCAACCCCGCCGGGCACAAGCACGACATCATCCTCGAAGCGGATGGTAAAGTCTGCAAAGCGGGCCCCGGAGGTCACCGCGACCGTCATCCCGGTCTCCAGTTTGATCTCCCTGTCATCCACATGGGGCGGGTCGTGCATGGGACCCAGGCCGATCCCGTGGATCGTCACGATTCCCGATCCAAGATCCTTGGAGGGCATCGTCGTCTTGTCCGTGAGGTACCCTGCCTTCTTCATCTCACCCCGTCCGAAATCGTAGAGTTCTCGGAGGACCACTCCGGGCTTCATCCGGGCAACAACCTCATTCCGGATCCGGATGAGATCGTCAGCAACCTTCTTATGGGTCTTGTCGGGCTTGCCCACGACCCAGGTCCGCGTCAAATCTGAACCATATCCCTTGTAGACGCAGCCGATGTCGATCATCACAAGGTCGTTCTCCTCTATCTTCTTCCAGTTCGCTCCAAAAGCCCGGTGGTTGGCAGTCCTCTTTCCTGACTGAACCATCGTTTCCACTTCCCGTAGCGCTCCCCGGCGCTTCATCTCTATTTCGGCCGCCTTCTGAACCTCGCTTTCAGGCACGCCGACCTTGGCCGTTTCCATCCCGACTTTCAATCCGGCTTCGGCGATCAGGACCGATTCCTTGATCAGCTTGATCTCCTCCGGCTCTTTGATGATGCGCGCGATCTGAAAGACCTCATCTGCGCCTTTGAAACGTGCCTTTGGAAGGGCTGCCTGCAGCTTACGGAAGGTGCTGACCACGCAGACATCTTCTTCGATGCCGATCGTTCCTTCAGCGACCCCTTTCTCCTTGAGGACCTCCGCGATATACTCCGGCCATGTCCGTTTTCCGAAAGGTTCCTTGTCGATGATGCGGACATCCTTGATCCAGGTTCCCTCCCTCAGACCATTCCCGGTCAAATAAGTGATCAGGAAGACGGGTTCCTTCTCTTTCTCCCTGAAGACGATCAAGGGGGTTTCCGTATGTTCGCACACTTCCACAGGATACCAGGGGAGGTGTTGGTACATCCCGGAGAGGTAGTACTGGTTCGGCCACAGATAGACCAGGATCGCATCGAAGCCCCGATCATCCATGAGCTTTTTCACCCTGTTCATGCGGCCTGCATAATCGAATGTCGTACCAAAGATGTTCATGATATTTTCTCCCTCCTACGCTATTTGGATTATTTTCAGAACCGATGAGCGAGTATTGCCTTTCCCCGGGATCTATCAAGATGTACCCAGGATAAGACGCACGCCACTTCTTCCAGAGTTGCCTTGCCACCGGCGTCAGCATGAGCAAACCTGCCAGGAGGAGCAACGTTGCCGAGATGGGTCGCCGGAGAAAGACCTGAAACTCCCCGCCGGACATCATCAGGGACTGCTGCATCGTTCGTTCAAGGATAGGACCGAGAATCATCGCCAGAACCAGGGGCGCAGCCGGAAACTTGCCTTTTCGAATCAGGTACCCGAACACTCCGAAGACCATCATGGCTCCGACGTCAAACGAGGTATAGTTCACACTGTACGCCCCGATGACGCAGATGACGACAATGACGACGACCAGGTACCGGTAGGGGACTCGAAGCAGCGTCACCCACATGCCGATGAGGGGCAGGTTGAGTGCCAGCAGGATTGCGTTGCCGACGAACATCGACGCAATGACCCCCCAGAAAACCTCCGGATGCTCCTGGATCAGCAGGGGACCCGGCCGGATCCCGTGAATCATGAGAGCCACGAAGATCATGGCGATGGACAGATTGCCCGGGATCCCGAGAGTCAGAAGGGGGATGAAGGACGATGTCGCCGCTGCATTGTTGGCCGTTTCGGGGGCCATCACCCCTTCGATGGCACCCTTGCCGAAATGTTCGGGGTGCTTCGAGATTCTTTTCTCCACAGCGTAGGCGACAAAAGAGCTGATGACCGCCCCTCCCCCCGGCAGCACGCCGATGAACGACCCCAGGACGGACCCTCGTATCATGGGAGCCCAGCATCTCCGCCAGTCCTCGCGTGTGGGGAGAACCCCCTTGAGGGAGGTCTTGAAAACCTCCCGAACCTCCGGGGCTTCGAGGTTGATCAGCACCTCGCCGATGCCGAAAAGACCCATGCCTACGACCACAAAATCGATCCCGCTGGTCAGCCTCGATAGACCAAACGTGAATCGCTCCGCCCCAAAGGCAGGATCAATCCCCACGGTTCCGAGCAGAATCCCGAGAATCCCCATGATCAGCCCTTTGAGGACGGACTCCTCAGACAGGTAGACGGCCATCATCAACCCGAGAACGACAAGAGAGAAGTATTCCGGAGGACCGAACTTGATCGCAATCGCAGCAAGGCCAGGAGCCACCAGGATCAGCCCGAAGACACTGACGACCCCCCCGAAGAAGGACCCGAGGGCTGACGCCCCGAGGGCAGGACCGGCCCGCCCCGCCCGGGCCATCTGGTATCCATCGAGGCAGGTGACCACAGAGGCCGGTTCTCCCGGGATATTCAGGAGGATCGATGTGGTTGACCCTCCAAACATGGCCCCGTAGAAGATCCCGCTCAGCATGATCACCGCTGAGACCGGGGCGAGCTTATAGGTAACCGGCAAGAGCAACGCAATCGTTGCGGGGGGACCGAGCCCTGGCAAAACACCTATGGCCGTCCCCAGGATCGCTCCCACCAGTCCGTACAAGATGTTCCAGGGAGTCAGGGCAATGGCGAAACCATTCCCCAGATTTCCGAGAATATCCATAATCCCCCATGCCCGAGTCCATCCCTGGCCACCGCTTGCAGGCTCGAACCATGAAAATCGGTTAGGGTTACGAAGCCCGTTTCGTTTAGGGGCAAAGGGTTACGTGCCTACACACCGAAGTGCCTACGTTTCGGCACGCAGGCGTGAACTTTCTAAACCGAAGGACGTAACCGAATGACGATACGGGCATCGTTACCCTAACCGGTAGACGATAATTTTATTTCCAATCTATTTCCTCTTACCCGAGGCCGCTGAGAATTCCAGGGGGAAGCGATACATCGAGCAACCGGTCGAACAGAAGATAGGTCCCGATGGAAAGAAGGAAGCTGATGGCCGCCAGTTTCCACCACGTCTTCGTATCCAGAACACGAAGAACCACCGCGGATAAGATGATTGTTGCAATCACGTATCCCAGCACGTCAAGAACGAGAGAGTAGGTCAGCAATCCAACAATCAGAATGACCGGTCTCCAAAGCTCGCCGAAGGCCTCCGCACCTTCACTGTGACCAGAGAAAGCCTTGATCAGCAGAATCGCGCACAGGATGACGAGGATCGCACCCGCGGTAAAGGGGAAGAAACCGGGCTGGGGTTCCGTGGGCGTCCCCAGACGCATTCGTACGGAGGCAATCATCACAGCCCCACCGAGAAGAATCCCAAAGAGACTTGCCCACAAATCTCCCGCTTTTCTCACAGGTTCTCCCTGGACCGGGTATC
This sequence comes from uncultured delta proteobacterium, assembly GCA_963731045.1. Lineage (GTDB taxonomy): Bacteria > Desulfobacterota > BSN033 > BSN033 > UBA1163 > CAVSVC01. Next base: position 1,748 of record CAVSVC010000046.1, on the reverse strand, counting down.
GTTTCCCTGCAGCATCTTCTCCCCTTGCAGCCTCTCTGCTTTCTTATCCAAAAACAGAGAAGATCGATTTCTCAGCGGTTCGGATATGTTTCTTGATCAATGTCTTGGCTTTTCGGATATTCCTCATGGCAATCGCCTTGAAGATCTCATCATGCTCCAGAGCGACCTGTCTGTTCCGCGCGATCGACAGACCTTCCAGCCGGTGGCGCAGAAAAATCCGCTTGTACACCTCACGGAAATAATCGGTGAGATAAGGGTTTCCAGCCATCTCGATGTAGCAGGCGTGGAATTCCAGATCGAGGACGAAATTCCCTCTGGTGACATGATCCGCATTCAGCTTCTTCGACAAGACCTCTTTCTGTCTTCTGAGGGTCTCGAGTCTTTTCGGGTGTCAGCTTCTGAATGGCCAACTCGATCGCCCCCAATTCGATGATCTCTCTCACATGGTTGAGGGCGTTGGCCTCCTCCTGGGTCAGTTCGTGGACCGTGTATCCCTGGTGGGGAATGAAATCCAGAAAACCTTCGCTGGCCAGGATGCTGAGGGCATGATTCACCGGCGTCCGGCTCACCCCGATCTTCTTCGCAAGATCGACAAAGACCAGGCGTTGTCCCGGGATGATCTCGTAGTTGAGCATCATCTCCTTGATCTTCCGGTAGGCCATCTGGGTCAGGCTTCTCTCCCCGTTTTGACTGGCCTCATTGCTTGTTTTCTTCTTGTCCGTCACGTAACATCCTCCCTCCCCTTCCCTGATTCCGGTAAAACGGCGTGATTCCCCCCTTGCATCTGACAAGCGACGACCGGGAAATGCCGTCTCATTTCTTAATAGACTTCCCGAGTTCTTTGTAGACTTCAAACTCGCTTTTCCAGGACCGGGCGAACTCATCCGGTCCCAGGTAGTGGATCTCGTCCCCGGTCTGTTTGATCATGGCCGTCACAGACTTGTCCTCGGTCATCTTTTTGAAGGCCGAAGCCACCTTTTCGATGATGGCCCGCGGCGTCCCTTTGGGGGCCATCACCCCCCGCCATGAGCGACCCAACATGTTGAGCGTCGCAGCCCCCTGCATCCCTTCTTCAGCAGTCGTCGGAACGTTGGGCAAGTCGGCAAGGCGTTTCTCCTCCATCGTGAGCAGCGCCTGGATCTTGCCTGTGCTCTTGTAGGGAGAATAGATGATCGGCAGGGCCGAGCCGACATCAACGTGACCTCCCAGAAGGGCCAGGATCACCGGACCTCCTCCATCGAAGGGAACCATCTTCACCGAAATCCCGGTCTCCTTCATGAGGTGCTTCCAGATGACGTCCGGCGGGCTCCATGGACCCGGAGTGCCAACAACCAGTTTGCCGGGATTGGCTTTTACCCACTCCATCATCTGCTTCCATGTCTTGAAGGGTGCATCCGGCCGGGCAATCATGATGGTCGGGTTATAGTTCACCTGGCAGATGGCCTCCATCTGATCGGGACCTTTTCCCCGGCCTTCGATGGCCGGCAGGGTCGTGCTGGGCATATTGCCCCCTGCAAAGAGGGTGTAGCCGTCCGGCGGGGCCTTCGCCCCGGCATCCGCTCCGATGGCTCCGCCCCCTCCGGGCATGAGTTTGATGATGATGGGCTGACCCAGGTAGTCCGCCGCAACACTGGTCACCGCACGGAACAGCAGGTCATGGCCCCCTCCCGGACCGAAAGGGAATGATCAGAGTGATCGGGTTTGGTCGGATATTCCTGTGCCCAAATGGACCCGGCGACAGAAAGAGA
>CAVSVC010000045.1:0-8102 GCA_963731045.1 uncultured delta proteobacterium | reverse complement strand
TGCAGAAAGGGACGAGTCCGGCACCGACGGGCAACCTCCTCCGCACGTGAAGGATCAACGTCCGACACCCCCACGAGTTCGACTTCCTCCATGCCGGCATACTTTTCCGCATGAAAACGGCCGAAAAACCCCACACCGACCACTCCCACGTTGACCTTTTTCACTTATCGGGTGATCCCCCTCTTGGTATGCCGGATGAAATCGAGGGATGTCGCACCTCCGGAATTCCGGAAATCCCATCCTCTTCGACATGCTTTATCGCGTTCCCCAGGGTCAGGCTGGAACGGAAGAAGATGCGGTAGGCTTTCTTCAGCGCTCTGACCGTCTGTTCCGGAAAGTGAGCCCGTTTCAGGCCCACCGCATTGAGTCCGAAGAGCTTGGCCCGGTCCCCAGCCGCAAGCATGTAGGGAGGAATGTCCAGAGATACGCCGGTGAGGCCGCTGATGAAAGCGTAAGCCCCCACCCGGCAGAACTGGTGGACACCCGAGAGGGCGCCGATGATGGCGTGATCTTCAATCGTGATATGTCCGGCCAGGGCGGCGCCGTTCGCCAACACCACTTGATCCCCGATCATACAATCGTGGGCCACATGGGAATAGGCCATGAAGTAGTTTCTACTCCCGATAACGGTTCTTCCGCCTCCGTGGACAGTGCCCCGATGGAGGGTCACGTACTCTCGAATGATGTTCCCATCCCCCAGGACCAGGGAGGTCTTCTCCCCCTTATAGGCAAAGGCCTGGGGAGCCTCTCCCACGGAACAGAACTGATAGATATGGCATCTCTTCCCGACCTGAGTGCCCTCCCGGATGATGACATGGGGCCCGATCTTCGTTCCCTCTCCAAGAACGACTCCCTGTTCAATGACGGCAAAGGGGCCGATGTCAACCCCTTCCCCCAGTTCAGCCCTTGGATCAACCAGGGCAGTGGGATGAATCATTTCTCTTCTCCTAACATGGCGAGCAGTTCCGCCTCCGCCACAAGCTTCCCCTCCACAAGGGTCTGCCCCTTAAATCCCCATATGGATTGACGGTGACGGGTCACTTCCAACTCCATCCGGAGTTGATCTCCGGGAATCACCGGCTTCCTGAACCGGACGTTGTCAATTCCCAGGAAAAAGACAGGTTTCCCCTGATCTTCTTCACTGATGGACTTAAAGGCAAGGACTCCGGCCGTCTGAGCCATGGCCTCCACGATAAGCACTCCGGGCATGATCGGCCGACCCGGGAAATGTCCCGAGAAAAACGGCTCATTGAACGTCACATTCTTGATCCCGACGATACGCTTGGCCGGCTCCATTTCGATGATCCGGTCCACGAGCAAGAATGGATATCGGTGGGGGAGTACGGCCAGAATTTCTTTGATGTCGATCATCTATTTTTCCCTCCCTTCCGAAGAAACCCCTTCTTCGATGGCGGCAAATCGTTTCTCCAGATCAAGGAGCCTTCTGTTCAATTCGGGCAGTTTCTGGACGACGTTGACGACCCGCAGGAATTGACGATGGGGCATGGCAGGCGACCCCGTATAGGCGGCATTTCCAGCCACTTTCCCGGTCAGCCCGGACTGTCCCCCCACCATGACATTGTCTTCGACTTCGGTATGGTCCGCGACGCCCACCTGTCCCCCGAGGGTCACGTTGCTCCCGATTCGGGACGATCCGGCAAATCCGACCTGTGCGGCAACCAACGAATCTTCACCGATGATGACGTTATGAGCCACCTGTACGAGATTATCGATCTTGACCCCTCTTCGAATGAGGGTCTTTCCGAGGGTGGCCCGGTCGATGGTCGAGTTGGCGCCGATCTCCACATCGTCTTCAATCTCCACCGTTCCCACCTGAGGGATCTTCACATTCTTTCGTCCGTCTTTCACGTAGCCGAATCCATCACTTCCTACCACAACGCCGCTGTGGAGGACGACCCGCTTACCCATCCTTGTCCCTGGATAGATGGAAACCCCGGGGTAAAGGACCGATTCCTCTCCAATGGAAGCATCCTCCCCCACATAGACCCCCGGATAGAGGACCACACGGTCTCCGATCCGGCAACGGTCTCCGACCCAGGCGAAGGGATAGACCGTCACGTCCAGTCCCAGCCGGGCCGTGCCACTCACAAAGGCGCTGGAGGAAACACCCCCCGGCTGATACGGTTTGCAGGAGAAGAGACCGAGGATCTTGGCAAAAGCCAGATAGGGGTTGGCGACACGGAGAAGGGGTTTCTCTTCCGCGGAAACCTCCCGTGAAACAATAACGGCCGACGCCCGGGTCTCCTTGAGCTTTGAGAGATACTTGGGATGGGCCACAAACGTCACCTGGCCCGGCCCGGCGTCATCGATCGTTCCCACTCCGGAAATCTCCACCTCGCCGTCCCCGACGACGGTTCCCCCACCAGCTCCGCCAGCTCCTTCAGCAGTCTCTTCATACCCTTTCCTGTCCTATGAGTGATTCACATACCAGTGGAATAGGATGAGTGATCAGTGATCAGTTATCAGTTATCAGTCACCGATCACCGATCACTGATGACTGATGACTCTGCATCATTTCTTCTGCGTATCAAAGACCTTGATGACGCGATCCGTGACATCAATCGCCTTGGAAGCATAGAGCACGATGTTTTCGTTCTTCTCCAAGATAAGGAGATATCCCTCATCCTCCCCCAGTTTCTTAATCACTTTCTGAACCCCCTGGAGAATGTTCCTCTCGAATTCAAGCCCCTTCTGCTGGACCTCTTTCTGGCTGTCCTCCCCCCACCGTTGATAGTCCCGAAGCTTACCCTGGTAGTCTCTTTCTTTCGATGCCCTTGCCTCCGGTGTCAACATGGGCGCCTGCTTTTCGAGGGATTCTTTAAGGGTCTGGAGTTCTTTCTGCTTCTCCCCGCTCAGCCGCTGCAGTTTCTCCATCTCCTTGGTAATGGCTTTCTTCGCCTCTTTCCCGGCCTGGCATTCGTTCATCGCTTTCTGAATATCGACACAGGCAATCTTCAGATCTGCCGACCACGCCGACCCGATCCATCCTGTCAGAACCAACAGGCTCACCAGGATCACTGCAAGTCTCTTCCGACTCATTGTTCTGTTCCTCCCTTCAAAAATATCCATCAAAATCACTCTGATCGAAACGAAGCGCTATCCCTTGGGAATGACTGGTCTTCCAAAACGAGGTTGCTTCGTCGCCAAAAGACTCCTCGCAACGACTAAAACTGGGTACTGCATTAGGATTTGTCATTGCGAGCGGAGCGAAGCAATCTCGTATTTTGGACATCACTGAATCAAGATGGAATCCCGGGTTGAGAATGAGTATTTTGCCCATTATTCCATCTTTCCAATATTCCATTCTTCATCACCCTTCTTTTTCTCTAACAGTGTGCTGAAAAAAGTCATTTTTCGCAGGCTGCTCAAAAATGCCCAGATGCAAGGCGCCCGAAATCCTGAGGAGTGAGGCGTACTTGGATGTACACCGCAACGACGAAGATGAGGGCAACGCCGCAGATGGGCGTTTTTCAGCAGCCTGCTAAAATACGGTTCCCGCTGTAAAATCGATGACTCTTCCTTTCTCTCCCTTCTTGGGACTGAGATTAAAGCCGATATCGATGTGAATGGGGCCGAATGGAGAAAACCACCGGATCCCCACCCCGGCTGACTTCCTCAAGGGAAACATATCACTGAGATGATCAAACCCCTTTCCGAGATCGAAGAAGACCGCCCCCCGCAGACCGATCTCCCGGGCAATGGGAAAGACCAGTTCGGAAGTCAACACCATCATCCTCTCCGCACCGAGGGGATCCCCGTTGACGTCGGTCGGTCTCGCCAGCCAACCGTATTCGAACCCCCGAATCGTCTGAAGACCTCCGACAAAAAATTTCTCATAAATAGGGACCTTCCTTTGCCGGATGAACGGACGAAAGATCTTAACCGTTGGATCCCGCCACTTTCGGTCATCGATTTCCCGACACCATCCCTGACCCGTAAGGTTCCACGAATCCCGCCTTCCCGCGGAGATTGAGAACGGTTTTCAGGGGGGCGGGAAAGAACCAGCTCGTTTCCGCCATGGCTTTCACAAAGTAATTGTCACCCCCCAGAACACCCCCCGCGTTCTGAATGGAAATGACTGTGCCGGGCTCCCCGGGAAGGAGCAAAGTAATCGTCCCGGGTATCCCTGGAAAGCGCCATCGAGAGCGCACTCGTCGTCTTCTTTCCCTGCTGCTCCTTGATGAACGTCGGAGGCGTCTGCCGTAACATCAAAACATCGACCGTCTCCAGTTTGTACATGAGATCGAGGCGGAGTGTCTCTGAAAGCTCCTTGCCGAAGCGCAGGTCCCCTCCAAGGATTTTGTAGGCATAGGTATCGAAGATATCATTCTCCTCCCGGTAGAGATCGATGCCTGCCGAATAGGGATACCCCAGAAAATAAGGATCCGTAAAGCCCAGTCTGAGATCCTGCGACTCCGCTCCCAGTTTGAACCTCAAAGATCCCTGATAGCCGAGGCCGAAGAGGTTGCGGTCCGAGACGGATGCGACCCCCATGACGCTTTCGATCGTGCTGTAACCCATGCCGAAGCTGAGAGCCCCTGTAGGAGCCTCTTCCACCTTAAGATCCAGGTTCATTTTTTCGTCCGAGTTCCCCCGACTGCTCGATAGGTCGACCTCTTTGAAATACCCGGTCCTCTTCAGCCGGTCCCGGCTCCGGCTCAGCTTCGAAGCGTTGTAGAGCTCTCCTTCGGCCAGGAGGAGTTCCCTCCGGACCACCTTGTCACGGGTCTTGGTGTTTCCCGAGATCTGGATCTTTTCCAGATAAACCTCTTTCTTTTTGTCAATCTCGAAAGTCAGGTTGACCGTGAGGGTCTTGGAATCGATCGCCGTTTCCGGTGTCACTTCGGCATAGGCATACCCCTTATTGGCAAAATGTTCGGTCAACGCATTGATATCCCTTCGAATCGCCGAATTGCTGTAGATATCGTTGCGCTTGACCTTCGCAATCCTAAAGAGACTCTCTTTGTCCGTCAAACCGATTCCCTTGAAGTTGACGGTCCCGACCCGGTATTGAGGTCCCTCTTCGATCCCGATTTCGATCTGAATCCGCTTGGGATTGCGCAGGTCGATCTTGGGCTCGGAGATCTTCACGTCCAGAAACCCGTTGTCAAAATAGTAGGCGGTCAGAATCTGTACATCGTTCTTCAGAATATCTTCGTCAAGAAGGCCGGTTTTGGTGAGGATGGAGAAGATGTTCCGCTGCTTCGTCAAGATGACCTTTTTCAAATCCGCCGATTTGATCTTTCGGTTTCCTTTAAAAACGATCTTCCAGATATGCCCCTTCGGCCCTTCGGTGATTTGAAAACGAACGACGGCCTCATTCGTGTCAAGATACTCCACACGATGTTCGACCGTCACCCCGTAATAGCCTTTCGAAAAGTAGAGTTTTCGGATCTGTTCCGCATTTTCCTGCACCTTTTCGAGGTTGAGAATGGATCGGGGGGCCAGGGTGACTTTTTCCTTGATATCCTCCAGCTTGATTTTCTGGTTTCCGGTAATCGCCACTTCCTTGATCGAAGGCTTTTCGACCACAATGAAAATGATCTCCTTCCCCTGCGGTGAAGATTTCATATCAACCTGGACATCTGAAAAGTATCCCGTCCCGAAAATCGATTTCAGATCTTCACGCACCTGTTCGATGGAGAGGGGGCTGCCCTCCCGGCTCTTGATCACTCCCCGGATCACCCCTTCTTCAACCTTGACGTTCCCGAGCACGGTGATTTTACGAATATCGTCTTCCCCGGCGGAACAAATCCCAATCTGGCCAAACCCGATCTGAAGCAGCAAAACGAGGGGAAAAATCCATGTCCGTCTCATAGGGATTATGTCCATTCCTTTCAGCGGATCTCTTGCATGACGCATTTAAGATATCTCTATCTACCAAATCTTTCCGTATTTGTAAATAGGATCTTCCTCCCCCGGGATGCCCCCGGCATTTTTCTGCCTTGAAAGAAAATGAACAGGAGGTAACGAGGGCTTTCAATAACCCGTCCACGCATTAAATTCTCAATTTCTTATCTTCTTACCCTCTTAGTTTCTTAACTTCTTAACTTCTTATCCTCTTATCTTCCTCATTGCCCATGGATCTCCACTGCCCTGCCGTCCACCATGTGGATCTGGCGAGACATCCGGTCCGCCAGCTGCTTATTATGGGTAACAACCACCAGTGTAATCCCCTGGGTCCGGTTCAATTCCCTTAACAGTTCGTAAACCGCTTCTCCCGTATGGGTATCCAGGTTTCCCGTCGGCTCATCCGCAAAAAGAACTTTCGGCTCCAGAACCAGAGCCCTGGCCACGGCTACCCGCTGCTGTTCCCCCCCGGACAATTCACCCGGTTTGTGTTTCAGCCGCGGCCTAAGGCCTACCGCGCTGAGAATGGCTTCGGCCCGCCCGGCCGCCTCGCTCTTCGCCATCCCCTGGATCAGGCAGGGTATCATCGTATTCTCCAGGGCGCTAAACTCCGGAAGAAGGTGATGGAACTGAAAGACGAATCCGATCTCCCGGTTTCGAAAGCAGGAAAGCTCCCTTTCATTCATGGCAAAGATGTCCTTCCCGTCGTACAAAACCGTCCCGGAGGTCGGTCGTTCCAGGGTCCCAAGAATATGGAGAAGCGTCGTCTTTCCCGCTCCCGAGGCCCCGACGATGGCAGCCATCTCGTTGCGGCGAAAAAGGAGATCGATCCCCTTGAGAACCTCAACCCGCTTGTCCCCGTTTCCAAAGGATTTCAGAAGCCCTTCCACCCGGATCAATTCACTCACTCCCGGACCTCCCGCCCTGTTTCTTCCCCTTTCCGGTAAGGATTTCTTTGATCATCCCGAGACGATCGGAAGAGATCTTCTTCAGATTCAGCCTGAGAACCGGGAACTGGACCAGGCACTTGTCCAGTTCCGCCTTGCTCAAGGCAAGCAGTTCCGAGGGCTGGGTGGTTTGCGCAAAGGCCATCCTGGGTTTGTCAAGGAGAACCCCGATCTCCCCGAAGAACTGGCCGCTTCTCAATGTCCCCAACCGGACTCTTCTCGCTCTCCGGCCCTGGATAAAAATCTCCACTTCTCCGGTCTTGACAATGTAAAAGAAGTCAGGGGGGTCCCCTCCATGGAAGAGAACCGTGTCCCCGGCCACTTTGAGCAACCGGAACCGGTCCATGATCTCTTCTCTTTGAGCGGAGTTCAGAGAAGAAAACACAGGTGACAGCGCCAGGAAGGCATCAAAGACCCTCTTCTTGAAGACCCTCGAAAGCACATCCTTGATGCGCGGATGGTCTTCCGAGATCTCATCGAGCTTCTTTTTCGAAATCTCGAGAATATCGCACGCCGTCAGGGCCCTGACCGTGGCGTGTCTCTTTCGATCGACCAGGAGGCCGAACTCTCCCAGAACATCTCCCGCCCCGAGGCTTCCGAGAGGAACCTCTTTCTCTTTGGCCTTCTGCTTGCTGACCAGCACTTCCCCCCGAAGCACGATGAGCAGAGAATCTCCCTCCTCCCCCTCCTGAAGGATCAGGCTCTCTTTTTCATAATGTCTGGCGTGAACATGCTGAACCAGCAATTCCCGTTCCTTCTCATGGAGCTCGGAAAAGAAAGGGAAGGTGCAGAAAGGGTTGAAATGACTTCGTCTCTTCCGTCCTCGCCTCGAAGAGTTTCCTGAGGTGCTTCTCCGTCTCCTCATCCGAAGGGTCCATCCTCGAAATCACCTTGTAAACCGAGATGGCTTTCAGGAGAAAGCCTTCCGTGAAATAGGACTCCGCCACCTTTCGATACTCCTGAATCGCCTTGCTCCGCTCTCCCACCCGTTCCAGCAACTCCGCAACCTTCAGACAGGAACGAAGGTCCTCAGGGGTCACGCCACAGTGCCGCTGAAAAAGGTCGAGGGCCCTCTTCCAGTCCCCCCGGGAGAGGGCCCGTTGCGCCTCGTCCTTAAGAGAAGGTGTTCTCAGTTTATTCATACCGCAGGGCCTCGGCAGGATCCAGTTTCGAAGCCCTCCAGGAAGGATAAAGGCCCGCAACAAGGCTGATGAGGACGGCCGTCACAACGATCAGGATGACATCCAGGGGGTTCACCTGCGAAGGCAGTTTATCGATGTAATA
>CAVSVC010000044.1:0-4346 GCA_963731045.1 uncultured delta proteobacterium | reverse complement strand
GACGGAGGGGACTCGGAACTTATTCTCGGACTCACCCAGACGCTCAAAGAGGTCAAAACGGCGGCAAGGGCGATTCGGGATCTGGCGGACACGCTGGAGCAGCAGCCCCAATCCCCGCTCTTCGGCAAGAAGGCTAAACTGAGGAGGGAGCAATGAAGATCTCCTTACGACAGGTCTGCATCTTCTGGATGTGGGTGCTGTCGATGCATATGATTGGTTGTGCAAGCACGCCTGCAGCCCGGTTTTATATGATGAGCCCGATGTCTTTGTCGGAAAACCGGCAAAGCCCTCCGGATTCGCCGTGCATTTCAATCGGGATCGGACCCGTAAAAATTCCGGAATACCTGGACCGGTCTGGAATTGTAACGCAGGTAACCCTTCACGAGCTCATGGTAGGAGATCTTAACAAGTGGGCCGAACCTCTGGAAGAGAACCTTCCTCGGGTTCTGGCCGATAACCTGTCGTCCCTTCTTTGCACCCGGAACGTTTTCATCCTTCCCGCCAGAGGGGTAGCTTCGATCGATTACCGATCCGGGTGGAAGTGATTCGCTTGGATGGAAAGCTTGGCGATGCGGCTGTGTTGGATGTATTCTGGATGATTCTGGCCGGGAAGGAGATGGTGGTGTCGAAACGGTCGAGTTACCGGCAAGCGACGGGAGGGGGCGGCTACGAGGAATTTGTTTCAGCTCAGAGCCGTAATGTAGCCTCTTTCAGCAGTGAGGTGGCAGAGGCCATTCTTGCCCATCCGAAGTAATCCTCAGATAGGGTCCTGCGGCACCGATTCATGCTGGAATCGGCCCTCCTGCCCCGTGAGTCGTGGACCCGATCCCCGTCTACCAAAGGCATCTCAGGACTTACCGCCCATATTTTCCCGTAATCGTTGCCGTTCCCAACGTTTTTCCTTCCAGGGCCTTCTTGAAGCCTGAAAGAGGGGTGCTGGGGACCAGGTCAAGTTTGTCCACGCTTAAGGCATAGAGGGTAAAAACATACGGGTGGTCGCCTGTGCCTTTGGGGGGCTGGGGCCCTCCGTAACCGATATCCCCGAAAGAGTTCTTCAGCTCCGCAGATCCCGGAGGTATCTTCTTCCTCGACGCTCCCTCCTCCAGAGACGTCACGCCGGCTGGAATATTGATCACAAACCAATGAATCCAGTTCTGAGCAACCGGATGGGGGTCGACCATCGACAGGGCGAATGATTTCGTCCCTGAAGGGACACCCGTCCAGGAGAGCGGGACCGAGATATTCTTGCCCCCCGCTCCCGGCATGACGTATTGAATCGGAATCTTCTCCCCGTCCTTGAACGCCGCAGATGAAATCTCCATATTCCCTCCTAATCCGAGATTTTGAAAAACAATGGGCAGAACGAGGCAAATGACAAACCCCAAAATCAGGGATGGTTTCAAATGGGCCACCTCTATTGAAACGTGGGTCCCTGGCGATCAACCTTCCCCGCGTAAAGGCCAGGAAGCACGTATCGCCGTCCCGGCTCCCCTGGTGGATTCAATGACAAAAGAACCACCGGAATGCTCCACCCGCTCCCTCATGCTCGTTAATCCCAATCCCCTCCGGGCGTGGTTCGGGAGACCTGACTTCCTCCAGATCGAAGCCCTGGCCGTTATCCCGGATAACAAGTTCCATCCGGTCGTCCCTTTTTCCTAAAGACAGACGCGCAAGGTCCGCCTTGCTGTATTTTGCGATGTTATTCATTGCCTCTTGCGTCACCCTGAAAACGACGGTTTTCAGGGGAAGCGGCATATCCTTTTCCTCGACGCCAATCTCCTGCTCGATCTGAATCTGTGAGTAGATCGTGTGAAACCTTCTGCAAAACCAGGAAAGGGTAGCCAGAAGACCCAGGTCGTCCAGCATCGGCGGTCGCAAATCCATCTGGATCCTTCGGCACTCGTCGATGCCCTCTTTAACGAAGGGGATGATGGCATTCAAGGCTTCGGCTGCCGCGTCCGAAGTCTTTCCGATGTGCTGCAATGCGTCCTCCACCTTGAATTTAATGCCAGCCAGGCAAGACCCGATGGTATCATGGAGTTCACCCGCAATTCTCTTTCTCTCGTCCTCCTGGGCCGAGAGGAGCTTTGCGGACAGATGCCGCAGTGCTTCGTTCGTCGTGGCCAGCTCCGCGGTCCGATTCCTGCACCCGCTGCTCCAGTGTCTCGGTAAGCTGTAGCAGCTCCAAACGGTGCTGTTTCACCGCTTCCTCCGCCTTATTTCGTTCGGTGATGTCGATACAGGTCCCCACCCATTCCTGAATCGTTCCATCGTCGTTGAAGACAGGTACGCCCCGGGCCAGAAAGTGCCGGTAGACTCCGTCATCTCTCCGCATGCGGTATTCCGTCTCATAATTTTCCCCTGCTGCTACCGCATCTCTCCATACCCGAACGGTGTGTTCAAGGTCATCGGGATGAAGCGCCTTCGACCATCCCCAACCCTTTACCTCCTCTTCGCTCTGGCCCGTAAATTTTCTCCATGAAGGGATGTCTTCCAGGACCTCTCCGTCGGCATTTGTAATCCACCCGAGCTGCATGGTGACTTCAATGTAAGATCGATAGCGTTTCTCGCTCTGCTCGATCACCTGCTCGGCCCGCCTGCGCTCGACGATTTCCCAGGAAAGGTCGCCCAGAAGCGAAGCGATCTCGACGTCGGTCGCATCATAATTGGTCGGTTTGTTCCCCACTCCAATGATCGCCACGATCTGATCGCCCCTGAGGATAGGGATGACCATTTCCCGGATGACCGGCGCATGCCCCGGGGGCATCCCTTTTCGGTGAGGCAGAGAGGCGAAGTCGTTATGGATGACCGGGCGCCGTTCCTGTACACAATCTACCCAGACACCTGCCTTGGAGATGGGATAATGGCTGCCCCTGCCTTGCGCGGTGCACATGTTCCCAAGCGTATTCGTCGACCAGGTCTGCAATGAGAGCGTCTCCTGATCGGCTTCCAGATAATGGTAGAAACCGATCCTGCTGCCCGTCTGCGATTCGATCTCATCCAGGGCTCTCTGAAGAATTTCATCCACCGTAACGGTATTGGGCGCCTCCAAAATCCGCAATCGAGCCTTCGCAACGCCCTCTGCCCGCCTGCGCTCAGTAATGTCCTGGATAATACTGACTATCCTGTTTATGGACCCGGGATTCTCAACAGGGACATATCGTACCAGCAAATCCCTTTCTCCCAATTCAGGATAGATACGTTTCATCTCATATTGGACGGCTTCACCCCGAAAGCAGGCATCCACGCTCTTCTTCACCACCCTCTCAAAAACATCTTTGCCGACAATGTCCCGGAATGACTTTCCAATCACCTGGGATCTCTCCAACCCTTGGTATTTGAGGAATTGGGCGTTTGCCAGGACAAACCGATAATTTCGATCCACGACAGAGATGATATCCCGTGAATTCTCTATCGCTCTTTCGTATTCCCGCAGCCTCCCTTCCAACTGCTTGCGTTCATTGATATCGATGATGGCGGATCGGCACGTGATCCCATCGTCTTTCCCGGCGGCGACGCTTTCGAGCGAAACATAAATTGCTGGTTTCTCAGGCTTTTGTCTTATTCTCAGCGCGCAAGTTTGGCGGCCCCGGCTGGCGAAGACCTCCTGCAAATGCATACGGAACAGAGCCAGGAAGTCTCTCTCAACAAACACGGAAAACGATCTACCCATCAGACGGCTTCTTGGAAGACCGAGCAGCCTGGCGCCGGTCAGGTTGACTTCTGCAATAGTTCCATCGGGATCAAAGGTGAAATATCCAATAGGGGCGAAGTCATAGAGGTCAAGGTATCGGTCTTTTGCCTCATCGCTTTCCACCTGCTGCCGCCGGAGTTCTTCATTCTGCATCTGGAGCTCAATTTGATGGACCTCAAGTTCGTGGATCAGTTTCTGAAGGTTTTCAACAGGCGGGATGACAGGCTTTCCATGAGGATGGGAAAGGAGTTTTTCAGCCCTTTTCCGTAGGGAGTCTCCTTTCGATTCGTCTTGCCGTTTCATCTCCTTACCTCTATCGATTACCAATTTCAAACGAGGATGCTTTGCTGAATTGTTCGATTCGAGACTTCGAGGAAAAAAACGTTAAGAAGTCGCAGGATGAGTCAAGTGGACGGATCCACCTTTTCTGTTCTTCTTGGCTTGTTTAAAGAAGCTTGAGACCAGACTCATAGGGTTTCACAATAACCCTGACCAGCAGGTGCCCCGCAAACCCCGGTCTTCAGGCCGGGGTCCCTGCCTTCTTTTTCTTCAGGCAATCCCGGCAGAACCCGTAGTATTCAAACCGCACCTCATGGGGCTTGAAGCCCGTCTGCTGTTCCACCTCGTCGGGCAAAACCGGGAGGGGCTTGGC
>CAVSVC010000043.1:0-23138 GCA_963731045.1 uncultured delta proteobacterium | reverse complement strand
GGTCTATTGTATCTCGGCAATTACGCTATGCGCTGCCTGTCCTCCGGTAGCAGGGACTGCGTAGGATGGATGCTCTATGTGCGATGCGGGTTATCTTCGTACCCGAAATAGATCCTCTGCACCTCTCTATTATTCTGCACCTGTTCCACACTTCCCTGGGTAAGGATTTTCCCTGGTGCAGCATGGTGACGCGCTCTGCCAGCTGTAACGCCACCGACATGTCGTGCTCTATAAAAAAAATGGTCGTTTCCTTCCGGGATTCCCTGATCAACTCCATCATGGATGTCCGGTTCCCCGCCTCCAACCCTGCCATTGGTTCGTCGAGCATCAACAATTTCGGTTTCTGGAGCAGGGCCATGATGATCTCCAATTGCCTCTGGACACCGTACGGGAGTGCTGCCACCGGGACATTCCTCGTTTCCCACAATCCCCATGTGTGAAGCAAGCTCCTTACGGGCTCCAGATTCTTTTCGGAGAATCGACCCGACTTGAGGAAGGGGACCCGTGTTCCGGGAAGGGCCTCGAGGGTCAGGCGCAGGTTGTCGAGGACGCTGATGGCGCGGAAAAGGGTCGTGATCTGAAAGGTCCGGCCGATTCCCAGGTGGGCGTGCCGGTGCGGAGGAAGGGACGTGATTTCCCGACCCAGAAATTGAATCCGGCCACGGGTCGGTTTGATGAACCCGCAGATAATGTCGAACAGCGTCGTCTTCCCGGCTCCGTTCGATCCGATCAGGGCGTGTAATTCGCCCGCGTAAATCTCCAATTGGACTTCTGCCAGCACTTCCAGTCCACCGTAGCTTTTGCAGAGGTCCGTTAATTTGAGGACAGGGATCTTCCTCCCTGAACTTGTACCATTGTTTTCTCCAGAGTCCCATGACCCCAGCGGGTGCACAGATGACCACCAGAACAAACATAATGCCTATGATCAGGGTCCACCGTTCCATCACCGCACTCAAAATGTTCTGCATGTAAACGACGAAGAATGCCCCGATGACGGGGCCAATCAAGGTTCCTGCTCCGCCCAAAATGATCATGGTGATGGCCTGGGCCGAGGTGTCCACGGAAAAATACTCGGGGCTTGCATATCCGTTGAAATAGACGTACAGGAGGCCCGCGACTCCGCCCAATCCTCCTGAAACGACAAAGGAAAGAAGTTTCACGGCGTCCACATTATAGCCAAGGCTGGTCATTCGTTTTTCACTCTCACGGATTCCGACAAGGGATATTCCGATTCGAGAATTCACGAAGAATCGAAGGAAGACAAAAGTCGCAATGAAGACGAGCAGGGTCAAATAGTAGAACGTTTCGACAGAGGTCATCCAGCCGGGCCGGGCAATATTTGAAAGTCCATCCCCTCCCCCCGTCACGGAACGCCAGGAATGCGCAATCGCCCTGAAGACCTGGGAAAAGGCGATGGTCAACATCATGAAGTAGACCCCCCGGCTCCTGAGCAACAGCCATCCGAGCACCAGGGCAGCGAAGGCGGAGACAAAGAGGGCCAGGCCGATTTGCAGGAAGAGATTGGATGTTAAGAACCGTGCTGCCAGCCCGATCGTGTATGCTGAGATTCCAAAGAAGACGGCATGTCCCAGGGAGACGATTCCCCCCAGGCCGAGAATAAGATCGAGGCTCATTGCAAAGATCGACCAGATCAAGGCGAGGGTGAACAATCTCACATAATAAGTAGGAAGTATCAAGGGGACAGACCAGTCCCGCAGCGAGCAGACCTGCCACTCCCGATCCAGACCAAAGGAGGTTGCCCCAGCCAATTCGCTCTGGAAACTGCAGGGGTGCCGGCGGCTGAAGAAGGGGTGGGCTCGAGGAACATCTCCTCTGACATGGATTCCTGGCTGCCCGGTCCAATGGGTAATCCGAAGAGGCCGGTGGGTTTCACAATCAATACGATGGCCATCAGGGCAAACATGGAAAACATGCCTGTCTCCGGCCAGAGTGCCTTGGCCATGGAGTCGAGCAAGCCAACCAGGAGCGCACCCAGGAACGACCCCTTCAAACTGCCCAGGCCCCCCACGATGACCACCGCCATCGCATACAGCAACACTTCGATGTCAAGGCCGGGGTAGACTCCGAGAAAGGGAGCTCCGATACTGCCCGCCAGTCCGGTGAGGAGCGTCCCGAAGCCGAAGGTCACCGTCATGAGAAAATCCATTCGGATACCGACTCCGTTTGCCATCTCTCCGTCGTCAACGCCAGCCCGGATGAAAATGCCCAGTCGTGTGCGCACAAGAATCCACCACAGGAGGAAAAGGATGATCAGTCCAATCAGCAAAATAAGAAGTCGATAGGTCGGGTAAGAGAAACCAGCGATATTGGTTGCACCCGTGAGGAGAGGAATCTTCTTCAGCAGGACGGGTGTTCCTCCCCATATCCATAAGGCGAGATCCTGGAAAACGAAGATGAGACCGAAGGTGAGCAGTACCTGAGCGAGGGGTTTTATCCGGAACCGGCGGAGGAGAACCCGTTCCGTCAGCATTCCCAGTCCAGCCATGGAAACCATAGCCAAGAGAATGCCGAGAGGGAAATTTCCAGTGAACTGGACGGCTGAGAATCCAATATACCCTCCGAGGAGGTAAAAAGAGCCGTGGGACAGGTTGACGATACGGCACAATCCGAAGATGAGCGAAAGTCCCGCCGCCAGAACGAAGAGAAGCATTCCAAAGGAGAGTCCGTTAACGATGTGAGTCAGCCAGTAGAATATCATCGATCCTTAACCGAAATGATCTGACCGATCGCCGGTTTTCCTGACGTATTTTGCCCCGAGGCAGATGCATGGTACATCCTGAAAAGGAAAAAATCAAGTGAATTTCTGTTCTTGTGTCTGATTCTTGATTTGACTTGACATCATCGGGGATTTGGTATAATCGTAAGCTACAATGACCCTCCTCAGCTTGGATAGGGTGAGGTTGCGGATCGCAATCCATCATGACATGGAAAGGAGAAAGTATGAAAAGCCTTCGACCAATGCTATCTGTTTTGTTTCTTGTTCTTTTCTTGCTGCCCTGGGCAGCCTTCGGGGCTTCAGACAAGCCAATCACCATCGGTGTCCTGGCCTCCCTGACGGGTCCGATGACCTTCCAGGGCACAGCCATTGCCAGAGGGTTTACTTTGGGCCTTGAAGAAGTATCAAATCGAGTGGCAGGCAGGACGATTAACGTGATTACGGAAGATGAGGTTGTATCACCGGCCATCGCGCTCACCAAGACCCAAAAGCTGGTGGAGAAAGACCGGGTGGATATCCTGGTGGGGCCTGTCAACAGTGCGGCTGCCCTCGCTATCCGGGACTACGTTGTCCAGCAGAAGGTTCCCTGGATCGTACCGCTTGCCATGCCGGAGGGTCTCACGCTTCAACCCCTTGCAAACAAGTACACGTTTCGTGTTCAGGTGATACCGAGCCAGGCCAACTTTGGCTTCGCGGAATGGCTCTATAAGAACAAAGGATATCGCAAAATGGCAGGATTCGGCATGGACTTTCCCGCTGGACGTGATTCCGTTGCCGCCTTCAAAAAGGGCTTCGAACAAGCAGGGGGACAGATGATTCAGGAGATTTTCACCCCTATGAATACCCCGGATTACGGCCCTTTCCTCTCACAGTTGAGGAAGGATGTCGATGCGGCCTACGCCTGGTATGCAGGGGCGGATGCCATAAAGTTCGACTCGCAATACGTCGATTTTGGCCTGAAAGACAAATTACCCCTTACGGGATTCATTGGCATTACAGAAGAAGTGATCATGGACTCTGTGAAAGACCTGATCAAGGGGCATGTCGTAATTGCGCCTTATGCGCCCACCATCAACCTGCCGGAGAATAAGAAATTCGTGGCCGCATTCCGGGCAAAATACAATACGGACCCGTCCTTACCCAACAGCAACGCTTATGACGCAGCCAAGGTCATCCTCGCAGCGGTCACTGCGGTAAACGGTGATCTCTCCGACAAAGACAAATTCCTATCCGCTATTTCCAAAGTCAAGCTGAACACCGCTCGGGGTCCGATTTTTTTTGACGAGCGGGGCCAGGTCGTCGCTGATATTTACGTGTGCGTCGCTGACATCAAAGACGGAAAGATGCAGAATAATGTCATCGATATTATCAAGGGAGCCAGGCAGAGGCTGCCGTAACCCGGGTTCGAAAGAAGGTGTCAGTGTCAGTGGTTCGTGTCAGCATAACCGGTTTCGTCCTGCGGTGATGGTCCCGATGCCCCTGCCGGGGAATCGCATAGCGCATGGGGCATAGGGCATAGCGTAAGAACCGAAGCAGGAGTTTGTCGTTATCGATGCTTGTATTGATGGAGGAAGAACGTCGCCCTTTCTTTGTAGGAGCACCATCTTGGTGCGACCAGGCAGACGCCGCAAGGGCGTTATGTATAACGCCCCTACAAAGAATCGAAAACCAAATCATGTATTGGGGTTGAGTAGGGGCGTCGATATATGACGCCCTGTACGGTGAACGGAGGATTTGAGAAGGAGAGGATGAATGACTGAAGCCCGGATTTCTTAAGCAAGAACATGGAGATGATCGCGTATCACGACCTCGACGAAAGGCCCGGATTCAAGATGGCGATTCAGGAAGTAGGGGGGCGGTGGTACATGTACATTGGCCATTTCTGGCACAGAGGGTGGACCATCATGGATATCACCCGTCCCTCCTCACCGGAGTTGGTCAAGTTCATTCCGGGCCCGGCCAACACTTGGACGTTGCAGATCCAGGTGGCTGACGGAAAGATGATCACGGGTCTGGAGAGGATCGGGGACGGGTTGGTGACCCGGGCCCATTTGTGGGGTCACGATTCAGCTCCTCGATTTTGACGAGGGGATCCTGATCTGGGACGTGAAAGACCCGGAAAACCCAAAACAATTGGGTTCGTTTAGAACCGGGGGTTACGGGACGCACCGGAACTTTTACGCGGGAGGGAAGTACGCTTTTCTCGCGGCCAACATGAAAGGCTTCAAAGGGAATATCTTCGTCGTCTTGGATATCAGCGACCCGGTCCGGCCCACAGAGGTTTCAAGGTGGTGGGTCAAAGGGCAGTGGGAGGGGGGGGGAGAGACCTCTGACCGGTTCTACCAGCTCCACGGACCTCCGTATGTGGTTGGAGAAAGGGCGTATCTCCCTTACGGAAGGGCCGGGTTTATTCTTCTCGATATTTCGGATATCGCTCATCCGCGCCAGGTCAGCCGGATCGACATCGGAGACTTCGGGAGCGTTGTCGGAGCGCACACGTATATGCCCATTCCCTCCCGTAAGCTGGCCATTGGAACGACGGAGGCCATTCTCGAGGAAGAGCGTGATCCCCTCAACCTCGCCCTGGTTGTGGATATCCGCGACGAAGAGAAGCCCAAACCGATCGCCAATTTTCCTGTTCCGATCCCTCCGCCGGAGATCGGGGTCCCGGATTTCCATGAATTAGGAGGAAAGTTCGGTCCTCATAACATCCACATGCCTCACCATCAGCCCTGTCTTGCGGACGTGGACGATATCATTCACATCTGCTATGAGAGCGGAGGACTCTGGCTTTACGACATCAGCGCTCCGGGTGTTCCGAAACCCGTCGCCTATTTTATTCCGGCCGCACCGAAGAAGAAGAGGGGCTTGCTGCCGGACAAACTGGAGACCCAGACAGAGGACGTGATTATCGACAGGCGTGGATATATCTACATCACGGATAAGAATCACGGGTTGTTCGTTCTCAGGCATGTGAAATAGGAAAAGAGACCGATCCCGTATATAAATGAGAGTACCTTACCGGGAAGTCCTTCAACACACTTAGGACCGTCGAACGGCTCCACCCTTTAGGGCGGAGAGCTTCACTTTGTTTTTCCACCTGTTAGGGAAGAGTTACCATTTTTCCAATGCAGGGCATTATATATAGTGCCCCTACAACCTCTGTGGGGCTGCGGGCAACCCGGTTCTGAGATCGGCTCATGCCAAATTCAAAACCCCGCTGATCCTGTTGCGGAAAATGGAACAGAAGGTTTGTGGCCTATTGCCATAAGGGAGAGGAAAAGTTATATTTATTACACGTTTTACTGGACGTTGATGGAGATGAAAATCTTTTGTATTTCGGTCGGAAGTGAAAAATATACCTTATTCCTGGTAAAACCATATCAGGCCAAATGGAAACAGGGTGAATACCGGCCGATTTTGGAATCAGTCGGGCTGTTTTCTTCCCACTTACCAAAGATATCCTCTAAAGGCCCATTCTTTCTGATTTCTCTTCAGTCGCCAGTCCGCATGTCTGCTCCCGCAGGAATGAGAGAGAACGAAGAACTGCAGCCGATATAAAATCGACCTTAAGGCAGCCCGGTTTGGGAAGCCATTGCCCTCGGTACGAGGCAGGGTTCAGTTCAGAACCTTTACGAGAGGACATGAATGAAACACGCTGGCATCATCGGGACGGGGTCTTACGTCCCGGAAAAGATCCTTACGAACCAGGATCTGGAGAAGATGGTGGATACCACCGACCAGTGGATTCTCGAGAGAACAGGCATCCGCGAACGAAGGATTGCCGGTGAAGATGAAACCAATGTCACCATGGGTCGGATTGCCCTTGAAAGGGCCATCGAAAACGCCCGGATCGACTCGAAGGATATTGAGATGCTTGTGGTCGGCACCAATACCACCGACCCGGTCTGGCCTTCCGCCGCCGGTCACATCGCTCGTCTTCTGCATTTTCGCCGGAACGTCCCTTTCTTCGATCTTCAGGCAGGCTGCACCGGGTTCAATTATTCTCTGGCCGTGGCGGAACAGTTTGTCAAATCAGGCCAGTATAAGACGGTCGCCGTCGTCGGATCGGACAAACTTTCGGCGATCACCGATTATGAGGATCGAAACACGTGCGTTCTCTTTGGAGACGGGGCAGGCGCCGTGATCCTGCAGCAAAGGGACAGGGAAGGTATCATCCGGTCGCATCTCGGGGGTGATTACCGGTCTCGGGATACCCTTGTTCTTCGCAAAAGTGAGACAAACGACCATCGATTTATGTGGATGATGGGTAAGAAGGTCTATGCTTTCGCCAGGGCCGCGATGGCGGAAAGCTGTATAAGGGTTCTTGATCCTGAGGGAGTGGCCGGTAAGAAAGACCTTTGTGGACTGTTCGATCAGGTTGACAGGATCATTCCCCATCAGGCCAACGCGAGGATCATCCAAAGTGCCGCAGAGGCCATTGAAGGCAGGCTGGCACTTCCTGATGGAGCTGTCAGCAACAAGATGGTCTTGACCATTGAAAAATACGGGAATAACTCCACTGCTTCCATTCCTCTCGCTCTCGATGAGTGTTACCGGAAAGGGAGCCTCCGTGCCGGACATCTTGTCATTCTCGTCGGCTTCGGAGCCGGCCTGACCTATGGAGCGAACCTGTTAAGGGTTTAGCAGGCTGCTGAAAAACAGCCATCTGCGGCGTTGCTCTCATCCTTCGTCATTGCGGCACCTTAAGGTACCATGTGGTACGGTACCTTAAGGTACCTCATTCCTCAGGATTTCTGGCGCCTTGCATCTGGCCATTTTTGAGCAGCCTGCGAAAAATGACTTCTTCAGCAAACCGTTAGACCCGTTTTATGGCCCTTCTTTTTTTTATTTCTCCCCTGTTTTGGAAATGACCTCGAAGTTCTTAAGGATGATGCCGTGAAGCTGATCCATCAAAGCTTCCCGGTCCCTCATGGTGCACCCCTTTGTCTCAACAGGACGGTCGAGGCGGAGAGTGATGGAGCCGGGGTAAACCCTCATTTTTCCCTTCGGAATGATCTCGTTGCTTCCGGAGATCGCAACGGGGACGATGGGGACCTGCGATTTGATGGCCAGTGTGAACCCGCCTTTCTTGAAAGGCTGAATTGAACCGTCGGGGCTTCTCGATCCCTCCGGGAAGATGAGGACGGACATTCCCTCATGAATCTTTTTCGCGGCGTCGTTCAGGGCCTTCACGGTCTCCCGGGTCCCTTCACGATCGATGGAGATGTAACCCGTTGCCTTCATGGCCATTCCGAGGATCGGGATCGAAAAGATCTCCTTCTTGGCCAGGTATTTGAATTGAAACGGAAGATACCCGAGCAGGGCAAAGATGTCGTAACTCCCCTGGTGATTCGACATGAAGACGTAAGGTCCTTTTCCGGGAACGTTTTCGACACCTTCCACTGTCACTCTCACCAGATTGGCCCAGATGGAGACCTTTCCCCAGAGCCCCGCGATGCGGTGATTCAATCGCCCTCTTCTCGGGTTGAGGGGATAGCAGAGGATGCACAACGTGGCGAAGATGGTGCCCGAGACAACGATCCAGAACCAGACAAAAACTGTTCGAATCATAATCCTGAAAACCTCATGGTGAGATCATGCTTCCACCCTGTAGATACGGGATTTCCGCCCCGAAATCTGCCGCAGATGAGCTAAATCCTAACCAAAAACGGAATTGTGTGTCAAGGGACGGGTTCCCGCCTGCCTTCGCAGTATGGGTCCCGGAGAAGATTCGGATTGACCCGTCCAATTATTATAAGTAAAATGATCGAAAGTACACACTATGGGTGCATTGGCAGACCCGTCGGGAACACTTCCAACGCCTTGGAAAGCGGGTTCGTTGGATTCGGATGGCTAACCGAAGACTTCACCAAGAATGAGGTCCAGCAAAGGTTACAGACGATCGTGCTTGACACTTAAAAGGTTCCGCTCCAAGGCTCTTTCCAGTGTCCCCGGCAGGTCTGCCATGGTGATTGTTTGCAACGTTAAGGCAAATAAGGAGGGTTCACGATGGAAAAAGAGGACAGAAAGAACGCCTTGGAAGGGACTGTGGCAGGAGTAAACCGACTCGTTGAGCTGGTTGCTTATCAGAAGGGGGCGGTGGTGAGTCGAACCATGATGGACAAGAAGGCGGGTACGGTCACGCTTTTTGCCTTTGATGAGGGACAGGGCTTGAGCGAACATACCGCACCCTTCGATGCCCTCGTTAACCTCTCGACGGGGAAGCTGAAATTTCCATCTCCGGCACTCCCTTTCATTTACAGGAAGGCGAAATGATTATCATGCCGGCCAACCAGCCCCACGCCTTGAAGGCGATGAAAGATTCAAAATGCTTTTGACGATGATTCGGTCTTAGGACTCTATATGAGGCAATCCGGATTGCAGCTGTGAAGCGGCTACTGTCGGAAATGACCCTTTAACCGCGACACTGCAGCACGAATAACCGCCTTTTCCATTTTTCATTTTTCGCTTGACATCAGGAGATATTTTTCTTAAATTTAATTTAGTTTGATCCCTCCGTGTCTCAATAAGCCCGACAACTTAATCTTTGGCTTTCCGGATAGTGGTATGTATGGGGAGCCTTCCTGTGCTGAAAACGGACTGGCATGAAGACGGGACGCAAGTCTTCGATGATGGGAGCGTGTTTCGTTGTCTCTTCTATCAAGCAGTCAACTCCTTAAGCAAAACATGAGGCCTGAACGGAGTGCCAGAGTTGATAAATCCGGAAACCCCTTTGAAATAGGGGTCAGTTGTCCGGAAGAGATTTCATCTCTTCTGGACATGTACCTCACCTTCAGCCCGAAGCCCGTCTCCCAGGGACTTCCGCCTGAGGACCCTGAAACCTGTCATGACTGGGTGCAGACGCTCTGCAAACTGGGTATAAACATCCTGGCCTGGCGAGGCGATCAGGTCATCGGCCACGTTGCGCTGGTTCCCAATGTGGAAGGGAAATCAGGAGAATTTGTGATCTTCTGTGCATCAAGACCACAGGAATCTCGGGATCGGGACAGCCCTGGGGGAGGTTGCCCTGGAAATGTATAGACAACTTGGTTTCGAATTGGTCTGGCTGACAGTCAGGATGTTGAATTATGTTGCCATCAAGCTGTACAAGCATTTCGGCTTCGAGTTCTGCGATTCGGACAACTATGAGCGACTGATGATCCTCGAATTAAGGCCCACCGGTGGATCCAGCTTCCCCGTTTGAAAAACCCCGCAGTTGACACCCTGTCCGGCACTCTTGTCTAAAATAGATTCTTCACCCCAAGACACAGCACGGCGCGGCCGCGACCAAATGGCACTGCATCTCTCGCAGAGTGCGCAGAGGCACAGAGGGGGAAGGTTTGGTCGATGGAGAATCAGAGAGGGACTGATTCTCCATAAGGATATCCGGTCTTCTGGCGGTAAAAACTTAAGAAGGGCAGAATCCTTTTTGTTTGACGGTATCTCTCTGTCAAACAAAAAAGATCTCTCCGAGTACTCAGCGGTCTCAAGCGAAGCGGGCGAGAGATGATCACTGCTTTTGTTTAATGAAATTTCAAAATTTCGCACGTTAGTAGTACAGCCCCTACTGCTCCCGGTCTTCCTCCAGGAGGCGAAGGATTTCCGGGGGGATGGCCGGGGACTGGAACATCCGGTCCTCCGCTGCCGGGGGAGTTCGGACCTGAAGAGAAAAAGAATGGAGAGCGAGACGGGTGAAACCCATCTCCTCGCGGAGGAACCTGATGGATCGGGGGGTGCCGTAGCGGTCATCGCCCACCACGGCGTGGCCGGAAAGCCGGGCGTGGCGGCGGATCTGGTGCTTGCGGCCGGTCAGAAGGTCGCACTCGACGAGGGTGTAATGTGCGCTCCGGCGAAGGACGCGGAAACGGGTCTCGCACGGGACCGCTTCGCCCGGACCTTCGGGATGGAGACGGCCCCCTGCCTCCCTGGACAGGGGCCAGGTCCAGCGGCCCCAGCCGTCCTTTCCGTCAGGTCTCGGGGACCTCTCCGTGGAGGAGGGCGACATAACGCTTCCGGGCCCTGTGCTGTTCGAACTGTCTGGCGAAGTAGCTGAAGGTTTCCGGCCGGCAGGCCAGGAGGACGACCCCGCTCGTCTCCCGGTCGAGGCGGTGGACGGGATGGACTCCGAACCGGGGATCACAGTCGATTTCTTTCCGGAGGTCCGGGTCATTCTTGATCCGGGACCGAAGAAGGGAGCAGAGGTCCTGTTCACGCCTCTCCTCTACGCTCAGGCCGGCCGGCTTCTCCACGACGAGCCAGCCGCGTCCCGCCGCAAGAATCGGAATGGAAATAGGATCTGTTGTCATCATTCTTGTCCATGGATAAGGGTGAAAGCCGCCAAATAAAGAGCATTCTGCTTATTCAAAACACAGATCCTACCCCGTGTCAATGCACGGGCGTTCCTTATAACGCCCCCGCGATGGTTGCGATTCATCTGCCCCCATGGCAGCGAAGCCGGGGATGCCACCGGGCTGGGCGAATCTTGTGCTTTCCCGGCTATACTGATAAGACATGGCGCTTATCCTGATCAATGATCTTTCCATCAGTTTCGGCGGACCGCGGTTATTGGACGGCGTAACGCTCCAGATCGAGGCGGGCGAAAGGATCGGCCTGCTGGGGCGGAATGGGTCAGGCAAATCGACCCTGATGAAGCTGCTGGCCGGTCAGATCGTTCCCGACGCGGGAGGGATTGTTCATAACGGCGGGGTGAGAACGGCCATACTGCCCCAGGACGTGCCGGACGACCTGCCGGGGACGGTCTATGACGTGGTGGCTTCCGGCGGCGAGGCCCATGCCGGTCTGCTCGGAGAGTACCACGACCTGACCCTTGAGATCGGGCGGGGCGGTCATGACAGCCTGATCCGGAAGCTCGAACGGGTCCATCACCGGATTGAGACATCGGGCGCATGGCATTTTCACCAGCGGGTGGAGACTGTCATCGCAAGGACCGGACTGGATGAGAATGCCCGCTTCCTTGTCCTGTCTGCGGGGTTGAAGCGACGGGTTTTTCTGGCAAGGGCCCTGGTGAACGATCCGGACCTTCTGCTTCTGGATGAGCCCACCAACCACCTTGATATCGGTACCATTCTCTGGCTTGAGGACTTCCTGCTCAGCTATGAAAAGACGATCATGTTTGTCACCCACGACCGGGCCTTTCTCCAGCGATTGGCCACACGGATCGTGGAAATCGACCGGGGCCGTCTGCTCTCCTTTGCCTGCGGTTACAGGACCTACCTCGAACGCCGGCAGGCATTGCTGGATGCGGAAGAGAAGAATTGGCAGGAATTTGACAAGAAACTGGCCAGGGAGGAGACCTGGGTCAGGCAGGGAATCAAGGCGCGGCGCACCCGGAACGAGGGCAGGGTCCGGGCCCTGGTTGAGATGCGCCGGGAGCGGGCACGCAGGCAGGAGCAGGCAGGTGTCTCAAGGCTCGTCATCCAGGAAGCGGAGCGGAGCGGCCGGATGGTTGTGAATGCCGAAGGCGTCTGCTTTGCCTGGGGAGATAAGAAGATCGTCGAGGGTTTCTCTACCACGATTCTCCGCGGGGACAAGGTCGGCATCCTCGGGCCCAATGGTTCCGGCAAGACGACCCTTCTCAGGATCCTTCTCGGGGATCTTGAACCTCAGAAGGGAAGGGTCCGTCTGGGCGCCGGGATCCGGATCGCCTATTTCGATCAACTCCGGGCACAGCTCGACGAAGAGAAAACCCTGAGGGAGAATATCGGCGGGGGGAGCGACATGGTCACCGTAAACGGCGGCTCACGCCATGTTGTGGGCTATCTTCAGGATTTTCTCTTCTCTCCCGAGCGGACCATGTCGCCGGTCAGTTCTCTCTCCGGCGGCGAACGGAACCGCCTGCTGCTGGCGAAACTCTTCATCGTCCCGTCAAACGTGCTTGTCCTGGATGAGCCCACCAACGACCTTGACGCCGAGACCCTCGATCTGCTGGAAGACAGGCTCGTTGAGTATAACGGTACAATCCTGATGGTCAGTCATGACCGCGAGTTTCTCAACAATGTGGTGACCTCGACGGTGGTCTTTGAGGGCGGAGGCCGCCTGCAGGAGTACGTCGGCGGTTACGATGACTGGCTCGCGCAGCGGAACGTTCCGGCTGAGCCGCCGGGATCGACGGTGCCGAAGGAAGAGAAGAAGAAGACGGAAAGACCCCCGAGGCCGAAACAGAAACTCTCCTTTAAAGAGACCCGGGAACTGGAAACGCTGCCGGGGACAATCGAGGCCTTGGAAGGGGAGAAGGAGCGCCTGACGGCGATGCTCGGTTCCTCTGAATTCTATGCGAGCCGCGATCTGGTTAAACTGAAGCAGGCGACCGACCGGCTGAAGGTCCTGGAAAAAGAACTGGACGAAGCCTATCGTCGCTGGGACGAGCTGGAAAGCCTGGCCGCCAGATTGAGAGACGAGTCCGGCCGCCGGGACGTTTCCGATAAATGGAGTGCCAATTGATCACGATCTACGTGGATGCGGACGGCTGCCCGGTCAAGAATGAAGTCTATCGGGTGGCCAAACGCTTCGGGTTGAGAGTCTCGTTAGTCTGCAATTCAAGGATGGGGATCCCGAAGGAAGAATTGTTCAAACTCGTTATCGTCGAAGAGGGATTCAACGCCGCGGACGATTGGATTGTGCAGCAGGTGAGAGGGAACGATATCGTGGTCTCAGCGGACATTCCTCTCGCTGCGCGCTGTCTGGAAAAGGGAGCCCGGGTCATCGATCCGAGGGGACGCGTCTTTTCCGAGGAATCGATCGGTGATGCGCTTGCGAATCGGGAGTTGATGGCCTATCTCCGCGATATGGGGAGTATGACGGGCGGCCCGGCCCCCTTTGAAAAGAAGGATCGTTCCCGTTTTCTTCAGCGTCTCGACGACATCCTCCAGGCCGCCGTCAAAGAATCGAAACGTGAAGGGGGACAATGAAACCGCCCGGTTCAGGCTCTTCGTAAGGTTCCTGCCGTTTCTACAACCAATGAGCCAACAAACGCGCAAACCATTCCTTCACGCGGTCACCGAAGGGCCGTTTCTTCCACTGTTCCAGAAGGATCTGGTCGGACTCCTCCAGGTCCTTCACGAACATTGCCTCCATTTCTGTCGCGAAATCCTGGCCGAGAATCATCGCATTCACTTCGTCATTCCTCAAGAAACTCCATAGATCCATATTGGTCGATCCGACGGTTGACCAGACCCCATCGATCACGGCAGTCTTTGCGTGCAACATCCCCCTGCGGTGCTCGTAGAGCTTCACCCCCGATTTTAGAAGGTGTGTGTAAAAAGATCGGCCCGCGTAAAAAACGGGGAGTTCGTCGCTCCTTCCCGGAAGGATAATCGTCACATCCACACCACAGCGTGCAGCGTCCGTCAGAGATTTAACCGTTTGTTTGTCCGGAACGAAATAGGGATTTGTCAGGTGAATGAAGTTTTGGGCAACCATGAACGCGGTCACGTACATGATATAGGTGATTCGATTCTCCTGACCGGGGGTACTGCCGATCACCACGACCAGGTCTCTTCCCTCCCTCTTTAAAACGGGGAAGTAGTCTCGTTTGGAAAGGGCAGGTCCGTGTTCTCTTGCCCACGTATCCAGGAAGAGCTTCTGGAATTCGGCGACTGCCGGCCCCTCGATCTGTATGTGGGTGTCGCGCCAGGATTCTCGAGTATCCCTTTTACGGCGTTCATCCGAAAGACTGCTGCTGGAATAAACCTGACTTATGTTTACCCCCCCCGTAAAAGCCACATTCCCATCCACAATCAGGATCTTCCGATGATCCCGGTGAGTCAGGAGCCCTTGTTTGTCCACCTTCAGAGGATTGATCGGATTGAATGCGAGTGTTTGTACTCCTCCTTTCCGCAAGCGTTCAAAGAAAAGGGCGGGGGTGTTGAGACATCCGAGGCTATCGTAGATGAGACTGACCTGAACGCCCTCTGCCTGTTTTTGTAAGAGCAGATCAGCAAATCGATGGCCGACTTCATCGTCTTCAAATATGTAGGTTTCGAGATGAATATGGTCCTTTGCATTCTGAATGGCTTGAAACATCGCAGCATAGGTACCCGGTCCGTCGACAAGGAGTGTCACCTTGTTACCGGCGACCAGCGGGCTGCCGCTGACCGATTCGACTATGGAAATATGGGTTTCGAGGATATCTATGGGGCCCACTTGCTTCTTGAGCCGTTCCATAATCCTTTTGGCTGCCTCGGGAGACAACTGACCGCGGGAGCCGATGATCCTCGGAGTGTCCGGAGGACCTGATCGTTGGTCAATGTCGTCGATTCTCGGCAGGGAGGCGCAGCCTCCGAAAATGATGAGGCTGAGAAGCCAGAAGAGAGGCAAGTGCGCAAGTCTCATTGAAGGGCGCCTTGATCGTCTCCTACGTTCTTCCATAGCTCTCCATCGTTTCCGCACTGGTCGCAACCCTCATCGGCAACCGAATTCATACTCGGTGAATATCTTTCCTTTTTTTACCACGACACCTTGTGTAACTCAAAGCATTTTTTCTCTCCCTCTTTTCTCAGCAAAACTTCGAGCGAAAGGGTGTGTCAATCAAATTCAGACCGTCCCCCGTCCATGTAACTCTTCAGTCACGGTTTTGGAGATAGTCCCTCTCAGGCTGAGAATATCCTTCTTGCGCAAGTTCACCTGAGACTGAAGGGATATTTGCCCATCTGCGAATAGATTGACTTTTCCTTTCTGTGTCTGATATTCTCTTCTTAATACGACAAGGACCCATCTATGGCCAAAATCTGGTTTGGAAGGCCCGGAACTCAACCCGATCAGGGGGATCTCAAGGGGCAAAAAGATATTTCATGGTGCAAAGATAATCTTGGACCCCTGACCTTCATGTCTCCGCCGGGCCGGCTGCCAAAGATACCGGACGAAGACGCTCCGGCTTCCCCCTCGACGCGGAATTACAAATTTGTTGTGGTTGAGATAGAAGAGGGGAGTGGCGATCTCGTGCCGGGGTATTATCTCTCCACCTGCACGCCAAAAGAAGCATGGGAGAAGCTGGCGAAGACCGGTTGACTCTCCGTTTGCGCCTTTCCCGATGCATCCCGAGATCGATCCCCTCTCCCCCAAAAAACTCCCCATTCTGAGGCGTAACGATCAGGGTGGACCTCACCGGGAGCTGACATGGCTACAAACGATGTACCCATTTCCCGCTTCTGGCAAGGATCCCGGCGAGACTGATCGGGATCGGGTTTCGGCCCGAGCACGTAAGGAATCCCCGATGTCACGGAGACTAGTCGAAGTCGCTGCGTTATTTCTTAAGCTGGGGATGACTGCCTTTGGAGGACCCGCTGCCCATATCGCCCTGATGCACAATGAAACGGTGAAGCGGCGCAAATGGCTGAGTGAGCAGGAATTCCTCGATCTGGTGGGGGCCACAAACCTGATCCCCGGACCGAATTCCACGGAGATGGCAATCCACATCGGGTTTCTGCGGGCAGGATGGCGCGGGTTGATTGCGGGGGGAGCCTGTTTCATCGTTCCTGCCATGGTGATCGTGCTATGCCTGGCATGGGTGTATGTTCGATTCGGCGCTACCCCCCAGGCCGAATGGCTCCTGTATGGAATAAAGCCCGTGGTCATCGCAATTATCGCACAAGCGCTCTGGAGCATGGGGCAAAAAGCTGTTAAAGGGCCGCTCACCGTGGCGGTCGCAGTCATTGTGGTTGTCCTATCCTTTTTGGGCGTCAATGAAATCGCCCTGCTCTTCGCCGGCGGATTGATCGTGATGTCAGCCAAAAATTATCAGCGACTTAAGGGGCAGGGGTTGGGGGGATGGATCGTTCCATTAGGCGGAGTGGGCATATTGTCGCAGGTTGCTATTCCTTTAAGTCTTTCGGCATTATTCTTCATATTCCTTAAGATCGGTGCGGTGCTCTATGGGAGCGGATACGTTCTCCTGGCTTTCCTCCGTTCAGATTTTGTTGTCCGCCTGGGTTGGCTCACGGACAGGCAGTTGCTTGACGCGGTGGCTGTCGGGCAGGTGACACCCGGCCCTGTATTTACAACGGCCACGTTCATCGGTTACGTCCTTGGCGGCATACCGGGGTCCCTTCTCGCAACGCTTGGCATCTTTCTTCCTTCCTTTGTTTTTGTCGCCATCTCCAACCCGCTGATTCCCCGAATGAGGAGATCGGTATGGGTGAGTAGTCTGCTGGATGGCGTCAATGTGTCCTCCCTCGGCTTGATGGCTGCCGTCACCTGGCAATTGGGACGGGCCTCCCTCATTGGTTTACTTCCTATTTTTATTGCTCTTGTCTCCTTTGTGCTGTTGATCCGGGTCAAAGTGAATTCAACGTGGTTAATCGCAGGGGGAGGCATCATCGGGCTGTTGAGCATGGCGCTACACTGAATCCTGCATCGGGTTTCGTTTTAATTCGTGTTGATCCTCACCCCCAATTTCGTTGACTGGACGAGAACCCGCGTGTATCATTGACGGGCAAGTCAACAGGTCGCCTTGCAGAATAGTCTCGTGTAGGCTACATTTACTGCGTATTCTGCCTGTGAGAGGGATGGTAAATTAAGCATTCCTGCAAATGATTGAAGCAAAGCCCAGGATACTTCTATCTATTCCAACGTTTCTAAAACAAAGATCACGGAGCCGTCATTGAAAAAGTACTCTACCCAGCTTCTTCTTGGGATGCTTACATTGGTCGGACTCTACCTCAGCGGCCTCTACAACTACCTTCTCTTTCATAGTATTGCCGAACTCTTCTCGATCATCATTGCCTGCGGCATCTTCATGATCGCCTGGAACTCCCGGCAGTTTAATCATAACAACTATCTCCTCTTTATTGGCGTTGCCTATCTTTTCGTGGGCGGGCTGGATCTTGTTCATATGCTTGGCTACAAAGGGATGGCGATATTCAAGGGGTATCAGACGAATCTCGCCACTCAGCTCTGGATCGCAGCCCGATACATGGAAAGTCTATCGCTTCTCATCGCTCCCCTGTTCTTCCGGCGCCGGTTTAGAGTCAGGCTGATCCTCCTCGGCTACTCCGTCGTGCTTCGTACTCCTCCTCATGTCGATCTTTTACTGGGATATCTTTCCGGTCTGCTTCGTCGAGGGTTCGGGGCTGACTCCATTTAAGAAGATCAGCGAATACGTCATCTCTTTGATCCTGCTTGCATCTGTGGTTTTCTTGATCAAGCATCGTGATGAATTTGATCGGACAGTCCTGCGATGGGTGATCTCGTCCATCGTTCTCACCGTTGCCTCTGAATTGTGCTTCACTCTTTATATTGATGCCTACGGCCTTTCCAATTTGATCGGTCATTATTTCAAGATCCTTTCTTTTTATTTCATCTACAAAGCCATCATCGAGACGGGTCTTTCGAAGCCGTATGATCTACTCTTGAGGGACATCAAGCGAAGTGAGGGGGAGGTGCGGCAGAGCGAAGAGCGGATGAGGCTCTTTGTCGAGCATTCGCCGGCGGCGGTGGCCATGTTCGACCGAGACATGCGATACCTGGTCGCGAGCCGACGTTTCCTGAGCGACTATAGGATCTCGCTCCCGGACGTCATCGGCAGGAGCCACTACGAAGTGTTCCCCGATCTGCCTGATCGGTGGAAGCAAATCCATCGCCGTTGCCTCGCCGGGGCCGTGGAGAAGTGCGAAGAGGAGTCCTTTTCCCGGGGGGACGGCACACTCGACTGGGTGCGCTGGGAGATCCATCCTTGGCGCACCGCTTCCGGCGAGATTGGCGGCATCATCCTCTTCAGCGAGGTTGTTACGGAGCGCAAACGGGCTGAGGAGGCATTAAGAAAAGCGCATGACGAATTGGAGAGGCGGGTCCAGGAACGGACCTCTGAGTTGTCAGAAGCCGTTGAAAAGCTTCGATCCGAGATTATCCAGCGCAAACTTCTGGAAGAGACCCTTCGAGAATCAGAAGCCCAGGTTCGATACTTTGCCTCCCAGTGTCTAAAAACCCAGGAGAACGAGAGGAAAAGAATTGCAGGAGAGCTTCATGACAGTATCGCCGCTTCTCTCAGCGCTATGAAATTCAGAATTGAGAAGATAACAGAGGAGATGAAAGAGGGGCGTGGCACCCCTGAATCCCTGCAGGATCTCGGCTTGAAGGTGATGGAGATTAATAACGAAGTCAGGCGAATCATGGCCGATTTACGCCCAGCCATCCTGGATGACCTGGGGATCATTCGCTGCCATGGACTGGTTTTGCCGGGAATACCAAAAAACCTATTCTCATATTTCTGTCGAAAAGGAGATCGGAGATATCAGAGCAGGAAGTCCCCGATTCTCTAAAAACGCCGATCTTTCGCATCTCTCAGGAGGCCATGAACAATATTTCAAAATACAGCAAAGCATCTCTTGTGAATCTTTCTCTCAGAAAGGAAGATGCTAAAATACAGTTGACCATACAAGATAACGGCCAGGGGTTCGACCTGGAGACTGTCAGAAAAGGATTGGGGCTTTCCACCATGAGGGAACGAGCCCAGCTTTCGGGTGGGGTTTGCAGTGTTGAATCGGTCAAAGGGGAGGGGACCACGATTCGGTGTTTATGGCCGTTGACCTGAAAGATAGCCCGTATTGCAGATACTTACGCAAGGTCAAGGCGTCAGATGTTCTAATGAACCGTTAGGGTAAACCCCCGGCATTGCAGGCTTTGCCGGGGGGTATGTGTTCCATCGTTCTGTTACTTCTCCTCAGGAATTGGACCAGCTTTCTTGAGGGCTGTTCCGCTTTCGTCGATTTCCCTGGTTGTATTCTTGAAGCCTCTTATAGCCTTTCCCAGGTTCTCTCCGATGCCCGGAAGCTTGCCTGCGCCAAAAATGACCATGATAATGACAAGAATAATCAATAACTCCGGCATGCCGATACCAAACATATTTCCTCCTTTTATTGCTGGGTTCAGGAACTTTCAGAGCAAGTTCCTATGCTCGGGATCATTCTGGTCTTCCCCTGTCTCTCCTCTGATCTCTATAGGGTAATGTAGCCTTTAAACCTCGAAACGGAAATGAGGTGAAAACTGCATTTGTCCGGGAAATACTCTGCATTCCCATTTGGGCTGCAAGGAAGAAGGCGGATCTTTCGGAGGATGAGGGGAAAGACGGCATGCTTTCTGAACCGCAAAGCGGAAGGATTGAAAGGGATTCCGATTGCCTGTCTAAAGGAAAGAGGGTATCTGTCCGATCCAAACTCTAAAAGGGTCAGTAATAGAGAGCAGGAGAATCTCCGGGAGCGTCGGAGCCGTCATTATGCAGGATTGAATCAGTCGGGTGGTACGGTCACTTCTTCATTTTTTTCAACTCCCGCAGCTTTCTTGCTTCCTCCTTGATTTCAATCAGAGACATCTGAAGGTTTGCCCATCCATACCAGTGTGCAAAATCGGCGCTGAAGTGGTAGGCTCCCTTCCAGGTATAGATATTGTGGAACCTGAACATCCTGTAATAGAGGACTTCGATCCGGGAGGTCTCCTGATGAAGCTGGTCCTTTCCCAGCTCCACTCCCTGGGGAAGAATTCCTTCTTGCTCCAATTCCCGAATGACCTTCTCCGCCTCCGATAGGACTTCTTTGGCCCTCTTCTTGACCTGGTCGGCCAGTTCAAAACGCTCCAGGGTGAGGGACTTGATGTGACATTGAAAGCAGACGTTCTTGATCATCTGTTTTCTTATTTCCTCCTGCTCTGCCGGCGGAAGCGTCCGTCCTTCCTTGTCCACAGGATTGCCCCAGGAATCATAGACGATTCCAGAGCTGACATTGTGGTCTCCCTGATGCATGTGGCAGGTGACGCAGTTGGGAGCTCTGACCGGGTTCTTCTCAGCCGCGTAAATCGTTCCATGGAGAGAGGAGGCATACATCTCATCGTGGGGACCTGCCAGCCCCGTATGGCATTTTTTACAGGCTTCGGGTTCTCTCGCTTCTTCAGCCTTAAATGAATGGGAGGTGTGACAACTGTTACATTTGTTCTGGATGGCGTGACATCGTTCGCAGAAGGCTTTTCGTAATGATCCGGGAAGAGCCTTGTACTGGCCGTGTTCCTTCATTCGGTCCCAGGTGACGGAGTGCTTTCCCTGGTTGAACTCATAGAACTTCTCCTTATGGCATTTGCCGCAGACCTCGGGTTCAACGGCTGCCTTTTTCACTCTGGCTTCATCGTGGTTCTTATGACAGGTGATGCAATCAACCCCCTTCTGGGCATGTTTACTATTCACCCATGACTGAAAGATACCCCGGGTGTCTTTTTGATGGCAGGCCAGGCAATCGCCGATCTTCTCCTCTGCCGATACGAGGACGGAAAAGAATCCCGCGTAAAGGATGATGGATAGCAAAGTGACCTTTCTCAGCACGGAGGACCTCCTTCGGGTTCTTTCTAATTCTTCATTTCTTTGAATAGTTCTCTCAATTTGTGTGCTTCTTCTTTGATATCAATCAAGTCCATCTGCATCTCAGTCCAACCCTGACCATGAGTGTAAGCTGGGCTGAAATGGTAACCACTCTTCCCAACCCTGATGTTGTGGAACTTAAACATCGTGAAAAAGAGCCTTTCGATGTGGGAGGTCCCGATGTAGAGTTGAGGATCGGCAAGGACCATGGTCCTTCCCTCGGTTGGATGAGGCATCCTCTCCGTAACGGGGGGATAGATCAATCCTTCCTTTTCAATCTCCCGGATGGCCTCCTTTCCCTTCTCCAATAACTGAAACCCTTCTTCTCTTACCTGGTCTGCGTTCTCCAGCTGTTCCCGGGCAAAGCGTTTGGAGTGGCATTTCGTACAGACCCCGATCATCTCCTCCCGTCTCCTTGCCACTTCTTCTTCAGAAATCGGAGTTTCCTTTAGATCCACAACTTCTGTACGTGTTCCAGCCGGCCCTCGGGCAATGCCGAAACTGGAGTTGTGGGTCCCGTTGGGCATATGGCATGTCACACAACGCGGGGCCCGTTCCGGATCTTGGGTGACCTTGTAGATCGTCCCGTGCAGGGAGGTTTCGTACATCTCTTTATGAGGGTGATCCGGGCCGAGGTGACAACTTCCGCAGGCATCGGGCCCCCTGGCCTCCTTTAAGGAAAACCCGTGAGACGTGTGGCAGCTGTTGCATCGCTTTTGGATGATGTGGCAGCGTTCACAGAAGGCAGCACGGATCTCCTGCGGAATACCGAGGTATTCTCCCTGGATTCGCATCCGGTCGAAGCCAATGGAATGACGGCTCTTCCGAAAGTCGGTCAGTTCTTTTTTGTGGCATTCCCCGCATTTCTCAGGAAAGACCATGGCCTTCTGTTCGGAAGCGGCCTGGTGGTCGATGTGGCAAGAGACGCATTGGACTCCTTTCTTTGCGTGTTTCGACTCCGCCCAGGATTGGAAAATTCCCGGCGTCACCCCTTGATGACAATTGATGCAGAACCCCGGGTCGATGGGCTCTTCCACCTTTTTAAGAGGGCCGACACACGTGATGAGAGAGGGACACACGACGATGAGGAATAGGAGGGTTAGAAGGCGTCTCATTTCCTAAACCTCTCGTGGCAGACCACACAGGCATCGAGCAGTTTGTGAGTCTGCACTTGGACCCTCTTTTTGTTCCCGGATTCAGCAGCCCTTTCGAGAGCTTCGAACTCTTCATGGAATTTGTCATCGAGTTCAAGAAATTCCTTCAACCGATCCTGGTTTTTCCGGAGCGTGAGTCTTTTTCCCAGTCTTGACCGCTTTCTCAACCTCTTCCCTTGCCTCATGGACCTCGCGCATTGACGATTTGACGATTCTCATGTCTCCGAGTACCACGGCATCAATGGTCTTTTTGAAAGCAGGATCAAGGACCAACATCTCTTCCTTGACGAGGTTCCCGGACTGGCCCCATGCTGAAACGGCAATGAGGCAAATTCCAAGAACACCTGTGATCATAAGCAATGGGATGAGCTTCTTTGATCTCATGGGGATCTCCTTTCACCGACGCAGCCTATTCAGGGAAAGCATGAAGAGGTGTTCTTAGAAGGAATTATAACAGATAAAAGAAACCTTTCAACCGATCTCTCTGATCGATTTCTCTGAGGGAGATCGTCCGAGTCTTTACTCAATTTCGTGACTTCCTGGGGGAGGGCGGATGTCGATATTAGGAGAAGGATACCCAGACATCGCCCCCAAGTCCTGATCATCAACTCTGCTCTCTTCACCGGTTTCCTCCTTTATCAAATTCGTCGCGTATGGTTCAATGATAACAAATGAGCGCAGGGTTTCCTTGACTTAGATCAAAACATGATAAAAAGATCTTTGAGGGAGGTGGCCTATTCAGAAAACCAGACAGCGCAGGGCAGGGGACATGGCCGGGTTACTGAAAGGCCCGTGGGTCCATTGCGAAATTCAAAACAGTGGGAAAATAGCAGTAAACAAGGTTATTGAGATAATCACACGATTTTGTAAGTTATTGAAAAGATTGGCT
>CAVSVC010000042.1:0-74825 GCA_963731045.1 uncultured delta proteobacterium | reverse complement strand
ATCAGTTTTCCTGCATCCATAAACCGTACAACCTGGTCATAGAGCCTTTCTTCTCCGCCGGAGATGTTTGCATAGCGGATCCGATTTGCCCCGGCTTTGGCTGCTCCCAAATCATCGCCGTCCAAGAAACCTCCCGGAAGATTCAGGAAGTGGTAATCATGGAGTTGTTTTTCACCGAGGATCAACTCGTTGATGTGAACGATATCAACCACTTCAGACCCGGCCAATCGGCAGGCATGGGCCATTTCCATCTCGCAATTCGTGCCATAACCTGTGATGACGATGGAACGGACCTCTTTCTTCACGACGTCTTTCCCCGCTTGCGAAACGACTCTACAAGTTCCTGAAATTTCTGTTCATAATTCATTCGGTTCTTGCTCGCAGACCCGGCGAAGAGGACTTCCCCTCCGGACGCCTTTGGAATCCGGACCCGAGATCTTCTCATGGGAAAAGAAGAAGGAGACGATGAAACCCAGGACCATCACGCACACCCGGTCCAGACCACCCAGACACCGGGGTCTTTCGTTGCCTGAAGTCCCGTATACTCTTTTTCCGATACTCCCTCAAGGGTAAGAAAGAAATCTCCACCTCTCTGTTGATCGGATTCAGAAGCCCCCTTCAGCACCCAGAAGGCCCTCGGCCTCTCATTCGGCTTAAACAGAGCAACCTGAACCCCTTCTCCGGAATTGGGAACGTCATGGGCGTATCTCAAGATCCGAACCTGTGCATTGCTGTTCGGGATGGGAACGGTGTCGCCCTCAAAAGCCCTTACGACCATCTTCTCTTTTCCTCCCTCCCCTAACCCCCAGGCTGACTTCGTGAAGGGCTCCGTAACTGGACTGATAGAAAGCGATTCCCTGGTAATGGAGCGGATGATCGACTCTGACGGTCTGCTTCAGGACTTCTTTTCCGTTTTCCAGGACCGAGATGACGCTGGAGTACTCTTTGACAAGTTTCTCCGGACGGGGAAGGTCGTAAGAAAGAAATCTAAAATCGTCCAGCCGCAAGCCAAAGGAAAAGGATAAGGAATGTTCTCCCTTTGCCCCTCTCACAAAGACCCTGTCGGCCGTTTCTCCTTCGAGGATATTGACGAAGGCCCTGAACCCGAAGAGGGAGCCCATCAGACCCCCAATCAGGATGATCAGGATGCTGAGGTGGGAGATCGAAACCCCGAGTTCGAGGGTCGTCCTCTCTCGAAAAAGTGTGACGGCGGAGGGAGTTTCAATTCGCTTAACATTCCTATACCACTCTTTGATCTTCGACCGGATCTGATCCTCCATTCCGGAGGCTAACCCTTGAACACGAACTTTCTCGACGTAAGGAAGAGTCCGAGCCATTGAATCTTCCAATCCGGTCGGGACCGGACCCCGGACCATCTGGCTCCAAAATCCCGGGAAGCCGATGGATCGAACAGGCGAAGAGGTTTATCACCAGCAAGAGAAGAATGGCGCTGAACCACCAAGAATGATACATGTCGAAAAGATTGAAGAAGTCCAGCAATTCATAGAGCGTTTCCCCGTACCGCCGAACATACTCTTCGCTCGAAGCATTCTGCATGATGACCGTGCCGATGATCGAGAGAAGGGCAAGGAGAATAAGAAGAAAAATCGTCAACTTAACGGAGCGAAACAGTTCAAAAAAAGGGAATAGACGCTCTTTTCTTTGTCGGTTTTTGGCTTCGGCTCTTTCATAGACTTCCTAAGTAATGGGGTGGGTTGCGGAAAACTTTTCGACAGATCACCGGGCATTCGACAGGAAACAGTCTCAACTTCCAAATCTTCCAATTATGAGGGAAGCATTGAATTTTTAACATCAATTATCCTTTTGTGTCAAGCAGAAAGGGGTAATTCCATGGCGGAATTACCCCTTTCTGTCTTTCCAATATCGTTTGGCTCCTCAGCTTAAACGAATGCTCGGTCTTTCACTTGGCCTTCACGTGGCATTGAGTACACCCTGTCGGGCCAGCCGGTTTGTTTGCTTTTTTTGCGTCATCATGGCAGCCTTTGCAGTCTTTGTGAAAGGCATCTTTGGCAGCAACCGCCTTTCCTTCTGCTTTGGCCTTGTGACACTCCAGGCACAGCTTACCGCTTGTCTCTCCCGCCTTCCAAGTGTGGTAGACACTTGCCATGCAGTCGATCTTCAGAGCGTCTGCATGCTTCTTGTGAGTGAACTCCCTCCCCGTTAGAAGCATTGAATTCCCACCACGTCCTTTGCCGCCAATACCCCACTTACCACCAAGACGGAAAGAACAAAGCATGCAAGAAGACCTACAGTCAAAATACTTTTCTTCATCCCCTCTTTCACCCCCTTTCTTCTTGACTTAGAATAGGTTCATTTACGAACCCTTTAAATTTCAAGTCTAACAAACCTTCCCCATTTGTCAAGCGTGAAGTGCGTGAAGTGAAAATTCCGTTCAGGCCGCGGCTTCCCTTTTTCCAGCGTCTCAAGGTAGGCTTCGAGACGGGTCTTGATCTGCGCCTCGGAGTAAAACCGCGGATCTCCCATGTCGGTTTCAAAGACGAGGGCCGGTATTCCTGTTCTCTCCGTAATGATCTTCCGGATCTCCGGAATGGCGAAGGTGACGGCCTTGCAGCTCCGGTTGAGAAACATGATCGTCCCGTTCAAGGCATACCGCCGGTAGAGTTCTACGGCCGTTCCGCCCTTTCTTCCAACTCCACATTGGAAAAGACCGAAACGTAATTCTCTGCCAGGCTTCGATCGGGTCCCGGACATCAAATTCATAACACCACGTCTGTGTATAAAGGGATGTGAGGATGTTGGCGCCGCGGCTGGCAAGAAGGTTGAAATGGTCTTTGCACTTTGAACCACACAGGGAGGTTTTCCCAGTATAGGCGAAACTTCTCATTTTTGCTACCGCACCGATCCCCTGGAGACTTTCTCTCCTGGAATTCCGCCACCAGGACCTTGTGGTAATAATCGAGCCGCCTCGGGGGTCCCCGCAGATAGACATTGATGGCCATGTGGATGAGCGTATCGAAGATCGAAATGGGAGAAGGTTTGTGGGAAGCCACGGTCAAGAAATGCCTTATACCCCCTGCACGCCTCATTCGAATAGGGCATCACCTCACGGAGCCGGTCCATATTAAATATCTTCTCGTCTTCTCTTCGGGCCTCAATCATCTCGTAAAGCTGTTTCTCAACATAGGCCAGGATATTCTTCCTCGCCTCCGCCTTCCGAATATAATGAGGGGTATCGAAGACAAAGACCGGCAGCTGGTATCGCCGCGAAAGCACCTCAAACCATTTGGTCAGCGTGAAGCATTGGGCATTACAGGCCACCAACAGATCAGGATCGGGAATGCCCCCAATGGGGCTCTCTTTCAATTCCCTGTACCCAAGGTCGCTCCGGGCATAGGCACAGAGGTGACTGGTATAACCCAACCGCTCCACAGCCATGGAAAGCTTTGCCGCCATCCGGTTGGTGATACACATCACCGCATGATTCTCCGGGTAGATCGGAATGACATCATGGGCATAGAAAATCTCGACCGGTGAGACGGCCGTTGTATAGCCGATCAATTTCCCCATTTCATGGGCATGCCGAGCCCCCTGGTAATAATCCTGGGTCAGCTTTTTCATCAGGTCCTTGGCCTTCGGCCTTGTTTCCTTCTCATTCCCGGGCATGGGTCTTCTGTCTCCTTCCACCCTTCTGCCTACCGAGAGGCAGGCCGGGCAGGCAATGATTCCAAAAAGGCCTGAATCCTTGTTTTCATCTGGGCAAGATGGGTGGTCTGGAACTCGGTGTCCAGGACCAGCATGGGAATTCCTTCCCTGTCGAGCGCTCTCTTCAAATCAGGGAGGTCATAGTCCTGAGATTCGTTGAACTTGATATGGATGTAGAGAATGCCGTCCGCACTGCCGTCTCTTGCCAAGCGAAGCAGATTGCCCAGGATCTTCTCCCCTTCGTCATGGATGGGAGAAAACGGCCCCTTCTTGAAGTGGCGCTCCACCAGGGCATCCATGGGGTCCCCCTCGACGGGCACATCCGCTTCGATGTACCGGGTCCCTTCGCAGAGATCATCTCCAGCGACCAGGGCTCCGGATTCGTCAAGAATGGAGAGAATCTCGGGAGGTTCCCAGACCACCCCGGAAAGAATCAGTCGTAATGGAGAAGATCTTCCTTCTCCCGGGACTGCTTTTGCCGGAAACGTTCTCCCCCTTGTCCGGCATGAGAACAGGAGTCGCCGGAGCAGGTCGTTGTGTTCCTCCTTGGGATAAAACATGGAGGACTTGATCGTCTCAAAGCGCTCTCGATTGGAGAGAAGGAAAGGAGAGCGCCGGGCCTTTTCATAAAGGTCTCTCAACATGCTTCGATTCTCGTTTAGATATGGATACTCTTCCGGAGGGCTTCGTCGGTAATCACCCTCCCGGTATAACTTTCCAGGCTCCCTTTCAATCTCCGGATTTCATCTCTCAGCCAGCTCCTGGCGCTGGGCCGATTCACCTGACGGGGAATTAAGAAGGACTCAAAATAGTCACACGGGACACTCCGCCTCCAGATGTCGGAGAGGTGCTGCGAGGTGTCATCCACCTGGGGCAGGATGAACCCGCCGAAGAAGTCCTTCGCATAGGTCAGGACAAGCTCGAGATTGCTTCGGTCGAGAGAACAACAGTTGTCGGGTAGCTGAGAAGCCGCGTGACGGATCGGCAGATTCGTTCCTAAAATCGTAAAGGGTAGAAGGCCTGCTGCGTGGACAAGCTCTTCCGGCACATCCGCCAGGGTGGAGCCGATGATCCCCTTTCCCGTCCTGGATTTCCAGGCCCTTAATCTTTCAAACGGTCCGTTTGCAATGGCACTCAGTTCTTTTAGGGCTTCTCGATCCATAGAAATTCCTCAGATTCTCAGTCTTCACGTCATCAGGGGGGACGCACCCAACCGTCTTCCGGTCTTTCTGCCTTAGGTTCTTACATGACCTAATCTAAGGATTTATTTCCAACACTTTTGAGATCTGCCTTCGCCTGGTTTTCAAACCTTAACCTTAGCCTGAATCAAGTTTTAACCTTGGTTATTAGAGTTTTCGTTCGTCGATGACCCTCTTGGCCTTTCCTTCGCTTCTTGTGATCGACTTGGGCGGGACGAGCCTGATCTTCACACTGATACCAATCATCCCGCGGATTCGGGTCTCCACTTTCTTCTCTACCTCAGCAATCTTCTGAGGACCGAGGTCATAGGTTTCCTTCTTCGATTCCACATCGACATGGAGTTGATCCAAGTATCCCTTCTTCCTGACGATGATGACATACTGAGGCTCCACCTCTTCCATATCGAGAAGCAGGCTTTCGATCTGGGATGGAAAGACGTTGACCCCTCCGATAATCAACATGTCATCGCTCCGGCCGTAGATCTTATCCATCCGGATAAGCGTCCTACCGCATTCACATTTCTCTTTGCGGAGGGTGGTAATATCCCGGGTACGGTACCGGATAAGCGGCATGGCCTCCCGCTGGATTGCAGTGAAGACAAGCTCACCCTTGCTTCCCAACGGGAAGGACATCTCCCGTCACCGGATCGATGATCTCCGCGATGAAGTGGTCGTCGTTGATATGAAGGCCGTTCTGCTCGATACAGTCAAAGGCCGTGCCGGGGCCGCCGAATTCGGTCAACCCATAGGCTTCCATGGCTTTGATGCCCATCCGCTGCTCAATCTCTTTCCTCATCTCAATCGTCCAGGGCTCGGCCCCGAAGACACCGATCCGCAGGGGCAGGTCCCTGATCTTGACCCCCATCTCGTCCGCCCTCTCTGTAATCGTCAAGGCATAGGTCGGCGTACACAGGAGTGCCGTGACTCCGAAATCCTGCATGACGAGAACCTGCCTTTCCGTCTGACCCGAGGAGATCGGAATGACCGCAGCGCCGATCCGGGTCGCCCCCTGATGCATGCCGAGACCTCCCGTAAAGAGCCCCATTCCGTAGGCATTCTGGCAGATATCATTGGACCGTATGCCCGCGGCATAGAGATTTCGGGCCATGCATTCCGTCCACTGCTCGAGGTCGCTTGGCGTATAGGGACCGGTGATGGGCTTTCCCGTGGTTCCGGAGGAGGCATGGATCCTGACCACATTGGAAAGGGGGACGGCACAGAGGCCGAACGGATAATGATCCCTCAGGTCCGTCTTCACCGTGAACGGAAACTTCGAAAGATCTTCCAGGGTTTTGAGATCCTCGGGCCGGACGCCTTTCTCATCAAATTTGTTCTTGTAGAATGGAACCTTGTCATAGACCCATTTCAGGTTCTTCTTGAGGTTCTCCAGCTGGTGCTTCCTCTTCTCGTCCAGGGGCATGGTTTCGAACTTCTCGTTCCAATATTTCATCTCTTTTTTCCCCCTTTCTTGAATTTGATGGCAAGGTCTCAGGGCACTATTTCACAAAAAATACCCGCTGTCAATTTTTCCGCTGATTCATCATCCGTCATCAAGACTGGCAGGCGCTCCGGTCATTGCCGGAGCGTGATATCGCAGCCTGAAGGCTGCGGCTACCGTTCATACAGCTTCGAACGATCGGGGTTAATTCAACCGGACCGAGACCACTTTTGAAACCCCGGGGGTCTCCATGGTGATTCCGTAAAGGGTGTTGGCAGCTTCCATCGTATTCTTGTTGTGTGTAATCAGGATGAACTGCGACGTTTGGGAGAATTCCTTGATCAATCCGATAAACCGGTTGATATTGGCATCATCCAGGGGCGCATCGATCTCATCCAGAAAGCAGAAGGGTGTGGGTCTGATCATAAAGAGCCCGAAAAGAAAGGCAATGGCAACAAGCGCCTTTTCTCCACCCGAGAGGAGATCGATATTCTGAAGCTTCTTTCCTGGGGGCTGGGCAAGGATATCGATCCCGGTGGTCGACGGATCCTGTTCGTCCATGAGCAGAAGGCTGGCCTGTCCCCCTTTGAAGAGCCGGGAAAATACCTCTTTGAACCTTTCATTCACAAGGTGAAACGTTTCCACGAACCGTTTTGTGGTCGTTCGATTGATCCGAAGAATGGCTTTTTTCAGCAGATCAAGGGCTTGCTGAAGATCCGCCTGCTGCTCCGACAGGAAGTCGTGCCGTTGCTTGAGCTCCTGATATTCCTCCAGGGCCATCAGGTTCACCTCGCCAAGACCTTCCAGGGCCTTCTTCAGTTCCTCCAGTCGTTTGGACATCTCTTCCCGCGGAAGACCCTCCCGGGAAGCCCCCAGGGCCGATGAAAGAAACGTCCCGTAACGATCCCTGATGGACTCCTGAAGGTGCTGAAGTTTCAACTGAAT
The DNA here is from genome assembly GCA_963731045.1 of uncultured delta proteobacterium. GTDB lineage: Bacteria > Desulfobacterota > BSN033 > BSN033 > UBA1163 > CAVSVC01. Next base: position 67,559 of record CAVSVC010000042.1, on the reverse strand, counting down.
CTCCGACATCCGCATCTCTTCCTCATGAATCTTTTCCCGCACCTCGTCCAGCTCCCGGCGGAGGAATCTGGACGAGGCCTCCGCCTCTTTCCACTCATTTGAGAGGGCATCCACTCTCTCCTTTTGAACAGTGAGGGCCTCCTCTTTCTGCCGATAAACCGCCAGGCTGCTCTCCAGATCTTTTTCCTGCTGCTCAATGTTGGCGTGGATGGAAGAGACTTCTCTCCGACCTTCCCTGATCTCTCTGATTTTTCTCAGAATCTGTTCCTTCTGCTGGGCCAGGGATTCGGACAGGCGACGGCCCTGCGCTTCCAGCCCCCGCTGCTTTTCCTCCAGGGAGGCCAGCCGGACTTTCCTCTCCGTGATCTCTCCGCCCAATTGCTCGGTCTCCGCCCTCAATGCCTCGGTATCCCTTTTCAGACATTGAACCTTCTCTTCCTGCTCCATCCTGAGCAATTCCTGGGCCTCGACCTGTCCGTGGATCCCTCTCTCTTCCTGGTTCAACTCCCCCTGCTCTTCCTCGAACTGGTTCCATTCATACTGGAGCACCTCCCTGTTCTGCTGAACCTGGGAGATCTCTTTGGTCAGCCCTTCCAGATCCCTTTCCCGGTGGAGAAGTTCAATCTCCTTTTCCTGAAGCTCCCTCTTTCTTTCTTCCAGCCTCCTCTCTTTCTCCTGGATCTCTTGACCGAGGCGTTTCTCAGCCTCCAAAGCTTCTCGACGCCTTTCTTCTTCTTCCCGGACTTTCCCTTCCAGATCCCGAATCTCTCTCCGCCGTTCCAGCAGACCAAGCCCCTGATCACGGCTTCCGCCCAAGATGATTCCGGACCGCTCGAAGACATCCCCCTCCAGGGTGACAAGGGCTTTGAAACCTCCCTCCTTTTTCATCCAGAGAAGAGCCTCTTCCCAACCTTTCACGACACCGACATCTCCGATCAGGTAATCGGCGATGGCGGCAAATCCCTCTTTCACCCCGATAAACTGCGAAAGGGGAAGGGGCAGCTCCCCCTCTCCGGAATAGGGCCGATTCTCTCCCATTTCCTCTTCCCCGTACCCCCCTCGGAATGAAAGCCGACCCTGCCAAGGGCCTGTCTCTTAAGGAAGTCGATCGCTTCGACACCTTTCTCTTCATTCTCAACCATCAAGAACTGCAGCCGTTGGCCCAGGATGGCCTCCAGGGGGACCACATACTGCGGGTCGGGCTCCAGGATATCGGCTACGGCCCCCAGAACTCCGTCCCATTTCTGCCGGTCCTCCTTTTTCTCGAGAAGGATCGACCGGACCCCCTTCTCATAGCCCTCGAAATTCTCCTGAAGTTCTTTCAAGGAAAGATAACGGGAGGAGTCCTGCCGCAATGTTTCTTCGATGAGAAGCGCCTTCCCGCTGCTTCTCTCGAAATACCTGACGCAGTTCTTCAAGCTCCCGTTCCCACCGGACTCTCTCTTCCTGAAGGGCCAGATTGAACGGAGCGCCCCTCTTCCCTGTCGCGGGCCGTTTCGGACAGGGAGATCTCGAGCCGGGAAAGTCTCTCCCTCACCCCTTCTGATTCCTCTTCATGGGACCGCATCCGTTTCTGAAGATCTTTTCTTCTCTCTTCCAGATGGGAAAGACGGTTCTTGAAAGAGGTCAGGGAGGTGAAGGTGTCAATCAGTGCGCCCTTCTCTTCCTCCAGCTGGCCTGACAGCGATTGATACCTTTCCTTCAACTCGGTCAAAAAGGGATTCCTTCTCTCTCCGTCCGGTTTCATTCCGGTCGCGTTCCTCCTCGAACTCCCTGCGAAACTGTTCCGTCTCCCTTCTCTCTCTCTGGGTTCCCCTCCAGGTCTGGAAGGTATTGCGCACCTCTTCGAGCGACTGATGCTCCTGCTTCTTCAGTCGCTCGGCTTCTCTCCGGAGGAACTCCATTTCGTTTTCCGCTTTCTGAATGGCCCGCCCCAGATCGAAGATCTCCTGCTGGAGGATTTTCTGCCTCTCTTCCTCTTCCAGCCGGTTGAGTCTCATCCCCTCGATCCAGGCTTCCTTCTTGCGCCGTCTGGCCGGCGATATCCTGCTCACGGTCCCGAAGGGCCTTGAGATATCCCCGGATCGCTTCCGCCTTTTCGGACAACTCCGCATAATCCTGAACGGCGAAGCGGATTTCAATCTCCTTGATCTCTTTCCGCATCGTCTTATACTCTTCCGCCCGTTTGACCTGCTTCTCGAGGGTGGTGATCTGGCGCTTGACCTCCGCGACGATATCCTGAATCCGGAGAAGATTCTGGGTGGCGGCATCCATCTTCAGGAGGGCCAGCCTCTTTCTCTCTTTGTATTTCGCGATGCCGGCAGCCTCCTCGATCAGAAAGCGCCGGTCCTGGGGATTCGCGTTGATGAGCCGCTCCACACGGCCCTGTTCCACAATCGAGTAGCCATTGACCCCGATGCCGGTATCCAGGAAGAGATCCGTGATATCCCGAAGCCGGCAGGGTACCTTGTTGATCAGGTACTCGCTCTCCCCGGACCGGAAAAGCCGCCGTGTGATGGTGATTTCGCTGAAGGCTTCGTAGGCCGAAGGGGCCAGCTTGTCCTCATTCGAAAACGTGAGGCTCACTTCCGCCATCCCCAGGGGTTTCCTCCCGTCCGTTCCCCCAAAGATCACATCCTCCATGGACTTTCCCCGAAGGTGTTTGGCGCTCCGCTCGCCGATGACCCAGAGGATGGCATCCACAACGTTGGATTTTCCACAACCATTCGGTCCAACGATGGTTGTAATGCCTCCCGGAAAAGAAAGATGAAGCCGGTCTACAAAGGATTTGAAGCCGGTGGCCTCAAGGGCTTTGAGTTTCATTGAATCATCCCGCTGTCATGGTCAGACTCATCTGAGAATCTATCGCTATCCATGGCCTAATACGTATTGACTTAGACACCCTTCGACAAGCTCAGGGTGACCGGCCATGGTGAGCCTGTCAAACTATGTCCGGTCTTTCGTGACTTCGATCTTTAACCTGAACCTTAACCTTGGTTGTTAGAGCTTCGCTCAATATATTCGATGGCCGCCCGGAGCCGCCGGGTTACCCGGTTCTGACCCAGGATTTCCATAACCTCATCGATGGGAGGGCTTGCGCTTCGTCCCGTCAAGGCCACTCGAAGAGGCTGGGCGATCTTCACCAGGGGTTCTCCCCTCGCATCCGCCAACTGTTGAACCAGGCGGTGCCCCACCTCTTTGTTCAGGGGTATTTCTTTTGGCAATGAAGAGATGATCTCCTCAAAAACCGGAATGACCTCTTTTATAAGGAATTTGGCTGCGGCCTTCTCATCATAAGTCATCTTCTCCCGGAAGTAAAACTCGGAGACATCCGCCAATTCCACCAGCGTCTTCACGCGCTCCCTGAAAGAAAGAACCGCTTTTCGCAGAAGGTCCGGGTCATCAAGGGAGTACCCTTTGGCCTCGAGGAAGGGTTTGACCGCTTCGGCGAGATCCTCTGCTTGAAGCCTCTTCAAATACTGGCCATTCAGCCAATCCAATTTTCCCGGATTGATGGCCGCAGCCGATCTTCCCACAGCCTCCAGACTGAATTTCTCGATCAGTTCCTCCCGGGTAAATTCTTCCTGATCGCCGTAGGACCATCCCAATCGAACCAGATAGTTGACAACGGCCTGGGGAAGGTATCCCAGGTTCCGATACTCCATCACCGATTGAGCCCCGTGTCGCTTTGAAAGTTTCTTTTTATCCGGACCCAGGATCATAGAGACATGGCCGAACCGGGGGAGCGGATACCCCAACGCCTGATAGATCTGCATCTGGCGGGGGGTGTTGTTGAGATGATCGTTTCCTCGAATCACGTGGGTGATATTCATGGTGGCATCGTCGACCACGACCGAAAAATTGTAGGTCGGTATCCCGTCGCTCCTCAGAAGGATGAGATCATCCAACTCCCGATTGTCGTATTCCACCCGGCCCTGGATGAGATCCTCCACGATCGTGGTTCCCTCCTCCGGCGAGAGAAAACGGATGACAAAAGGCTTTTCCGGAAAGGGCGGTTCTCGATGGAGGCAGGTCCGATCATACTTGGGCTTGAGCCCAGCCTTAAGAGCGGCCTGTCTCTTCTCGTCCAGCTCTTCGGAAGTGCAATAACATCGATAGGCTTTTCCCTTGCTCAGGAGGTCCGCCGCAGCTTCCCGATAAAGAGAAAACCGCTGCGTTTGATAAAAAGGGCCTTCATCCCAATCCATCCCCAGCCATGTCATCGCATCCAGGATGACTTGAATCGACTCCTGGGTGGAACGGGCCACGTCGGTATCCTCGATCCGAAGAACGAATTTGCCGCCACTGTGGCGTGCCAGAAGCCAGCTGAACAGCGCAGTCCGCGCCCCTCCGATATGGAGGTCTCCTGTCGGACTCGGTGCAAATCGGGTTCTCACCTCCGTCATGATCCATCCATACCTTTCTCAGAGTAATGGCAACAAGTGAAGCTCTCCGTTCATAAAAAAATCCCCCTTGTCTCCCTTTTGTCAAGAGGAAGATGGGGGGATTTCTTTCCCAATGACATCGTTAAACAAGGTTGTCAATGGCCTTGAGCGCCTCATCCAGTTTCTTGACATCCGACCCGCCGGCCTGGGCGAAGTCCGGACGTCCCCCGCCGGTCCCTCCAATCATGAGGGCGATCTTCTTAATGAGTTCATTGGCATTGAATCGTGGAGTCAGGTCCGGGGTAATCCCCATCATTAGAGAGACCCTGTTTTCGGTCCGGCTTCCCAGGAGGACGATGCCTGATCCCACTTTCGCTTTCAACTGGTCCACCCATTCTCTCAACCGTTTCGGATCTTTTCCCTCCACTTTGGCGGAGAGGATTCTGACTCCTTTGACCTCTCTGACCGACGGGAGCAGGTCCAGAATTTCCTGATGCGAAAGCTTTCCCTCCAGGGAGAGGATTTCTCTTTCAAGCTCCTTCTGCCTCTGGAGCAATCGTTCCAGCTTCGCAGATAACTCTCCCGGAATCGATTTAAGGGAGGAAGCCATTTCAAGGAGTTCCCGCTGCTCCTCTTTCACAAAATGATAGGCCTTCTCTCCTGTGAGCGCCTCGATGCGCCGGATGCCCGCAGCAACCCCCGTTTCGTGAAGAACTCTGAAGAGACCGACATCTCCGGTTCGTGATGTGTGAGTCCCTCCGCAAAGTTCGATGCTGAAGTCTGCGACCTTGATGACCCTGACCTGCTCGCCGTATTTCTCCCCAAAGAGGGCCATGGCTCCGGTTTGAAGGGCGTCCTCGACCCTCATCACCTTTGTCTCGACTTTCATGTTCTCTCGGATTTTCTCATTGACCATGGCCTCCACTCGGTCGAGGCTCTCTTTTTCCACGGGAGCGAAATGGGTGAAATCGAATCTGAGCCTGTCCGGAGAAACAAGAGAACCGGCCTGATGGACGTGGTCTCCCAGGACCTCCCTGAGCATCGCTTGAAGCAGATGGGTTGCCGTGTGGTTGAGGGCGATCGCCTGGCGCCGGTTCCTGTCCACCCAGAGGCTGGCCGCTAACCCTTCCCGGATCAATCCTCTTTTGACCTTCCCGTGATGAATGATCAGATCCTCCACAGGTTTCGCCGTGTCCGTCACATCAAAGGAGAACGCCTCCTGGAAGATAACGCCTCGATCCCCAACCTGCCCTCCGGACTCGCCGTAAAAGGGCGTTGACTCCATGACAACCTCGACCTCTTCTCCCTCTGCCGCCTCTGAAACGGTTTCATCCCCCTTGATCAGTTTCAGGATCTTTGAATCGGATTGGACTTCCTCATAGCCGACGAATCTCGATCTCACTCCTTCCCCCGCCAATCGGCGGTACACCTCTCTGGCCTTCCCTTCTCCGATCCCCTGCCAGGCCTGCTTGCTCTTCTGGCGCTGGACTTCCATCTGGGTTTGAAATCCCTCTTCGTCGATGGTTATTCCGTCTTCCTGAAGAACCTCCGACGTGAGATCGATCGGAAATCCGTACGTATCGTAAAGGCGGAATGCCACCTCCCCGGGAAGAACCTTTCTGCCCGTCTTTCGAAGCTGTTCCAATTCGTCCTGCAGGATCTTAAGCCCTGCGTTGAGGGTCTCGGAAAAACGTTCCTCTTCGTTACGGATTACTTTAGAAACGAAGGGTTCGGTTTCCCGCAGCTCCGGATAGGCCTCCTTCATCATCTCCATCACCGTCGAGGAGGTCCGATAGAGAAAGGGATCTTCAATGCCGAGCATCTTGCCATGCCTCATGGCCCTTCTCATGATCCGCCTGAGGACGTACCCCCTTCCCTCGTTGGAGGGCAGAACTCCATCACTGATCAGGAAGGTCGCGGCCCGGCTGTGGTCGGCAATGACCCGCATGGAGACGTCTGATCGGGGGGCTTTTCCATAAGGGAGAGCGGCGATCTTCTCGATCTCTTTGATGATCGGAACAAACAGGTCCGTGTCAAAGTTGTTCTTCACACCCTGGAGAACGGCGGAAATGCGCTCCAACCCCATACCGGTGTCGATACAGGGTTTCGCAAGGGGATGCAGTTTCCCTTCCTCATCGCGATTGAACTGCATGAAGACCAGGTTCCAGAGTTCCAGGAAGCGGTCGCACCCGCAATCCACACTGCATTCCGGCCGTCCACACCCCACCCCAGGTCCCTGGTCGATGATGATCTCCGAGCAGGGGCCGCAAGGACCGGTTTCGCCCATGGCCCAGAAGTTGTCCTTTTCTCCGAGACGCACGAGCCGGTCTTCCGGAATGCCGATCCTTCTCCAGAGATGAAAGGCTTCATCATCATCGAGATAGATGGTGATCCACATCCTGTCGGCGGGCAATCCCCATTGGCGCACCAGCAGATCCCACCCCATCTCAATCGCATCTTTTTTGAAATAGTCTCCAAAGGAGAAGTTCCCCAGCATTTCAAAGAAGGTATGGTGCCGGGCCGTCTTCCCTACGTTCTCCAGATCGTTATGTTTTCCTCCCGCCCGGACGCATTTCTGGGAGGTTGTCGCACGGCGGTATTCCCGAACCTCTTCCGTCAGGAAAACACTTTTGAACTGAACCATCCCCGCGTTGGTAAAGAGCAGGGTCGGATCGTTTCTGGGAACTAAGGAAGAACTCGGAACGATCCGATGGTCCCGTTCCGCAAAGTACTGGAGAAAGAATTTTCGAATCTCATTGGAAGTCATCGCTTTAAACCCGTGCCTCCTCCCTCTCGCATTTTCGGATTCATGGGCTTCTGAATGTCGACCTTCTTTTCTTCCGGCTCCTTATCGGTCTTACCCGCCTCTTTTGTTCCCTCCTCCCCTTCGAAATCATCCCAGGTCGTATCGCTCGTGGCGAGGATTCCTCTGACCCGCAGGGCGAAGTCATCCGGGTTCGTGCAATGCTTGAGGGCCTCATCGTAGGTGATCAGGGATTCATTGAGGAGAAACATCAGGGACTGGTCAAAAGACTGCATGCCGTAGCTGGTCGTTCCCTTGGAAATCGCATCCTGAAGCTCGCTGGTTTTATCCCTTTCGACAATACACTCCCGCACCCTCGCCGTGGAGACCAGGACCTCCACCGCAGGGACCCGTCCCTTTCCATCCGCTCTCGGAACCAGCCTCTGGGAGACAACCCCTTTGAGAATCCCCGCCAGCTGAAGACGCACCTGTTTCTGGTGATAGGGGGGGAAAGCCGTGATGATTCGGGTCATCGTCTCCATCGCATTTAATGTGTGAAGGGTCGACATCACCAGGTGGCCGGTCTCCGCAGCGGTCAGGGCCGTTTCAATCGTCTCGAAGTCGCGCATCTCACCGACAAGAATCACATCCGGGTCCTGCCTGAGCGCCACCCGCAAGGCGCTCGAAAAGGTGCTGGTATCCGAACCGATCTCTCTCTGGTCGATAACCGACTTCTTATCTTCGTGGATAAACTCAATAGGGTCTTCGACCGTGATGATGTGGCAGTTCCTGTTACTGTTGATGATGTCGATCATGGAAGCAAGGGTGGTGGACTTGCCGCTCCCCGTCGTTCCTGTCACCAGAACGAGTCCCCTCTGTTCCAGAGATACGGTTTCGAGCACCTTGGGCAGATGGAGTTCTTCCAGAGATTTGATCTGATAGGGAACGATTCGGAGGGCAATCCGGAGTTTGCCTCTCTGTTGAAAGACATTGACCCGGAACCGTCCGAGACCATAGACCTCATAGCCCATGTCGACTTCCCGGTTCTTGATGAAACGCTCCTTCTGCCAGTCATTCATCAGACCGAAGGCCATTTTCGAAAGATCGTTGTGATCAAAGGACTTAAACTTTGTCCAGGGTTTCAGAAACCCGTTAATCCTGAAGATCGGCGGGGAACCTTCCTTGATGTGAACATCGGAAGCCTCTTTGGACAGGGCCTCTACCAGAATCTGGTTTAAATCCATTTTTTCCTCCTTGACCGATCCGGCAGCATCTATGCCTGCGGGGAGGGCCAATCTGTTTCTCTTACAAGAATCGTTCCAGAAAAAGCGGCCCTCTTATGGCGCGGTAGCCGCACGGGCGGTCTGGAAATTCTCAAGGATTTCCTTCTCCATCTGCTCCAGGACCTTGGGGTTCTCCTTCAGGAACTGCTTCGCGTTCTCCCTTCCCTGACCGATGCGTTGACCGCCAAATGCATACCACGTTCCGCTCTTCTCGATCATATTCTTTTCGACCGCCAGATCGAGGATATCACCTTCCCTTGAAATCCCTTCACCGTAGATGATATCGAATTCCACTTCCCTGAAGGGCGGAGCCACCTTGTTCTTGACGACGCGAACCTTTGTCCGGCTTCCGATGACATCCTGACCCTGTTTGATGGCGGCCGTACGCCGGATATCGATTCGAACAGAAGCGTAGAATTTCAGGGCGTTGCCGCCCGTCGTGGTCTCGGGATTACCGAACATGACGCCGATCTTCATCCGGATCTGATTGATGAAGATCAGAATCGTATGCGATTTGCTGATCGTGGCGGTAAGCTTCCTTAACGCCTGTGACATCAGCCTGGCCTGGAGTCCCATATGGGCATCTCCCATCTCTCCTTCGATCTCCGCCTTTGGAACCAGGGCCGCTACGGAATCGACAACAACCACGTCCACGGCAGCACTCCGGACCAGGATCTCTGCAATTTCGAGGGCTTGTTCCCCTGTATCGGGTTGGGAAATAAGTAGATCGTCGGTATTCACACCCAGTCGTTTCGCATAGCGAACATCCAGGGCGTGTTCCGCGTCGATAAATGCTGCAATGCCGCCCGTTTTCTGGGCCTCGGCAATCACATGGAGTGCCAATGTCGTCTTTCCGGATGCTTCAGGGCCGTAGATCTCACACACTCTTCCTCTCGGCAACCCCCCCACGCCCAGGGCAAGATCGAGGGAGAGGGCTCCGGTAGAAAGAACAGGGATATCTCCAGGCATCGCGTTTTCGCCCAATTTCATGATTGAGCCTTTTCCGTACTGTTTTTCGATCTGTGTCACGGCTAATTCAACTGCTTTGCTTTTGCTCGCGTCCGGTTTCATTCTGCCCCCCCTGCCCCGGTTTCACCGGGGGAAACTCCAAATCACAAATTACAGATTCCAGGCAAATCCCACTCCCAAATTTTCAAATACAATGAATATTCTTTGGGAATTTGGAGTTTGCTTCATTGGAACTTATTTGGGATTTCGTGCTTGGTTATTGGTACTTGTCTTTTATGTGCCTCCCAAACTGAGTTCTCTTAGCCTTGTATAGATCGGTCCCGAAAGTGTCAGGTCACTCTTAAAAAGGATCAGCTCCCTGGCTTGAAACTCTCCGAACTTCTCCTCCTTATATTTCTCCATTTTCCTAACGAGTTCATCCCTCCCGCCGCCCGATTTTGCCCTCCCCAGTGTCAGGTGAGGTTGGAAGGACCGGTCTTCCCGCGGAAAGCCGATCCCATCAAGCCGGGTTTCTATCTCTTTTTGAAAGGGAATGAGGACGGCCTTCTCGTCAACTAACCCCACCCAGACCACTCTTGGATTTCTGGAGTGGGGAAAGGCACCTAAGCCTGCAACCCGAAGAGAGAACGGCGGGGTAGCCAGTACCGGTTCTCTGATTGATTCGACTATGGGTTCTATCCTCGATTCCTCAATATTTCCAAAGAATTTGAGGGTGAGGTGGATCTTTTCTGGGTTGACCCATCGCACGTCGATACTGGAAGATTTCAGATCTTCCTGGATCTTTTTAATCTTGCTGAGAACCGCGATCGGAATCTCTATCGCCAGAAAGGATCGAATCAATAGGAGAACCTCGTTTCGACTCTCCGCACCCTCCTGGACCCAGGAAAGAGGGAAAAGAATGCTAAGAGATGGTAACACAATTGGCAAAAAAGTCAATGAGAAAAGGGGCTTGGCCAGCCTTCCATGCCCTTGATTTCAGAGACGTATTCCAATCAGTTTTCGAGGTTGACCGTAATGCTCTTGCGCTGGGTGAAGCTTTCCATCATGCCCTCGAGGGAATACTCCCGCCCGATCCCGCTCTCCTTGAATCCTCCATAGCTCTGGCCCGGGACAATCCCAAGCCCCTGATTGATTTGAATCCATCCTGATTCAATGGCGTGGGCTGTACGCAAAGCCTTTCCGATATCGTGTGTCCAGATGAAGGCAGCCAGACCGTAATGGCTTTCATTGGCCATACGGACCACCTCATCCTCTCCGGCCCACGGGATGACAACCAGCACGGGTCCGAAGATCTCTTCCCTTGCAATCCGCCATTCATTCCTCACCTCTGTGAAAACCGTGGGCTCCAGAAAGTAGCCCTGTGAGAGGGACCCCCCCGCAGGTGGAAGGCCCCCTGTGATCAGCCGGGCACCCGCCTGGTTCAATCCATCTTCAATATAAGAACACACTTTCTCAAACTGCCTCCGATTGATGATGGCGCCCATATCCGTCGATTCATCGAGGGGATCCCCTACCTTGAACGTCCGCAGTTTCTTGATCAGTTTCTCCAGAAAAGAATCGTAGATCGATTCGTGGAGAAAGAGCCTAGACCCTGCCGTGCAGGACTGGCCCTGCCGCGTGAATCGCATCCCTGAAATGACCCCGTCCACGATTGGGAGTTCGTCGGCGTCGGGAAAAACGATCTGGGGGCTCTTTCCTCCAAGTTCCAGGGAGATGGGAACAATCCGTTCTGCCGCAGCGCTGAAGATGGATTTGCCCACCTCGGTCGAGCCGGTGAAAGAGAGTTTCCGGACCAGAGGGTGCCTTGCCAATGGCACACCGCACTCCGAACCGGTTCCCGTCACCACGTTCAACACGCCGGGAGGAAGATATTCGGCACAGGTGCGGGCCATCTTCAGAACGCTGAGCGGAGCCTCTGCAGAAGGCTTGAGGACCAGGGTGTTGCCCGCCGTAACGGCCATCGTGATCTTGAGCGTTGCCAGGAGAACGGGCGAGTTCCAGGGGATGATCCCTGCCACAACCCCGAGCGGTTCTCTTCTCGAATAGCTCAGAACGATGTTCTCCGAGAGGAACCGTCTCTCCTTTCAACTCGCCGGCCACCCCGCCGAAATAGCGAAAGAGATCGACCATAAGCGCAGCCTCGGGCCTGGACTGGGTACGGAGGGCATTGCCCGTATCGAGAGCGGTCATGCGGGCGATCTCCTCTACCTCCGGCTCCAGGGCATCGGCAATCTTGAGCATCGCTTTCCCCCGGTCTCGAGGGGAAACCCGTTTCCATGATTCAAAAGCCCTGGCCGCAGCCTGGACTGCGCGGTCCACGTCCGGCTCGCCGCCCCGCGGCACTTCTCCTATAACCTTGCCCCGGAGACTCGGGGTCTCGATGGATAGAAAGAGACCATTGGCGCTTTCTGTCCATTCCCCGCCTATCAGCATCTGTTCCCGGATCACACCCTTATCAGCCCAAGGAGTCTTTTCTGCCGTCTCCATCTCTCTACCTCCTAAATCAATCATACCCCCTCCTCTTCCTGGACTCAAAACAAAAAGAGCCTGCCCCTCGAAAAGGGGCAGGCCCCTTTTCAAGGACAGGCTCAAAGCATGAAAATGTGTGAATTCTCGGGTAGAGGCAACGGTGACGAAGCCCGTTTCGTTTGAAGTCAGAGAACTACATCGAAACCCGAAGCTGGAAACAAGAGACTCGGCTTCTCCGAGCATCCATCGTCGATCCACGAGCCTCTATACGAGCTTCGACAACGATAACACTCTTGCTTCGGTTTTTCCTATGCGCTATGCCCTTTGCGCTATGGGATTCTCTTATCTGTTACTTCCAGTAGCGGTCATTGGAAAGCCGCTCTTCCATCTTGATCTTGTAGAAATCCTGAAGAGGAGTGAAGACCTCTTTATCTTTGGCGTATGTCTCCTTCAGGGCATTTCGGACCGCTTCCAGGCCTTTCGGTGTCATCTTTCCAAGAGGCGGCCGGCAAGGACCGGCGGGGAGTCCAAGGCAGTTCATCATGGTCTTGATGGCCAGGGGATTCCTGAATTTGGCAGGAACCTGAAATCCCTCGTAGGACTCCATTGTCATCACGGTTACCACCTTGAAGAGCGGATCGAGCACATCCTTCAATTGCTTGGCCTTTTTCATGTCTCCATTCGAAATCGCCTTCACCAACTCTCCGGTTGGACCCGGAACGATATTGGACATCACGGACACGACCCCGGAGGCCAGGATATCCTTCCGCGTCATCATCTCGAAGGTCTTGTCATCGTCCCCTGACATAATATCGAAGTCCTCACCGCAGAGCTTGCGGGTTTTGGCCATCCGGTCGAGGTCGGCCGTGGCCTCTTTGACGGACCTCACATTTCGATACTTACGGTGGAGGATCGCCAGGTCCTCGACTTCCAGCTTCGTTCCCGTTCTTCCCGGAATGACGTAAGGCATGACAAAGGTCTTTCTGAAGGACTTTGCAATCGTCTCATAGTATTGGGTACGGAGTTCAAGGGAGGACGGCCCGTTATAGTAACAGTCCACAAGCAGAACCGCCTGGGCCCCCACTTCAACGGCGTGCTTGGTTCCCCGAATGGCCTCTTTGGTGGAGTTCGATCCGGTCCCGGCCATGACGAAGGCCTTGTCTTTTGCCAGCTTTGCCGTCCTGGGAATGACCTGGTCGTGCTCTATCCAGTCCAGGGTTGGCGACTCACCGGTTGTTCCCACGGGAACGAGATTGGCTCCGTTCTCTATTTGAAAACGGATGTTTTTCTCCAGTCCCTCGAAATCGATTCCCCCTTTCCGGTCAAAGGGCGTCACCATGGCCGTCCAGCAACCTTCAAACCTCTCAAGCTTCATCGGGGTTTCCTCCTCCTGACATGAGAATAGGTTGGTCTATTATGTGGCAAAAGAAGAAAAAATAAAGAGCGGAAAGAATCAAAAAGTCGATTTATTCGCAGGATTCGGCAACGGCGATCACGGAATTTAAGCCGCCGGCCGGTGGGGACCGTAGTGAAAATTTGGAAAAAAAAATCATTTACAAAAACATCGGGTTGTGGTAATAGTCCAATAATCTATCGTATTGTATATTGCTGGTATAGAAGAACTTCATGCATAACGACCGATTCCCAATTGCTTTATAATTTCAGGAGACGATCCAATTGCCGGAGATTGATCTTACGTTCAGGCCGAGGCAGACGCCCTCATTGACATGCCGAAGGTCAAAATGAATAACGAAGTGACAAACTATCCATCATTGCGGAGGCTCTGTTAGTGTTCCATTGATGTCCAGGGATAAAAACGAGAATTTTTTACTCGATATAAGCCGCGGTCGCATCGACTTGCCTCAAGGGCAAACCGCTATCCAAAGCAGACGCGGACGCCAAGGTGGTTCGTTCTCGTGAGGCTCGATTTCGGCGGAGCCACCTCATCGCAACCCAGACCAGGCAACCTCACGAAATTGAATGCCCCCATTTGCATCTCGTACCGCGAAGGTTATGGCCGAGTAGATGGGCCGATGAGGTCCCTAAGGACAAATTTCAAAATCTCTCAGATCTCTGGCAGACATTACAGGATTTCATGAACTTCTGTAATATTGTTGAACCACCTGTTATACAGCGAGGACTTTTCACATGATCGAAGAGATCCGGAGTCTGATCGATAACTACCTGGTTTGGTTGAAAGACAAGACGGTACTCCGCCAGGTTAAGGACTGGGTTGAAATCTACAACTCCCGATCTTGACCGACATAATGACTTTATGCAGATTTATGCCAAACGGCAAAATGGAGCCTATGTCTTAACCGGATGATGGGTACATACTTGCGAGGATTTGGAGCAATCAGGCTGCAAACTCGAAAGCAGTAAGAGGTCCAGGCGCTCCTTAAGAATCACTCTCAATGGGTTCGGGGTCCAGATGAACGAGGGGCGTCTCGAAATCATCTTCCAGCATTTCCTCGCGATAGCTTGATTCAGTGCCATGCTGCCGTATAATGTGTGTATCTCATAGAGTTTCGATCTGCTGTACCATGGTCCTCAGCTTATTTTACGAAGATGTGGTCACCTGGCTCGATCTGCATGAAATCCGCTACACGCCGAAAGTAAAATTTACCGGGAAGAGCGGTTTCGATCATCTGTTTGATTTCGTCATACCCAAATCGCGCAGCTCTCCGGAACGTCATTGTCCACACGATCAATCGTCCAAGCCGGGATACTGCGGAATCGTTGGCTTTTTCATGGTTTGACACCAAAGAGGTCCGCCCGGTTGATTCGAAGGCCTACGCTTCTACGATTCTTAGAGCATACGATATCCTCCTCCGTTCGTAGATCGCATTGCGTAGCTATGATGTAAATCCGGTTCTGTGGAGCAGACGTGAAGACGTTAAGAAGGAGTTGGTGGCGTAATAGACTATTGATGAATCTTTGCCCGGATCGACTCCAGATCTCAGATGCCCTTTGGCATAATGAAAAGGCACTTTCCGCCGCTTCGTTCCTCCCAGAGTTCACCCAGATTCCGTTTTTCAGTTGAATCCTCGTTACTCCAGTCCTTGGCGTTCTTGTATTCATGTTCCTGGTGGTGGACCTTCTATAAATTTTCCCTCCGGGACACCTAACAGAATAGATCCCTTTGCTATATGGATTCCTTGACTGAAGTGCATGAGAAATCCATAGCCCGTTTGGGTCATTGTCTGGATCCTGGAGTAATCCTCGTCTGTGCCTTCATCTCTTGGTCTCAAATTCCGCTTCCATTTGGCTTTGCTTTTTGCATAAAGAACGACGTAATCATGCATTTCGGAGAGGTACTTAGCGCTATTCTTTACTGTATAAATCTTCTGCCAAATAATGGTGCTCACAAAGTTGGCTTGGGCCGAAAATTTCATCCATGATCCCACGTAGATTTTGGAATTCATTGTCGTCGATACTAATGAATACGGCTCCATCTTCACTCAGCATTTCTCTTAAGAGCGATAATCTTGGGTACATCATGCAGAGCCATTTGTCGTGTCTTGAAAGATCCTCCATTTCGCCGCCCACAACCTTGCCGAGCCATTGGCGAATTTCCAGGCTGTTGACATTGTCATTGTAGGTCCAGTTTTCGTTTCCCGTGTTGTACGGAGGGTCAATGTAGATGCACTTTACCTTTCCGGCATAGTACGGCAGCAATGCTTTGAGTGCTACGAGGTTATCTCCTTGAACAAGCAGGTTCCCACTCCCCGGTTCTCCAACAGACAGCCCCTCGTTACTCCTGAGGAGGTGGAAGGGCACCTCTCTGTGATGACCGACAACCGTTTGTCTTCCCTATCCAATCGAGCGTTGGCATCAAAAATTACCCTGTGAACCAAAATCCAAGCAAATAGACACTGCTGTTGTTAAGAGGAGAGCTCCACTACACCTGCTGGAACTATAATCAATTCCTTTTTGGTGATCAAGAGGAAATATAGGGAAAGATTGATGTGTATTCTGGAGTCCGACACGGGTACACGGTCATTGGGGAGTCCTATGAAACCAAAGAGGCCTTTCGCAAGCTTCATCTTATTTGGACCCCTGTGATCCTTAATCTCGATCCTTTCTCCCATGAGGTTTTTCTTTTCTTTCCGGAGCCACTTTGTGCGTCAGCCGCCGGCGCTCGGCTTCAATCTCACATCTTAAGATTTCGGGATCCGGCAGTTGGAGTTTGTACCTTGAGGCAAATACTTTGTTGTTCAGACCACCGAGGGCATAATGCAGCCACAGCCTCATCCTTTTCGGTGCAAGAATCAGACCGATCTGGAGGCATTTCGCCATCCAGAGTTTCATTCTCTCGCAGGTAATTCAAATAGAGGTTCATCTGGCCTGCGTCTGCATGAGTGAATTTGCCAATCTTAAGGTCAATGGCAACGAAACAGCGGAGAGGCCGATGGTAGAAAAGAAGATCGATATACTTGCATACGATTCGCTACCAATCTGGAGGCGCTTCTGGCGGGCAACAAAGTGCTGAAACCGTAACCCAGTTCTGGGAGGAAGTCTGCCAGGTGCTGAATGAGGGCGCTCTCCAGATCTTTTTCAGAGTGTGATTCTGGTAATCCAAGAAATTCAAGGATGTAGGGGTCTTTGATCGCTTCCTCTGGGGTAATAAGGCCATTCATCTGTTCTGCTTTTTTGTAGTAGGATACCTTTCTTGCGGGAGAGTGCCACCCGTTCATAAAGCATTGAATTAATCTGCCTGTCGAGCTCTCTAACAGACCATCTGGCGCGCCAAGGCTTTCGTCTTCGTAGAAGTTACGCTTGTGAGACTCATCCAAGGCAAGCAGTCAAACATAACAGGACTTCACGAAAGCCTGAATTTCCGAGACAGCGTCTCGGAAATTTCATGCTGCACCGTTTGGGGGTTTCGATGGGATGATAATTCGGAAATGGGATAGGCATTATAAAAACGCCGCATTAACTTCCAGGTTGTCCGACGAGAAACCCCGTCCATATCGCCGAGTTAAATCCTTGGACAGTTGAAGAAGGATCTGGCCTCCGTCATTTGGCTCTCTCTTGCCCTCTCTGTTCAAACTCAACAATCCGCTGTCCGATTTCCAAGTAGGTCGCCGTCAGGATGGCGTTAACGGACCTGGCGGCTGCGTGACGGGCCGCTCCGAGTAACGTACTAACATCATTTAGCAGGCTGCCGTATTCGTCTTTGTCAGGTTCCGTTATGGATTTTGACTCGTTTCTTTTCGACATATTTCAACCTTGATGGCAGGCAAAACTCGGCTGGGAGAATTTGTTTCGTTTCCCCATGCTATTTTTATCAGAAACCGTTGAAGGGGTCAAACAAAATCGGGAAAGACACAATTAAAAGGACTTCTTGAACGAAAACGGTAGGAAAGCATTTTTGCTTTTGAACTCGTAATCTCCTGAACTCAGCTCTTTGTCTTATCGATTTTTTCTACGACAGCAGCAGCTCCAGATCCTCCTTGGCGAGATTGCGCAAGAGGCTGTTGTCGGCGTTGATGATGGCGTCGGCAAGGTCCCGCTTCGTCTGCTGAAGCTCCAGCACCTTCTCTTCCACCGTATCTCTGGAGATGATGCGATACGCAAAGACCTTCCGGGTCTGCCCGATGCGATGCGACCGGTCGATGGCCTGCGCCTCCACGGCGGGATTCCACCAGGGGTCGAGCAGGTAAACATATTCGGCTGCCGTAAGGTTCAGCCCGAGTCCTCCAGCTTTGAGACTGATGAGGAAGAGCCTGCAGTCGGGGTCCGTTTGAAATCGATTCACCACTGTTTCACGGTCGCGCGTCTGCCCGTCGAGGTACGCATAAGGGAACTCCTGTCTGTCCAGTTGCTCCCGCAGGATCGCGAGGAAGCTCGTGAACTGGGAAAAAACCAGGACTTTGTGCCCCTCTTCCGTGATCTGTTCAAGCTGCGGGAGCAGCAGTTCCAGCTTGCCGCTCGTGTAGGATTTTTTTGAACTGTCGATGAGGCCGGGATGACAGGCTGCCTGTCGCAACCGCAAAAGCGCTTCAAGAATCTGGATCTTGGATCTGTTCATCCCCTCCTGCTCCACCTGGTGGAGCAGGGCCTGACGGTAGTGATCCCGCAGCTCGGTGTAGAGCTTCTTCTGTTTTGATTCGAGATCGCAATAGAGAGTCTGCTCGAGTTTTTCAGGCAGTTCGCGGGCGACCTGTCCCTTGGTACGGCGCAGAATGAAGGGGCGAAGGGCTTTTCCCAAAAGGGCGCGGGTTTCCGGTTCAGGATTGCGTGCGCCTGCGCCGGTCAGCTTGAAGACGGAGGCCGATCCGAGCATGCCGGGGTTGAGAAACTCGAAGAGACTCCAGAGCTCGCCAAGGTGGTTTTCGATAGGAGTGCCGCTCAGTACCAGACGGTGATTGGCATTGAGCAGTCGACTCGCTTTCGCCGACTGAGTATTGGCGTTCTTGATCATCTGCCCTTCATCGAGAATGCAGTAGTCAAATTTCACATCCTTGAATTCGACGGCATCGCTCCGCAGGGTTCCGTAGGTGGTCAGAATAAGATCATAATTCTCGAAATGCTCGCCGGGCTTCAATCTCCCGGCGCCTGTGTGATCAAGGACTCTTAACTGCGGAGCGAATCGTTTCGACTCCTGAACCCAGTTGAAGACCAATGACTTCGGCGCAACAACGAGGGAAGGTCCCGGACCTCCATTCCGGCCGGTTGGAGGATCGGCCTCGCCCGCTGGCGCGTCCCGTGAAGCCGCCGAACGGTTTTGTCTTCTTTCTTCCAGCAGGGCGAGAACCTGTACGGTCTTCCCCAGCCCCATGTCGTCCGCCAGGCATCCCCCGAAGCCGAACTTCTCCAGAAAATGGAGCCAACCCAGCCCATCCTTCTGGTACCCCCGCAAGGTTCCCGGTGAAGCCTTCCGGCGGATCGCAGGTCTGGACTCCTTCAAAGCTCGCCAGTTCGTCCCGTGCACGCTGGAAGACCTCATCGCACGCCGACTCCGGCTGGGATGCCAGCAGGGCGTCGAGCAGTCCGATCTGGCAGCGCGAGAACCGGACGTGATCATCATGCGTCGTTCCAAGACCGGCCAGAATCCCGTATTTTTTCAGCCATTCCTCCGGCATGCATCCCGAATGTGCCGTCATCCAGGGGAATCAGATTCTCGCCTCGTTTGAGGGCCGCCAGTAAATCAGGGAGCTTTGCGGTCCTGTCATCAAACCGGACTTCGCCATTGAGTTCAAACCAGTCGATCTCGGAAGTCACTGACAGACTGAATGCGCCGGGCCTGCGATACACCCTCCCTTCGGCCTCGACGTGCCAGCCGGCGGCCAGCAGCTCTTGCACGGCTCGCGGAAGATGACGGGAGACCACTTCCCTCCACACTTCCCCATAGGATTTGAATTCGTCGAATCCCAAACCCCGGACTGTCTCATACGCCTGCTGCTCGACAGCACGATCCCGCATCAGGAAGTGGCGCGGCTCTGCCATGAAGAGCCCTTGACCGGGGTCCTCATAAGCAATCGTGTGTTCTTCGTAATCGAACGACAGTTTCCAGTGGAGCCGGTCGGCGTGCCACCGATTTCTTTGCTCCGGGGCAACGACGGTGAGCCGAGGCCGGGGAGTGGTACGAATCTCCTCGTACTGCAATTCAGCGGGAAGAGAAAGGCGGGGAAACACGGGCATCGCCATGAGCTCCCGGATCAGATTATCTCCTTCCTCGACAGGCACGACGAGGTTCTTCTGCTTCCGCAAAAGAGAAATCCATGCGAAGGCTCCGTAATCCAGAAGGCGGGAAACCCTGTCTTCGAAGAAGACGAGGCCTCCCGCGACCAAAAGGGGAGGTTCATCCAGTGCAACACGATCCGCCCCGCGCTGGAAATAACCACGAAGCACATAGGCCCGGCCGGTTCCGTCCTTTTCCGCGCCAAGGCAGAACTCCCAGGGTTCTCCCTCATCCCATTGCAGAAGATTTTCGCCGGGTCCGAAAGGTATTTCCCTCAGCAGACACCGCCCCGTGCGGCAGAAAAGTTCCATCATCTGTTCCTGTACGGGGAGTGGCAGGATCCGGCGGAAACCTCCTCTTCCATAGTTGCCATAGCCGGAATAGCCATACCAGCTCGATGCGTCCCGGCTCCCCAGCAGCAAAGACAGGATGTGCCGATCCTCCGGGTCAGGCAGGCTTTCCGGTTTAAAGTTCGAGTCAGAAATGGATTTCTGTTTACCCCATTCACCGTTTTTCTTTCTTTCCCGGTGCGCTACTTCGATCACCAACCCCTTCCCTTCGAGAGTGGCGGGAGCATCGACAAGATAAAGAATCTGCCGCGTCGCCGGCCAATGGACTTTCTCCTCTTCATCCCGGTTCGACCGCAAAGTCCCCCGTAGAAAGGCCAGATGATCTTTCCATGTGGGCGGAGGGGGCGCCGGTTTAAGATGGGGTTTTTCTGTGAAAGATCGGGGAAGGGAAGTCAAGGGGTAGCTGAGCCGGTCGGTAGGCTTATCCTCGAGATTCGTCTCCAAAAACACCGGGTCCGTCTTGTCTCTTCCTTTCAGGTATTCCGTTTTCGCCGCAGTAAGCAAAGTAGCCCAGAGGTGTTTGCAGGTTTCCCTCTCTTTCTGAAAATACGGGCAGGTGCAAGTACCGTAAAGCGTGCGTCCTTCCCGATTCAGGTGGACCTGGTAAGTACTGGAACCGGTGACCAGGGCCTGCAGATGATCCCTGCTTCCCTCAATGATCCGAACAGCCCCGTCTCTGTAGTAGATGTATCCGCGGCCTCGCACCTGGCCGTCCACATATCCGGACAGATAAGTCGTCAGTGACATTTTCCAACGTTTCCCGCTGCGTATTTTCCTTGCCGTCGCTCTCCCGGGAATCTTCCAAAACCACAGTTCGAAGCTTCAGGGTTTGTTTTCCCCGCGTTTATTTCTCGCAGGGGCGCTCCGTTACCGGTCGGCAGCCGAAATGCTTTTCATGATAAAATCATGGAGATACTTCAGGCTTCGGCGGGCTGATTCTTTCTTAATTTCTCTGCGGGTTCCCTTGAGCGTCTCTTTCTTGACGAAGGTCTTTTTTCCATCCGAGACCGAAATGAAAACCAATCCCACCGGTTTCTTTCGGGACCCTCCTCCCGGACCTGCTATCCCTGTGATCGAAACCCCGAATGACGTATGAAAGGCCTTCCGAACCCCTTTAGCCATTGAAATCGCCACCCCGGAACTGACGGCTCCATGCTTCCTGATAGAATCCGGTGAAACCCCCAGGTGCTCTGTCTTTGCGAGGTTGCTGTAGCTGATGATCCCTCCCTCAAAATAATCCGAGCTCCCGGCGACATTGGTGATCAAGTCGCTGATCAGTCCTCCTGTGCAGGACTCTGCCACGGCGAGCGTCCACCCTCTCTTTCGTAGAAGATTGCCGATGGCTTTTTCTAAGATCATGCTTCACACCCTTACTGCCCCCTCACCCCGGCCCTCTCCCTCCGGGGGAGAGGGAAAAAGGAATGACAAGGGCGGTAATGATATGAAGGGCGATATTGGCGTAGACTCCGGCCATGACGTCGTCCAGGACGACGCCATATCCTCCCCTGACCTCTTCAAGGCGGCGGATGGGAAATGGTTTGACGATATCGAACAGACGGAAGAGAATGAATCCGCAAATGATCGTAGTGAGGGTGCCTGGAATCCAGAGCATGGTGACGAGAAAACCCATGATCTCATCGATGACGATCCTTTGATCGTCCTTCACCCCCCAGTACGTCTGGGCTTTCTCTGCGGTCCAGACAGCGAGAAAGAAGAAAGCGAGGACCGTCATCTCGTATGCGGGCGAAGGGATGGCGGATAGAACGAGGAGGACGGGAATCCCGATCAGAGTCCCCATCGTTCCGGGAATAACCGGGGAATAACCTGCGCCAAAACCGGTTGCAAGAAGAAGAACGAAACGTTTCATTTAGTAGAACCGGAAATCCGAAAATCGAATATCGGGTCGAGCGTCCTTTCGAATGACAAATCCGAAACAAATCGCAAATCCGAATGTTCAAATTTCCAAAACAAATTTCTCCGAATCATTTCCAGAGGATTTTGAACTATTTGGTTATTGGAGTTCCATTTCGAATTCTCGGATTTCGTGCTTCGGATTTACAGTCTTACGGTGACTCCCTTTTCCTTCAGATAGGATTTCACCTGGGCAATGGTATATTCCCGATAATGAAATATGGATGCGGCAAGCACCGCGCTCGCTTTTCCGAGGATCAGTCCTTCGTAGAGGTGTTCCAGTCTTCCGACGCCGCCCGAGGCGATCACAGGAATCCCTACCTTCTCAGAAATCGTCCGGGTGAGTTCGATATCATACCCATCCTTGGTTCCGTCCCGGTCCATGCTGGTCAGCAGGATTTCTCCGGAACCCAGTTCTTCCATTTTCACTGCCCACTGAACCGCATCAATCCCTGTAGGGACCCTTCCCCCATGGGTATAAACCTCCCAGCTCTCTCCCTTTCTCTTTGCATCGATGGCCACGACGGTGCACTGACTTCCGAACCGCTTTGAAGCCCTCTCGACGAATGCCGGATCTTTCACGGCGGCCGTGTTGATCGAAACCTTGTCGGCGCCGGAATTGAGCAGTCTTCGAATGTCTTCCAGACGTCTGATTCCTCCGCCCACCGTAAGGGGAATGAAGATGGCCTCCGCCGTTCTCCGGACGATATCGAGAAGGATGTCCCTCTTTTCATAAGAGGCCGTTATGTCCAGAAAGGCGATCTCATCCGCGCCCTGCTGATCATAGAACAACGCATTTTCAACCGGGTCGCCGGCATCCCGGATATCGACAAACTGCGTTCCCTTCACCACCCTCCCGTCCTTCACATCCAGACAGGGAATGATTCTTTTCGCAAGCAACTTAACCTCCCTCTCCAATCCTCCCCCTCCCGTCGGGAGCGGTGGATTTGCGAGTCAGGCGAAGGGCTTCACGGAGGTCAACCTGTCCTGTATACAGGGCGCGGCCGACAACGACCCCCATCACCCCGTCCGGTTCCAGCGCCAAAAGATCTTCGATGTCCTGGATCCGCGAGACACCTCCCGACGCGATGACAGGGACGGGGCTGGCCTGTGCCAGCGTCTTTGTCTCTTTCAGGTTCAAACCCTTTCCTGTTCCATCTCTTTCTATGTCCGTGTAGATGATCGCCGAAAGCCCTGTCCCCTGAAACTGTTTCGCCAGGTCGACGGCTTCGATTCTTCCGGGAGTATTCCAGCCTTCTATGGCCACCTTTCCTTTTCTGGCATCGATGCCAAGGATGATCCTTCCCGGAAACCGCTGACAGGCGTCCTCGATCAACCGGCGGTTTTTCAGGGCAGCTGTTCCGAGAATAACCCACCTTACTCCGGATGCGAGGTAGGTTTCAATCGTCTCCATATTACGGATGCCACCTCCGGTCTCCACCGGAATACGAAGCGATTGAGCGATCTTTTCGATCAGGGATTGATGAAAAGGTCTTCCCTCGACGGCGCCATTGAGATCGACCACGTGGAGCCTCTCGGCACCCTCCGCTTCCCATCGCTTTGCCATCTGCAACGGGTCTTCCGAAAAGACGGACTCCTGATCCATTCTGCCCTGAACGAGCCTTACGCATCGTCCTTCTTTCAGGTCTATCGCCGGGATGACAATCACTCTAAACTCCGCTCCAATTCACACTTTCATCTATCTGAAAGTGTGAAAAAATCAAAAGACACGAGAATAAAACCCATCCCGGAAGGGTGGGGCGGTTGGAGAAACTTTAGAGCGCCACCTTACAGGGTTAAACCCTCAGAGCTACAAAACCAGTGAGCAGTGACCCGTAATCAGTAACCGGTAAGCAATGTACCGTAAGATGCCCGCAATTCTAAAGTTTCGGAAATTGCCCCATTCTTCCGGGAGAAAGCGACATGGGACCCTTTTTTTCACACCTTCTGCTTATTCTTCGAGCTCTTTGCGGCCGGGAAACCGGCTCAACATCTCATCGACTCCCACGCTCGCCAATTCCTCCGCTGTCAGCCAGGAAGCCTTTCTCCGGAGAAAGGCCCCTATCCGGAGAATATTCTCGCTGAGAGGTTGCTGGGTTTCGTCGAGCTTTCCTTCCCACACGGCCTTCCCATCTCTCATCCGGATCAGATGGAGATCGAACCCAACCGACGCAGGTTTTTCAACCCCGAGGGAGGATCCCACCCTCTCTTCAAAGCGATAAAGAAACCCCACCAGCAAAAAATCAACGTTCATCTCTTTCCCAAGCCGAAGGGATGAGGATAAGGGTTTCTGGTTCCATCTCCTGTCTTCTCTTCCCAGAGAGGATCTCTTCGACTCTTTCCGCCGGAGTGATTTCGAAAAGTTTCAGGGCCTCTATCTTCGGATAGAGAAGCCTCTTCAGAACAACCGGGCCGCTTGCGAGGATTTCGCCTTTGCGATAGACCGCTTTGCAGATGGGGCAGACGGCTCCCCGATCAGGATCCTCCCCTTTCTCGATGAAAAAGGGCAAGATGGCCAGAGTGGGTTTCTGTTCCGCTCTCCCCAGGGAAGCCAGAGGGAGCGTCATTCCAAGCATGAGGAGTACCGAGAAAAAATGAAGCATCGTCACGGGTCTCTTTCTTCTGTCTCTCATCTTGGTCATCCCTTTGGCTTCAGCCGTTTGCTGAAATGCCCATCTCCCTGACTCTTGTCATGAATGGCCTTTGCCTGTCTCAGGAACCCTTCCACTTCACCCAGAGGAATCATATTGGGGCCGTCACTGAGTGCCTGGTCCGGTTCAGGGTGGGTCTCGATGAATAATCCGTCAACCCCGGCGGCAACGGCTGCTCTTGCCATGGGCGCCGCGAATTCCCGCTGTCCTCCTGAGCGATTCCCCTGCCCGCCCGGAAGCTGAAGGCTATGGGTCACATCAAAAATGACCGGGTAGCCAAAAGACCTCATGATCGGAAACCCTCTGAAATCGACGACGAGATTGTTGTACCCGAACGAGGTCCCCCGTTCCGTAATCAACAACTTCTGATTTCCCGTGGAGACAAATTTCTCGATGATATTTCTGACATCCCCCGGCGAGAGGAATTGTCCCTTCTTTACGTTGACTGCTTTCCCGGTCTGCGACGACGAGAGGATCAAGTCCGTCTGCCTGCACAGAAAGGCGGGAATCTGAAGGACATCCAGAACCTCGGATGCAGGTCCGATCTCCTCGACGGAGTGAACGTCCGAGATGACCGGAATGGCGAACTTCCTCCGGATGTCACCCAAAACCTTCAGCCCCTTGTCCATTCCCAGCCCTCTGAATGAAGCCCCGGAGGTCCGATTGGCTTTGTCGTAAGAGCTTTTGAAAATAAACGGGATGCCAAGCTTATTACAGATCTCTTTCAGCCTGCCGGCTGTGGCAGACGTCAGGGCCTCGTTCTCGATGACACAGGGGCCTGCAATCAGGACGAGGGGATTCCCCTTTCCGATGGAGATCGTTCCTACCTGGACTGGATTCATCTGTTGCTCTCTTCTCCCTCACCCTCTCCCATTCACGGACTGTGTCGCAAGTTCGTTCATGGTTCGACAGGCTCACCACGAACGGAAATGGGCGCGCTAAAATTCAACTACTTAGCCGTTCGTCCTGAGCGTGTCGAAGGGCGGGCGGCGAATTACGACACCGTCTCTCAAGGATAGGAAGAAAAAGGGTTCTTCATTCAATCGATTTTACAAAGTTCTCCAGGATTTTCAGCCCGCCCTCCTGACTCTTCTCAGGATGAAACTGGGTGGCAAAGATATTTTCCTTCCAGACGCTTGAAGCAAAGGGATCGCCGTATTCGGTCAGGGTTGAGATCCACCCTTTCTCTTCAGGAACGACGTAGTAGGAATGAACAAAGTAGAAAAAGCTGCCGTCCGCGATTCCCTGAAAAAATGGGCACTCTTTCTGGAGGTCGATCGTGTTCCATCCCATGTGGGGAACCTTATGCTCCGTGTCGGGTTTAAACTTAACCACCCTGCCTTTGATCAAACCCAATCCTTTATGGGACCCGAATTCTTCGCTTTCCGAAAAGAGAATCTGAAGCCCCAGGCAGATGCCGAGATAGGGTTTTCCTTTCTCGACACACAGGAGCAGAGGATCGATGAGTCCGTACTTCTCAAGGTTCTCCATGCAATCCTTGAAAGCGCCCACTCCCGGTAAGACCACGGCCGAGGCCGCGCGGATCTCCTTTTTGTTCCGGGTAATCCTGGCCTCCGCACCGATCCGCTCAAACGCCTTCTGAACGTTCCGAAGATTTCCCATGCCGTAATCAACAATCACAATCCGAGGATTCATTCGTCTATCTTCCATTCCATAGTAGATGCCCTATCTTAAACCTTGTACCGACTGTCATTGCGAGCGAAGCGAAGCAATCCCTGAGATTGCTTCGTCACTCCGTTCCTCGCAATGACACCTTTCTTCTGTCGTTTACTACAAATTGTAAATTTCGGATTGAGGGTTTAAAATCTGAAATCTCAAATCTTCGATCTGAAATCAAAGGACTCCTTTGGTCGAGGGAGCCTCCAAGAATCGAGGGTCAGGCGAGACCGCTTGCCCAGCGCCCTTCCCACCCCCTTGAACACAGCCTCGACCATGTGGTGGCTGTTCTTTCCGTAGAGAAGGTTGATATGGAGCGTTAGCTTTGCATGGTTGCAGAATGCCTGAAAGAATTCTTCCACGAGTTCAAGGTCGAACTGTCCTATCTTTCCCTTTCTGAGTTTCATATGAAAGACAAGACAGGGCCGCATGGAGAGATCGATGGCCACGGAGGCCAGGGTTTCATCCATGGGAAGAAGGGCCATCCCGTACCTTCCAATCCCCCTGGCCTCTCCCAGGGCTTTCCGAAGGCCGTCTCCCAGGCAGATCCCGACATCTTCCACGGTATGATGGGCATCCACCCCGAGATCTCCCCTGGCTCTCAGCGTGAGGTCCATCCCGCCGTGGTAAGCCAGCAGCGTGAGCATGTGGTCAAAGAACGGGATCCCGGTCCGGACAGAGATGTTTCCGGAACCCTCCAGATGGAGTTTCAAGGCAACCTCCGTCTCCTTGGTCTTGCGGGTGATCTCCGCCTTCCGGGTTCGTGCCATCGGTTCCCCCCTGTGCCCTCTTACGTCCTGACCTGGACGGCGCGGTAGTGGCCTTCCAATCCTTCACACTCGGCAAGCCTTTCAATATCCCCCTCAAACCTTTTCAACGCAGTCCGGGAGAAGCGGATCCAGTTCGTCCTCTTCATGAAATCCTGCACACTCAGGGGAGAGGAGAAGCGGGCGGTTCCCGCTGTGGGAAGAATATGGTTCGGACCGGCCAGATAGTCTCCTACGGCCTCCGGTGTGTAGGGTCCCAGAAAGATGGCGCCCGCATGTTTGATTCGACTCGCCACAGCCTGCGGGTTTGAAACAGCCAACTCAAGGTGTTCCGGCGCAATACGGTTCACCAGTTCGATCGCCTGGGCCATCTCCTCCACCACCAGGATGCCCCCCCTGCGGTCGAGGCTTGTCTGTGCAATCTTTCTCCTCTTCAGAGAAGAAAGCTGTCCTTTTAACTCCTGTCTAACCTTCTTCCCGAAGTCCTCTGACAGGGTGATCAGGATGGCTAAGGCCATCTCATCATGTTCCGCCTGAGAAATCAAGTCGGCTGCAATAAAAGACGGCGGGCCCTTCCCGTCGGAGACCACCACGATCTCACTCGGTCCTGCCACCATATCAATGTCGACAGTTCCGTAGACCAGCTTTTTGGCCATGGCCACATAGCGATTTCCGGGGCCGACAATCTTATCGACTTTCGGGATCGATGCTGTCCCGTAGGCGAGGGCTCCGATGGCCTGTACACCCCCTACCCTGTAAATCCGGTCAACTCCCGCCAGGTCCGCCGCCACAAGGACCGCCGGGTGAATCCCGTCCGGCCGTGGAGGCGTCGTCATGAGAATCTCTCCCACCCCGGCTTCTCTTGCCGTCACCGCGGCCATGAGAACGGTCGACGGATAAGCGGCCTTCCCTCCCGGAACGTAGATGCCCGCCCGCTCGATGGGCCTCGTCACTTCCCTCAGCTCGATCCCCTGCTCCCGATGAACCGTGACGGATCTTTTCTGCTGGAGCCGGTGAAAGCGTTTTATGCGGCGTGTCGCCGTTTGCAGGGTCTTCAGGAAGGAAGGCGCGATCTCCCGGTAGGCTTTCCTGATCTCATCCGGCTTCACCTGAAGTTGATCGACCGGGATCCGAAGACCGTCATAAAGCTTGCTGTAATGGACAAGAGCCCTGTCTCCCCTTTCCCTGACGTCTTTCAGGACGGAATAGACCTTTTCCTCCAGATCAAATCCCTGGTCAATCCATCTGCCTTCCACTTCGAGGAGAAATTTGTCGAATCCCTTCTCCCCCGCCTTGAGAATCCTCACGCCTCTCCCTCTTTCACCCGCTTGACGTTGGCCCCCAGTGTGACCAGCTTGCGATCCAACCGGTCGTATCCCCGATCCAGATGATAAACGCGGGAAACCTCGGTGATCCCTTCCGCAGCAAGTCCTGCCAGGACGAGGCAGGCGCTCGCCCTTAAATCGCTTGCCATCACCGGCGCCCCGGTCAAGGTTTCAACCCCCTGGATGACGGCTGAATTCCCCTCGATCCGGATATCCGCACCCATTCTCCTCAGTTCACTGACGTGGATGAACCGGTTCTCAAAGATGGTTTCAGAAATGACACTCAGTCCTCTGGCAAACGACATGAGAACCATGAATTGGGCCTGCATGTCTGTTGGAAATCCCGGGTAGGGGTGTGTCTTCACATCGACACTTCGGATCTTCCGGCTTCCGACCGCCCTCACCCCGTCCTTATCGGGCTCTATTTCCATTCCTGATTCTCTCAATTTCTTGACAACCGCCTCCATATGCTGAAACGGACAGTCTTGGATTTTGATATTTCCCCGCGTCAGTCCGGCTGCAACCATGAGGGTCCCGGCTTCGATGCGATCGGGAATCATCGTGTGTTCCGTCGCGTGCAGGGATTCCACGCCGTCGATCTCAACCACAGGCGTTCCTGCCCCCCTGATTCTGGCTCCCATCTTGCTCAGAACGGTTGCCAGCTCCACAACCTCGGGTTCCATGGCCGCATTCTGTAACGTCGTCTTACCTTTAGCCAGAGCCGCAGCCATCATCAGGTTTTCCGTCCCTGTCACGGTGGGGTTGTCAAAAGAGATCGATGCTCCTTTCAATCTGGAGGCCTTCGCCTCAATGTAGCCGTGTCGAAGATCGATCTTGGCTCCCATCGCCTCCAGCCCCATCAGGTGAAGATTGATAGGACGGGCGCCGATGGCGCATCCTCCCGGCAGGGAGACCGTGGCCCGTTTCATCCTGGCCACCAGGGGCCCAAGAACCAGGATGGAGGCTCTCATGGTTTTCACGAGATCGTAGGAAGCTTCGTGTTGAGAGAGCGGGGTGGCATCGATTCGATAAACGTCTCCCTCCGCGGCTGTTTTCACTCCCAGATTGGCGAGAACCTTCGTGATGGTGTGAACATCGCGCAGACCGGGAACGTTCCGGAAGAGATTCTCCCCTTCCGTGAGAAGGCTTGCAGCGAAGATCGGGAGGGTGGCATTCTTTGAGCCGCTGACTCCCACCTCACCGACCAGTCTCTCCCCCCCTTTTATGACAATCTTATCCATCTCAATGCGCTCCAGTTTAAAACCAGTCATCAGTGATCAGTCATCAGTTACCAGTTCGCGCAAGCAGTTTATCGGTTGCCAGCTTTTGGGCCTTAACGACCCTGTCGATTCCAGATAGGTCTTGGAGAAGCCCGGGTTCCGAAAAATGGCCCATTCCCTTTGACCTGGTCGGAGACCGCCGTTCCCTGACCCTGGCCTATCTCCAGGAGAAGCCATCCTCCCTGTCGCAGATAGCCGGAGGCCTGAGAGACGATCTTCCGGTAGAAATCCAACCCGTCCTCTCCTCCATCCAGCGCGATGACGGGCTCGAAATCCTTCACCTCCGCGACAGATGTCCGATGGCCGATCGTGCTACGTAAGGAGGGTTGGAAAGAACGAGATCGAAGTTCCTCTTTTTCATGAAAGGACTGAAAAGATCTCCCCGGACCCACCTGATTTGACCCTGGACGCCTGTTCTCTCCGCATTCTCCCTGGCCAGACAGAGGGCGCCCATGGAAATGTCCGTCGCGATGACAGAGACTTCTTTCATTCCCTTCGCCACGGAAATGGCGATCGCCCCGCTTCCCGTCCCAATTTCCAGAATGACGGGTTTTCGTTCGAACGGACCCTGAGAGAGAATGGAGAGGGCCTGCTCCACCAGAAGTTCCGTCTCCGGTCTGGGAATCAGAACCCGGGGATCCACCTCCAAGTCGATCGACCAGAACTCCTGCCTGCCCAGGAGGTATTGAAGGGGCTCGCCGGAGAGTCTCCTTTGAAAGAGCTGCTCGAACTCTTCTCTCTCTTTCTCTCCCAATTCGCAACGAAGACGGGTGTAGAGTCCCTCCCTGCTCAGCTTCATGGCGTGGGCCAGAAGCAGCTCTGCGTTCAGCCGCGGATTTTCAATCCGGTGTTCTTTGAGCTCCCGGGTCTTCAAGTTCAGGATTTCGATAACCGTCATGGCGGAAGATGGATTCATGGACATTCCATCAAGATGGCAATCATCTTACCCGAGAACGATCCGAAGCGTACACCCGGCGGCCTTCTTCCTGCAAGCGTTGGAACCCTTCCCCTTCTGCCGAAACGGCAAAATGGGATCTCTTCTTATCTGCCATTTGAGCTCAGGGATCGATCGGTGTCCAGCTGCCCTTTCAGCGCCTCTGCCTGATAATGAGTCGTGAGCGCCTCGAAAAGCTCTTCCGGCGCCCCCTCAAGGATTCCTTCAAGACGATACAGGGTCAACCCGATCCTGTGATCCGTCACCCTGCCCTGGGGAAAATTGTAGGTTCGAATCCTCTCGCTTCGCTCCCCGGTCCCAACCTGGGTTTTTCTTTTCTCGGACATCTCCAACTGCTTCTCCTGCTGAGCTTTGTCCATCAACCTCGCCCGGAGAATTTTGAGGGCCTTTGCCTTGTTCTTATGCTGGGATTTCTCATCCTGGCAGCTGACCACCAGCCCTGTGGGAAGGTGGGTGATTCGAACAGCAGAGTCGGTCGTGTTGACGCTCTGCCCTCCGGGTCCCGAAGACCGGAAGATATCTACCCGAAGCTCATTGGGATCAATCCGAATGTCCACTTCCTCTGCTTCGGGAAGGATGGCCACCGTCACAGTGGACGTGTGGATGCGGCCTTGCGATTCGGTGGCGGGAACCCGCTGAACCCTGTGGACGCCGCTCTCATACTTCATCTGGCTGAAGACGCCCTTCCCTTCGATCAGGGCGATGATCTCTTTAAATCCCCCCATATCATTGTCATGGCGGCTCAACACCTCTATTTTCCAACGATTCTTTTCCGCATACTTCGCATACATCCGAAAGAGTTCTGCAGCAAAGAGGCCGGCCTCTTCCCCTCCGGTCCCGGCGCGAATCTCCAGTACAACATTCTTGTCGTCATTGGGATCCTTCGGAAGGAGGGCCATCTTGAGGTCCTGCTCCAGCCTTGTCTTTTCGCCCGAGAGTTTGTCAAGATCGTCCTTGGCCAGGGTCTTCATCTCCTCGTCTTCCTCGGCGGCAAGAAGCTGACGGTTTCCTTCGATCTCCGCCTCGGCCTTTTTCAGTTTTCGATACAGGTCGACCACCTTCCCCAGTTCTGAAAACTCCCTCGCGACTTTCTGAAGTTCTTCCTGGTTCGTGAGAACTTCCGCCTGGCCAAGGAGATGATGCAGTGTTTCGTACCGCCGCTCGACGTCTTCTAATTTTCCGAACATCTTTTTTTCCTTAA
Organism: uncultured delta proteobacterium; assembly: GCA_963731045.1. GTDB lineage: Bacteria > Desulfobacterota > BSN033 > BSN033 > UBA1163 > CAVSVC01. The sequence continues at coordinate 35,906 of CAVSVC010000042.1, read as the reverse complement.
TTCCACTTCAAAGCGCTAACGTATTCCCTCTTCTTCAATTATGCCATTTGAGCTTCAGATTTTCTTTGAACGTCATCCGACGTCGATTCGCCCTGCACGGGCTTTGAGGGCCCTTCTCTGTTCTCCAGACTTAACACCTCCTGGAGAGCGCGGATGGCGACTTCAATCTGGTCTTCAGACGGCTCCCGGGCCGTAAGACGCTGGAGCCACAATCCGGGCAGAATGATCCACCGGATTCCCCTGTTGTTTTGCCTCCGGTCCGCGAACCGGATGATCTCATAGGAGATCCCCGCGATGAGGGGAATGAGAACCACCCGTGAGACCGCCTTGTAGACGAACGGAAGGGAATGCGGGACAAGGGCGAAGATGAAAATGCTCACGACCATCACAATGAGGAGAAAACTGGTCCCGCATCTTGGATGGAGATGGCTGAACCCCTTGACCCGATCGACCAGAAGTTCCTCTCCGGATTCAAAAGCAAAGATCGATTTATGCTCTGCGCCATGATACTGAAAAATCCTCTGTATGTCCTTGATAAAGGAAATGGCACGCAAATAGGCGAGGAAAATCATCAGGCGGATGACCCCATCCACGAGATTGAAGAGCAGCCCGCTTTCCGAAAGGAGGGGGATTCCGTTCCTCAGCCACTTCGTCAAGAAGAGCGGAACCAGAAAAAAGAGAACGATCCCGAAGCATAGGGCAATGGTGAAGGTCAGCCCCAGGGTCAGGGAACTCGGTTCTTTTTCCTGTTCGGCAAGTGCCTGATTGGCTGAAAAGTTGAGGGCCTCGATGCCCAGGATAAGGGCTGAAATCAAAACGATGACCCCTCGAATCAACGGAACTTTAAAGAAGGAGCTTTTCTCCGAAAGAAAGGTCAACCTCTTTTTTTTCACGACGATCTCGCCGTCCGGCCTTCTGACGGCAACGGCCATCGACTGGGGAGACCTCATCATGACTCCTTCGATCACCGCCTGCCCTCCCACACGAAGGGGTGCCTTCCGGCTTGAAGAAACAGATGGACTGCCGGGAGAATCTCCCTTTTGGGGAACCTCTCTCCTAAAAAACACGTGAAACCTCCTGTCGCACTAATGCTGAAAATCGCCTTCTACCGGGATCAGGGCAGGGAGATTGCGACTCGTCTCGACAACAGATCGGCGCACCCCCACTGGAAGGGTCGGCCGGGGAGGAAGGAAGTCGACGGGGACACTTGAATCAAGCGCTCTTCTCATTCTTTTGGCCGTATTTCTTTCTGAAGCGTTCAATCCGTCCAGCCGTGTCGACAAATTTCTGCTTCCCTGTAAAAAAAGGATGACAGTGGGAGCAAATCTCCACATGAATCTCTTTCTCCGTACTCTTTGTCTCATGGGTTGCGCCGCAAGCGCACTTGATCACGGCATCATAGTACTTGGGATGGATCTCTTTTTTCATCTCTTCACCTCCAAATCAACTTAATATGACTAATTTGCGCTGAAATTTCAAGGGACTTCGGTCTTCCGGTCAAATCGGTCCTATTGGTTCATCGAGTCAAGGAAATCCCGATTGCTCTTCGTCGCACGCATCTTCTCCAGGAGAAACTCCATGCTCTCCACCTGGTTCATCGGTTGAAGGACCTTGCGGAGGAGCCAGATGCGGTTGATATCGTTCGGGTCGAGGAGGAGTTCTTCTTTCCGCGTTCCGGAGCGTTGAATGTCGATCGACGGGAAGACGCGGCGGTCGACCAGACGACGGTCCAGGTGGATTTCCATGTTCCCAGTCCCTTTGAATTCTTCAAAAATCACTTCATCCATCCGGCTCCCGGTGTCGATCAGGGCCGTGGCAATGATCGTTAGACTCCCTCCTTCTTCAATGTTCCGTGCCGCGCCAAAAAACCGTTTCGGGCGCTGAAGGGCATTGGCATCGATCCCGCCGGAGAGAACCTTGCCGCTGGGGGGAACAACGGTATTATACGCTCTCGCAAGACGGGTGATGCTGTCCAGGAGGATCACCACATCCCTCTGATGTTCCACCAGCCTCTTGGCCTTCTCAATCACCATCTCCGCGACTTGAACGTGCCGCTGTGCGGGCTCGTCAAAAGTGGAACTGATCACCTCTCCATCCACCGAACGCTCCATATCCGTAACCTCTTCCGGCCGTTCGTCGATGAGGAGAACGATCAGGGAAATCTCTTTGTGATTGGTGGCAATGCTGTGGGCAATACTCTGGAGGAGCATGGTCTTGCCGGTTCTTGGCGACGCGACAATCAGTCCGCGCTGACCCTTTCCGATGGGGGTGAGGAGATCCATGACCCGGGAGGAGTAGTTCTGGGTATCGTTGTCCACCTCGAGCCGGACCCTTTTCTGGGGGTAGAGAGGCGTCAGGTTGTCGAAGAGAATTTTGTCCCGGGCGACCTCCGGATCTTCATAATTCACCATCTCCACCTTCAGCATGGCAAAGTATCGTTCGGTATCTTTCGGTGGACGAATCTGGCCGGAAACAATATCTCCCGTTCGAAGGTTGAACCGTCGTATCTGGGAAGGTGAGATGTAAATGTCGTCGGGGCCGGGAAGGTAATTATAATCAGGCGCCCGGAGGAACCCAAAGCCGTCAGGCAGGATTTCGAGAACCCCCTCCCCAAAGATGAGGCCGTTCTTCTCCGTCTGAGCCTGAAGGATGGCAAAGATCAGATCCTGTTTTCTCATGCCGCTCGCACCCTCGACATTGAGTTCCTTTGCAATCCTGTTCAGCTCATTGATCTTCTTTTTCTTTAAGTCTTTGATGTTCATAAACCTCTCCTGTGTCCTCCTTCTCCGTTAAGTGTGATTGTTCTCTTTCCGGCTCATTGCGGCCGAGGTCTTTTTCAACTCGTCAAAAATCTCTCTTGTCTTTCGGATGGTCTCTTCAAGGGACCCTTCATTGGGAATAACGAAATCGGCCACCTTCAACTTCTCTTCCTGTGCCATCTGCGCAGCGAGGATTCTCTGCGCTTGCTCAGGTGCCAAACCATCGCGCTTTTTCAGTCTTTCGATCTGCTGTTCCGTTCTCGACGTGACGACGATCACCTCGTCTACCTCTTGGTGCCAGCCTACCTCGATGAGGAGGGCTGCGTCGACGATCACAATGGCCCCCGGATCGGATTTGCCGACTTCCCGGACTCTCTGACAGATCGTCTCCCTGATCCTGGGATGAAGAATCCGGTTCAACAGACTTCTCTGCTCGGGATTCAAGAAGATCCTGGCCGCCAATTTCTTCCGATCGACGGACCCATCCTGCTGTAAAATATCCCTTCCAAACGCCTGGGCCAATTCTTGAGAGACGGGACTCTTCGGCGTCACGAGTTCTCTGGCAATCTGGTCTGCATCAATGATGTAGGCGCCCTCTTCCTGAAGAATGCGGGAGACGGTGCTTTTGCCGCTCGCCACGCCCCCGGTGAGTCCAATGAGAAGCATTCCTTCCACCCGGATCTGACAAAGGCCTGAAGAGGGTGAAGCTCTCCGCCCTAAAGGGCGGGGCTTCCCGGTAAGGTCCTTTCATTGATGTTGTACCGTTTCCTGCCTGCCGGTTGGCAGGAAACGGTACATGCCGGTCACCATGAGCAGTCAGCCTGTTCGGTCTTTTAACCTCGCAGACCGCACCGTGCCTCGTTTGGCGGCCTTCTGGAGTGATTTCCGGATCCTTAACTTACTGAAACGATACGGCAAGCCGTGAAGAAGGGTTTCCTCGAACGTGCGTGGTTCCATTCGTTCACGGCAAGGGTGTCCAGGGAATTTCCTAACCGTTTGCTGAAAAAGTCATTTTTAGCAGGCTGCTCAAAAATGCCCCTGCCTGCGCCGAGGCTTCGGCAGGCAGGCGAAATCCAAAGTCTCTTGGGCGTTATGTATAACGCCCCTACAGATGTACACCGCAACGACGAAGGATAAGGGGTGCCGTCGCGACGAATAAGGAGCGACTCTTGGCACGCCCGCGAGATTGTGAGCGGGCCGGATAACGCCGCAGATGGGCGTTTTTCAGCAGCCTGCTAAATATCAAGGTTTTGAACGTAAAGGGCATTCTCTTCTATAAAACGACGCCTCTGCTCCACTTCATCTCCCATGAGAATGCTGAAGATTTCATCAGCCTCTATGGCGTCTTCGACCTTCACCTTGAGGAGGGTTCTGCTTTCGGGATTCATGGTGGTTTCCCAGAGCTGGTCAGGATTCATTTCTCCAAGACCCTTATAGCGCTGAATGGATATGCCTTCCTTGCCGGAATTGTTGAGTAAATGGAGCAGTTCTTCTTCCTGCTGAACGGTATTTTCTCTTCCTTTCTCTATTAAGACGTATGGAGGGGGCGCCGTCTCTTTAATCTCCTGAAAGATCTGGATCAGGGAGCGGTATTCAACGGAGTTGACCAGATCCCAATGCACCTTGGTCTTTGCGGCCTTGTTTCCGTTTGATCCCTCAATCTCAAATCCATAGAGATTGTGTTCCTCATCCCAGTGGATTTCTACCGGATCGAAACCGCCCTTCCTCAACTGTTTCTGCAGGTCCTCCACCTTTGCCTTGTCTTCAAAAGCCGTCTTACTGCGGAGACCGTTTTCAAACAAGAACGTGAGCAGGGGCCGCGGATACCCCTTCTTTTGCATTCGCTCCATCAAGTCGTGAAAATGGAAGATCTTCTCGAGAAGCGTGGAGAGTTTCTTGTCCGTCAGTTTCTTGCCCGTCTGCTGTACGATAACCTCGTTCTTCGAGACCGCCCGGTTCATGACGTAGAGAATCATTCCCTTCTCATCTTTGATGTACGTCTCGTTCTTTCCTTCCGTTACTTTAAAGAGGGGAGGTTGAGCAATATAGAGATATCCTCGTTCAATTACCTCGGGCATATGCCGAAAGAAGAAGGTGAGCAGGAGCGTACGGATATGGGACCCGTCCACATCCGCATCGGTCATGATGATGATTCGGTGGTACCGGACCCGGTGAATATCATAGTCGTCTTTTCCGATACCGGCCCCCAGGGCGGAAATGAGAATCCGGATCTCTTCGCTGGCCAGCATTTTATCAAAACGCGCCTTTTCGACGTTCAGAATCTTGCCCTTCAGAGGAAGGATCGCCTGAATGGATCGATCCCTCCCCTGCTTCGCAGAACCTCCCGCAGAATCACCCTCCACAATGAAGATTTCACTTCTTTCAGGGTCTTTTTCCTGGCAGTCCGCAAGTTTTCCCGGGAAGCGTATCGCCCTCCAGCGCACCTTTACGTCGGCTCAACTCCCTTGCCTTGCGGGCGGCCTCCCGGGCTCGCGAGGCATCCACGACTTTGGAAATGATCTTTCGGGCAACGCTCGGGTTTTCTTCAAAGTAAGAGGCAAGTTTCTCATTGACAAGACCCTCTACGAGCCCTTTGACTTCGCTGTTCCCGAGTTTCGTCTTGGTCTGGCCCTCGAACTGCGGTTCGGGAATCTTGACGCTGATGACACCGGAGAGGCCTTCTCTTACGTCCTCTCCCGTCAGGTTCTCCTTGAGCCCTTTGAAGAGGTTTGCGTTCGTCCCATACTGATTGATGGTTCGCGTGAGCGCCGTCTTGAATCCGATGAGGTGACTTCCCCCTTCGTGGGTATTGATGTTGTTGGCGAACGAGAAGAGGTTCTCCGCATAGCCGTCATGATACTGAAAAGCGATTTCCACGTCGATTCCATTCTTTTCGCCCTGAATATAAATAGGCTTCGGATGAATGCAATTCTTGTTCTTGTTCAGGAATTCAATAAAGGAGAGTATTCCCCCCTTATATAAAAATTCGTGGCGCTTCCCGGATCGCTCGTCTTCGATGCTGATAAAGAGTCCTTTGTTGAGAAAGGCCAACTCCCTCAATCGCTGAGAGAGCAGATCGAAACTGAAAGACGTGTTCTCAAAAATTTCCCTGTCAGGCTTGAACCGTACCTGAGTTCCGGTGTTTTTGGTCTTTCCCGTCACTTCGAGCTTTGATTTGACTTCACCTCGTTCATAAATCTGGTGATAGACCTTGCCTTCTCTGCGGATCTCGAGGTCGACAAACTCCGAAAGGGCGTTGACCACGGAAAGCCCGACACCGTGGAGTCCCCCGGAAATTTTATAGCTTCGGTTGTCAAACTTACCGCCGGAATGAAGTTTCGTCATGACGACTTCGACCGCCGGCCGGTTCTCCTTTTCATGCATGTCCACCGGTATCCCGCGGCCATCGTCCCGAACAGTCACGCTGTCGTCAATGTGAATCATCACTTCGATACGGGTACAGTAGCCCCCGAGCGCCTCGTCGATGCTGTTGTCAACCAATTCGTGAACCAGATGATGAAGACCTTCGACGCTGGTATTGCCGATATACATGGCAGGCCGCTTTCGAACCGCCGCCAGACCGTCTAAAATTTTGATCTGTTCCGCATTATACTTTTCTTCCGTTTCCTTCATACGCTTTCTGTTCCCTTCTACTGTCTTTCCACCCTCTTCTTCAAAATTTCTTAATAAAAATTCCTAAAAAGAATCTCTAACAGTTTGCTGAAAAAGTCACTTTTCGCAGGCTGCTCAAAAATGCCCAGATGCAAGGCGCCCGAAATACCGAGAAGTGAGGTCCCTTAAGGTGCCGCAACGACGAAGGATAAGGGGTGCCGTCGCGACGAATAAGGAGCGACTCTTGGCACGCCCGCGAGATTGTGAGCGGGCCGGATAACGCCGCAGATGGGCGTTTTTCAGCAGCCTGCTAAATTCTCATCGGCATGATGATACAGACCTGATCCTGAAGAGGTCCGCCGCGCGTTGGTTTGAGTATCCCGGGACTCCCCTCATCCCTGAGTTCCATCGTCACTTCATCCGTATCGATGGCAGTGAGGGCGTCGATGAGATACCGCGCATTGAACCCGACCTCCAGTGTTGGCCCCTGATAAACAACACTGACCTCTTCCCTGGCATCGCCGAAATCCTGGTGATACGATGACAACTCCAGCGTGTTGTCCCTGAGGGAAAGCTTCACACCCTCCACACGGTCGCTCGCCATAATCGAAACCCTTCGTAGACACCCGGAAACCTCTGACTTCTGCATCAACAATTTTTTATCATTCTCTTTTGGAATCACTTGATCATATTCCGGAAACTCTCCGTCAATCAGACGAATGACGAGGAGAGATTGATCCATTCGTAAGAAGCCATGAGTAGAATCAAAATAAATTTCAACGTTTCCTGCACTCTCTTTATCCGCCAAAATCTTCTTAATTTCCAAAATTCCCTTTTTGGGAATAATAATTCCTTTTTCAATTCCCCGGATGGATTGACCTTCTCGATCGATCAAAGAAAGACGGTGTCCGTCCGTAGCAACCATCCTGAGAATCTCCTTTCCAGCCTGTTTCTTCTGGAAAAAAAAGATTCCATTCAGATGGTATCGGGATTCTTCATTCGATGCAGCGAAGGCCGTTTTCTCAATCATCTCCATCAATTGATTCGAAGAAATTTTGGAAAAGAAGTCGTCTTTGTAGGGTGGAAGAGAAGGAAACTCTTCCGGATCCAATCCGGCAAGATTGAAGGTGGATTTTCCGCACTTCACCGTTATCCAGTGGTTTTCTTTCTTTTCAATCTGAATCTTTTCTTCGGGAAGTTCTCTTACAATCTCATAAAGCTTTTTGGCTGAGACGGAGGCCTTTCCTTCCTGTTGAACCGTCGCATGGAGTTTTTCTCGGATGCCTGTTTCTAAATCCGTAACGGTAAGGAAGAAAGCATTTTGATCCCATTCCATTAAAACATGGGACAAAATAGGAAGGGTGGTTTTTCTTCCGGTGATACTCTGAATGAGGCTTAATCCCCTCAAGAATTCTCTCTTTTCCAGTTCAAAGTGCATTCCTCTGTCCTCCTAATAAGAGACTTATATCTTTATATCATCACCGTCATAGATTCATGTTGAAATGAAGAAAAAGGAAATAACGTACCAAAATAAATAGAGATGACGTGTTGAATTCGATGACAGGATAAAGGGGGTTTTCTTCCTTCACCTCTTATTCTAAACGATTTTTGTCGTTTTTTCATCATTCGTTCACAAGATTTCAACGCGATTTATGACTTAATTCGACTTAGAAGATGGTCGATCGTTTCACGAAAAGAACTTTCCTTTGCCATTTTTTCTTCCACTTTTTTAATGGAATGGAGGACGGTCGAATGGTCCTTTCCGCCAAATTTTTCTCCGATTTCAAGTAAGGAGGAGTCGGTTAATTTTCGAGACAGATACATGCCGATCTGGCGCGGGAGAACATAGCCCTTGTACTTTCTTTTTGTCTTAAGATCGGAAACCTTAAGATTGAAGAACCCTGCAACGACTTTTTGGATGCTTTCGACGGAGATGAGAGCTTCTTTGGATTTAATGATGTTCTTAAGCACTTCTCTGGCTAATTGGATATCGACAGGCGTTTTTGTCAGGGATGAAAAGGCGCCGATTCGGATGAGGGATCCCTCTAAAATTCGTATGTTGGAGTCAATCTGAGAGGCCAGAAAGAAAGCAACGTCATTTGGAAGAGGAATATTTTCAGCGTCGGCTTTCTTTCTGAGAATGGCGACCTTGGTTTCCGTGTCCGGAGGTTGGATGTCTGCGATGAGGCCCCACTCGAACCTGGATCGGAGTCGTTCTTCAAAGTTTGGGATGTCTTTCGGAAATTTGTCGCTCGTGACGACAATCTGTTTATGCGCTTCATAGAGAGAGTTGAAGGTATGGAAAAACTCGGCTTGAGTTCTTTCCTTTCCCGCGATGAATTGGATGTCATCGATCAGCAGAATATCCATTTTACGGTACTTGTTTCGGAACTCATCCATCTTTTCGTATCGGAGAGAGTTGATTAATTCGTTCGTAAACTCCTCAGAGGAGATGTAGCAGATCTTCTTGACGTCCGGAAAGATCTGCTGCTGGATAATGTGATTCCCGATGGCATGAAGAAGATGGGTCTTCCCTAAACCGACCCCCCCATAGATGAAGAGGGGATTGTAATTCTTGGCCGGCTGATTTGCAACGGCCATGCAGGCTGCATTCGCAAACTGGTTGCTTGCTCCCACAACAAAATGATCAAAGGTGTATTTTGGATTGAAAAGGGGATGGGACGCATAGGTTTTTGGAGACGCCTTTTTTGCTGAGACGGGGATGGGAGTCTCTTTTTCCGGCTTGCTTTCATTTCGCACTCGAAAATGGACATGACAGTCCTTCTGAATAAAAAAAGCAAGAACTTCTTTGATCTGGGAGGAATAGTGTTCATTGATCCAGTCTTTGAAAAAGCGATTCGGCACCTCCAATTCCAGGGTCTCTCCCTCGATGGAGAGGAAGCGAAGCGGCTTTATCCAAATGTCAAAATTCTGCTGACCGATTCTTTCTTTTAGAGAGTCAGTCACCTTGGACCAAAGATTATCCATAAATGGGGCCTAAAGGGCGATGAGGACGAAATCGGGGTAAATGATGGATTGGAAAGGAACGACAAAAAAATGATAATATTTCTTCATTTTCAATGAGTTAGAGACCTATTTTAACATTGCTTCCACAAATGTGGAAAACCCGAAAACAACAAGTGTAACGAGTTTGGCAGAGGGGATAAATCCGAGGAACGAGCTAATTATAAATATATTTAGAAAAAATTCAAGTTTTTTTTCATTTCTTGTTGGACCAAAGAGGGTTTTACCGGCAGGTATCCCGGAAGACCCGGCCTTGAGGCCGAAGAAGTTTCACTCCTTTTCCGCCAGTCTTGCCACCCCAACGACCCGTTCTCCTTCTTCGAGGTCGATGAGCCTCACGCCCTGGGTACTCCGTCCTTGAACGGGGATGTCTGCCGCCCGTAATCGAATGATCTTTCCCTGATCGGAGATGAGCATCAACTCATCTTCATCCACGATGGTCTTAATGCCGACAACGTTTCCTGTCTTCGGGGTCCTTTTGACCGTAAAAATCCCGGTGCCCCCCCTATTCTGTACTCGGTATTCAGAAGCAAGACTTCTCTTTCCATAGCCTTTTTCCGTTACCGTGAGGATGGGAGTATGAGGGACAACGAGTCTCCATTCCGACGACTTGATCCTCCTTCGACAGCCTGATTCCTCTGATCCCGCGAGCCGTTCGACCCATCTCCCTGATCTGGCCGGCAGGAAAATGGATGGCCTTTCCCATCTTGGTTCCGATGAAGATGTGCTGCTTGCCGTCGGTCAGCTTGGTGGAAATCAGTTCATCGCCTTCGTCAAGATGAATCGCGATAATCCCTCCTGTGCGGGGATTGCTGTAGGCCTCCAGAGAGGTTCTCTTAATAATGCCCGCCTTCGTCATGAAAATAATGAACTTCCCTTTTGAGAATTCCTTTAGGGAGAGGATCGCCGTCACTTTCTCTTGAGGGCTGAGGTTAAGAAGATTGACGATGGCCTTGCCTCTCGTGAGGCGGCCCGCTTGCGGGATTTCATGGACCTTCATCCAGAAAATCTTCCCCGCATCGGTAAAAAAGAGGATAAAATCATGCGTTGAGGCAATAAAAAGGTCTTCAACAAAGTCCTCTTCCTTTACATTAATTCCTACTTTTCCCTTTCCGCCGCGATGCTGACTCCGGTAGAGACTGATGGCGTTTCTCTTGATATAGCCCGTGTGGGTAATGGTAACGACCATATCCTCTTCCGCGATGAGATCTTCAATGCGGAGTTCGGGGGCGACATCCACAATTTCAGTCTGTCTTGGGTCTCCATACGTGTCACGGATCAAAAGGAGTTCTTCCTGGATGACGGCCATGATCAACTGGTCACTCGCGAGAATGGCTCGCAACTGGCTGATCAGCTTGAGCACTTCCTCATATTCTTCGATGATCTTTCTCTGTTCCAGATTCGTGAGACGCTGAAGTCGCATCTCCAAGATGGCCTGGGCCTGTATCTCGGACAGAGAAAAGCCCTCCATCAGGCGGTCTTTTGCTTCTTTGGGCGTTTTTGAGGCACGAATGGCGGCAATGACCGCATCGATGTGATCAAGGGCTATTTTTAGACCTTCCAGGATATGGGCCCTCGCCTCGGCTTTTTTCAGGTCGAAGCGAGTTCTCCGGATGACGACCTCCCTGCGATGCTCGAGAAAAAGTTGGAGCATCTCCTTGAGCGGGAGGAGTTTCGGCTGATTTTCGTGGATCGCCAGAAGAATGATACCGAAAGAGGTCTGCATCTGGGTATGTTTATAGAGCTGGTTGAGGATGACCTCGGCCACTTCATTCCGTTTCAACTCAATGACAACCCTCATTCCCTCTCGATCCGACTCATCCCGGATGGTCGAGATCCCCTCGATCTCTTTGTTCTCTACCAATTCGGCGATTTTTTCGATCAACCTGGCTTTATTCGTTTGATAGGGAAGCTCGTTGATGACGATGTTTTCCCTCTCGCCCTTTCGGTCCCGCTCGATGATGGCTCTTGCGCGGAGTTGGATGACCCCTTTGCCGGTCTCATAAGCCTGACGGATGCCTTCTTTCCCGTAGATAAACCCCGCCGTTGGAAAGTCGGGACCCGGCATATGGGACATGAGATCTGAAATGGAGATAGAAGGGTTGGCAATGAGGGAAATGAGGGCATTGATCGTTTCCACCAGATTGTGAGGAGGAATATTGGTTGCCATGCCGACGGCGATTCCCGAAGACCCGTTGACGATGAGATTGGGGAATTTGGAGGGAAGGACGACCGGTTCAACAAGAGATTCATCATAATTCGGGACAAAGTCGATCGTCTCCTTATCAATATCGGCCAGCAATTCGCCCGCAAGCTTTGCCATGCGGATTTCCGTATAGCGCATGGCTGCAGGAGGATCGCCGTCGACGGAACCGAAGTTACCCTGCCCATCGACGAGCGGATAACGGAGGGAGAAATCCTGGGCCATCCGGACGATGGCATCATAAACGGCCGTATCCCCGTGAGGATGGTATTTACCGATGACGTCTCCAACGATTCTTGCGGATTTCTTATAGGGCTTATCCCAGTCATTATTGAGCTCGTTCATGGCATAAAGGATCCGGCGATGAACGGGCTTGAGACCGTCTCTCACATCAGGGAGGGCGCGGCCGATAATGACGCTCATGGCGTAGTCCATGTAGGACTTCTTCATCTCATCTTCAATATTGACGGGTTTGTTTTCGTAGACGATATCCATCGGAACCTCTGAAGCAATCTCTTAAATTTATTCCAAAATTTAATATATGGACCCGTTCTCTGTCAACAGAATTCAACCACAAAAATTCGAGTTGTGCTTGACAACGGGCCGGAAATATGATTTATATTTAAAGTTTGAGTGTTTCAAAAAAGAGGAAGTTCGTAACGAGGTTATTATGAAAAGAACGTACCAGCCAAGCAATGTGAGACGGAAGAGGACCCATGGCTTTATGGAAAGGATGAGCACAAAGGCCGGGCGCAATGTTTTGAAACGGAGGAGATTGAAGGGAAGAAAAAAGTTGACCGTTTGATCGTCCCGAACTCCTGAGAAAAGCGGGTGAGATCACAGACAGCCGTGCAGAAACAATTCGGTTTTGCAAAGAAGGAAAGGATCTTTCAATCTCAGGATTTCAGAAGCGTGATGAAATCGGGGAAAAGGCTTTCTTCGAAGAATATCGTCCTTTTCGTTCGGAGAAATGAAAAGGGGTTTCATCGGTTGGGGATTGTCGTGAAGAAGGAGGTCGGAATAGCAGCTTTTCGGAATCGGATGAAGCGGTACTTCAGGGAGTTTTTTCGGCTGCACAAGGGGAAGATTTCCGGGGAATGCGATATGGTCGTCCTGGTCAAGAAAGGTTGCTCCATAAAGAGATACGATGACGCGGAAGCGGATATGAAGAGGCTTCTGCTTGTTCAATAAGAAGAAAGAGAAGAAGGGTTGCGTGTCGAAAAAGTTACTGATCACCCTGATTCGTTTTTATCAAATCGCATTTTCCACCTTCTTTGGTCCCTGCTGCCGCTTTACTCCTTCGTGTTCAAGTTACGCTTCGCTTTCCGTGCAGCGTTTCGGAATCGTTGAAGGATTGTGGCTCACTGCGAAAAGGCTCTTAAAATGCCAGCCTTTCCATCCCGGAGGGGAGGATCCTGTTCCGGAGAGCGAAAAGCATCCCCTGAAAACCTTTGAAGCATAAGAAAAAAAGGAGTTGCCTAATCAATGATGAATAAGAATGCTATCATAGCAATAATATTAACGTTTTTGGTCATTCTTGGCTGGAGCGCTATTCAGTCCAGATTCTTTCCCCCTGAACCTGCAAAAGAGGCAAGAAAAGAGGAGGTTTCCTCTGTAGAAAAAAAGGGTGAAATGAAGGAGGAAATGGTTCAGAAAGAGGTGCCGACCGCTCCGCGGCGTTCGCCCGTGGTTATGGAGAAGAAGGAGATCGAGGTTGAGACGGAAAACTATGCGGCAGTCTTCACCTCAGAGGATGCGCGACTGAAGCACTTTCGACTGAAAAAGTATAAAGACCGGGTTGAAGAGTCGGCTATCACAATCAAAGTGCTCGGGCTTGTTCACAGTTTGATAGGGAAAGAGAAGGAAGAGATAAAGAAACCTGTCTCGCTCGATCTGGTCAATACGGATGAAAAGGAAGGACTTCCGCTTGGGCTGACCTTTGATGGCAAGGCTCTTTCTCCTCAAACGGAAGGGTATTGGGAAGTGGACAAGGAAGGTCTCCGGCTTTTGAAAGAAGGGGAAAATGGAGAGATTGTTTTTGTAAAGACCCTTGAGAACGGACTGAAGATCTCGAAGAAGTATCGGTTCACCGCTGAAAAGGAGGCCATCGATTTAGAGGTTGAAATCGGGAATCCATCGGCGAAGGAAGTGACTGTTCAGGTTGGACTTGAATGGACGGGGAAGGCTGAGCTGAAGAAGCTTGCTGATGAGGGGAATAAAGATTTCGGGCTGAAGTATGCGTTTTTTAAGAATCAGAAGGTTCAGGTGAAAGATCTTGCCGGTTCAAGCGGCGGCGGATGTACACCGGGATGTCAGAGTCAAAAAACGTCGGTAGAACCCTTTGAAGTGACGGAAAAGGGAGAGATAGGATGGTACTCCTTCGGGGGAGAGTACTTCACTGCGGTGATGATCCCACCGCCTGGAGATAAGAATCTAACGCTGAAGATGAGCGGAAATGGAAAAGGGATTATCAACGCAGGCCTGGCGGCTTCCACGGTGTCCGTTGCTCCCGGCCAGACGGCAAAGATTCCCTACCGGGTCTACTTGGGTCCCAAAGAGGCAGATCGGCTGAAGAGCCTCGGTGTGGGAGCAGAGAAGCTGGTCGATTTCGGGTACTTTGACATTGTGGCCAAACCTTTGCTCTGGTTCCTGAAGCTCACCCATGGTTTCACAAGCAATTATGGGATTGATATCCTCATTCTGAGCATTCTGATCAAGATCATCTTCCTTCCCCTTACCCAGATCAGCTTCAAATCCATGAAGGAGATGCAGAAGGTCCAGCCGGAAATGGCCCGATTGAAAGAGGTTTACAAAAACGACAAGGCAAGGCAGCAACAGGAGATCATGCTTCTCTACAAGAGAAGAAAGATCAATCCCATGAGCGGATGCCTTCCCATGGTGATACAGATCCCTGTTTTCATAGCACTCTATAATGCGCTACAGAACACAATTGAGATGAGGCATGCCCCGTTCTTTCTTTGGATCCAGGATCTTGCAGCGAAAGATCCCATCTATATCACGCCGATTATCATGGGGGCCACCATGGTGATCCAGCAGAAGATGACGCCCACGGCTGCCGACCCCGCACAGGCCAAGCTTTTCCTTCTCATGCCGGTGATGTTTACGTTTCTCTTTCTGAATTTTCCCTCCGGACTGGTTATGTATTGGTTAGTCAACAATGTATTGTCAATCGCCCATCAGTACTACTTAAGCAAGAAGACTTGAGGTTGAGCTCTGGAAGATTGGATTGAAGGTACAGCGGGGCTGATCAAGGGACTCCTGAGTCGTATGGGGGTTGAGGCGGAGGTAGGGGTGTTTCTGGGGGAGGAGGGGCTCTCCGTAGAGATCAAGGGAGATCACGACGCGGTACTGATTGGTAAAGCGGGTCATACGATGGAAGCCCTTCAGACGGTGATCAGCCGGATGGTGAATCGAAACAGGGAAGCACGGGTTAAAGTGATCGTCGATGTTGACGGTTATCGGAAGAAGAAGGAAGAGTCCATAGAAAGTGTGGCGAGGCAAGCCTGGGAAGAAGCCAGGGTAAAGGGGGAAGTTGTCACGATCGGGCCATTTAACGCTTACGAGCGCAGAATTGTTCATCTTCTTTTCGAAGGTAATCCATTCGTTATGACAGAAAGCGTGGGGGAGGGGCTTGTAAAGAAAGTCAGGATTATCCCAACGAAGAAAGAAGGGTGAAGGAACGGGACCCCTTGAAGACCGGCAGCCCCTGGCATAGTCGAAAGAAGGAGACGATCCGACAGGAAGAGACGATTGCTGCGATTTCGACGCCTGTCGGAGAAAGCGGAATTGGTATCGTTAGGATGAGCGGTCCGTTTCGCAGAACAGATCGCGAAGAAATATCTTTAGATCCAGTAAAGAACCTGCCTGCTCTTCGTTCGCATCAATTCCACTACGGTGAAATATTCGACCCTGAAACCGGTAAGACGGTTGATGAGGTAATGCTTGTCCTGATGAAGTCTCCGCGCACATACACGCGGGAAGACATCGTCGAAATCCAATGTCACGGGGGGTATTTTGTTCCTGAAAGGGTGTTGGAGCTGGTCGTAAGGCAAGGTGCAAGAATTGCCGAACCAGGGGAATTCACGAAGAGGGCGTTCCTGAATGGAAGAATTGATCTGACACAGGCGGAAGCCGTGATAGATCTGATCAAGGCAAGGACTGAAACGAGCCTTGAGTTGGCACAACAGCAGTTGAAAGGGAGATTGTATAAGGAAGTAGTTGAAATCAAATCAGTTCTTATTAAACATCTGGCCCTCATTGAGGCGCATATCGATTTTCCGGAGGAGGAGATTGAAACCATTTCTGTGGAAGGGATGAAGGAGGATCTGGCTGAAGTAGAAGGCAGATTGGAGGAATGGATCGACTCGTTTGAAGAGGGTCGTGTTTTCAGGGAAGGAATCCGTTGTGCGATTGTAGGTAGGACGAATGTTGGAAAGTCAAGCCTCTTGAACGCAATGCTGAAGGAAGAAAGGGCGATTGTTACTGCTGTTCCGGGAACAACCCGGGACGTTATAGAAGAGGTTCTGGATATTCATGGACTCCCGGTTCGGCTGATCGACACGGCGGGTTTGAGAGAGTCTACTGATTTGGTTGAGCAGGAAGGCGTTCGAAGGGCAAGAGAACGATTGTCGGATGCGGATCTTGCACTTGTTGTAGTTGATGGTAGTCGGCCGCTTGAGCAAGACGACGTTGAAATCTTTAGGGAAGTCGAGGACAAGAAGAAGATTATCGTGATTAATAAATGTGATCTTGCTCCGGTTGTTAGTAAGGGAGAAATTGGAGGCTTATGCGGGGAAGGGCCGATAGTCTTAGTGTATCCGCTCTAAGGGGTGATGGAATTGAGAAGCTGGAAGAAACTATTTACACGCTTGTAGTGCATCGGGAGGTCAGGTCGACGCCGGAATACTTGATTGTGGCGAATGTAAGGCATAAAACAGCATTAGACAAGAGTGCGAGATGGCGTTTCTCGTGCGGAGAAGGGATTGTCCGAGGGGAATACCTCTTGAATTGATTGCTGTCGAAATCAGGTACGCGCCTTGGATGCACTTGGTGATTTGGTTGGAGAGACAACTCGGGAAGATGTCTTGAACGTTATTTTTGATCAGTTCTGCATCGGAAAATAGATGTTTCACGTGAAACATTCTTCACCTCACATCCTTCTTATCAACCCCTGGATTACCGATTTTGCAGCCTACAATTTCTGGATAAAACCCCTTGGACTTCTCAATATTGCCACTTCTTTAAGGCAGAACGGATACCGTATCAGCCTGATTGACTGCATGGATTGTAATGTAAAAACAAAGCCATACGGAGATGGAAAGCTTCTCAAGACGACCATTCCAAAACCCGCTCCCTCTTAAATCAATCCCTCGAAAATACAGTCAATATGGAATTCCAGAAAATGAATTCGCCGAAAGACTTCTCTCCATTGAAAAACCAGACGCCATAGCAGTGACATCCAGCATGACATACTGGTATCCCGGGGTATTCAAAGTCATTGATATGATCAAACAGCATTTCAAAACCACCCCCATCATACTGGGAGGAATCTATGCGACCCTTTGCCATACCCATGCAGTGAAGAATTCCGGCGCAGACTATGTCTTTGAGGGGAGAAACATTTCGGAAGCATTGAGGCTAATATCGAAACTGACCGGAATGAATCTTCAAGCCCCACGGAGACACCACACAGGACGCAACGAAGTCTCGGAGTAACCATCATCACACTCACTTCAGGCCAAATCCAGTAATTCGCAATCCCGCATCTGCAATAACCTCTATCCAGCCTTTGATCTCTATCCCCACCTTGACTACGTCTCGATCTCCACGTCAGAAGGATGCCCATACAAATGCGTCTATTGTGCCTCCCGTTTTCTCTCACCGCGCTATCATCCAGAGAGACCCTCTGGAAGTTGCGGACGAGATCGAATACTGGACGAATCGCCATGGAGTTGATAACATTGCATTCTACGATGATGCTCTCCTGATTGACTCGAAAGACCACATAGCGCAAAATCCTCAGGGAAGTGGTCAAAAGAAAGATCAGCTGCCATTTCCATGCCCCTAACGGGCTTCACGCCGGAGAAATTGACGAAGAACTGGCAGTACTGCTCTTTCAGGCAGGGTTCAAAACGATACGCCTCGGCTTTGAGACCTCGGATGAAGCCTTACAGATAGAAACCGGAGGCAAGGTTGACAACAGAGAGTTCAGGCGAACAGTTAACAATCTGAAAAAAGCAGGGTACCGCAACGAGGAGATTGGGGCATACATCCTGGCGGGCCTCCCAGGACAGAGGGTAGGGGAGGTCAGGGATACCATCTCTTTTGTGAGAGAAGCAGGGGCAAGGCCGATTGTCGCTGAATACTCACCCATCCCTCACACGGCACTATTTAAAAAGGCAAAACAATTCAGCAAGTTAGACATAGAAAACGAGCCAGTATACCAGAACAACTCGATATTCCCATGCCAGTGGGAAGGCTTTCACCATGGAGGATCTGCAGCGATTGAAGGAGGATCTGATCGATACAAAGAAGCATCCTTATCAAAGCGGCGAATAAACGAATATAGTAATTAGAAAATAAAAGTATCGTCTGCCGGTTATGGTAACGATGCCCGTATCGTCATTCGGTTACGTCCTTCGGTTTAAGAAGTTCAGCGTAACCCTTTGCCCCTAAACGAAACGGGCTTCGTAACCAGAACCTTGACCGACGTACTCAAGATACTTGCATGGTTCGAGCCTGCCTGGCGCAGGCAGGGGTGCTCTCCGGGCATGGGGCTTTAATTACAAAGCCTCTGAGGGAATCCACCATGAAACCATATGAAATCACAGAGGACATCTTCATTGTCGGGGGGCCTGATATCTCCGACAGAAGGGACGGCTGTGTCTATCTTATCAATCTTGGCGATCTCGTCTTGATTGATTCCGGGGCGGGGTGGAGCGCTGACAGTATCATCAATAATATCAGAATCTTAACACATGATCCGAAAAAACTTACAACCCTTCTCCTCACCCACTGCCATATCGACCACATCGGAGGAGCACCGGAAATCAGAAGGCGGCTTGGGGCCAGAATCTTCATTCACAATCTCGATGCACCCGCCCTTGAAAATGGTGATCCTGGTCTTGACAGCTGCAACATGGTATCAGACAGAGTTCCCGCCGACCAAGGTGGATGTGAAGCTGAATTCCACTGAAGAAATCCTCACGATCGGCGGAGAAAGCATTGTCTGCCTTCACACACCAGGCCATACCCCGGGATCAATCATCTGTCTATCTGGACAGGAACGGGAAAAGAATCCTCTTTGCCCAGGACCTTCATGGACCTCTTCTTGAAGAGTTCGGCTCGAACCTGGGAGATTGGGACCGATCCACTCGAAAGCTGCTGGATCTCGATGCAGACATCCTGTGTGAGGGCCATTTCGGGATCTACAAAACAAAGAAAGCGGTCAGAGACTATATTCTGGCATACCGGCGCAAGTATGGGGTGGAGTGAAAAATGCTAAGGTAGAGCGGAACTCATGTCCAACATCCGAAAGGGCGCATGCCTTGGCAAGTAACGAGAGACAGTTCGAAACAAGATTATGTAAAATATTTTAGATAGTTACGCTATGCCCTATGTGCTTTGCGGTTTTATCCATCTGGAGGTCCAAAATGGAATATTCTGACATCATCCGCTTCCACGGTCATGCATGTCCCGGACTGGCCATCGGGTACCGGATGGCAACTGCGGCAATGGAGGAACTGGGAACATCCCGCGCAAAAGATGAAGAGCTTGTGGCAATCGTTGAAAACAACGCCTGCGGAGTCGATGCTCTGCAGTGCGTCACCGGATGCACCTTCGGAAAAGGTAACCTCATCTTTCATGACTACGGCAAAAGGGTTTATACGCTTTATTCACGGGCAAGACGGCGAGGCGTCCGTGTCGTTTTTCATGGCCAAAAAATACCGGATCAAGTCCGTGAAAACCGTGAAACCCTTCCGGAATGGGTTCTGAATGCACCAAGGGACGCTATCCTAACAGTGACTCCCGCGACTGTCCAGGAGCCAGAACCCGCCAAGGTCCACAGATCAGTAGCGTGTGCCTTCTGCGGAGAACTCGTTATGGAATCCCGTCTGCGGGAAATCGAGGGAAAGCCGACATGCATCCCGTGCGCAGAAGCCCGCAGGACGTGCGAATAAGAGGATTCAGAAAGCGATCTGGAGTCTGGTGAAAGATTGATCGCGGTGACAGCCGGTAGGCCGGTTGGCTCCGAACTGCCTGCCCCAGCAGGGCTTGACAGGCTACAAGCCTATGGCTATACCTTGTATAACATAAGGAGGTATGAACATGGTTACGAGAGTCCAGAAATGGGGCAATAGTCAGGGGCTGCGTCTTGCCAAGCAGGTTCTTGAGGAGGCACGTATTTCGATTGGTGATTCCGTCGATGTGTCCGCACGAGACGGTGTGATTGTTATTGCTCCCGTGAAGCGCATCCGAGGTAAGCAAAGCCTGCAAGGACTGATATCCCGCATTCCAAAAAATTACAGAACAGCGGAGATGAACTGGGGAGAACCGGTGGGCAGAGAGGACTGGTAAATGACAACCTATGTTCCGCAAAAAGGGGACTTCATCTCCGTCATCTTTGATCCTCAGTCAGGCCACGAACAGAGAGGCCGCCGGCCCGCCCTGGTTGTGAGCAACACCTTGTTCAACAAACATACAGGTCTCGCTATCGTCTGCCCCCTCACTCACACGGAGCAAAAATTCCCATTTCATGTGGCCATTGCGGGTGACCCGAATGTCACTGGATTCGTCATGGTCGAACAAGTCAAATCGATTGATTTCCTGGCAAGAAAGGCCAAACCCATCGGGAAAGCTGCCGATGGTGTCCTTGAAGAAGTTCTCTCCATACTCGACGCATGCATCTATTGAAGTTACAAGAACGCTCCCTGTGCAAAGAGTCTCTTTCAACTGAGACTTACTAATGAGTCCATAATAGAAAAAACATGCTCTCAGGAAATCTCCCCTCGCCCCTCTTTGCCAAAGAGGGGTAATTCCTCCCTTTGTAAAGGGAGGGAAGGAGGGATTTGGTTTCGGGTGTCTACACAATTAGGGACCGATTAATAACAGGAAAGAGATACTCAGGCTTTACCGTGGATGGTAGGCCTTTTGGAGAAAGGAAGGTGTCATGATGAAGCAACGAACAAAAAAGATTCTACTGGTTCTGGCGATAGGCGTTGCAACATGCTTTATGCTGACTCCAGCCTTAACCGAGTCTCAGGAATTGCCCATTCGGCGGGTGATTCTTTACAAGCACGGCGTCGGTTACTTCGAAAGGATCGGATCCGTGGAGGGCGACGCGACCTTCCCCCTCCGTTTCAAGGCAAAGGACATGAGCGATCTGCTTAAGAGCCTCACGGTCCTCGACCTCGGCGGCGGCTCGATCCGGACGATCGCCTACGATTCGACCAAGACAATGGATCAGCAGCTCGGCGAGTACACCTTCGACCTGCGAAGTGCCCAGGGCCTTCCGGCTATCCTCGACCAGATGAAGGGAAGCGAGATCGCCCTGACCGTGGGCCAGACAGCAGCTCGCGGGCCGGCTTCTCTCCGTCGAGAAGCGCACGGAGAAGACCGAAGGAGGCGGCAGTCATCGATCGGTATCGGATCAGTGTGCTCCTGTCCGACGGGAAAGTGAAGAATTACGATCTCTCCGATGTGAGTCAACTCCAGTTTACCAATCCCGGCCTGCAGAAGGAGATGGAGAAGTATCTCGAAATCCTCTTCAGCCGGCACCGGCGTGACGAGAAGCAGGTTCAAATCCTTGCAAGCGGCAAGGGGAAAGCGGGACCTCTTTGTCAGTTACGTACAGGAACAGCCCATCTGGAAAGTCTCCTACAGGATCGTGACAGAGAAGAATGAGAAACCGCTTCTTCAGGCCTGGGCCATCGTGGACAATGTGAGCGCCGATGACTGGGAAAACGTCGAGCTTTCCCTCGTCAGTGGGCTGCCGGTATCGTTTGTGCAGAATCTCTACGATCCGATCTTCGTGCGCCGGCCCGAGATTAAGGTTGAGCGCGAGGCAGCAGCTGGCGCCTGTACTGGCGGAGGCTGGGGTAGTGCTCCGAGGCGTGCAAAGATGGAGGAAGCGAGATCCGTCGCAAGGAGATGGCTGCGGCTGAGCCGAATGCCGGTTCCCATGGTCTGCACCCCGGCCCGATATGTACAGCGACATGAGCCGACAGGCTGTCCAGGCTGTGGGCCAGGAGGCTGGTGCCCTCTTTGTCTACAATATCAAAGAACCCGTCACCATCAAGCGCGACCGATCAGCCCTTCTGCCCATCGTCAACGCCCGGGTGGACGGGCGAACGCGTGGCTGTGTACAACGAGTCCGTGACGGCGCGAAAACCCGATGGAAGCTATCCGGATCAGAAACACGACCGATCTCACCCTCGAAGGTGGTCCGGTCACGGTGATCGAAGGAGAACACCTACGCCGGTGAGGCGCTCATCAGCACGCTCAAGCCGGACGAGGAGCGATATGTTTCCTACGCAGTCGACCTGGGCACGCGGGTGGATGCCCAGCGAGGTAAGAACCCCGAGCAGATTTACAGGGTAACCATTGCTAACGGAATCCTGACGCGCCATCTCAAGCTCCGTGAGACAAAGACTTATGCCCTTCAGAACCTTGAGGACAAGGCGAAGACCATCGTCATCGAACATCCCCGGCAGCAGGCCGAGTGGAAGCTGGTCGATACCCCCAATCCGCGAGAGGAAACACCGAACTATTACCGCTTCGAGGTGAAGCTGGAGTCGAAGAGAGAGAAATCGCAAAAGTCTGAGTTCAAGGTAACCGAGGAAACGACACGGAGGACGGAGTACCGTCTCGTGGAGGGCATCGGGGAGACGAGATTGTTTTCCTCCTTCAGCAGAAACTGATTGACGACAAAACGCGTTCTTTCTTGAGCAGATCACCTCGCGTTGCGGTCGCAGATTGCCGAGCTGAAACGGAAGTTGGAAGATCTGCAGAACGAACAGAAGACGATCTTCAGCGACCAGGACCGCTTGCGAAGGAACCTCCAGTCCCTGGGGCAGACCGAAGAAGAGCGGAATCTCCGGAGCCGCATCGTCAAACAACTGAACCAGCAGGAAGACCGGCTCGAAGGCCATTAACAAGTCCGTCAAGGACCTGCAGGCGCAACTCACCGCAAAACAGGAGGAACTGAGCAAGCTCGTCATGAGCTATGCCTTCGAGACCCGCTGAGGGAATCGAGATACAATGATGGTGCTGCATCATCCAAACAATCGCCGGGAGAGAACAAAATGACCAAACGTGAGATGACGGAAAGGATTCTGTCTGCCAAGAAGGAGAAGGAGACAACCTGGGCAAAGATCGCAGAAATTGCCGGATTGTCCGAGGTGTTCACCACCTCCGCTTGCCTGGGAGATAACGCCTTAAACAAAGACGAAGCAGAGAAAATCGGGGTGTTTCTCGGATTGGGTTCGGAAGTTGTCGAGGCGCTTACCACGAATGCCAATAAGGGTGAGACCGCTTTGACTGTACCTAAAGAGCCGTTGCAATACCGGCTTCAGGAGATTATTTACGTTTATGGCAAGACGATCAAGGAGCTGATCGAGGAGAAGTTCGGAGCTGGAATCATGAGCGCCGTTGATCTTAAGATGAGCATCGACAGACAACCCGACCCAGGAGGTGATAGAATCATCATCACGATGAATGGTAAATTTCTTCCTTACAAAAAGTGGTAAGTCATCTACAACAATTCATGGCGGACCAATTTGCCGGCGACAACGACGGAGACGTCTGCCTGAGGCTGGCAGGGGTTTGTTTCAGCAGCCTGTTAGGGTAGGGAGGCTGGGAAGAGCGTGAGTAGATTATTCGATATTCTTTTCTTTCGAAAGACGCATGTCTGCCCATGGTGGCTCTGCTTCACCTTTGACAACATCTTCCGAAGGTTTGTTCAGGACCCCTATGACATCCTTGGTCCATATTTACACGAAGGAGACACGGCCTTGGACATTGGACCGGGGATGGGCTACTTTACGATTCCGATGACGAAGATGGTTGGCGCCAAGGGATGCGTCATTGCCGTCGACATTCAGAAAGAGATGCTTTCCCGGCTCAAGAGACGCGTGGATCGGGAAGGTCTCGGACAGCGGGTCACATTGCAGTTGTGTTCCACGGAAACACTTGGAATCGACAGAAGAGTCGATTTCATCCTCACGTTCTGGATGGTCCATGAAGTCCCGAACAGAGAGCGTTTTCTGGCGGAGCTCTGGTCTCTCTTGAAGGACAATGGTGTTCTTCTGCTTGCTGAACCGGCTATCCACGTCTCAAGGGCAACGTTTGAAGAGACGGTCCGGATTGCCGAACAGGCTGGGTTCAGGCTTCGCGGAAGACCAAGAATATTCCTGAGCAGGTGTGCACTCTTCGCGAAGGAAGAAAACTGATCGACCCGGCACCAGGCCTTCCCACCGGGAGAAAGACTGTGTCGTAATTCGGAGCTTGCCCTTCGACCGTTCGGCAGGCTCACGGCTCAGGGCGAACGGCTAAATAATTGATTTTTGAATTGCCGTGGTCCGTTCGTGGTGAGCCCGTCGAACCATGAACGGACTTGTGACACAGTCTCGAGAAGCAAGGGGAGGTGATTGACTAACAGAGACTAATGTTTTATTTCAGCAGAACTCAGTTAAAACATTTGTGGCCATTCCAACCAGGCGGAGAAGACTTAGACAATGATAACCGGATTTGAATATGTACTTGTGGCGCTCGCAGCCTTTGCTGCGGGTGGAGTGAATGCACTGGCAGGAGGGGGGACGCTGATCACGTTTCCCATGCTCACGGCTG
Source organism: uncultured delta proteobacterium (assembly GCA_963731045.1). Taxonomy (GTDB): domain Bacteria; phylum Desulfobacterota; class BSN033; order BSN033; family UBA1163; genus CAVSVC01. Next base: position 11,441 of record CAVSVC010000042.1, on the reverse strand, counting down.
TGGGGATTCCGGCCGTGGCTGCAAATGTAACGAATACCGTGGCCCTTTGTCCAGGCTACCTGGGAGCAACTCTTGCCCAGTCAAAAGACCTCCAGGGACAGAAGAAACGGCTGTGGATCGTCTTGCCGGCCGGGATCATCGGAGGCATCATCGGGGGCATCCTGCTCCTGAATACGGGAGAGAGAGTCTTTCGTACACTTGTTCCGTTTCTCATTCTCCTTGCCTCCTTCTTGCTCGCGATTCAGGGTCCGGTACGTGCCTTCGTCATCCGCCGCGCTACCGTCACAGGGGCCGCGACGGCCTCCGAGAAATGGGCGATCCTGCCGGTGGGCCTGGCTGCAGTCTATGGCGGCTATTTCGGCGCGGGTTTGAGCGTGATCGTCCTGGCCGTGCTCGGCCTCATCGTGGAGGACTCGCTGACGCGGCTCAATGCCCTGAAACAATTCATCGCCTTCAGTGTCAACGTAGCCGCGGCCATCTTCTTTGTCTTCTCCGGACAGGTCGTCTGGCCCGTGGCAGTCGTGATGGCAGTCGGCGCGCTGCTCGGAGGGACACTGGGCGGCCGGCTTGCAGGCAGGATCAAGCCATCGACGCTGCGCTGGGTCGTGGTTGCCATCGGTGTTGTCGTGGCCGGCATTTACCTGCTGCGCTGAGCCAGCCATTTCCTTCGTGCCTGAAAAAGGCTCATTCCAAAATTTCAGGCTGCCCTGAAGGCACTTATCCCTCTCTCCAGGCAACAGACGTATTTGCTTCACTTAACCGTTCTTCATACCCGAGTTTGTTGCCTTCCTCCTTCAAGAAATACTTGACACGCCTTCCCGAAATAAGTAGACTTCCTCATGTAACAAGCAGGGTTGAGGAAAAATGAAATTGTGACCCTTCCGGGTGTAAAGAAGCAGGATCCTGCAGGGCGGATCAAGCCATTCGACAGGCTCATGGCGGTGAGTCCAATCGATTTCGGTCATTGGCACCGAATCGTAAATACCTTCGAACATTGGAGGGACCTATGCATCCGACCACTTGCGTCGTCAGATCGTCTTGCAGGGGTTGTCACGGTGTCTGTGTAGGCGATACCGGGAGCGACCCCAAAAGTAATATTTGGGACAGGCGAGTTTGGGGATCAGGAGGGAGCAGTGCCTTAACTGTCCGGCATAAGGGCGAGCGGAAGCGTCAGGTAGAAGACCAATTCAAAATGGACTATCTCGTTTTATGCTTTTTCAGTAACCGATAGGACCTCCCCTCGAAGGTAATAAAAGTTCCATTAAAACTCAGGCGATCAAGGATCGCGGAAGCGGCGGTAGCACTGAAGATCGAGCCCCACTCTTTGGGTGCGAGGTTGGTGGTGACGATCGTGGGAAGGATTTCATTTCTTTTGGAGATGATCTGAAAGAGGGTATCGGTATCCTCCTTTTTGTGATAGGTATAGCCGAGCTCATCGATGCAGAGGACCCTGACCTTTGAATAATACTCGATCTTGGTAGCCGGGTTGTGAGCCCTATGAATCCTTGAGACCAGATCGAAAGCGGTAATACAGGCGGTGGGATAGCCCCGGAGAATCGACTCATAACACAGGGCTGAAGCGATATGGGATTTCCCCAGCCCGGTATCTCCGATAAGGACGAGGTTGAAGGCATTTTCGATCCAGGGCGAGTGGATAAAGGTCAGGATCTCGTCTTTGCTGATCTTGGGATTGAAGTGCCAGTCGAACTGATCCAGCGTCTTGACATGTTTGATGCCCGACAGAGTCAGGAGTCTTTTGATCTTATACTGTCTTCTGTAATCGATCTCCTTGTTAAGGAACTCCAGGATCATCTCACGGCGGTCGGAGGAGATCTCATCGGGAGGGGTCTTGCAGCCCAATTCCTTAAGCAGGGATTCAAGCTCATTCATCGTAGGCCTCCAATCCTCTGGGTTGATAAGAGATGTTGAGAAGCTCGGCCTTCTGAGGCCGGACGGTCTCGGCCTCGGTAAACTCCATGTGCAGATAAGACAGAAACGTCCTGAGCCTGGGGGATCTTTTGTTGAGACACTCGGAGGCGACACTGAGGAGCATTCCCCGGCTATGGCTTTTCATAAGCTTAAAGATCTCATAAGCTGTCTTTCGGGGGTCCTCTCCGCATGCCTCGTTCTTGACCAGGAACTCCGACATCGCAGGATGCAGGTTCTTGATCACATCGTAAACCCGATCGATCTTAGCCTTGACGGAGAGCTTAGCGTAACTTCGGTGAAGGGGATTGAGGATCTGACGGTGCCGCTCAAAGGACCTCGGATGAGTGGCTACTTGCTTGGCGCCGTCGTAGATCATGACCGTATCCGGGGTTGAATGGATGCAGAGGGATCTCCCCACGAGGTAGTCTGGGACGGAATAGGTATTCGTATCAAAGATCATCAGGGCGGTCTTGGTGGTCTTGACCGGGGGATGGATTGAGACATTGTTCCAGGGTTTCTCGGGAAGGGGTCGGAGTTTCTCCTCCTGAAGTAACTCTGCCGGTTCTTTCTCTGTGGTTCTGTGGACGGTATGGTTTTTATGCTCCACCCATTCATAAAGCCCACGATTGAGGGCCTTTAAGGAAGAATAGTTCTTCATGGTATTGAAGAAGGTCTCCCGCAGCGTCCGGATCGCCCGCTCTACGCGACCCTTTTCGTTTCCCGCCCCAGGATTACAGAGCCGAATCTCCAAGTGGTAATGGCGTGAGAACTCCAAAAAGCGTGGATTATATTGGATTTCCGGTTTTCGCTCTGAGACCACGCTGGAGAGGTTGTCATACCGGATGCCGTGGGGAATCCCCCAAAAAGCAGAAAAAGCCATCAGGTGCCCTTCGATAAAGAATTCGAAGGAACTTCGGGCAAAGACATGGGCAAACAGATACCGCGAGTGGCTAAGGATATAAATGAAGCCGTAGAGCTTTCCAAGTTGGGGATGGTGGATAAAACACCAGTCTGCCTGGGCTTCTTCCCCGGGTAGGAAACTCAGAGGATGATAGGCCTTCGGCACCTTTTTACGGAACCCCCGGGTATACTTGACCACGGCAGGGTAGCTAATCCTGGCCCCCCTGGTCTTTAACCACCCGTGGACCTGCTGGGCCTTTAAGGTCGGGTACTCGTTGAACCACTCTCCGATCAGAGAGCGGTATTCGTCCAGGATAAACCCCCTCTGGATCTTGCCGGGGTTGGTTTGGACCGGCTTGTCCTGAGAGCATGCTTGATATATGCGTGAGGCACGCTTTCGCGAAATCCCGGTCCGCTCTCCGATCTGGTAGAAGCTCAGCTTCAGGACGTCCCGAAGGTAAAGGATCATCTGCTTCAGGGTTTCTTCTTCCATGTTCTCTCCTTGGCGCAATGTTCTTGACTTCCCAGTAAGGTCTCTTATAGCTGACGAGAGCTTCCGAGATCAGTTCCTCCCGGGCGTGATGGAGTTGGGGGCCGCTTAAACGAAGGATCTCCATGATCGATCGATCCGAATAAAAACTTCGACCTTGCCGGTCTCCTACAACCACCAGAAACAAATAGAGAATCATCGATTCATGGCTCAACCGGTGAAGATATCTGCCGTGAAGGATCTGGTGGTCGATGATCGAGTAGCTCTGTGCCCATCGCATGGGTCAATCGTAGAATAGCCGGCAGAGGAGTTCCATCGAATCTTGTATCTCACAGGGCATTTTGTGCTCCGGCGACGTAGGAGCCGCATCCACATTGCCTTACCAGCCTTATCTCGTCTTGTATCTCGTTTTTGAGCATTTTCTCCGGTATCACGAGAACCATTGTCCGGAGCGGCTCCGCGGGGGGTATCTCGTCTTGTATCTCACGGACCTTCTTCCTCCAGAGCCGCTGATAATCGGGATGTTGCTTGCGCCACTCCTTGATTTCGCTGTACCGGCCCTTGAAACAGTCCGGATTCGCTTCCAACCATTTCTTCTGGCTCTCTCTCTTGCGCTTGGCCCTGCACGTCGGATCACTGCAACTCTTTTGCGCTTTCCTCGCTCTCGGATCGGGACTGTAATACCGACCGCAGTAGAGGCACCTCTTCTGTCCGTTCTCTGTCGCTTCCATATACTAATCTTAGACAGACGGTCCGCTTGTTAGCTCGTGGGTCTACCAGGGAATGAAAGAATTAAATACATCCTATCTGGGGGGGGAATTAAATGGAGAATAAAGGTGGGCCTGTGCTTATCGGAATCAGGTCAGTTTTGGGTATCGCCTACATAGATAGATAGCAAAGAGAAAAAACGCGATGGAAACAGCTAAAAGTGCTATAGCCGTAAAAAGGGCGTCGTCTCCAGGGATGATTGTGCGCCGGCTTAAAAAATAGCCATATTTGCTATACTCATAGTACACCAGCATTGCCCCGAGAAACGTTACGATGCTGAAGATGTATCCAATAGCGACCGTTTTTCTTGCACTTTTCCTCGACAAAAAGAATTTATTGAGTATCAGCTTCATTGGTTTCTGTCATTTGCCGGTTAAGGTTGATCTCTACAGGATTCTTACCAAGTAATCCCTTGTAGATGTTAGCACTTCCCAAAAGAAATCCGCACTGTTCAGCCCATGACCTCAACGCTCGATTACAGGAAGAACTCCATTATCCGATGGAGTGAATTATCGAATACCCTACGGACCGCTGGTCACACGATTAGATAAATATTGGTGGTGTGTTCAAAATCTTGAAAGTCAGCTCCCGCTGGCCATGATGTCCCCAATAGCTTAGAATCCCCCAATGCCTTTCCGTGACTTCAAAAGAAGCATCTATCAGAACGGCCCTGTCCTTGGCCTCTGCATGGAGAACATGTTTTCCTTTTGGCAGATAAATGGTAAGTACACCTCCCAGTGATGTTGATTCTTGACCTTGAACTGGCCTGCAACAACAGCCCTCTCGCCTATTTTGGCAATGATATCAATGCTGGGGTCCGCGAAGCTTTGGTTTGAGACATAAAGGTGGAAATTGGCGTGAGGTTCGCTCAATGCTTGCTTAAAGCTGACCGCCGTGGTCATTGAGCAGCCCAAGATAATTGAACTGACAAGCAACGTGACAATAGCTGTTTTTATTCGCATTGTCTTCACTCTATTCATGTAACGCTCGGCATTAAAGGGATCGAATTCCTTGCTGACCCGGTGGAGCGTGGTAGCCCTCTATTTGCAATGCTAACCAGCACTATTTCCCGTCCCTCGATGTCTGAAGACTTCAGGAAGAAGTCCTCATGCTGCCGACACTTTGCCACGTAAATGCTTCACTTGTCGTTCCAAAATGCTGGCGTATACTCGTCCAAATGTTTGGAGGTATGACGCTCAAATCTCTTAACTTCCTTGTTCCATCGGTATGTCGTCTCCCACCAGCCGCAATCCTTTTCTTTATCACACATATTCGCGAAAGAAACAGATTTTATGTCTTCTGAAGATAACTCTATTTGCTCTGTAGAATTCTTGTTGTCTGCTATGTATAAGGCCGATCTCTCATTCGCTACATCAATGAGGAAGATTCGACCGGAATGAGAAATGGTGAAAAGCCAGTATTCCCAACCATTGCTATTTCCAAACTGTCCCAGGTTGAAGTCAATCTGGCCGTCTCCGTTATAATCCGTAGTAACAATGCGCCAGGGCTTTGCGCAAAACGCGAGCGCCTTTGCGTTCAGGACACGATTGAGTTGCGTATCAACAGCTTTGCCATCCTCGAATCTTACCCTCGCGGCAAAAACGCCCTCGATTCTTTCGGGGCACTTGGCACTCGGAGCTGGATCAGTAACCTTGGCACCCTTGATCAGCACGATTTCCAAGACCGCTTTCGCAGCGCCCACCCGGATTTCTGCGGGTTGACTTGCCAATAGATAAGCGTTCGATTGCTGGAGGGTTCTGCCCAAGCATCCCACCAGACTAACCAGCACAAATATGGCTGTCACTATTTTCAGTAGAAACACGCAGCTTGTCCCGCTTTCCTGAGACTGAAGAGTTCAGGAAGAAGCTGATCTTTTGCGGGCAATTATATTCTTGGCCCTCACACCTGTCAATTGGTTCGGATTGCCTGCTGATCCGAATAGCTATCGTCCCTTCTGAGATGGTTTTGGCTTTCGATTGCCTTTTACTGTCTTCTTGAATAATTTATCAAGAATGAATAACAACTTTGCTACTTCCTTATTACCATGACGTTCTTCCCAGACGGCAAGATTGTAAACCGGATCTTCTTCATACCACGCATCCCATGCCTCGTCAAATTTCGGGCTGCGTCGGATGGCTTCAATATAATGCCTTCGACTCTCAGCAATTTCGGTTGGGTTGCCGTGATCATCAAGGAGATTGGCAAGCAGCATTCTTGCCATATGATGTTTCGGGTCTTCGCTTATAACTTCCCTACAAAGGAGGATTGCTTCCAGAGGTTTATCATCCACGACGGCAAGACCGTAGGCTTGCTCAAATAGCTTATCAACATCTTTCATGATATCGTTAACCTATTGTTACGGCTTTATGTCATTTCTGATCCATCGGAAATACGGTTGACCCGGTTAACTATCGCTTTGCAGTAGAAACATGCACGTTTTCCCGCTTTCCTGAAAGTGGAGACTTCAGGAAGAAAGCGCTGACACCTCCTTGCCCGTTCGCCCCGCCCTCTTACCCAGGCAGTAGCTGGACTTCAGGGGTTCAGGGGCGGTGGCGCTGCAACGAGAAACACCGCCATCTGGGCACGGGTCACCGGAGCGTCGGGACAATAGCTCCCTCCTCCGCAGCCGCTTGTAATCCCATCGGTTGCCAGGTGTTCGATGAATCTGCAGAAAGAGTGTCCCGCTGGCACATCGGTAAACTGGCCCGTGCAATCGGTGGATGTGTGTCCCAGAGCGGCTTCAATAAAGACCGACATCTGACCACGAGTGACCGGACTGTCGGGGCAGAAAATCCCGGTCCCGCAGCCTCCTGTGATCCCATCATCCGCCATTCGTTCGACAAATCCACAAATTGGGTTGCCTATGGGAACGTCCGTGAACCGGCCCGTGCAGGTATTTGCCGGATGTCCAAGAGACGCTTCGATAAAGACCGCCATCTGGGCGCGGGTCAAGGTATCGTCGGGACAGAATAAAGGGCGAATTGTTGAACAACCTCCTGTTATTCCCGAATTATAGAGCGCCATTATCATGTCGGAGGCCCAATAACTGGGTGGAACATCTAAAAATAGTCCAAATTCGATCATAGCAGGTTGAATTTGTGTGTCATTCATGAAAAGACCGGAAGATTCAAGTCCAACAGTAGAACCATGACTCATTCCTGGAAAGTATTCAGGATAAAAATAGAAAAGCCCTACGATACTATTGTTACTTAGGCAGAATGCAAGAAAATCTCTTACCCAATGTGCTTGCCCTTCCGGCGTAAATGGATACCCAGGATCAGAACTTCCTGTTATGCCCGCAGGGTTATTGGGATAGCTGAACTCACTGAAGATCACCTTCTTTCCTAAGGAAGCAAGAAAAGCAATGGTCTCTCGGAATTCAGAAGTTGTGAAATAGGGACCTGCCACTCCATCACCCTGATAAGGATAACTCAAACCAGCATAATCGAAATCTACCCCTTGTTCGATCATGGTCTCAAAGAAAGTCTTTACAAACACATTGTCTGGGCTAATACCCACGCCAGCTATATGTAAAACGATTTTTGCATTAGCATTTGCTTGCCTAACACCACTGATTGCTCCTTTCAGCAGAATAGCTTCCTTATTCCAAATATTATTTTTCATGTATTCCATGTCAGTTAAAATATCGACACTGGGTGGCCGATAAACCCTTTCGTCAGGTCGAAAGTTCAGGATGCCCTTCTGAATCTCATTGCCAATATCATAAAGTTCTATGTTTAGACCTTTATCTATAAAATACCTGGCTGTCCTGTAACAGTAGTCTTGCACCGCAATAGCCGTTTCTTCTACAGTTAAGCCTTCCCATTCAGGAGGTGCATTCTGCTGCCCTGCATGAGCTGCCTCATCGCTTAGAAAGAAAAACAAATTTAGCCGCATTCCTGCATTCGACGCTTCTCGTAGGATCTGTTCTGCATATTCGAGAGAAGACCAATACTCATCTCTCCACGGAAGAGTATCCCATCCTGAAGGGGGTGTATTCTTTAAATATGTACTACTGGTAGTGCGTACACCAACACGTACCCAACCAAAATTATTTTCTTGAAGGGTTCGTATGGGATCGAGTTCTTTCCAGAAAACATCCCAAACTCTTTTGCTTAAGTAATCGTTAACGACTCCACCAACATAAAAAGGATTTGCTGTCTGAGCAGCTCCGACGGTAGGGCAAAACAACAAGGATATACCGACAAACAGCGCCAGTATGCAGATCAAAACGTATTCAGATGAACGCCGAAAGCCACAATTCATACACTTGCCCTCCTCGTTGTTAACTGTTTCTATCGCAGCCCTGCCGTCTTGCCCGAAGAATTGCTCCGTATGCTAACTCAGAGCTACTCGATTTTCCTTCCCCCCTTGGGGATGGCTTGGGTTTGTCGAGGACAACAACTAACAATGCAAATCTGCGTTTTTTACCTTATGCTGTCAACGCTCGACTCCTGGTAGGAGGAAGTTATGTTCACTTAATAATAGAAATCGTACCCATTTCTCAGAAATTTGTCCTCGTCTTCTTCGCTGGCGGTGATCAGAAGCTCCTCATAATCGTAATTGATTGGGTGCCGACTTAGGACTTGGTAAGGCGCGCCAGAGTTTTGTCGGCTTAGGATTACCTCTCCAAGGTTCTGAGGCTCTTGGTTTGGTATTTGTAACATGGCCACTACCTTTATGCGATTTGGCCCAAGCTTCGTAATCTTTCTTACGATTGTGCCACCCTTATCTTCAGAAAATAAATCTATCAGGCGCGTTTCCAGTGCCAAAAGACGAAGAAGAGACAGGTCGGGATTGATTTTGAAATAATGATACACAACCGCGTTGTACATGGTTCCGTTGTGAACCCTTTCTTCCACGACTAACTCAGGCTGGCCATCCTGATCCAGATCATCGAAGGAGACAAAAGGCTTTTCCAGCTTTGCTCCCCAATCTCCGCCTTCCATCCATTTGCCATAAATCAAAGGAGGTTTCCGCGTCACTGATTTAGTTTTGGGGTCAAAAAGAATAAAATGGTAGAAAACGAATCCAAACAAATCCTGCTGTTTGAAGATGAAGAGGATTCTACTTCCCGGCGTCGTGATCCTAAAGATGGGGCCATAGAAGTATTCAGTTGTTATGCCGCATTTCTGCAAAGAGCCACATTCGGCCTTTCGTCTTTCAATCGCCTTACTTGCCAGTGTATGAATCACTTTTCCAACGGAATTTGGGACAATAACACGTTTGCCGATGGGATGATCATCGAGGGATAAGTCGTTATCAGGTGTCACTACTGCCTTAAGTCCCTTCTTTGACGGGGTGAGATCATCAGCTTTGGAAGCAGCGTTAGCTACAAGCCCCGCAGTGACAAATAGACTGATGAACAAGACAACAATACGAGTTCGACCCATCCGTTTCATCTGCTGATTACCAATCCAAGTCCGCACTCTTCAGTCAGCCCGGCAGATACTCGATTACAGGAAGAAGCTCACACCATGTCACTGGGGTAGAGTCCAAGCCAGGAATAACAATAATAAGACTCCGACCCCAATTAGGATATACGAGAGCCTGTATAATCTGGCATACCCTCTTGTCATCAATTTTGGTCCAAAAGAGAACCAAACCCCTTGTGGAAACAATGACACCTTCGAGATAACCAAGAGCAGCAGGCCAAGGATTGCAAGAATAAAAGGAAGAAGCAGAAACACCCTCAGTGCATTACGAGGACCGATCAGAACTACCAGCATCCCGAGGATCATCATAGCCGTCAGGGGCTCTAAATCGATCCATCGTATTTTTCCCGTCTTGTCTCCTTTCCCCGTCAAGGAATGCATTTAGTCGCCTCTACCATTGTTGATTGTCAGTTGAAGTCCACACTGTTCCAGCAAACAAGTTCACGCAAGACTTCAGGAAGAAGTCAGTATGGATCCACCCCACCATGCTGGGGGGCGCTTTGGGAATCCTTAGAACCGTGAATAGCTTGCCAGAAAGGATGCCGATTTGTCGATGAATTTCTTGAAGATATGGTTTTCAGACCCCTTAGGCAACGACAGCGGATCTCTCCGGAGGGGCGATGTGGTCCTTTCCTCGCCAATGTTATTTGACCATACCTGCGTCCTGCGCGACCTTCTTCACCAACCGTATGCCGGATTCCATGAGCTTCCGTAGCTCTTCCGACCCTTTATACTCAACCTCCACTCCTGCCTGGACCCCGCGCTGCACCACGTCGGGGCTCTTGAGAACCTTTTCCACTGCCGGGACCAGCACGTCCACGACCTGCTTCGGCACTCCTTGGGGAGCAAACAAGGCGTACCAGACAACAAAATCGACCTCGGGATGGCCCAGTTCAGCGGTCGTCGGTATGTCGGGGAAATCAGCGTGACGCTTCTTGGATGAGATGGCGAGCCCTCGGAGCCCCCCGGCCTTGAGCTGCGGGCTCAAGGACGCCAGTGCGCTTGACGCCATATCCGTGTGGCCCCCCAGGAGCATCGCGGTCACGTCGGCGCCGCTTTTGAAAGGGATGGAGGTGATCTTGAGCTTCTCCTTGAGACAGAGCAGTTGCAGGTTGAAGTAGGCCTCCGTCCCGAATCCCGATATGCCGTTCTTCAGCTTGCCCGGGTTCTGACGTGCGTAATCGAGCAGTTCCGAAAGCGTCTTGAAGGGGGAGTCGCTCTTGACGGCAAAGACCGAGGGGGCATAACCGATATACCCTATGGGGATGACATCCTCCATGGGATCGTAGGTGACCTCTTTGCTGATGACGGGCATTACGACAAGGGGCGTGTCCGTTGTACTCAGCAGGGTGTAGCCGTCCTTTTTGCTCCTGATGACGTAGGACGTTCCCTGAACCCCGGTCCCTCCCTCTCTGTTCACCACGTTAACGGGTACCTTGAGGAACTTCGACAGGTTTTCGCTATAAGCGCGTGCGACTATGGAAGTTGCTCCTCCCGGACCAAAGGGAACCACCAGTTCAATAGCCCTCGCGGGATACTTTTCCTGGGCCTTGACCGGAAAAGGATTCAGAAAAACAAATCCGATGAGCAACGCAAGAGGCAGAAATCTTTTCATTTCAGGCTCCCTTCTCGGGGGTGATGAGGCTTGCTTTTGTGCCGATTCTACGTTTCATCCTATCCTTTGTCAAGCTTATTCGTTTGTGGGAAAACATTCCCTTGCAAATTTAACCCCTCTTGCTTATTTGCGTTTGAAATGTTGCATAGAAGGGTGGAAATTAAGAAACACGACTTCAGGAAGAAAGAGTGGGATTCACCTTCTTGTTCTGACCCCAGTGAATTTCGCCACCTCCGGGTGCTGCTTTCTAAACCTCTCAAGTTTCAGGAGCGTAATGCCTGTCGTCCGCAAATGCTTTAAAGGG
>CAVSVC010000041.1:0-8411 GCA_963731045.1 uncultured delta proteobacterium | reverse complement strand
GTTCAATTTCAGGAGGAGCTCAGGTTGAAGAAGTGGTGGAAAATCCACGGGACAAGCCCCAAGATGAGGGAGGAGGTTCTGCTCGGAAATGAGGCGGCGGTGCGGCTTTTCAAGAGTGCAGGGGATACGCTGATGATCGGCGGGAGACCGGTCCGGGTGTCAGGGATTCTCGACGACGGATCCCAGGATGATTTCCTGATTTTCGGCGACCTGACCTTTGTTCAGGAGGTCATGAAGAGACCTGCCGCCCTGAGTCTGATCGAGGTGTCGGCCTTCTGCAATACCTGCCGATCGAAGACATCGTTCAGCAGATCTCGAAGGTTTTGCCTCATGCCAAGGTCACGGCAATCAAACAGACCCTCCAGACGAAGATGGAGGCCCTGGACCATTTTCAGAGATTCTCCGCCGGAATCTCGGTCATCGTCCTGCTCATAGGGGGGCTCATTGTTTTCACCAACATGATGGCCTCCGTCAATGAGCGGAGAAGGGAAATCGGCATCTTCCGGGCGATCGGATTTCGGCAGTCCCATGTCATCCGGATCATCTTCCTGGAGGCCCTCATCGTGGGCGTCATTGCCGGCGGGGCGGGGGTTGTACTGGGTTCGGGAATCTCCCGGGTCGTTGCTCCGATGATGACGGGCATGAAGGGAGGAGGATTCGTGATGGATCCCCTCCTGACCGGAGGAGCGATCCTCCTTTCCGTTCTGATCGGGGGACTCTCAAGCATCTATCCGGCCATCCATGCCGCAAAGATGGATCCCACGTCAGCCCTCCGTTCCCTGTGAAGCCAGATCGCAAAGCGCATTTGGGATCTGGTCTTGCGCGGTTTCCATCCTTAACCTCAACCTTAGCCTTGGTTGTTAGCCATTCTTTGCTATGAGCTTGATTGACATCAAGAACCTTTCCAAGACTTACGAAAGCGGCGGCGAGAGGGTTCATGCCCTTGTCGACGTGAGTCTGAACATCGAGACCGGGGAGTTCATCTCCATCATGGGTCCCTCCGGGTCAGGAAAGTCCACCCTGCTGACGATCCTGGGCGCACTCAACCATCCTACGTCAGGCCATGTGATGGTGGATGATATCACGATTTACGAACTTGCAGCACAACGGCTGGCTGATTTCGGAAGGGAGTATCTCGGATTCATCTTCCAGTCTTTCCAGTTGATCCCCTATCTTTCCGTGAGCGAAAACGTGATGCTCCCCTTTCCATTACAGGCCGACCCGACAAAGAACAGCTCCGGATGGCAGGAGAAATCCTGGAGAAGATCGGACTGAGGGGTAAGGAGAAGAGACTTCCGGATCAACTCTCCGGAGGGGAACAGGAACGGGTGGCCATTGCAAGGGCCCTGGTCAATGCCCCCCCGATTCTGCTGGCCGACGAGCCGACTGGAAACCTGGACACCCGGACCCGGCAAAGAGATTATGGATCTTTTCAAGTCCCTCAACGAAGGGGGACAGACCATCATCATGGTGACTCACAATCCGGAAAACGCCACGGTTTCCACCCGCACGATCCACCTTCGAGACGGCAGGATCGCCGAAGGAGCCTGACGACCCCTGCAGAAATGAACCCGGGCAAACCACCTTTAATGCCGGTGAAGCAGGTAATGGGAATGAAGATGGCGATGGACCACCTCCCCGTGGCGGTGAAGGTGCTCGTGAATGAGGTTGACCTTCAGGAGCAGGTCTTTATCCTGAAGGATTTCTTCGGCCTCCCCTGTCTTCTCAATGCGATGTTCTTCTGACAAGACCGCCACGCGCGCATTCAATTCCGAGACCAGCGCCAGATCGTGGGTGGCCACCACGATGGTTTTTCCCGCTTCGTTCAGGGCAAGCAGGAGTTCGACGAGAAAGCTCTGAGTCCTGGGGTCGAGGCCGTTCATGGGTTCGTCGAAGAGGAGCACCTCGGGATTCATCGTCAAAACGGATCCGATGGCCACTCTCTTCTTTTCGCCGCCGGAGAGCATGTAGGAAGGACGGTCTTTCAGGTCCTCGATTCTCGAGCATCTCCAGAACTTGACGGGTTCTTTCCATGGCCTCCTGCTCGGGGAGGCCGACTTGCAGGGGCCCGTAGAGCAGTTCGTCCAGAACGGTCGGGCAGAAGAGCTGCACATCGGAGTCCTGGAAGACGTAACCCACCCGCTCTCTGAAGAACCTCAGGAAGCTCTTGTCCTTGAGCGTTTTCTCCGACAGGGTGTGCTCATGAAAAAGACCTCCCCCTGGTCAGGATAGATCAAACCTCCCATGATCTGCAAGAGCGTCGACTTCCCGCTTCCGTTGGCCCCGATGATCGCAAGCTTTTCACCCTCCCGAACATCAAGGTGGACGCCGAGAAGGGCCGGGATTCGACCATAATAGCTGTAAGAGACTTCCCGGACCGTGATTATTTCCTGCTTCAAATCACTTTCAAATGGTGTTCCCCCGCCTTGAAATCCCCCCTCGGCCCCCTGTTCCTAAGGGAAACGTAATCATCACCGCCCTTCGTTACCGTGAGGCTCTTTTCGACATAACAAAAAAGAGGATTCCCGCGAGGAACAGAATTCCTCCCGCAAGCCAGTCAAGGCCGTTCAAGCGTCGAAATCCATAGACCCTGATCGTTCCGGAAAAGCCTCTTCCCTTCATGGCCCTGTAAATCTCTTCGCACCGGAGCTGGGTTTTCGTGAACAGTAAAGCCATTCTGCCTGCCACCCATTGCCTCGCCTCGGACTTCTTTTCGGCCCCCGCAAGCCTGCTCTTTCTCGCCAGATGCATCTCTTCAACCGTGCCCAAGAAGCTGAAGAGATATTTGTAGGTGAGGCTGATGACCATCAACATCGTCTCGGGAAGCTTCAATACCTTAAGGGCCTTGACCACCTCGGAAAAGGGTGTCGTGTGGAGGACCAGAAATGCGGTGGTCAGTGAGTTGATGACCCTGGATGTCAGCATCAAGACGTTGTAAAGGCCTTCTTTCGTAAGGCCGACCGTTTCCGGAATGTGATAGATCCACAGGTCATAGGACCTGGGGAGGTGCAGCAGAGGGAGAAGAAGGTCCCCTTTCGAAAAGATGTTTAGAGACGAGGGCAGGGGGACGAGAAACCCGAAGAGAAGGCCCACGAAGAGGACTTTCCGGTAGAAGGGGACGAGATCGATCCGGGATGAGACGACCAGGATAAAGAGGAAAGCAGTTATGGCGAATTCCGAGTGAAGGCTGCTCTTCAGGCTTATGACAACGACAAAAAAAATCAGGAAGAGCACCTTGATCCTGGAATCAAGCTTCTGAAAGAGGCCCTGCCGTGAAGCCGTTTCCCATTGGATATAGCTTGTCCGCATAAAGCCCGCCAGATTGGAAACGGCTTTATCCAGAAAAGCGGAAGAGGATGGACCGCCCTTCCGTATTTCCGGTTTGAAGGGGGACGGCTTATCCAGGAGGAACCGTGGAATGCTGACTTTACCTTGGTGAACTCCCATTCCCCTAAATATTAAAATCACCGACGTCCAAGTTGGAGAGCGGGTTACCCCTGGCCGTTCCCCGCACCCATTAGGGCTTCAAGGTAACTTTAAAAGAAGAAAGAGAGCGTGGCAATGGCGCGATACTTCTCTTTTCCTTCGGATCCCTGCTGTTCGCTCTTCTCGTTGAGATCCTTCAGAAAGGGGAATTTGACCATCAGTCCGAGGTTGGCGTTCCATAGCATTGGAAAGGAGAATCTGACTCCGGGCGACAGATAGAGGATGGTCCCGCCGCTGGCCCTCTGCTTTTCTCCGCCTTCTTCGTCTCTGGCGATGTTAAGGAGATTGAGCTCGAGGATCCCATCGATTTTCGAAATGAATTTTTCGGGTTTTCCATAGAGCTCATAGACTCCTGCCAGGTTGACCCTCCATTCATTTCCGAATTTAAAGTGATCTTTCTTCGTGAAGATGTCATAGGAGGTGTCCATGGCCAGAGTGAAAGGGCCGGCGATCTGCCGGGTCGCGGCCATTCCCAAGGAATAGGATGGACTCCTGAACCCGGGCTGCATGCCGCGATCGATCTCTCCACCCAGTTCTTCATGGCTCTTGCCTGTAGGAAGCGTAAACCCTCCGAAGAAGGAGAAATACGTCTTCCTGGTGCCTTCGAGGGTTACCGCAGTGTCTTCTGCACGGTTCAGGTCGAATCCCTTCTCAGAGGCTGTAGTTGAGGGCCAGATTGAACGAAAACTTCAAGTCGCCGAATCCCTCATTCGAGCCAAGCGAATCCTGCTTCTTCATGTTGTATGGAAAGAAGACGCTTCCGGTGAGAAAGGGAGTCAGGCCATACGATATGCCAAGATTCAGGAACGTGAAGGAGTCCTTATTCTCCGGTTCTGCGAAGCTGTACTTCCTGAACTCGACCTGTTCCACTCGTGATGAGAGCACCACGCCACCCTGGGGAAGGGTCAGGGGAGAGTTCGTTTCAATCGGGCTTCCAGGCCCGAGGGCGAGGCTGACTCCTCCGTGGTGTGCCAGGGCTTTCCAGGGCAAAAGCACAACCAATAGGGCGATCGCGACCACGAGTCTTTTCATTCCTGATTTCCTCCTTTCTTCTTCGTATGTTTCCCAGCTCACCCTCCGGGTCATCGGGGAAGGAGGGGGGTTCTCCCCTGGACCGCCACAGCGCGTAGAGACCTGACAGGCCGAAGATGAGGCATACGCCGACAATCACCTTCGTATACTGGGCTACCAGCGGCTTACTGAAAGATTCGAGTTGAAATGCCCGGTCCACCTTCACCTCGATGGTGACGCCGTGAAAACCATGGGAAGATTCACCCATCACTTTGATCTTCCAGATTCCCGGGCGATCGGGAAGAAACGAGACGATGCCGGCTTTATCCGTTCGTCCGATCTGGTAAGCCTCGGCATCCCCGGGTCCATAGACTTCATATTCGGAATAACTGGCCGGGTCGTCAGCCCCGTAAAAAATTTTTGCGGATATTCCCTTTGGCTGCACTTCATAGTGAATACTGTGAGCCAGAAGCTGCCGATCCGGAAGAGATCATGCCAGAGCAGAAACCCTGCAAAGCACAGGATGATGGCAACGGGTTTTCTCATTTTGTCACCTCAAATGTCAGGGTGGCTGTCACGCTCAGGGTAGTCCGCATCGGGATCGTCCTTCAATGGCTCTTTGTGGGTGACCGTGATCAATTGATGACCTCTGGAAAGGGGTACTCTTATGATTCCCTCAGCGTCTGTTGTTCCGACTTTGGCGTGATCGTTACCGGAGACTTCAACCTTTCCCAGAGGTTTTCCCCGGAGAAGGATTTTGATGGGCAGGGTCTCGCCTGATTTCATCCGAAAGGGGTCCTTCAGAAGAAGAATATCAAGAGCCGCACCTTCTAAGGATTTTTGGTCTTCGCCGCTCCAGGAAAGGAGCGCTTTGGAATAGTTCAAAGACCGGTTTGCCTCCACGACGCGGCTGGCCTTCCTTTTCGGAAGGTTCTTCCAGCCATAGATGGTCTTGGACCAATACCCATTGTCGATTTCTACAAGAACGAGTGCGGGAGGCTCTGATACCCTGAGAAAGACCTCTTTCCCCCTTTTTTCATGGGAGACGGAAATAGGCTTCCCATTTGTATCAAAAGCCTTCACCTGTTTGATCCTCGATGAATCGTATTCCTCCCGCTGGGTTCCGTGTCCGAACACAACCGTGAACTCTCCACCTTTTCGCTCAATCCAGAAATCGTGGGCTTCGCTTGACGATCGGGTAGAAAGAGTGACACAAAGAAGACCGACCAACAGAATGAGTTTAACCCCTTTCGGACGCCCGGCTTGACCCTCTGAAGAAAGAGCAAGCACTGCCACCGTGATCATCACCTCCAATCCTCCTATTGCAGTCAAGTGGGGAATCAGGACCGCGGGAACGGTTACGTTGAAAGAAAAAGGGAAATAGGAAGCGGCTCCTGAGCCTTTGTGCAAGACGGGCTGTAGGCCGAGCTCCAGGGCCGTGAGCAGGGCTGCCACATTCAGGGCGATGTAGGCACCGGCTGCCGCGCCGGCAATTTTGAAAGGGTGTGGCGCAGCGGCGTCGCCCTGATTGGATGAAGGCCTCCGCGTTGAAAGCTTCGAACCCGCTGCTGTAATGATGCGGTAGATTCCATAGGCCACGAACGATTCAGCAAAGGCGATATTGAAACAGTTGGCCCCGAGGGCGGTGATTCCACCATCTCCGAAGAGGATGGCCTGGATCGCGAGGGCCACGGACACTGCGAGCGTCCCCGCCCATGGGCCGAGAAAGATCGCAACAAGGGGAGAGCCTGTAATGTGTCCGGTTGTTCCTCCGGGCAGCGGGACCGTGAAGAGCATGACCAGCAGACTGAAACAGGAAGCCATGGCCAGGAAAGGAATCTGGACGTCCTTCACTTCTTCCCTGATCCGTCTGGAGGCAACCATCCAGACAGGAATCATGGCTGCCCAGAGCCCCCCCGTAAGTAGGAGGACCCAGATATCCGTCGGGTATGTGCATCGAAATCTCCAAAAAAAAACCACGAAAGATAGGATCTTCTGATCCCCAGCCTTCGTGGCTTTCTGTTCGTCGCCTCTTGTCTAAAACAAGATTTATCTAAACGATTTCACATTTCCTGTCAAGGGTAAATTAACACCTCCGAAAAATACCGGTCTTTCCCTTCGAACTTGTTTCCGCATCCCACCCTTACCGATCGTTCGCTTCTGAAGAAATATATTGACTTCCTTCGATCTATTCTTAAGAATAACAGTTATCCCAGTTTACGGAGACTGCTATGTGGATTGCGTTTCTTCTGGCGGCGGGGGCAGGGCTCTCCACCGCGTTCGGAAGCCTTCTGGGAGTAGTGATTAAGAAACCAGGCCCAAACTTTGTCGGGTTTACGCTGGGTTTTTCCGTGGGAGTGATGATCCTGGTCTCCTTTGTTGAGCTGCTGCCGAAGGCCATTGCGACAGAAGGGCTCGGCTTTCTATGGGCCAATCTTGTCTTTCTTGCGGGCATGGGGGTCTATTTCTTCATCGATCTTCTGATTCCCCATGACTATATCGGCCAGTACGACCACCGGAAAGGAACACACGATCTCGTCAAAAAAGAAACGCCTCAGGCCCTGGAGAGAACGGGGCTCCTCGTTGCCCTCGGCATCTCCATTCATAACTTTCCGGAGGGGTATTTGCTTCGAGACGATTCCCGCTGCCGTTCTTGAAGAAGGACTTGACAGATCTCGGGAATGTCATTTATAGTGAATCGTAATCAGGAATGATTCCGAAGTGTCAAGAAGAACCGTAAATGGATCATCAAACAGCGAAAAGTGCGGGAATGGAAAGTGCCCCCTCAAAGACTCCCTGCCAATGCGGGCAGTGTTAACGTCGTCCCAATCAAATCGAAAGGAGGTTTTATGAAAGGACCAAAGAAACTGACCACCAACGCCGGCGCACCCGTCGCCGACAACCAGAACGTAATGACCGCGGGGCCGCGGCCCGAAGCTGCTACAGGATGTCTGGTTCCTGGAAAAACTCGCCCACTTCGACCGGGAGGTGATACCCGAACGGCGCATGCACGCCAAGGGGTCTGGGGCCTACGGGCTTTCACCGTCACCCACGACATCACCCGCTACACCAAGGCCAAACTATTCTCCACAGTGGGGAAGAAGACCGAATTTTCACCCGTTTTTCCACCGTGGCGGGCGAGCGCGGAGCGGCCGACGCCGAGCGCGATATCCGCGGCTTTGCGGTCAAGTTCTATACCGAGGGAAGGAAACTGGGACCTGGTGGGCAACAACACCCCGGTATTTTTCCTGCGCAATCCCCTCAAGTTCCCGACCTGAACCACGCCGTCAAACGCGATCCGCGCACGAATCTGCACAGCGCCCGCAACAACTGGGACTTCTGGACCTCGCTGCCGGAGGCATTGCACCAGATCACCATCGTGATGAGCGACCGGGGTATTCCTGCCACGTACCGGCACATGCACGGTTTTGGCAGTCATACCTTCAGCCTCATCAACGCCAAAAACGGCGCTACTGGGTCAAGTTCCACCTCGCACCCAGCAGGGCATCCGCAATCTGACGGACGAAGAGGCCGAAACGCTCGTCGGCAAGGATCGGGAAAGCCATCAGCGCGACCTGTACGAAAGCATCGAGACGGGCGATTTCCCCCGCTGGACGATGTTCATCCAGGTGATGCCGGAGAAAGACGCCGCCACCTGTCCATACCACCCCTTCGACTTCACCAAGGTATGGTTCCATGGACTATCCCCTCATCGAAGTGGGCGTCCTCGAACTGAACCGCAACCCGGAAACTACTTCGCCGAGGTCGAACAGTCGGCCTTTAACCCGGCCAACATTGTGCCTGGCATCGGTTTCTCGCCCGACAAGATGTTGCAGGGACGGCTGTTCTCCTATGGGGACGCCCAACGCTATCGGCTTGGCGTGAACCACCATCTGATCCCGGTCAACGCCCCC
>CAVSVC010000040.1:0-72732 GCA_963731045.1 uncultured delta proteobacterium | reverse complement strand
GCATTGGACCACATGCCCATCCGGGATGCCTGCCTCTCCCGCCAGGTCACGGTTCTTCTCCCCATTCAGCATCAAGGTGGGGGTAATGATGTAGCACGATCCCAGGCCCAGTCCGGTGGCTTCGAGGAGCATGTTTTCTGCGGCAAGCGCTGTATTGATCGCGCCGTATGGAGCATTCGCCGGTGAGGACAGCAGGATCAGCACCGGTGCACCGTAAATCGGTTGATATCCCGGCAGAGCCGCCCTCTTTTGCAGAAACTCGCTGCCGGAGTGAACCATGGTATCGAGCGTCCGATCGTTTATCCTTTGCCGCAATCCCGCGTTGCGGACCACCGAGATCTGGAATGGTCCTGCATTCGGCGCCCATTGGCCGACTTCGACTATCTTCACCAGATCACTGTTGGGAAGAGGCTTACCCAAGTATGCCCTTACACTCTTCCTCTTTGCGATTGCCTCCGAAATATTCATCATTGGCCTCCTTGCCGTTCACTGAAGCATATTTTGCTTTACTGTATTCTTTGCTAAATGGTAACTCCAGAATCGCCGAAGGCGCCGATGTTAGCGGACCTCCTATCCATCCATTTCCACTCCAAATCCGCACTTTTCAGCCTGTGCCGTAAACACTCTATAACACAACTCCTGGTAGGAGGAAGAAGTTATCTTCACCCGTTCAATTTGAACATTCCCCAGTGGGGATTATCTCTGGAGAATATCTTGCCATTCCTGCGGGCTGTGATGAACATTCTAACTCTGCCATGAACGGGCAATTCCAATGTCGTATCCGTACACGATTGTTACGGCTATAACATTTCTCTCCATCACCCCCGGGTAACTCTTCAAGACTATCGCCGCAATCTCTTTTGCGGCGGCCTCGTAATCGTTCGGTCGTTCTTTCAAAAATGCATTTGTCTGGAAATAAGTAGATTCCCATTTTGTGCTGCCGGTTACCCCCCAACTCTTTCCGACGCCGGTTGTACTTGCATGAACTCTGCCAGAGGACTGAATGCTTTTGTTAACCGCGAGAATTTCAGGAAATACACCTCGCTGGCTGATAACTGGCATCACAATTAGAAACGCGATTACTGCAACAAACCAGACACCGACTACGATGAAATGCGAACTCCAAATGGGGGTAAAGGTAGCGAGTCCTTTTGGGGAGGTCTTAGTAACAAATGTCCCGACAACGACATCATGCAAACTCTGACGGGTACGGCGATTGAAAATATAGAGGTAGATGATGGCTCCACCAAGCCCAAATACGATAAATCCGATCACGTACCCGAATGGGGACATGAGAACGCTTGGAGGAGGAGAATCCCATTCAGAAAAAAAGGGACTGAGAGAATCGTGTTACGGAGAAGGGATCGGCCAAGCGTGATGTGTTTCCCAGATGCGTCGGTGACCTCGATTTTCATAATCCGTTTGCCGATTGTCTGGCCTTTCCCAATAGCGCTGTTGAGGATCCCAAAGTAAAGGGAATCTACGGCCGAAACCAATGAAACGTCCCCAGCCCCCCAATTTCGCATAATAGTCAAAGAAAAAGAAACCTGAAACCATTCCCACGATGCCAAGGAGTAACCCATCCAAGGCAATGGCTATCAAACGCCTCCAAAAGCCGCTTATGGCGCGATGAATGGGTAATGCCTCCCCATCTACGCTTAAGTCAAGGTTCATTTCCATCGCAAGATCCTCCAATGCCAAAAAAGCACAATCGACAATCCTTATCTTCGCCTCAGTGAAAGGTCGCGGCATGGAGCCTAATGTCAAGCATGTCCGTATGCATACGACAACAGGAATATTATACGATCCTTTCAGAATGTCAAGAGGTATTTCGACGTGTGGTTGCGCACGGCTGGCTACTCGTCACCCCTTATGAATCCGGATTAAGCGGCTTCTTCTGGTGGCATGGAGCTTCACTCTTTCGTGGTATCCCGGATCTATGGCGCCAATCAGTAGCGCATTCCCAGCGAAAATCATCAGCTGGAGCTCGAGGCAAATCCTAACTCTTTGTAAGTAAAGTTGGTATGTATAGACAGGTGAAATCTTTAGGCACGGAGCAGCCAGGGTAAAAGCAGGTATTTATGGCATGCCTATTGAGGAACGAGAGCGGAAACAGGACTCGGTAGGATACGAATGAGACGGAGTACGGATTGCTTGCCAAAAACTCGCAATTTCTCGGTAGGGAGACATGTTGGGGGAAATTCAGTTGCTTGTTGAAGGGATAGCGGCCAGTGCGATTATGAGGGCAAGCGCAGGACGTGAAATGTACAGCCCTCGCGATTTTCGTATTCCTGAAAAATCGGCTTAAGGCAATGACTATGGCTCGGTTACCGACTTCCGTCGGATGACGATCTCTTCCTTGTCACTCTTAACCGCAACTGCATACAAACCAAGCGCCTTGCCGTTGAAGCGGAACGGGAAACTGGATGCCGGCACGCCAAGCCACTTTGTCATGTCGGCCTCGGTGCCTCCGACCTCGACCCACGCTATACCCTTTGGCGTAACCAAGCCGGGCCATGTAAACACCGGCTGGCCGCTCGGGTGCCTGGTAATATTTTCGTGCAAATACCAGTTCGGTAACCCTTTGGGCCAGGTTTCCGCTGCTCCCGGCGCGAAATACGCACGCACTTCGCTTCCGTCGGGGCGGGTCCGGGCCAGAGGTTCTTTGGGAACGATAACATCTTTTTGTTTTGCGATGGCCTGCAGTTCCTCCATGGAATCCGCGCGCATACACAAGCCGGTAAAGCACTCACCCGCAGCAGCCACCTTGTCGTACCACCACGGTTTAGGAAGCTTTCCGTTATGAACCGCATAAACGTCAACGATCCCGCCGATTTCAAGATACGTAATGCCCCCCAGGGGAAATATCCTGTTCGCAGACCCTCGTCCGGGGAAAAATCCGCCATCGTAGAATCCCAGACCGGTTTCTTCGCGCAGCTTCGTCGAGGCATCAAACATACTCTTGGCGCTAATCGAGAAATGATCAATGTGTATCACGGTTACGCTCCATTTCTGAAGTCTTTGTTCGTATGGAAGTCCATGGGCTGTTCTGTCCGGATCAGAATCGGTCCCAGATGTCGAGAACCGCTTCAGGGGCTTCCTTCAACTTCGGCGTCTCTGCCTCACCGGCAACTGCGGCGCCGAGAGCAGAGATGGCAACCGTTCCAGCGGCAAATTTTGCCGTGCTTTTCAACAGCCAGCGCCGGCTTACGCATCCGCCGGCTATGGCGCTTCGCAGGTTATTCTCTTGATCCTTGTCCACGCACTCCCTCCTGATCGTTAGTGACTTACCGAACCTCCAGCGCACCGTTAGGGGATTGTTTGCGGTTTGCGCCGGACCACGATTTCGCCCTTGTCGCTCTTGATTCCCAATGCATAAAGCCCGAGCGTCTTCCCATTGAACCGAAAGGGAAAGTTGGAGGCGGGAACGCCCAGCCACTTCGTCATCTCAGCCTCCGTGCCCCCCACCTCCACCCACGCAAGGCCCAGAGGCCTCAATAGACCCGGGGCAGGGATCACCGGCTGACCGCTCGGGTGCAAGTAGAGCCTGTCTTCGAAGCAGTACCAGTTTGGCAGGCCTTTGGGCCAGGCCTCCGCAGCAGTCGGTACTGCCGGTGCGTAAACGGGCGGCCCATCGGGGCGGACCCTCATGACGGGACTTGATGTAATTTCCACCTTGAGGCGCTTCGAAATTGCTTCCATTTCCTCCATGTTATCAGCCCGGAAACACAGACCCATGAACCGCTCTTCCTTGGAGATCATGTCCCAGGTCGCAGCTCTCTTCTTAGGGTCTTCAACGGCATACGCATTCACGATCCCGCCAATTTCAATGTAAGTGGTGTCTCCAAGAGGGAAAATGAAATTGCAGCTTATGCCAGCAATGGACCCTCCGTCGTAGAATCCGAGACCCGTCTCCGCTCGAAAGCGGTGCGAAGCTTCAAAAACATTGCTTGCCGTCGATTAAAGTGATCAATGTGCACGAAGATGCCCTCCAGGTTATTTCACGAAGCACTTTCCACTGTTTTCAAGTGCGTCCACCATGCTTTGGCGCTCTTGTTCCAGAACTATGCGTTTCTCCGATCCGTCGTGGAAGTTTTTTGCGACGGTGGGATCATCCAACCAGAACGATGCCTTCAATTGATAATGATAAGAACTCACTTTGTATTTGAATCAAATATACAAAGAACCGCAATTGTTTGTCAAGGGGTTCTTCTTCCTCCCGAAAATGAAACCATGTGTTTGAGTATGACTGTCTACTCGTCAGCCCTCTCGAATCTGAATCATCCGATGTCTCCTGGTTGTAAGGAGGTTCATTCCTCCCTGGCGTCCAAGTCCATCGATTGTTTCAGTCGCTTACTTTGCTCTCAATTCAACTGCTTCCTGGTATCCTGGAGCAATATTAGAAGCACCGATTACGACAACTTCAAGGAGTCTTTGGGGGATTCCCGCAGATTTCAGGTTCAAATGGTGTTGTCTCGATGTTTACGAGGCGGTAGAAAGGTGGGGGTGGGACGATGCGCCCTAATGGAGGGTAGGTTTTCAGTCCTGATAACCGGGCAGTCCAGTGTTATTATCAGGATGCTGGGGGTATGCTAAAAATACCCACTTTTTCCAACTCTGTGCCTAAAGCCTATCACCTACAAAGAATTTCGATAGGCTCTCCGAATGACCTAAAGATTTACGATTGAAATCCAGTATAAAGCCCCCGAATGAGCCGCGCGGCTCCACAACCAATGGCCTTCAGTTACTTCGTTGTTCCTACGGCAATGGCATAACTTTTTTCAAAGTCTTTATTCTTGAAAGCCGCAATGGACTCACTAATTACATTTTCTTTTTCACTGTTTTGATCAATTAGGTTTTGTATTGCCAGTCCAGCCTTGATCGCCGCTTCACTATGGTTTGGAGTTGTAATCAGTACGCCAAGATTTGTTTTCTGCTTCCAAAGAGGAATTACCGCGATGTTATGCTTCTTATCAACAAAAACGTTTCTGTTGCTTATTTCTAACTTATATGTTGCCTGTTCAAAATTGGGTGAACTTACTGCACTCTTAACCCTGACTGGGCCGTCCGCGTCACCAACCATACTGTTAACTTCCAAAATCAAAATTCCAGAATCCGGGAGTATCTTGTCAAACCCTACCGGTTGCCTGTTTTCGATGAGATCATGAGTGGTTGCACTTAAAGGGATCTTGACCACGAGCAGATCTCCTCCCTCCGATAGAGGTGAAAGTAATGCAAACGAGGTCTCACCAGGTTTTACGAACTGAACTTGCTGCTTCTTAATCCAACCGAGTCTTATTTTTGTGAAAGATGAAAGGCCTGGCGGGGGTTTTTGCTTTTCCACGAAGTGCTGTGACATTATATCCCAAGGTCCCATATAGATTGAATGACCTACAAAAACCCCTTCATCCGGCGATCTGAGCGAAGCGTCAGACTGACGCGCATAATCATAGAGTCAAGGTGCAAACCGTCTTCCTTCGTATAATCCACCTAATGCGTGGAAATAATCGTGTGCATACATACCAAGATTTGCATTCTCTGCACCCACGAAAACTCCTCCCCTGAACTCCTTTCCCCCCTTAGATCGCACAGTTTCATATTGTCCTACCCTGCCTATCGATCTGAATCTGTCTTTTTTCTGGATCGGCGTGAGCATCCCTGGATTAGCACAATAGCAAACCATTCCGTATCCAGTTCCAGATGTCGTGTGTACTGCTGGTATTATCATCATGTGATCATAAGAGGAGAAATTGACTTCATTCTCAAGAGTTGTCATCGTGTCTTCAACAAGTTTTCGAACTCTTCCTGCATCTACTTGATTGTTAAATTGACTAACCTTGTACTGACTGAGAGGACTTGGAAGTGTTTTATAACCACGAAAATCGGCATTTATGGAGGCTAATCCATAGGACTGTTCAATAACATAGGCATTAAATGCCGATACAACCCTCCGTTTCAGCATTTCAATGGGTACGGTTGGTGCTGCATCTGGGAATCTGACAACAACTATGAGAACTCTTTTTTCACCGATGGCTTGTGTAGACTGCAGGCCCAGATCATTCTGGCTATAACCAATCCTCAAACTCAGAATAATTACAGCCAAAACTAATCCCGCGATTTTGATTACTTTCACAAATCTTGTCACATATCCTCCCTTGCTGATCTATTAGTTCCCATAACCTATTAAAGAATAATGAGAAATAGATACTTTTCCGTTTTTAGCCCTCCTTTTTAATCCGCTGGATATTATCTGTTTTTAAAATGTCAATTGTATTTTGCTCTTCAGAATATTCTCGGAAATCGGAATCACATCATTCTGTTCTAATGTATTAGACAAAAATAATTCTCTTGTTGGGTTCGCAACATCTATGCCATGAATAACGGAATGTGTCAAACCGAATGAGACACTTCCGTAAAGAATTTAGTGTAGAACCTCCTCGCTTTTTGACGGCGGTTCGACGACGAGCAATATTTCCGAAGGCTCATGGAATAGCGGTGTAAGTTAGAACACCAGCGTCTAACGTTTCAGCCGCACTTAGAAAGCATTCAGGGTTCGTCAATACCAGATTTTCAATGAAGCGCGACGCCGCGAGGTCCACTTCGTTTTTTGTCAGCTGCTCGCACAAAACGAGGTTCACCTTGACTTGGCAACAACTTTGGATGACCTAAAGGTACCCCTGAGCAACCGCCTTCATGAACTGGAGAGGGAACGGAAGGGACAGCTTTCGATTTCCATAAATGACCAATGGAGAATATGCTTTCGATTTATCGATGGCGATGCCTATGATGTGGAAATAACGGATTACCATTGAGGAGAGTGAGTTATGAGCATTCCAAATACAAGGGAGAGACAGGTACGACCCACACATCCTGGCGAGATGCTGCGTGAAGATTTTATGCCGGATTACGGATTGACCGTTTCGGGGATGGCAAAGGCCTTGGGGGTGTCACGGCAGACCGTTAACGAACTGCTACGCGAGCGACGGTCAATTAGCCCTGAGATGGCTCTGCGCCTTGCACGGCTTTTTGGAAACACGCCCGAGTTTTGGCTGAACGCACAGAGGGCCGTTGATTTATGGGACGCGACAAGAACCGTGGGCAGGGAAATTGAAAAGATTTCCCCTTTGCGGGCAGCATGATCCTAAGATCAGGAGTGGAAGCCAGCGGATTGTTTGTGCAAATCCCTTTCAGGGTCAATGATTGTGTGGAAGGATAAGCCTGCTATTTCCACTGGTAATCTTCGATCTTTGATCAGATTCTGATTTTGAGTAGTACAGGAAGTACTCTTCCATCGGGCTGGAGTAGAACATTATTCCATATGAAAATTACCATCCTTGTCTAAGGAAATCCCATAAAGCTTCTTCATGCAGTCAGGACAAACGCCGTGAGTGAACTCCGCTTCGGAATGCTCTGAGATATAGGCCTCAACCTCATTCCAATAACCTTTATCATCCCGGATCTTTTTGCAGGAGGCACACATAGGTAGCAATCCGCGTAATCTCTTAATCTTGGTAAGAGCATCCTGAAGCTCATGAATCAGTCTCTCCCGCTCCTCCTCGATTCGTTTGCGCCTCGTGATGTCCCAAAAAATGGCCACAGCAAAACTGTCTGCCTTTATTCTCAAGCCGTTCTTTCTGGCGAAAATCGGTCGAATCTGAATACTTAGATGACGGCTTAGTATCCTGTCCTCAAGTTCCCGGTCGACAGACTCGCCTTGGACGAGCTTGCTCCGTGCCTGGGGCCACAAGGTCTCCAGGTAACAACCTTGATCCGTACAACCGGGGTGAAAAAGTCTATGCATTTCCATCCCCTGAACAACGCCGACCTTCCCCAGATTCCAGGCTTCCAAAGTTCGATTTGCACGGAGGATGTGACCTTGCTCGTCAAGCAGGAAAATAAGCTGTAAAAGGGAGTCGACCGTGGTTTCCCACTCCAGCTTAACCTGCTGTACCTGATCCAGGCTCTTTATCACTAACTCTTCGGCATGCTTGTGTGCAGTGATATCCCGGATATTGCACTGTATCACTTTCTTACCATTAACATGGTAGACATTGCTGACAAATTCCACATCGATGTGTCGCCCATCTCTTGTTTCAAGTGGTAAATCCGCGTAGCGGACATATCCCTTGGTCTGTAATTCCAAAAAAGTGGCTTTCGACGCTTCGATATCTCTAAAGGCGCCAATTTCCCAGAGTCTCTTACCTAAAAAGTCCGCATAGGGAGTACCCAACATTTCTACCAGAAATGGGTTCACATCGGATATTTGTCCTGTATCGGCATCGAGGACCAATATTCCATCTTGGGCTGTTTCAAAGAGACGCCGGTAGCGAGTTTCGGAAGCCATTAGCGCCTCCTCCGATTGTCTCCGCTCGGTGATGTCAATGATAGCAGACCGGCACTGGATAGGGTTTCCTTCCCCTTTCATAGAGATGCTTTCTAAGGAGGCATAAAATGAAGCGCCGTTTTGTTTGACGATTCTAAGCTCACAGGTTTCTTTCGTGCCGGTTGAGAAGACTCTTCCCATGTGGAGATGAAATGTATTTCGACAATCTGGTGAAACAAAACTAATAAAGGGGTGGCCCAGCAGTATGCTTCTCTCAACACCCAACATTTTGGCGCCGGTAAGATTTGCCCCAAGAATCACCCCCGTTTGATTGAAAGAGAAGTATCCAATTGGTGCAAAGTCGTAGAGGTCAACATACTTGGTCCGAGACTGTTCGATTTCAGCTTGGGCTTTTCGGAGTTCGTCGTTCTGCATATCCAGTTCAATCTGATAGACATCGAGCTCGTGAATCAGTCTCTTTATGTCTTCGACAGGGATCTTCCGAACTGCTTTCGATTCTTGTGAGAGTATCTTCTCTGCCCTTTTCCGCAGTGAATCCCCTCTCGACTGATTCTGGGAGTTCATTTTGTCACCTCATTCCCCCGCAAATCCGCACTTTTCAGCCCATGCCCACAACGTTCGAGTACAGGAAGAAATTCACGCTGGCCGAAAAAGTATTACCTAATATACAATCCCATTTCGCCAGTTCATTATGGATTTAGAGGGGCCGGCACCGCCGCAAGAAACACTACCACCTCGGCTCGGATTACGGGATTATGCGGGCAGAAGTTCGCGCCCCCGCACCCTCCGGTGATCCCATCAGCGGCCAGCTTTTCAATAAAATCACACAAATCCGGCAATCGGCCAAAATCAAAACCGGGCCCCCTGGATTCCGCGTCGCATTTCACTTGCCCGGAATGAAGATTGTACATTCCCGCAGCTGTCAAACTCCGGGAGTCCCGTCAAAGCCGAGGGTTTGTCTATATGCTAATTATTTTACTCTGAAGTGGTTTTAGCTCGCCAGCGTTAAATTCACATCCTTAGGATCAAGTGTCCACATGCAGTCGCCTGCACCCTCTTGCCGGCCATCCGCATTGAATCCTTCTGGAAAGCGACACTGCCCTGCGGAGGTTGCCCGTTGAAAGACAGAGCGAAGAAGACCTCCTGGGCACTCCCACATGCACAAGGCCCGACATGTTTTTGAACCCAAATTGCCTGTAGTAATCCGGATGTCGCTACGAGACAACATCCTCGAGTGATTCAAATCTCTCAGCCGAGACAGCCCTTCCCGTACTTAGGCCCTTGCCAATGCCCTGCCGCTGTACGCTGGCAGCACCGAAACAGGTCCAAGGCCGTACCAGTTCCAAGTGCCGTCCGAAATGGTCACCGGAGAGAAGGCAATATGACCGATTACGCGGCCATCCGCTTCTGCGACGAGCGATACCGTGAGGGCCTTGGCGGCGCGTAGTGCCTCGATGATGAACTGCTCTGTGTGATTGCTGATCTCCAGGGTCTTAAACGCGGCGACGGTCACCTCAGTTATCGCGCTCACATCGGCATCGGTTTCGCTCCTGATAACGATCTTCGGATTCAGTGCTTCCTGTTCCTCCTTCTTGCAGGCCGTTGTTGGTATATATCCTCATCGGATTTGGTGTTGATTAGTGGGCTTCTCCCCAGTTCTTGCCGGAGTCGATCGAGACTTTCAGGGGGACGGTGAGGGGCATGACATTCTCCATCTCGTTCCGAATGCAGGGGACGATTTTCTCCAGTTCCCCTTCCAGGACCTCAAAGACCAGCTCATCGTGGACCTGCATGATCATCCTTGCGGAATCGGCAAGCCTTTCGATCTGATCCTGGATGCGGATCATGGCGAGTTTAATGATATCGGCGGCTGTTCCCTGAAGAGGGGTATTGACGGCCATCCTCTCCGCACCCTGCCTGACGGCGGCCGCCGGGGAATGAAGATCCGGCAGGTAACGGCGCCTCTGCAGCAGGGTGGTGACGTATCCTCTCTCTCTGGCCTCTTTAAGAGCGCCTTCGATGTAGGCCTGAACTCCCTGATACTTTCCGAAGTAGGCATCGATGTAAGCCTGGGCCTCCTTGGGGTCGATCCCGAGCTGTTGAGACAGCCCATAGGCGCTCATTCCGTAGATGATACCGAAATTGATGACTTTGGCCTCCCGCCTCATCGAAGGCGATACCTCCTCCAGGGGAACCCCGAAGACATCCGAAGCGGTCCGGGCGTGAATATCCTCCTCGTTTTTGAAGGCCTGAAGCAGGGTTTCGTCCTGGGAGAGATGGGCCAGGATTCTGAGTTCGATCTGGGAATAGTCGGCAGAGACCAGAACGCTCCCTCGTTCCGGGATGAAGGCCTGACGGATCCGGTTTCCCTCGTCCATCCGGGCCGGGATGTTCTGGAGGTTCGGATCACTCGATGAGAGACGGCCCGTCGCGGTGACGGTCTGATTGTAGGATGTATGAACCCTTCCAGTCCGGGGATGAATCAGTCTGGGAAGGGCATCGATGTAGGTGGACTTGAGCTTGGTCAGATTGCGGTAACCGAGGATCTCGAGGGGCAGGTCGTGCTGGAGAGAGAGCTTGGTCAGGACCTCCACATCGGTCGAATATCCGGTCTTTGTTCTTTTAACGGCGGGGAGCTTCAATTTGTCAAAGAGGATCTTCCCGAGCTGCTGCGAGGAGTTGATATTGAAGGTCTCTCCGGCCAGCCCGTAGATCCGTTCGATCTTTTGCTGAAGCTGAAGTTCCATCTCCTTGGAGAGGTCCTGAAGAAGATCCACGTCAATCTTGACCCCGTTGCGCTCCATTTTGGCCAGGACAATGCAGAGGGGCATTTCCACCTGGTCGAAGAGAGAGCCCATCTCTCCCTCCCGTACTTTCGGAAGGAGGAGTTGAGAAAGCTGCAGGGTGACGTCCGCATCCTCACAGCTATAGTCCCTGGCCTTATCGAGTTCAACCTGATCAAAGGATGACGGTCTTTCCGCCCGTTCCCACCACTTCTTTGTATTCGGTCACTGAACGGTCAAGATGCTCCCGCGCGATTTCTCCCAGGTTATGGTTGTGTTTTGTCGGATTCAAGACGTAGGAGGCGATCATGGTATCGCACCGGATCCCCTTGAGATGAACACCGTAGTTCTTTAAGACGATCCAGTCGTACTTGATGTTCTGACCCACTTTTTCGACCCCTTCCGCCTCGAGAAGGGGTTTCAGTTCCTCCAGAACCCATGAAAGCGGCAACTGGGCGTCCGCACCCGGGAGACGGTGGCCCACGGGAATGTAAAAGGCCTTGTGGGGTGCATACGAAAGGCTGATTCCGACGAGTTCCGCCCACATGGGGTAGGGGGAGGTTGTCTCCAGATCGATGGAGAGGGCCGCCGCTTCGGACAGGTTTTTCAGGAGAGCGAGGAATTCCTCGCGGCCCGTGATCAGTCGATAATCCCTCTCAGGAAGGATGTCCCCTTCGGAGAGGTCTCTTATCAGTTTGTTGAATTCCAGATCCTTAAAGATTTCCCGGAGGCGGTTGACATCCGGGGCCCGGAGGCTGAGATCCTCCAGGCTGAGAGAAACGGGGATGTCCGTGTGGAGCGTGGCGAGCCGGCGGCTGAGACGGGCCTGGTCCCCATAGGCCGCAAGATTTTCCTTCAGTTTTTTTTGACGAACCTCATTCACATGGGCGAGGACGCTTTCAATGGATCCATACGTCCTGATCAGTCCAGCCGCCGTTTTTTCGCCGATGCCGGGAACGCCCGGGATGTTGTCGGTCGCGTCTCCTGCAAGGCCCATCACTTCCACCACCTGTTCCGGAGGAACTCCGAAGCGCTCGACGACCTCCTCGACACCAAACCTTTTCTCCTTCATGGGGTCCAGGACACAGACCCGTTCATTGACCAGCTGGAGAATATCCTTGTCCCCCGTGATGATGACAATCTCCACCTCGGATTCCCATTTCCTGGCCAGGGTGCCGATCAGGTCATCCGCTTCGTATCCTTCCCGTTGCACCGTGGCGATGCCATACCCTTCAATGATCTTTCGGATGTAGGGGATCTGGGGAACAAGTCCGTCAGGCATGGCGGGCCGATGGGCTTTGTACTCCTTGTAGAGGTCGCTCCGGAAGGTCGGCGCCCTTGAGTCCAGGGCCACGGCAAGATAGTCAGGATGATGATCCTTGAGCACCTTGAGAAGCATCTGGGTGAACCCGTAGGCGGCATTGGTCGGAAGGCCCCGGGAATTGGAGAGGTGACCGATGGCGTAGAACGCGCGGTAGATGTAAGAAGAACCATCGATCAGAAAGAGCCGGCGAAGATTCTGCATCGGAAACCCCTGGATAGATACCCAATTCCAGATTTCAAAAAAGCCCAAACAAATCCCGGTACCCCTCGCATCGAATGATTTCTTCAGGATCGCTCAGAATCGGAGCGTAGAAATGGTCCGGGATCGGGTGCCTGGAAACGGGTGTTTCCCCTTGCCTTTCGCGCTCCGGTCTTTGCGATTTGTCTTTGGACCGGCGAGGGCGACCCGTAAGACCTCATCCATATGTTTGACGGGAATGAAGTTGATCTTCTTGAGAAGGTAAGGTGGAAGATCGATCAGATCCTTTTCATTCAAATGAGGGATAATCACGGTCTTGATTTTCATCCGCAGTGCGGCGAGGGCCTTCTCCTTCAACCCTCCGATGGGGAGAACCCGTCCTCTCAAAGTGATCTCCCCGGTCATGGCAACGTCCTTTCGGACCGGAATACCGGAGAGGGCCGAGATGAGGGACACGGCCATGGTGATGCCGCCGGAAGGTCCATCTTTTGGAATCGCCCCCGCCGGAACATGGATGTGGATCTCCCGTTCGTTAAACGCGTTCTGAGGAATCCGATAAGCCCTGCCTTTGGCCCGCGCATACGTCAGGGCCGCCTGGGCCGATTCCTTCATCACTTCTCCAAGGTGGCCCGTCAGGATGAGGGAGCCTTTTCCCGGGGTTGTGGAGGTTTCCACGTAAAGAATCTCGCCTCCCGTCTCCGTCCACGCCAGACCTGTGGCCACTCCGACTTCATTTCTCTCCCGTTCCTCGTCGGGGAGGAAGATGGGGGGGCCCAGGAAGCTGCTCAGGTTTTTCGCGGTGATTCTATTCTTCTTTTTTTCCCCTTCCGCCACCTTTCTGGCCACCTTTCTGCAGATGGCGGCCATTTGCCGCTCGAGATTCCGGAGGCCGGCTTCCTGGGTGTATTGGGAAATGATCTCCAGGATCGCATGGTCCGAAATAAGGAAGACTTTTTCGCTGATCCCGTTCTCTTCCATCTGACGGGGGAGGAGGAACTTTCTGGCAATCTTCAGTTTTTCAATATCCGTGTAGCCGGGGAGATCGATGATCTCCATGCGGTCTTTGAGCGCCGAAGGGATGGGATCCGTCTGATTTCCGGTCGTCACGAACATGACCCTGGACAGGTCGAAGGGGACGTTGAGGTAGTGGTCGCTGAAAGCATCATTCTGCTCGGGATCGAGGACCTCGAGGAGGGCGGATGCCGGATCCCCGCGGAAGTCGATTCCGATCTTGTCGACCTCGTCCATCATAAAAACGGGATTGGTACTGCCTGCCTGTTTGATCGATTGAATGATGCGTCCGGGCAGGGCGCCCACGTAAGTCCTGCGATGCCCCCGGATTTCCGCTTCGTCCCTTATTCCTCCCAGGGAGATCCTGACGAACTTTCTCCCCAGGGCCCGGGCAATGGATTTTCCCAGGGAGGTCTTTCCGACCCCGGGAGGCCCAATGAAACAGAGGATCGGGCCTTTCATCTTTTTCTTGAGCTTGTGGACGCTCAAGTATTCGAGGATGCGTTCTTTCACCTTCTCCAGGTTGTAATGGTCTTCATCGAGGATCTTCTTTGCTTTTTGGAGATCGGGATTGTCCTTCGTCTCTTTATCCCACGGCATGTCGACCAGCCAATCGAGGTAGGTTCGGACCATGGAAGCCTCCGCAGCGTCAGGGTGCATCTGCTCCAAGCGATCCAATTCCCGTAAGGCTTCCTTCTGAACCGTTTTGGGCATGTTGGCTTTCTTGATCTTTCGCCGGAGTTCCCGCATCTCTTTGGTGCGCTCGTCCACCTCCCCGAGTTCGCTTCGAATGGCCCTCATCTGTTCCCGGAGATAGTATTCCCGCTGGCTTCTCGTCATTTCCTCTTTGGCCTGAGATTGAATCTCGGCCTGCATGGTGAGGACCTGAACTTCTTTTTCAAGAACCTCGCCCACCACCTTCAGCCGACCGACAGGGTCCAGGATCTCCAGGATTTCCTGGGCTTTCTCCACAGGGAGTTCCAGGTTGGAGGCAATTAAGTCGGCTAATCGTCCCGGGTCATCGACGCTTTCAATGGCAAACATCAGGTCGGGGGAGAGGAGTTTTCCGTAGGAAATGATTCTCTCCAGCTGATCCCGGATGTTTCTCATGAGGGCTTCCGTCTCAAGGGTGACCTCCGTGATGAAGGGATCCAGGATATTCTTGACTTTCGCCATGAAGAAGGGAGTGGTCTGACGGATTTCCTGCATGGAGGCCCTGGAAAGCCCCTGGACAAGGATCTTGATCTTTCCATCCGGGAGTTTGAGCATCCTCATGATCAAGGCGACGGTCCCAAAACGGTACAGATCCTTGGAAAGGGGTTCTTCCTCCGAGACGTTTTTTTGAGCGACGAGGTAGATCAGGCGGTTCTTGGAAAGAGATTCTTCCAGGGCCTTGACGGACTTCTCCCGGCTGACAAACAGGGGAAGAACCATATACGGAAAAACGACGATATCCCTCAGCGGCAGAAGGGGAAGATTCTCAGGAATGGAATAGAGGTCTTTTTCAATCTGTTTTTTCATAGCGCTCCAGAATGGTTTGGATCAGGTTCGTGGTCGAGGCCCCCTTCACAAATGGGAGGATCCTCACCTTTCCGCCGAGTTTTTCAACCACCTCCCGGCCCACGACATCTTCTTTTGTCCAGTCTCCCCCTTTGACAAGGACGTCGGGCCGAAGATGAGAGATCAGGGTGAGAGGCGTCGGTTCATCAAAGATCGTGACATAATCGACACATGCAAGGCCTGAGAGGATCTCCGCCCGTTCTTTTTCAGGCAGGATAGGACGGCTGGAGCCCTTCAGGTTCCGAACGGACCGGTCGCTGTTTACGCCGACGACAAGTACATGCCCGAGGGATTTGGCCTTTTCAAGATAACGGAGATGGCCCACGTGAAGGAGATCAAAGCACCCGTTCGTGAAGACGATTCGCTTCTTTCTTGTTTTCAGATCCCGAATGATCTTTTGAAGCGTTTTTTTCCCCTTAATCTTCTTCATCCCGCCCTCATTTGCCCTCATTCCATACCTACCAGATTTAGTTCTGTGAGTCAACACTGAAAGAATGGAACCGTGATTCCAAGCTTGACAAAGATGTTGAATTCCTTTAGTTTTTAAAGATGAAAAACCGGCTTGTCCTGGCCTCAAGGTCTCCCCGGAGGCTTGAGCTGTTGAGTCAGCTTGGTCTCGATTTTGACGTCATCCCGAGCAAGGCGAAAGAGGATTCGATTGAGGGAGAAACCCCGGACGCACACGTGCTGAGATTGGCTGAAAAAAAAGCGACGGACGTAGCGGGGCAACATCCCGACCGCTGGGTCATTGGCGCAGATACCATTGTCTGTGTCGACGATTCGATCCTTGGAAAGCCTAAGAACCGGGAAGAGGCTGTGGCGATGCTTACCCGTCTTAGCGGCAGGGAGCATCATGTTTTTACCGGATTTGCCGTTGACCACGGGGAGAAAGGGGTGAGAGATCGCCAGGCGACCAGGACCGCGGTAAAGGTGAAACGTCTGACTCGGTCTGAAATGGAGTGGTACGTCGGGACAGGTGAGTCTTTTGATAAAGCGGGCGGTTATGCCATTCAAGGGATCGGGGCTTTTATGATCGAATCGATCCGTGGATCGTATACGAATGTCGTGGGCCTTCCCATGTGCGAATTGATTCAAATGATGAGCCGGCTTGGAGCCCTATCGATTTCGGATCGCGGATTTCGAATTGAAGATTGAAAAAAATTGAGGTTCCGCATTTTGGTCTGATGCAATGTCGATGGTGAGAGAAAACCTATTAAAGGTTATGGAAAGGATCGAACGGGCTGCGCAACGGGCAGGAAGAGACCCGAAGGACATCAAGCTCGTTGCTGTCTCAAAGACGGTTGAGACCGACCGCATCCGGGAAGCGATCGAAGCCGGTGCATGCATTCTGGGAGAGAATTACGTACAGGAGGCACAGGCTAAGATTGAAGCGCTCGGCCGGCGGGTCGCCTGGCACTTTATCGGACACCTCCAGTCGAATAAGGCAAAATACGCGATTCGCCTTTTCGATATGGTTCATTCCGTAGACAGTCTCTCCTTGGCTGAAGAACTGAACCGCCGGGCCGAAACGGTCGCCCGGCCCCTGGAGGTTCTCATTGAGGTGAAGCTTTCCGAAGAAGCCACCAAATTCGGGGCTGAAGAGGAAGGGGTCTTCAGGCTTGCCGGAAGAATAAAGGACCTGCCCCACCTTTCCCTGAAAGGGCTTATGACCATGCCTCCGTACTTCGATTTCCCTGAAATGAGCAGGCCCTACTTTGTGCGGCTTCGGTCGCTTAAGGATAGCATGGTGAGAGCGGGCCTGCCCGTGGCCGAGCTTTCCATGGGGATGTCGGCTGACTTCGAGATCGCGATCGAAGAAGGGGCGACCTATGTCCGCGTCGGAACGGCGATCTTCGGACCAAGAGGGTAGAAAACTACATGATAACGAATACAAACGCATTAAAAAATGGTTGAACATCGTCGCTGCGAGCGACCAGCGCAGCGCGGCAATCTCGCTCGAAATTCATAGATTGCTTCGTCGTTTTACTCCTCGCAATGACACATGACATAATGCGTTAGCCCGAAGAGGGAAGCACCAATTTCCAAGTACCAAATTCCAAATGATGTCCAAACTCCAATCTCGAATGACCGGCTAAATGGAAGGATTTTGAATTTCGGTGATGGGGATTTGTTTGGGATTTGTCATTTGGAATTTGGAATTTTTACGGGGGGACATTCAACCGATGAGAAACCATATCATCCTCTTAGGACTGATTCTGACCATCGCCGCTGGGTTGCGGTAAGAAAGCCCCTCCCGTGCCCTGGGAGACGCTTGTTCCGAAAAGGATCGTGGATCTTGAAGCCGTCTCAAGGGAAGGGCAGGCCCTCCTGGAGTGGACCATTCCCAAAGAGAACACGGACAAGTCGGCCCTGACGGATCTGGCCGGGTTCAGCATCTCGAGGTCCGAAGGGACTCTCGTCGGGGGCGAGTGCCGGGGCTGCGGAGAAAAGACCATCGTTGCCTTTGAGATGAAGCTGGGAGCGAAGGAGGATGTAAGGGGGCAGAAGGTTTCCGTGGTTGTGGAAGACCATCAGCCCGGGAAGGTTTACCTCTACCAGGTTGTTTCGGTCAACCGGCGGAAACACCTGAGTTCTCCTTCGAATCCTGCCTGGATTTACTGGGATGACCCTCCCCAGGCCCCCGGCACGCTGAGAGGAGAGCCGGGAGACAAGAGGGTTGACCTTTCCTGGGATCCGGTAGAAGGAGCCACGGGTTATCATGTCTATCGAAGGACGGAAGGAGAGAGCTTCTCCCTGAACCCGGCGAATCGGGAGGCCCTGACGGCCACCCGTTTTACCGACCTGAATGTGGAGAATGAAAAAAGATATGTCTATGCAGTCAGAGCGGTGAAAAGGGTTGTCAAGACGGACGTGGAGGGGAAAGGGGGGGCAGAGCTTTTTGTCATGCCGACAGATCTTATTCCACCCGCCGCCCCCACAGGCCTCGTAGCGATCCCCTTGAGGACCGGAATCGAATTGACCTGGCGAAAGAACCGGGAAATCGATCTGCTGGGATACAATGTTTACCGAAGGAAGGCGGGGGATCGGGACTTCAAACGAGTCAATGAGGTTCCTCTTGCGAAAGAATCCCACCTGGATGGTCAGGTTGAGCTGGGACAGGATTATGAATACGCTGTTACGGCGGTGGACAACTCCGTCAGGAAGAATGAGAGTCCCTTCTCAGAGGATGTGAGAGTCAAATACCAATACTGATTGGACCGGAGGTCCGGATGAACTACTTCGAATATAAGAACGGGCAGCTCCACTGTGAAGGGATGTCGGTTGATGAAATTGCGGGGAAGGTGGGGACGCCTTTTTACGTCTATAGTTACAACACCCTGGTCAGGCACTTCACCGTCTTTGATCAGGCCTTCGATGGAATCCCCCATCTGGTCTGTTATTCCGTGAAGGCCAATTCGAATCTGGCCCTGCTCCGG
Source organism: uncultured delta proteobacterium (assembly GCA_963731045.1). GTDB lineage: Bacteria > Desulfobacterota > BSN033 > BSN033 > UBA1163 > CAVSVC01. The sequence goes on along the minus strand of CAVSVC010000040.1, from coordinate 54,075 downwards.
GTGTTTACCCGCCTGGGTGGAGGCATTGACGTCGTTTCCGGAGGGGAGCTTTTCCGGGCATTGAAGGGAGGGGCCGACCCTCAGAAGATCGTTTTCTCCGGAGTCGGTAAAAGAGAAGACGAGGTGGAATATGCCCTCAGAACGGGCATCCTCATGTTCAATGTCGAATCATTTCAGGAGCTCGAAACGATCAACCAAGTTGCAGGGCGCATGGGGAAAAAGGCTCCCATCGCCATCCGCGTCAATCCTGATATCGATCCCAAGACGCATCCCTACATTTCAACGGGACTAAAGAAGAACAAATTCGGGATCGATATCCTCCGGGCGCACGTGGCCTATCAAACGGCGATGCGGCTTCCGAACCTCCGGATCGTCGGAATCGACTGTCATATCGGGTCTCAGCTGGTGGAAGTGGAGCCGATTGTGGAGGCTTTGAAAAAACTGAAGCGGCTGGTTCAGGATCTGCGAAAAGAAGGGATGGAAATTAAGTATCTGGATCTGGGCGGAGGGCTTGGAATTACCTACCTCGATGAAGAGCCGCCTCACCCGGTTGAGTATGCCTCACGCATTCTTGAGGAGGCTCGAGAATTCGGGTGTACCCTGATCCTGGAACCCGGACGCGTGATTGTTGGAAATGCGGGTATTCTGGTCGCAAAGGTTCTCTACCTTAAGGAGAATGAGGAGAAACGGTTCGTGATCGTTGACGCGGGAATGAATGACCTGGTCCGGCCCAGTTACTACGGATCCTTTCACCAGATTCTCCCGGTCAAGGAACAGAGCCGGGAAGAGATTGTCGCCGATGTGGTCGGTCCCATCTGTGAATCGAGCGACTTTCTGGCAAAGGAGAGGAAGATGTCGAAGGTTGATCCGGGCGAACTGATTGCCGTGATGAGCGCCGGGGCCTACGGCTTTTCCATGTCGACCAACTACAACTCCCGGCCCAGGGTTGCGGAAGTTCTGGTCCGGGATGACAGGATGTTTGTCATCCGTAAGAGAGAAAATTACGAAGATCTGATACGAGGGGAAGAAATTCCAGAGTTTCTAAAACCAAATCCATGAACGAAATCCGGCTCTCACAGAGAGCACAAGGGAATCAAAGTTGAAACAGCTATTCTATTGTCTGGGTTTTTCGACAAAAAGAATTCATTTTTCCTTCGTCTTGTCGATCTCTGCGGGCTCTGTGAGCAGACGGGAGGTTTGCGTTGGTGAAGATTCCTTTTACGAAGATGAGCGGAAGCGGCAATGACTTTATCTTTATCGATCATCGGAAGCCCTTTCTTTCCGAAGATCAGATGAGGGAGTTTGCCCGGAAGGTCTGTCGAAGAAGGGTCTCCGTGGGCGCCGACGGTCTCGTCCTGGTTGAGAGGTCTGAGAAGGCGGATTTGAAGTGGCGTTTCTTCAATGCCGATGGGAGCGAGGCGGAGATGTGCGGTAACGCCGGCCGCTGCCTGGGCCGCTTCGCCCATCTGAAAGGGATGACAGGTTCCACCCTGACCTTTGAGACTCTTGCGGGCATTCTCTCTGCCGTGGCGGATGGAAGAAGAGTGAAGCTGGAGATGACCCGCCCTCGTGATCTGAGGCTTGACGAAACCCTCCTGGTCGAAGGCAGACAAGAGGTCGTTTCAAGTTTGAATACCGGGGTTCCCCATGCCGTCCTCTTTACGGAGGAGCTGAGTAAAGCGGATGTGGCCCGGATGGGCAATGCGATCCGGTTTCACCCGCATTTTTCACCGAAGGGAACGAATGTCAATTTTGTCCAGCTGGAGAGTTCTTCCCGGATCGCCGTCCGGACTTACGAACGGGGTGTGGAAGGCGAAACCCTGGCGTGCGGAACCGGAGTGGTTGCCTCGGCGCTGATTGCAGCCTTTAAAGGAAGGGTGACGTCTCCCGTGTCGGTCAGGACGGAAGGCGGCGAGATCCTGACGGTCCACTTCGAGATCGGGGGAGGGGAAGTGAAGAAGGTGCTTTTTGAAGGAGAGGTTCACGTCATTTACGAAGGGGAGATCTGGGAGGAGGCCTATCAATGAAAGAGGGAAGAAAGATCAGGGCCGTTGTGGTGGGGGCGGCGGGGAAGATGGGGGGACGCATCATCCATGTCCTCAAGGAGACTCCTTCGATCGAGCTTCATCAGGCCGTGGAACGATCGGATCATCCGTGGATCGGAAAGGACGTGGGGGAAATGATCGGTCTGGGAAAGATCGATATTCCTCTGGAAGGAAGTCTGAAGAAAGGCGGGGATGTTCTCATCGATTTTACGGCTCCGCAGGTTTCCCTGAAAAGCCTGAAATTTGCAGAAGAGAGCGGGATGGCTGCGGTCATCGGCACCACGGGCATGAGCCCGGAACAGATCAGTCAGATCAGGGATCTTTCGGCAAAGGTCCGATGTGTTTTCTCCCCGAACATGAGTGTGGGAATGAACCTGATGTTCCGGGTTGTCCAGGATGTCGCCAGGATCCTGGGTCCCGAATACGATATCGAGATTCTTGAGGCCCACCATCGATTGAAGAAAGATTCGCCGAGCGGTACGGCCGTGCGGCTGGGTGAGGTCGTTGCCAGAGCGACAGACCGTGATTTCGGTCAGGTCGGGGTGTATGGGAGAAAAGGAATGGTGGGCGAGCGGACCCGGAACGAGATCGGCATGCAGGTCATCCGGGCCGGAGACATCGTAGGGGAACACACCGTCCTCTTCGGAGGAATCGGTGAGCGACTGGAGATCATTCACCGCGCCCACAGCCGTGACAACTTCGCCCGCGGCGCCGTCCGTGCCGCCCTCTGGGTGGTCGACCAGCCCAACGGCCTCTACGACATGCAGGACGTGCTGGGGCTGAAGAAGTGAGAGGGGTAGGGGCGATAAATATAACGCCCCTGGGGTGGCTTCGCTCAAGATTCACTTTTTCCCTGAATAAGAACCGTCCTTTTCTCTCCCCCTTTTGCGATAGAGCTTATAAGCTCTGATAAGCAATGAGAGTGCTATCCAGATCGAGAACAGGGCGAAGGGAATAGTCACCCACCTGGGCCAGAGGACACTGATCAGGGCCAAGGCCAGAAGGGCGAGACTTACGAAGATCGTAATTCTCGTCTCGGCCGGCCCCAGCACTCGACGATTCGTGATGACCGCACCAACAGCACTGCTGACTCTGACGGCCCCTGCCCCGGCGCGAGTCAGGCTCCCTCCTCCGATTCTTGCCCGAAGCAGGGGTCGTTTCGGCCTCTTCTCAACCGGGCGGACCCTGTAATGCTTGCTGAGGACAATCTCCGTCGAATGGCTCAGGTCTTCCATGTACATCTGCTCCATTGCCCGGGCGAACGGTTCATCTTCCACCGCAACATCGAGCTCATAATTCCCCAGCCAGCTTGATATATTGAGATTTGTGGATCCGACCCTGGCCCACCGGGTATCCGCCACTGCCGTTTTGGCGTGGAGCATCGGTCCGTTCCATTCGAAGACTCTGACCCCCGCTTCCAGCAGTGGCTGATATCCGGTTCGTGATATGGCTCGAAGGATGGGGATATCGGTCGTCCCGGGAACGAGAAGTCTGACATCCACTCCGTCCATCGCTGCTGCCCGGAGTGCCTGCACGTAGGGAGTCATCCCGACAAAGTAAGCGTCAGTCAGCCAGAGTGACCTGCGGGCTACGGCGGCGATCAGTTGGTCCAACCGATAAAGGCCTGCCATGGTCGGCACAGTTGCCACCACCCGCAACGCCACGTCGCCCGCTTGTGGAATATCATGTCTCTCCGGCACCTCGTCCTCAGGCAGGGAATCGCCTGTTGCCTTCCAGATTTCGGCAAAGGCTTGCTCGATCTCTGCAACGGCCGGCCCTCGAACCTCAACGCCCGTGTCACGCCAGGGTTCGATGGATCGTTCCGGATCGCCAACCCACATCCGGCCTATGCAGAGTCCGGTCACAAAACCAATCCGGCCGTCAACTGCGATCATCTTCCGGTGATCCCTGCTGAGCCAGCCCAGGGGGCTATCGAAACGGGGCGGATTGACGCAACGGAGCTCCACACCGGCTCTCCTCAGGCGGTCCCAGAAGCGGCGCGAAGTCTTCCGAAAAGCCCCCATCCAGTCATAGATCAACCTGACGCGAACGCCCTCTTGCGCCTTGGCAGTCAGGACCCGGGCGAATTGCTCGCCGATATCGTCGTCACGGATAATATAGCTTTCGAAATGGATGCTTCTTTTGGCGGAATCCAATGCTTCAAGCCAGGCAGGATAGTTCTCTTTTGCATCCTTGAGAATCCGAACGCTGTTTCCCGGGATGAGAGGGGCCCCGGCGGCCCTTGAGAAGGCCTGCTCAGCAAGCCGGCGAAGAGGCATCATGGGTTTGCTTACCGGCTGCGTGTTATCCATCCTGCTCGTATCCCACACGTGATCATCTCCGGCTCTTTCCGGCCGGTAAAGAATCTTTTCGACTTTTGATCTTATCCTCTTTCTCTGTGATATTTTATCAAAGTGCAAGTGACTTGGAAAGTCAATTATGATAGGATTAGCTCGAAATATTTTTCATTGACAGGATTCATGGATAGGTCTATTCTTTGCAGGAAAAGGATGAACAAAACAAACAGACTTGAAGCTGAAACTGCGGTGACGGCGTCATGATAGGAATTGAAGAATAGGAAGCCCTTTTCTCATGTCTCTGATGCTCAACAAACCAAAGCTCGATAACCTCGCCGGCGACATCTGGAAATCCGCCGAGCGGCTGCGGGGCAAATTCAAGGCTTACGAATATCAGGGCGTCATTCGGATGCAACAATGAAGGTTGTGCTTTGCATGGATTTTACGGTAGAATTCTATTAGCCCTGTCGGTGGAGGAAGGATGAAGAGATGGGTATAGGAGTTGTCGATTGATGGTTAGAAGCCATCTAAAACCCCTGAGTGGCTATGCCCTGAGAGATGCCGGATGGAATGCGCTGGTAAAAAGCTTGGGATTGGTCAATGCTACGAGATTCATATTGCAGTATGAGTCTGGCTATGGTGAATACGCCAAGATTAAGAGAGAGCTTTTTAGGGGTAAATCCGTCGGCGATATTCTTATGGAAACAGGAAGATGTATGGCGAAATGCCAGAAAAAATCGGACAGTTGAAAATGCTCGCTCCTGGAGGAAAGATACGTCTGACCGATGATACCAACACCGGGACTTTGTGGCGGCCAGTTCGCTCTCTTCTGCCGGAAAGAAGATCGACGTGAGTATTGACCAGATCATTAGCCTTATCAATCGGATGGAAGCTGAGGGGATTGTGGAACGCTACGCTATCGGCGGGGCGGTGGGTGCGACGTTCTACCTTGAGCCGGTTGCCACGCTGGATGTGGATATCTTTGTATCGGTTCCACAGAAGCCCGGTCAGATTCTGCTTGACCTGCGCCCCATCCACGAGTATCTTACAGCCCGTGGTGGGGTGGTCGATGGCGAATATATTGTCCTTGCCGGATGGCCCGTTCAATTTCTGCCGCCAACGAGCCCGCTTGTGGAAGAAGCACTGGCCGATGCCGTAACCGTAGATGTGGACGGCGCTTCCGTGCGGGTTTTTACGGCGGAACACCTCGCGGCAGTGGCCCTGCAAACCGGCCGTGCCAAGGACAAGGCCCGCCTTCTCCAGTTCGTCGAGGCTGGAGTGCTGAAGGCTGAGCGCTTCCAAGCCATCCTGGTACGGCACGGCCTTGTTGACCGGTGGCGGGAGTTCGACCGTACCTTTCTTCGGACTATACGATGAGCTTCGACCTGCAACGGATTATAGAATGCAAGCGGGAAATGCGGCGGAAACTGGCCGACCGGCCCGTGGCGGAGAAACTGGCGATGCTGGATGCGCTGCGCGACCGGACACGCACGATTCTCAAAGCGGCCACGCGACGGGAAACAGCGTTTCTGCGCGATTCACAGCCGGAATATAAGGTCAACCCCCGAGAAGATTGAGCATGCTGCGCAAGAAGCCCCCGGAACTGACCTTTCAGAAACACATCACCGCCCAGCTAAAAGCTGCGGCCGCAATCGTAGGCATCGACTTACTCGACCACATCATCTTCAACCGGACAGGATACTTCAGTTTTCTGGAAGATGGGAGGCTGTAGAAAGGCCTGGCCATCTAAATAATATGTTCCGGAAGTCTTGCTCGCGAGTCTCCTTTCTTGGTATTATTTATAGAAAAATACCTGTTGAATACCGCCCAGCTCTGCTGGGCGGATGAAAACAGGATCGCGAAGCGATAAAACATGCTATAAGTACTGCATGAGCCCCATAAGAAGAACAAGCCATGCGGTCTATGATTTGAAATATCATATGGTATGGGTTCCCAAATACCGTAAGGTGATATTGAAGGGGGAACTGGCCAAAAGGGTCAAGGAGGTTTTTGCGGAGATAGCTGAGAGGTATGAGTTTGAGATAGATACGATGGAGGTGAAGGATGATCATGTTCATTTGTTTTTGTCTGCGCCTCCCCGGTATTCTCCGGCACGGATTGTCCAGATCATAAAGAGTATCTCGGCAAAGACGGTGTTCAGGGAGTTTCCTGAGGTAAAGAAACAGCTTTGGGGTGGAGAATTTTGGAGTGACGGGTATTTTGTTCGGTCTGTTGGAGACAAGGTTACCTCTGAAGTCATACGTCGTTATATAAAGTATCAGAAGCAAGAGCAACTCAGTTTTGAATTTTAATGCCCCGCAGCTCTGCTGCGGGGAAATTTACTAACAACCCTATCTTTGGAGAAGCGTTGAGAAGTGTGGCTGGATGCGTCAGTAAGGGAGGATAATATGCAAGTGAACTGGAAAGACCATATTGTGAGTTCCCCTGATGTCTTGCGGGGCAGACCTCGTATTCACGGGACGAGAATCCCCGTTAGCCTTGTCCTGGGATATCTGGCTTCCGGAAGTACGTTCGACGACATTATCAAGGAATTTCCCGACCTGAGGAGCGACCAGATCGCCGCATGTCTGGATTATGCCCGTGATTTGGCGGAATTCGAGGTTGCGGTCTGATGGGCCTCACGTTTCTTGCAGATCACTGTATTCCCAGCTCTATCATTCAAAGGCTACTTGATGCCGGCCACCAAGTTATGCGGCTGAAGGATTACATCCCGACCGAATCTCCCGACTTATTCGTGATCGAAACGGCACAGAAGCTTGATTCGATTCTGATTTCATTAAACGGCGATTTTGCCAACAAGCTGAATTATCCCCCTGCGAATTATAAAGGAATTGTTTCACTCCAGGTCAGAAATCATCCCGAAATTATCCCGCAGCTCATGGCGCGCCTGATCAATTACCTATCATTGAATTCCGATGTGAGTTCCTACAAGGGGAAGCTTATTTTGGTAGAAGTGAATAGGATAAGAATCAGAGAATAGAAAGGATTGGATCGAGAAACAAACCGTCAATCAAAGACCAAAGTCTGGATTCCTCCAGCCCAACCTTTTGACATGCGGAGGTTTTCTTAGAGGATCATTCGGCAAGAAGTCTGTCGACCAGCTGAAGGGGGTGGAGGACCTCGATCCGGTCCTGGTCGTTCATGTTTCCGCCGATGGTGACCCGGCACCCGGGACAGCCTGTTACGAGGACAGAAGCTCCCGTCTCCCGGATGTTCTTCAGCTTATTCTCGGTGATGCCTTTGGATACCTGAGGAAAGTCGAACTGGAAAGCGCCTCCTCCTCCACAGCAGACATTGGCGTCCTTCATCTCCACATATTCCACCTGGGGCAGCGCCTTCAATATCTTTCTGGGTGCCTGGCTGACCCCCTGGGCCCGGACCAGGTGGCATGGATCGTGGTAGGTCACGCGGATCTTCTCCCCGTTTCCATTCTTGCGAAACGGAAGAAGATGGACCCTGTCGGCGACATATTCCAGGACGTCAACGGTCTTCTTCTTCAGGGCCTCGGCCTGCGTCGTATCCATTCCTTTTCTCTTCAGGAGGGCGATATACTCCTTCTTGAAGGCTGCCCCGCACGTGGCGCAGTCGACGATGACCGACACCGATCTCTTCCCGCGCCATGGCGGCAATGTTCTTCTCCACGTTGCCGAGGGGAATATCCGTCTCTCCCGAAAGAATGGGTGCGATACCGCAGCAGTCCTGCCGGGACGGGATTTCAATCTCCAGGTGCAGCTTCTTCAGAATATTCACCACGGCCTGGCCCACATCCTCCGCAAAATAGTTGGTAAAGCAACCGGTAAAATAGTAGACCCGTCCCTCGGGCCTTCCTTCAGGAAGGATCGTTCCGTTAAAACGGTCCCGGAAAGGCTTTGGATTGACCTTCGGCAGTCTTCCAGCAGGAATATTCCCGACCCTCATACTCTTGGCAAAGGTCTCGATGAGCCAGTTTCGCCCGAGTCTTGCGAAGATCTGAGAGGAATGGAGGAGTTTTTCATTCGTCAGCAGACGGTAGATGAGCTGCTTCTTCCAGTTCATCCCGTGCTTCTTAACCAATTCGGTCCTGAGATCCGTGAAGACGTGGTCGTGGCGAATGCCGCTGGGGCAATTCACGACGCAGTTTTCACAGAGGAGACAGGTCAGGATGATCTCTTTGAAACGCTTTGAGAGCTCCACCTCCCCTTCGAGAAAGTTCTTTACAAGCTGGATTTTGCCGCGGGGGCTTGCGGCTTCCATCTGGACCTGCTGATAAACGGGGCAAGCCGGGATACAGAGGCCGCATTTATTGCAGCGATCGACCAGTTCGCGGGTCTCATCCAGTTTCATCCGTTGACTCCAGTTTTGCGTGAGAGCGTAAGTCGTAAGAGCGTACAAACCAATGAAAGCCGTGAGAAAATTGGATCCCAGGCGTCCCCAGAAACACTGGATTCCGGTTTTCACCGGAATGACGTGAACAAGAAGAAATCCGATTTAACCCCTTACGCCTTACGACTGACGCCTTGCGATGTCCCTATGTCTATGTCAGTCGGACCACCTTATCCGGGTTCAGGATGTTCAGCGGATCGAAAACCTTCTTGAGGTTCTTCGTGACCTCCATGGCCGCTTCTCCGATTTCAAAAGAGAGCAGCTCCCTTTTCGCGATTCCGATGCCGTGTTCTCCGGTCAGGGTGCCGCCCAATTCAACCGCCTTGATGGAGATCTCATCGATTGCCTTGACGACCCTTTCCATTTCCTCCTTATTCCTGATATCGGTGAGAATCTGGGGATGGAGGTTTCCGTCCCCGGCGTGGGCGACGACCGGAATCAGAAGGTTGTACTTCTCGGCGATCTTTCCCACCTCATGAAACATGGCGATCAGTTTCGTTACCGGCACCGTGCAATCCTCGGCAATGGCCGTGGGTCTGAGCCGGGCTTCGGCTCCGTAGGCCGAACGTCTGGCCCTCCAGATCTCTTCAATTTCCGCCGCGGTCTTGGCCAGCTTCACCTCATGGGCCCCCATGTCCCGGCAGAGTTTAGCCAACCGGTCCGCCTGATCGATCACCCCCGCCTCCGGCCCGTCGACTTCGATGAGGAGCAAGGCCTCGGCTTCGCGGGGCAGGCCGATATGGGTATAGTCCTCGATGATATTGATGAAAGTCTTGTCCAGGAGTTCCAGGGCCACGGGGAGGATTCCCATGTCCAGGGTTTTGACTACGGTCTTCCCGGCATCCTCCAGGTTCTTATAAGCTGCCTGAATCGTCCTCTTTGCCTCCGGCATGGGGATCAGCTTCAGGATGATCTCGGTAATCAGGCCCAGAGTTCCCTCTGACCCGCAGAAGAGCTGCGTCAGGTTGTATCCTGTTACGTTCTTGAAGGTTTTGGCGCCCGTTCGCAAGACCTGGCCCGATGCCAGCACGACCTCCATCCCGAGGAGATAGTCTTTGGTGACACCGTACTTGACCGCCCTGGGACCGCCCGCATTTTCGGCCACGTTCCCTCCCATGGTCGTCACGGCCATGCTTCCCGGATCCGGAGGATAGTAAAGCCCCTGTTTTGCGAGTTCTTTTTGAAAATCCATATTGACCACGCCGGGCTGAACGACGGCAACACGATTCTCTTTATCGATTTCGAGGATTTTGTTCATCTTGGTAAAGACAAGGGCGATCCCTCCCCGGGTCGGCACGGATCCCCCTGTGAGGTTGGTGGCGGCTCCACGAGGCGTCACGGGGATCTTCTCCCGGCTTGCGACTTTCATGATCTTCGAAACCTCTTCGGTCGTGATCGGGAAAAGAACCACATCCGGTTGTCCCTTCACCATGAAGGCATCATAAGAATAGAGCAAGAGATCTTCCTTTTCGTCCAGAAATCTCTCTTTGCCCACAATGGCCTTCAGTTCGTTCTTTACGTCCGTACTCAGCATGGGTTTGACCCTTTGTCCACCCCCACCCCAACCCTCCCCCATCAAAGGGGGAGGGGAAGCAGGGGGAAATCTCAGATAGGTTTGGATAGGCTTTTAGTCATCGTCCGGTGATTGGCAGCTATTTCTTTGCCGACTTCACTTGGTTGGCGATTTCCTTGAACTCACTCTCCGTGAGCGTTCGCTTCATGTCATGGGCCTTCAGCTTTACCCGCTTCAGGACATCCATGCCTTCTTCATCGGTCAGGCTGATTCCCAGCCGGGTTGACCAGATCGTGATGTTGTCCACACCGCTTTTTTTGCCCATGAGGATCTCGGGCTTCTTGTGGCCCACAAAATCAGGCCGGACGGGGTAAACGATGGTGGGATCCTTCTCAAAAACATTCTTATACCATCCGGTGACGATCCCGGATTCGATGTTGTAAGCCCCCTCTCCAATGAAAGGACGATTGGCCGAAACGGAGGTGCCCGAGAGCTTCTGAACCAATTGAGCCAGTTCGTTCAGCTTGCTGAAATCGATGCCCACATTGATGTTGTACATCGTGAGAAGGGCCAGTGCGGTTTCCTCCATGGGGACATTGCCCGCGCGCTCTCCGATTCCGGTCACGGTCGAATGGATGACCTCGGCGCCGGCCAGGACCGCCATGATGGTGTTGGCCACCCCGAGACCAAAGTCCGAATGAAAATGAATCTCCAGGGGTTTGGACACCCGCTCCTTCACCTTCTGGGTGAAATAGCTTGCCCCGTGGGGCGAGAGTACGCCAAACGTATCGACAAGGGTGAAGGCATCCATGTGGCCTTCCTTTGAGACGCGGTCGATGAGGTCCAGCAGCCAGTTGACATCCGTCCTGGTCCCGTCAATGGTGAAGAAAACCGTATAGAGCCCCTGTTCCTTGGCAAAGCGTGTGGCCTTGATGGAAAGGTCGATTGCCTTTTCGAGAGGCCACTTGTAGGCCTTTTCGATCAGCTGGGCGCTGGCGGGGATCTCAATCACAATCCCTTTCACTCCGCAGTCGGCCGCTCTTTTCACATCGTCGACCATGCACCGGCAGAAGCAGAAGATCTCGGGTCCGAGGTTCCGCTTGACGATCTCCCGAATGGCTGCCTCATCAGGAGGTGAAACCGCAGGCATACCCGCCTCGATCCGGTGGACCCCGGCTTCTGCCAGCTTTTCAGCAATGCGGATCTTGTCGTCCTTATTAAAGGTGATTCCTGCCTGTTGCTCACCGTCCCGCAGGGTAATATCGTGAATCTTCACTTTCTTGGGGGGATGAAAACCTCTGGTGACCTCTCCCTCGTAATTCCAGGGGCTCACAAACCAATTCTCCGTTCTCCAAGGCGTGCTCATTCTTGACTACCTCCTCAATAAATTTGTTTGATTTTAAAAAAGCATTTTAACATACGTCCGCCGGGGCTGCCACAGATAGCCTTGTAATCATAAGGGGTTTCAGCTCGTTCCTGCCTCCTATTTCACCGGCATCTGCTCCGCAAGCCCTTCGACACGCTCAGGGCCGTGAGCCTTGTCGAAGGGCGAGTTCCGATTTACGACACGGTATGAAGATGATCCTCCGGGGTCAACGTGATGTCGCGCCTATGCCTTACGCTTTCTCAAGCCTTAGAAGACGTTGCTGCCGGATTAGGGCCTCCAGCTCCCGAACGGCTGCTTCTGCAAAAGCGGGGTCGTTGATGTGGAGAGGCAGTTCTTGATACCGCACTCTCGAAGAGTCAAGCGTCTCCTTGAGGGCCTCGCAGAAGGATTGATCCGCTTCCGGCCAGAACCATGGTCTGGAAGACGGCCCTCCTTGCAAGTTGATCGATGAGGGGCCCTTCGGACTGTCATAGGCCGAAAAGCCTTTGAGAGGGATGAGGACAACGCTCTGTCCCCTGGCCTGATTGATCTTCTTTCCGAAGAGGCGTCCGAGGGATGCGCTCTCTTCCGGACTGGTCCGCATCAGGGTGATATGGGGCGTGTGGCGATAGAAGACCCTGTCTTTCCATTTTTCCGGAACGGTCTCCGGGGTATTAAAATTGACCAGGTCAATGGCTCCCGGCATGATGACCTGCGGGATGCCCATGGCTCCTGCCGCCTCCAGCCTGTGAGGCCCGGCGCTCAGGACACCTCCCGCGACCTCGTCGGCGAGCTCCGTCGTGGAAACGTCGAGGACCGCATCGATCTCCCCCTGCCTGACCAGTTCTTCCATGGCCATGCCCCCTGTCCCTGACGTGTGGAAGAGGACGACCTCACATCCTTTTTCCTCCAGGAGAGCCTTTGCGTGCTCCGCGCAAGGCTGGACGACCCCGAAAACGGTGAGGGCGACCTGGATTCTCCTCTCCTCCTCGTCGACCTTTTCCCCCTTCACCATGCCCGCCATGGCATGGACCGCATTCGAGAAGATCCTCTTGGTCACCCGGTTCACGGAAATGTCTCCGACGGGGTTGAACATGATGATGTCCTTGAACCCGACATAGCCCCGCACGTTTCCGGATGCCATCGTGGAAACCATCAGCTTCGGCATCCCGAAAGGGAACTGCTGCATGACGGCGCATGCGATGGCGCTTCCATTGGAACCTCCCAGGGCCATGATGCCCGCGAACTGATTCCGGGAAAAGAGTTCTTTGGCCACGAGGATGGCGCCCTCGGTCATCGCCTTCTGAGCAGGGATACGCTCGAGTTGGCTGACGGTTTCAAAATCCATGCGGGTTGCCCGGGCGACGTCCCTGCAGGAGTAGTCGGAAGAGAGACCGGGGGCATGCCGCTTACAGCTGACGTCGATCAGGATCGTCCGGATGCCCTCTGCCTCGAAGCGTTTCCGAAGGAATTGGTATTCTTCACCCTTGGTATCCAATGTGCCGATGAGAAGAACTGTCTTCATCAGAAATCCCTGAACGTCAATCCCTGAGCGGTTTGTTCGGGTCCATTTTTGCAACTGGCGGGACTACACTCCAAGATAGCGTTCCTTAACTTCCCGGTTTTCCCAGAGAGACTGGGGTGTCGAGGAGTGGACGATCTTTCCCTTGCTCATGACGTGGGCATAGTCGGCAAACTTCATGGCAAAGGAGAGGTTTTGTTCGACGAGGAAGATGGATAAACCTCCGTCCTTGAGCCTTCGGATGATTTCCCCCACTTCGCGAACCAGAACCGGAGCCAAACCTTCCGTGGGCTCATCCATGAGGAGAAACTGGGGGTTCGAAATCAACGCCCGGGCGATGGCCAGCATCTGCTGCTCGCCACCGCTCAGCTCGTTTCCCCGGTGGTGGTCTCGTTCTTTGAGACGGGGAAAAAGGCCGAAGACCTTTTCAAGATTCCAGGCCTGCGTCCCTGAGCTCCTGGCAGCGATCTCCAGGTTCTCCTTTACTGTCAGGGAGGGGAAGATACGTCTTCCCTGCGGGACGAGCCCGATATGAAACCGGACAATCTTGTAAGCAGGCAGACGGGTGATATCCCTGTCGTTGACAAAGATTTTTCCCCTGCGGGGCGGAGTGAATCCGACGATCGATCTCACCAGGGTCGTCTTCCCGACGCCGTTCCTGCCGAGCAGGGCTACGACGGTGCCTGTGGCGACCTCCAGACTGACTCCCTGCAGGACATAGCTTTCACCATAATAGGTATGAATATCCACAATCTTCAGCATACAATTCACTCCGCGCCCAGATAGATCTCCTGGACGGTGGCATTATTCCTGATTTCTTCCTTGGGGCCTTCGGCAAGGAACTTTCCCTGGTAGAGGACGGTAATCCGTTCGGCGAATTCGAAGGCGACGTCCATGTCGTGTTCGATCAGAAGGATGGTGATTTTCGGGTCCAATTTCTTCAGCAGGAGCGTCAAGCCGCTTGTCTCCGCCGACGAGAGTCCTGCCGCGGGTTCGTCCAGAAGCAGAAGGCGGGGTTCTTCGGCAAGGGCAAGGGCAACCTCAATCTGTCTCTGATCGCCATGGGAAAGGTTCTTAACGAGCTCATTCCTCTTGTCCCAGAGATCAAATTCCTTCAAAAGTTCGTTGCACCGGTCCCTGAGCCGGGGAAAGGAAGAGAGGGGCCGAAACATCACGAACTTCGTCTTGGTCAGGGCCTGAGCGGCCATCAAGATATTCTCCCCGACGGTCAAGTTTGGGAAGAGATTGGTGATCTGATACGTCCTCGCGATGCCCAGGGCCGCTCGGCGGTAAGAAGGGAGCGCGGTCACATCTTTTCCGAAGAAGAGGATCTTTCCTTCACTGGCCTCGTAAACGCCGCTGATCATATTGAAGAAGGTCGTCTTGCCCGCCCCGTTCGGTCCCATCAGGACACGCCTCTCTCCTGCTTCGATGGTCAAACTGACACGATCCACAGCCCGGAGACCGCCGAAATTCTTCGTCAGGTTTTCAACCACCAGACAGGGGTTTGAACTCCCGGTCTTGCTTGTCGAAACGACTGAAGACATGGATTTCTCTTCTTCCTTTCCTTGGCAAATAAGGGGCAATCTCAATTCTTCTTCGTATCTCTCATTCCAAATTAGGCTCTATCCTGTTGGAAGAGTTGGTCTTCAAAAACGAGGTTGCTTCGTCGCAAGAAAACTCCTCGCAACGACTATAATAGGCTCCTGGGTAGGATTTGTCATTGCGAGCGGAGCGAAGCAATCTCGTATTCTGCACACGACTGCGCATCTCCCTAAAGACAGGGGGAGGTGTTCTTCCCCCTGTCTTCCCATCGTGCTACGGTTTGAGAGGCGGGAATTCCCGGCTGTAAACGGGTTGCTTCAGGAATTCCTCGGGTTTGTACTTCCAGAACTGAGAGACGTTGGGAATCGTTTGAATGACCGAGTTCTGGAGCTGGCCTCCAACCTTCTCGACCTTCCGGATATAGATATTCTGAACGGGATTTCCGTAGCTGTCCAACTTGAAATCGCCACGGGGCACATCTTTAATCTCAACCTTTCTCAAGGCGTCCATGA
This sequence comes from uncultured delta proteobacterium, assembly GCA_963731045.1. Classification (GTDB taxonomy): domain Bacteria; phylum Desulfobacterota; class BSN033; order BSN033; family UBA1163; genus CAVSVC01. Next base: position 38,892 of record CAVSVC010000040.1, on the reverse strand, counting down.
ACTTGGACCTGTTCTCCACATCTCCGTTGATCATCTTGATGGCCTCCCCAATCCATCTGGCCCCGGTGTAGGTTCCCTCGGAATAGTAGGAGGCCGCCTTTTTGGCTTTTTCGCGAAAGGCTTTCACAAATCTCTTGTTGGCCGGATTATCCAGGGCCTCGCTGTAATGGAGGGAGGTGATGACTCCGATGGCTTCGTCACCCATGGAGGGAAGGGCATGTTCGTCCGTGGTCGTTCCCCCTCCAACCAGAACCAGTCTCCCCTTGAGGCCGAATTCCTGATATTGTTTGGTGAACTGGAGGGTTGTGCGGCCCGTGAACAGGGCATAGACCCCATCCGCATCCTTTGAGATCTGCGCCAGGTAGGGGCTGAAATCGGTGACGGTGAGAGGCGTCCAGATTTTCTGGATGATTTTGCCTCCTGCCTCCTCAAAGGTCTTCTGGAAGCCTCCTGCGCATTCCCATCCGAACGCATAGTCCAGACCGATGATGACCACTTTTCTCAATTTGAGGGTCTGATAAGCGTACTCCCCGAGCGGATGGTTAGGCTGGCTGCTGTTCCATCCCGTACGCACAATCCATTTCGGTCTCTGCCGCTGGGTCAGATCGTCCGGAGCCATGACAGGGTAAGTCATGGGGATCTCTTTCGAGTCGATGTAAGGAGCAAGGGCATAACCGGTGGAAGCCATCAGACCTCCGGTCATGACGTGAACTCCGTCCTTTTCCACGAGCTTTCTGGTTTTGGTCAGGCCGGTCGCCGGGACAGCCTCGTCGTCCTCCACAAAAAGCTCAATCTTGCGGCCCGCCGCCTGGTATTTGATCTCTTCAAAATAGAGTTCGAATCCAGCCAGCATGTCTTTTCCATTGGCCGCCATACCGCCCGAGAGAGGCGAAATGAAACCGATCTTGATCGGTCCCTTCCCCTGGGCCCAAGAGGGTGAACCGCTGAAAACGGTCAAACCCACTACCGCCATCATGAGAACCATGAGACAAAAAACTTTTTTCATGCTTTTCTCCTTTCCTTTGGTTAGAAGGTATCAAAAAACAGATGCATGCCGGGAGCTGAAAGGCCTATCTCCAGCGCGTTTTTTCAGGGAGTTGAATGTTCTTAAATCCTTTGATGGCTTCGGTAATCGCCTTCTCCACGGGGATTCGCTCGGCCGTAGAGCCTCCCACGTAGCCGTCCAGTCCTTTCACTCTTTCCAAAAGATACCTGACGTCTTCGGGTGTTTCCGTTGCTCCCCCATGACAGGTGACAAGAACGTCAGGGTTTCCTCGCTTCGCCACATCGATGACCCTCTGGATGAGACCCACCATCGCATCGACTGGAGTGACGGTCTGGGAGCCGATCGATCCCCCGCTGGTATTTCCACCGTGGGCGATGATGTTGTCACACCCCGCGTCCAGCATCATCTGCGCCTCCTCGGCTGAGGTACAGAAGGCCTTTGTGTAGAGGCCCTTCCGATGCGCGATGCCGATCATCTCAACTTCTTTCCTGAACGTCACCCCGGTTTCCTCGAGGGTCTTTCGAAAGTTCCCATCCACCAGGGCCAGGGTAGGACAGTTCAGGATCCCTGAAAAACCCGCAGCAATGATTTCGTCCAGGAAATAGTCCATGTTGCGGGTGGGGTCCGCGCCCAGGAGGCCTGCCATGACCGGCGTGTTCTTCACGACGGGGATGATGTCTCTCTTGCCGAGTTCAAGGGTTACGGCGTTGGCATCCGCAATCGAGAGATATCCCGCCATGGAGGAAAGCCCTGCCATTCGAAATCTCGCCAGGATATGAGTGGTGATCATGTCCGCACCGCCGGCCTCGGCAAATTTCGCCGAGATGCCTGTTCCGGCGAAGGCATCGAAGATCGCCTGCCCCTTCCCGGTTTCCGCCTTGAACCTGTCTACGATCTCTTGTCTTACGAATCGTTTTACCATACGTTCTACTTAATTCACCTCCTCTTTTTCAGTTTTTTCACGCCCTCCTCTCACCCAATCCTTGAGAAGGTTCATGAGCCCCTGCGGGGCATAAAGGATCGTGAGGATATAGATCGTTCCAAGAATGAGGAGCCAGCGCTGTGTATACGCGCTGATAAAATTCTTCAAAAACACGATGATTCCCGCCCCGAGGGCGGGGCCGATCAAGGTCCCGGGTCCCCCGAGGATGACCATCAGGATAATTTCGATCGATGCGGTGAGATCCATATTATAAGGACTGATAAAACCATCGAAATAAGCCCAGAAGGCCCCCGCGGCTCCGGCGAAGGCCGCTGCGGATACATAACTTAAGTACTTATGGAGCCAGGTATGATACCCCAGGACGCGCATGCGGGATTCGCTCTCCCGGACGCCTTTCAGACTGTGGCCGAAAGGGGATCGGACGTAGATCACCATCAGGATCAGGGCGATCACAAAGGCGACGAGAACGACATAATAGAAGGTCAGGGGATCCTTGAGAGAGATCGGCAGCCCAAGATCCGGTCTGGGAATTCCCGAAAGGCCGTTATCCCCACCCGTCATCGAAACCCAGCGGAACGCAAGACCCCAGAGGGTCATTCCCAGCGCCAGGGTGATGATCAGGAAATAGACCCCTGTGGCATGAGCGACCAAGAGACCAAAGATCATGCTGATCGCCGTTGCCACAACAATGCCGCTTACGAAACAGGGGAGAAAACCGAGCTTGTAACGGGTTGCGAGAATCGCAACCACATAGGCAGAAGATCCGAAAAAACCGGCGTGGCCGAAGGAAGAAAGCCCCGTATATCCCAACAGGATATCCAGACTCATGGCGAGGATGCCGTAGATCAGCATCTGAGTGGCCAGGGTGACCCAGTAGGAGGTGTAAAAGGGCGGCATGACCACCACGACCAGAAACGCCAGAATCAGACCGATCAGTTTCGCTTTCGACGCCGCGAGATATTTCATCTTCCTACTCTCTTCCAAAGAGGCCTGTGGGCTTGACGGCCACGACGATCGCCATGGGAGCAAAGAGCGTGAAATAGGACAGCTCCGGAACGAGTGCTTTCCCGAAGTTGTCCACCAGTCCGACCAGAATACTCCCGACGGCCGATCCTTTCAGGCTTCCGCGACCGCCCACGATGACGACAACAAAACCCAGCGAGAGGAGCTCGAAGTCAAGGCCGGGATAAACCCCGAAGATGGGGCCTCCCATGACCCCTCCGAAGGCGGCCAGAAAGGCACCCAGGCCGAACATACACCCCGATATCAGAGGAACGTTGAGGCCGACCCCTCCCGCCATTTCATGGTCATCCACCGCTGCCCTCAATTTCGCGCCGACCAGCGTCTTTTCATTAAAGAGCCACAACGCGCTGGCGACGAGAGCGGCGACGCCGATGACGAAAAGCCGGTAGATCGGGAAGATGACTTTGAAGATATGGGTCGATCCCCTCAGGATTTCAGGACAGGGGAGCGTGTAGGGGTCCCCTCCCCAGATCAGGAGAGCGAGATCCCGAAAAACGAGGGCAAACCCCAGGGTGATCATCATCTGGGGAAGGGCCTGCAACGGGAATTTTCTCAAGAAGCCACGCTCCATGATGAGGCCCACGATTCCGATCGCGAGGCCGCCGGCAAAGGCCCCAAGGATGAAACTCTTCGTTTTCAGGATAACCGAAAGCCCGACATAGGCCCCCAGCATGAAATAAGATCCGTGGGCAATATTCACGATCTTCATCACCCCATAGATGAGCGACAGCCCGCTGGCCAGCAGGAAAAGCAATGCCCCGAAGGAAAGCCCGTTCAACGTCTGGATCGTCAAGAATTCCATCAATGTGTCTCCATCACAAGGAGTCTAACCCTGAATCACAAACCGCTCACAGGCTCCTGAGAAACGCCTCCGTCTGTGGCGGGGGCGTTCGATTTAACGCCCCCGCACCTTCAGGATTTCGGACGCCTTAAAGGACTCATCTCTCTCAAGGTTTGAGAGGAGGATAGTCTCTCGAGTAGACCGGTTGTTTCAAAAATTCCTCGGGTTTGCTCTTCCAGAACTGTGAGACGCTCGGATAAGTATGGATGACGGTGTTCTGAAGCTCGCCTCCCACTTTTTCCACCTTCCTGACGTAAATGTTTTGAATCGGATTCCCGTAACTGTCCAGCTTCATGGGCCCCCGGGGGACATCCTTGAGATCCACCTTTCTCAGAGCCTCCATCAATTTAGCGCGATTCTCCACGTCCCCATTGATGGCTTTGATGGCCTCCATAATCCATCTTGCACCCGTATAGGTGCCTTCAGAATAGTATGAGGCAGCCTTTTTGGCTTTATCACGAAACCCCTTGACAAATTTCTTGTTTGCCGGGTTGTCCAGGACCTCGCTGTAATGAAGGGGCGTGATGATGCCTATGGCGTCATCACCCATGGAGGGAAGGGCATGCTCGTCCGTGACCGTTCCTCCGCCGATCAAGGGGAGCTTTCCCTTGAGACCAAATTCCTGATATTGTTTGCTGAATTGCATTGTCTGCCGTCCGGAGAAGACCGCGAAAACGGCATCGGCGTCTTTTGCAATCTGGGAGAGGTAGGGGCTGAAATCCTGGGCGGTCAAAGGGACCCATATTTTTTGAAGGATCTTTCCTCCTGAGTCTTCAAAAACCTTCTGGAAGCCTCCGACACACTCCCATCCAAAGGCGAAATCATATGCGATGACGGCGATCTTTCTGAATTTGAGAACATTATAAGCATACTCTCCGAAAGGCTGGTGGGGTTGGCAGCTTGCCCACCCAGTGCGGATAATCCACTTGGGAATCTTTCTTTGGGTAATATCATCCGCGGACATGATCGGGTAGGTCATGGGGATCTCTTTGGAGTCAATGTAGGGGGCAAGGGCATAAGCTGTCGAGGCCATCAGGCCCCCGGTCATGAGGTGGACCCCGTCCTTCTCCACCAACTTTCTTGTTTTCGTGAGGCCCGTGGCGGGATTGGCCTCGTCGTCCTCCACCAGGAATTCGATCTTGCGACCCGCAACCTGATACCCGATCTCCTCAAGGTAGAGCTCGATACCCGTTAACATGTCCTTCCCGTTTGCCGCCATTCCGCCGGAGAGGGGTGAAATGAAGCCAATCTTGATAGGTCCTTTCCCTTGGGCCTGTGAAAGAGAAGAGTTGAATAGGATGAGACCCACCGCTCCTGTTATTAAGATAGCTGCCGACAATCCCTTTCTCATGCCTCGTTCCTCCTTTCCACTATTTCCTGAAGACAAGGCTTCAGGCGCACGGTCAGCCGATTCGTATTTCTGAACCTGGGAAGTCAATGGAATAGGCTTGAATCAGGATGCCCCAACGTTCTTTTCTGTTCTTTGTCTTGAGAGCCGACCCTTCATTGTGACGCCCGGATTCTTACTGCCGATCACCGCTTCCGGTTGAAAAACTTCTGAACGGACCTGGGTATCTTGCATTCCGGCACAACCCGGGGGGCTGAAAGGACCACCTCGACTGCGAGCTCAGCCCCTTTCCGGTAGACGAAATCGCAGGAATTCTCTCTGTCCATTTTCTGATAAAACGGCCGGAGCATGGCGCAACACTTCCCGCCCAGCTCCTCCATGAAACGCTTGTGTAAATGGGCTGAAAGATGGCTGATGACTCCGAATCGGGGGCCAACCGGCGCCGTTCGCCCATAGAGAACACCCAGCGTCAGAATACCGGCGGCCAGAGCTCCGCACATGCATCCCGTGGGGATTCCCTTGGCCCCTGCTTCATCGATCTTGATTCCTCCCCCGCCTCCATGGAATCCCGAGGCCATTTTAGGGGGAGCCGGCTTCATCTTCAATTCGAGAACGTCTGCGACCGCAGCGAAGACGGATTCGCTTCAATGCCAACCCTTCTTGCGGTTCGCACCGGCCAGCCGGCCCGCCCTTTTTGCAAGGGCGGCGATCCGGCCGGTCGTCAAAGATCTTTCTTTTGTCGCAGTTCTGGCTGGTCGGCTCACTTCAGCATCTCCTCTTCGTAGGGAAAGATCGTGAAGACCTCGTGACCTTTGTCGGTAATGAGCAGGTCCGACTCGAGGCGAACGGTCTGCTGAAGGTTGGGATGGCCCGCAAACGTCTCCACGGCGAAATACATATTGGGTTTGATCTCGGCAGGATACTTCAGCGAGTAGGCCCGCGATATCCACATCCCTTCGTAAAGGGTTAACCCGATGGAATGGGCAAACTGTTGAAGCGTGACCGTGCCGTATTTGTCATCATCGTAAATGGGAAACTTCTCAGCCACGTCCCGGCTCGTATTGCCGGGCTTCATCATTTCAATGGCCCCCTGAAGGGAATCGTAGCACTCTTTGTAGAGGTCTTTTTCCTGCGGGGTGGGCTTTGCTTCCACCTTCCAGCAGCGCACGTAGTCCACAAAATAGCCGGAGGGGCCGACGGTGTTGTTATCGATGATGATCAAGTCTCCCTGGCGGATGATCTTGTCGGTCGGCCAGCGCCTGTAGGGGCTTGTGTTTCCTCCGGAAGCCACAATGATCTCGTACACGATTTCGCATCCCCGTTCGTACATGTATTCGATCATCTTTCCGGAGAGCTCCCTCTCCGTTATCCCGGGCTTGGCCCATTCATAGCGTGCCTTATACATGCAGGCATCTGCGATGGCGGCAGACTGCTTGAGCAGTTCGATCTCATCCGGTGTTTTGACGACGCGAGCGGCTGACAGGGCGGGCATGGCGTTGACGACGTTGATCTTCTTCTTCTGGAAAGCGGCCAGAGAGGCCATATCGAGAGAATCGATCCCGATCTTCTCCTTCTCCACCTTGTGTTCCCGAAGGACCTCGACGACGCTGTCGACCATGCGATCCACCATGTATTCCACCGCACCTTCCGACCACCGCCAGGTGATGGCCGGCCGGATCCTGCCTTCCATCCAGGGGAGGTCCATCTTGGCGCAAACCAGATCGGAACCGGCGGTTTCGAAGAGGATGGGTTCTCCACCTCTCGGAAGGACGGCGTACCGGATGAAGATATTATACTTCCAATTTCCCTGGAAAGAGCTCGTGAGATAACGGACATTGGCCCCGTCATAAACGACGAGGGCTCCCAGATCGTGTTTCTCCATCTGCTCCTTGGCCTTTGCCAGTCTTTCTTTCCTGAGCCGGTCAAAATTCACCCTTTCCTGCCAGTCCACACCGGTCAGCGAGAACACCCTCCGGGGATCGTATTCATGGGGTCTGCCGATAAATGAGATATCCTTTACCATCGTTGTCTCCTCCTTTTTCGTTGATTGGCATTGCGGAACCCTTCTCTCATCTTGACCGAAGAGACGAAGGGTCTCATGTTTTTGCTCTCTCCGCCGTGGCCTTGAGGGCCTTTTCCTCTTCCAGCATATGCTGCCGCATCGCTTCGACCGCTTTCAGGGGATCCCTTGCCTCCATCGCGAGATAGATCTTTTTGTGGCCCGCAAGGGCCTTCCGGGGCAGCCAGGGAACGCGATAGATCTTGTCCTGGCTTTTCCTCATGAGGTTGGCCAGCATGTCCCAGACCAGAATCAGAACCTCGTTCTGGCCGATTTCTGCGATCAGGCGATGGAAACGAATTCCCGAAGAGATGAAGGCATCCTGGTGATCGATGTTCTTCTTCATCTCTTCGATGCACCACCAGAGGCTTTTCAAGAGCGACTCGTTGATCCGCGTTGTTGCGAGCTCCACCATCCCCACTTCCAGAATCCTTCGTGCCTCCCAGAGCTTGATGAAGGTATCCTGCTCAACCTGAAGCCGGGTGCTCAGAGAGAGATTGAGGGATTCGATGTAGGGGAGGAAATTCACTTCCTTGACATAGATTCCGTCGCCCACTTTGATTTCGATGAGACCCATGACATCGAGAATGCGAAGGGCTTCCCGCAGAGAATGCCGGCTGATGTGAAACTGCTGGGCGAGACTTCGCTCGGAGGGAAGACGATCTCCCGGTTTGCATTTCTTCCGAAGGATCAACGTCTGAATTTGATCCACCGCATTTTCATAAAGCCTGACGCGGCGGATGGGTTTCAGCAGGATCTCGTGCTCTCCCGCGAGAGGGTTGGGGGAATCAGGCAGAGTGAGAACCTTTGATGGCTGGACCGTAGTCTGGCTCACGCCGATCCTTTCGTCATTTCTTGCCGGCAGGGGATGTCGAAGTGAAAAAAATCACCGAAGGGAAGCTTGCCAAGCCCGCGACGGTCAAGTGGTTTGACCAATTCATAGTATGTCTGAAACGTTTTGTCAATAGGGGAAAATCAGCGCCTTCCCAAGCGTTATTGAGCGGTTTACCCATGCCTGCACGCTGAAGTGGCGTTCCGGTACGCAGGCATGGCCGTTTCTACAACTGCGAGGTTCACTGAGACTCGGTTCGATTCCGGTGAAAGCTATTTTGATTTCTTTCGAACGACCTCCTCCCAATTTGCGCTAAAAGAGGGTTGTCGCCCTTCCAGGACGTCGATGGCGTTACGGGCTGCTCCTTCGGCCAGTTGTGCCACCGCATCCCTGGTCAACGCACCGGCGTGGGGGGTCAGGATCACGTTCTCCATCTGAAAGAAAGGATGGGAAGGCTCGGGAGGCTCTTTCGCAAAGACGTCAAGGCCCGCCCCTGCGATTCTCCCTTGGTGAAGCGCCTCAATCAGCGCCGGCTCATCGACGATTTCACCGCGGGAGGTGTTGATGAGAAACGCCGTGGATTTCATCAAACTCAATTCTTTTCTCCCGATGAGTCCCTGGGTTTCATTGCTCAGAGGGACGTGGACGGAGAGAAAGTCGACGCTCCGGATCATTTCGTCTCTGTTCTCCGTAAACGTAAGGGCAGGGAGGTGGAGGTCCCCGGCCCTGAGATAGGGATCGTAGCCCCAGACGTCCATGCCCAGGTGATGGCACATGTCAGCGACAATGCTTCCGATTCTGCCAAGGCCGATGATGCCGGCCTTTTTTCCGGCAAGGCCCATGGGCCGGTATTCGTAGCGGGACCGGAAATTCCCTCTTCGCACCTCCCGATCCAGATACGGGATCTGCTTGGCCAGGGCCACCATGAGCGTTACGGCATGCTCGGCGACAAACCGGTCCTGGGGTCCCTTCACCCCGCAGACGACGACGCCGCGATCCGTGGCTGCCTCGATGTCGACGTTGTCAAGACCTCCTCCGGTTCGTGAAATGACCTCAAGGTGGGGAGCGGACTCGATCATCGACCGCGTCACCTTGGTGGCGGTTCGAACGACCAGGCCATGGGCTTCCCTGAGAAGCCGGCCAACAGACTCCCCCGAGGGATCAGGGCTGATGATGATTTCCGCTTTTCCCTCAAGAAACTTCATCCCGGCCTGGTCGATGGGTTCTGCAAGCAAGATCTTTTTCAAGAAAAACCTCCTGTTGGCAAGGCGTCAGGCGCAAGTCGTGAGGGGTAAGGGGTTTGATGTTTACGCTCTCGCGACTTACGACTTACGTTTTGTCTTATTGGATGCTTAATCTCTCTTCGGGATGATGGGAACGAGCACATAGGAGGGTTTGCTTCCCCCTGCGTGGAGGGTGTTCTTTCCTCCGAAAACGGCTTCGGGCCTGTCATCGGGATCGTTATGGAGGAAGGGTCCGCAGCCTCTCAACTCGTTGACAAAGGTCTTTAAACGCGCGCCTCCGCCCGGGTACTCGTAGTCTTTTCCCCTGACGGTGAGCGCAATCCGGTAGCCTGCCGGCACCACGATCGAGGTCGGCCAGATCTCCACATCAAGCTCATAGACCTTTCCGGGGGTGAGCGGTTCTTTCACGTCGTGGGTATGATAGGGACGGTACTCGGTGCTGATGACCGGATCGAGCTTCCGGTGGGATGCCCGGAGCCATCCCTGGGCAATGGGCGTGTGGGGGTCCAGTGCCCCCTGAAAGACAACTTCACTTCCATCCGGGGCAAAGACACGGAAGACAAGAAAGAGATCTGCGTCGGCTGTGGAGGAAGAGAGAAAGAGCTTTGCTGCCAGGGGGCCTGTGATCTCGGTTTCCTCAACCATGGGAGGACTCATGAAGGTGACCCCGTCTCCCAGCCCCTCGTATTCAATACGGTCCTCGGCCTCCCCTGGTTTTTCAGTCAGGCTCCGGTTTGAAGGGTTCAGGTAGAACCGGGTCCAGCGCGTGCGAGCCAGGGGCCACTCGTTCTCCGAACGCTGGACAAACCCGTCGATTCTTCTCACCTGGAGTTGAACACGGGGCTGGTTCTTCCAATCATTGTCCACGCCTTTCAGAAAGTGATCAAAAAACCTTTTCTGAAGGGTGACGCCGTACCGGGTGTAGTATTCGGTCCAGTGCTCTATGCCATGGGCCTCAAGCCATTTCTCTTTTGAAGCCGAGCGCACGAACCCCTCGAAATTTCCCCGGGGGTGAAGTCCCTGTCCACCCCAGTTGGCCGAAGAAAGCATCGGGACCGTAATCCTGGACCAGACCGGCGATCGGTCCCGATGATACGGATCCTCCATGGGATGGGCTTTGATGGCCGCACCGAAATCCGTCCGGTTCCTGGCCATCTCTTCCTCGGTGAGGGTCTGATCGCCGGTAGCCGGGACGCCTGTATTGGGATTCACCGGCCCCCGCTTCCCGAGACCGTACTGGACGGTCATCACCTGCTTCAGATACCAATTTGCCCAGAAGGTGCATAGAATGCCTCCGTGGTAGGTCATGTCCCGGTACCAATCTGCGGCCCCCTCCCAGGGGATCATGGCTGCCAGATGAGGAGGTTGAAGGGAAGCGACATGCCACTGGTTAATCGCATAGTACGAGATCCCGGAGATCCCCACCTTCCCGTTACTCCACGGCTGAACCCCTGCCCATTCAATGCACAGATAGAAGTCGCGGGTCTCCCGGGGTGAGAAATGGTCGATATATCCAGGCGAGCGGCCCGTGCCGCGGGAATCGACGCGTACGCAGACATACCCGTCCGGCACCCACTTCTCGGGGTCTGCAACCTCCCAGTTCTGATATTTGTTGGTGGATCCCTCGGTGACATCCGGGTGTTTTTCAGCCATTCTCTCCCACTGATCCGGGTAGCCCTCCTGAAAGGCGAGGCCTTTGGCATAAGGACCATAGCTCAGGATCACAGGATACCTGCCATCCTGAGGGGGCCGATAAATGTCGGCTCGAAGGACGAGGCCGTCGTCCATGGTGATGGGCACATCCCAGTCGATCCTCATCCCATCTCTCAGGTCACTCTTCTGACTCATGGAGTCTCCTCCTTCGCATTGCCGGTTGGGGAGATCCCCCCTGACTGGCGGGGATGCCTCTTGTACCGCAACAGACTCACTCGCTTCTGAAGGACCATTATAGGAGGAGATCGATTTACCTGTCAATCCTGTTTTGACACCGTCATGTCACCGACTTTTCTTGTCCCATTCGACGGCGCTAACCCCTCCTTTTAAGGCGGGGATGAAAGGCGCCGCTCAGGGTCAACCCTTCGGCTCCCCGACATAAATGCCGGGACTTGCTCAAGGGTTGACAAACAGCCATTTTACCGTTTACCGATACCTGTATCATCCATATCCAGGGATAGGGAGGGACGTCATGGAAATTTACGAAGCGATTGAGAAGAGAAGAACGGTTCGTGTTTTCAAGAAGGGGGCTACGGAAGAGCAGCTGCGTAAGATTTTGCTTTCCGGCAGCAAAGCGCCCTCCGCCGGAAACCGTCAGTCCTGGGAGTTTATTGTTGTTGACGATCCGAAGATCATCGACCAGTTTGGAGAGATCAAATTCCAGCAGAACAGGAAGTTCTCTCCGGGGTCGGGAGAGACGCAGAAAGAGGTTGACGCCCGGGCCCTCAGCCAGAAGACGTGGTTCCAGAATGCGAGCGTGGTCGCCGTCTGCACCAAGTCAGGAGATGCCGGCACTGGCTGGTTGGCTGTCGAAAACATGTCTCTGGCCGCCACAGCGGAAGGGCTGGGCAGTAACATCATCTCCTACTGGGATCAGTGGCAGAAGGATGTGGAAAAGATCCTCGGTCTTCCGGGGGATTATGAATTGACGTGCGTGGTGAAATTCGGGGTCCCGGAAGGAGGGGTTGGAGTACCGAAGAAGCGCCCCGAGTTCAGCTGGCTCCATAAGAACAAGTTCTAAAAAAGGAAAGAAGCAGTCATCAGTTATCAGTAACCAGTGAAAGCAGAAAGCAGAAACAAAAGAATCCTTTTCCTTTAGGGACTATTCACTTGACGGGAAGGTGTATTGGTATGTCTGAAGAACTGTATTGTTATTTGAACGGAAATGTGGTCAAAGAAAGCCAGGCTGCGATCTCTCCTTTTGACAGGGGATTTCTCTGGGGAGACGGCGTCTATGAGGTGACTCCTTGTTTCAATCGCCGCCTCTTCCGCCTGACAGATCACTTAGATCGCCTTTACCGGTCCCTTCGGTACGTTCGCATTGATGTCCGGATGAGCCGGGAAGAGATGGAAAAGTTGACCCTCGATCTCCTGGATAAGAACCTTCCATCCCTGGCAGAGAAGGGGATCTATCGGGTTGGCCACTGGGTGACCCGGGGCATGGATACGCCAAGCATGACGGCCCGGCTGGCAGGCCCTCCCACGCTCTTTGTTTTCTTGCGGCCCGTGGATTCAAAGACCATATTACGAAATATTATGGAGGGGGTGAAACTTTCGATCGTCCCCACTCGCAGGGTGCCCCCTCAATGTGTTGAGACAAGGGCAAAGGTGACGAGTAAGATGAATCAGATTCTGGCGGAACTCGATGCGGATGCCGTCAATACCCTTTCCCTCATGCTCGACATCCATGGAAGGGTGGCGGAAAACGCCGTCGCGAATTTCTTCATCGTGAGGGATGGCGTGCTATGGACCCCCCCGGCCGAGAATATTCTTGAAGGGATCACCCGGACCGTTGTCTTCGAACTGGCTTCCCGTTTGAACATTCCCATTGAGGAACGGCATTTCACCGTTTATGACCTGAGCCAGGCGGAAGAGTTTTTCATCACCTCCAGTGCGACCTGCGTGACTCCGGTCACGGAAGTCCATGGGATTCGGCCCAGGTTTCCTGTCCCGGGACCGGTGACAAAACGGCTGATCAGGGCCTTTTCGGAAGAGACGGGTGTTGATTTCCTGAGCGATAGGAAGAGCGACGGATAGGAGGAGCGGGCTTTGGGAAAGACGAAAGTGGCTGTGGCCCATCGGGATCTCATTCCAGGCAGACCGTCTGCTTATGACGAAGAGAGTCTGAGAGTGGTCTATGGGATGCTCAAGGAGACGGTGGATGCTGCCGGAGGAATGAAGTCGATCATCAAGGACGGGGACAGGGTTCTGGTCCGGGCCAATGCCTGCTGGGCCGTTCCGCCCGATTCGGGGATTGCCTGTGATCCCCGTGTCGTGGAGGCCCTGATGAGGCTCATTCGTGATGAGACGAACCCCCGAGAACTCGTCGTCGCTGACCGGAGTTCCATCGGCGCCGATACGGCGGAATCCTTTGAAGTGACCGGAGTCGGCCCGGCTGCCCTTCGCGGCGGAGCCGACCGTGTCCTCCCCCTGGAGCAGGACAGAAGGGTTCCGGTCCAGGTTCCCAACCCAATGGTTCTTTTCAAACCTGTCTATTTATCGAAGACCATGCTGGATGCGGATGTTTTGATCTTTCTCTCCAAGATGAAGGTCCATAAACTGACCCAGATCTCCCTGACGCTGAAGATGAACCAGGGGAGTCTGGACTGGTATGACGCCCTCCGCAACCACCGGGCGGACATGCACCAGAAGATGATCGACATGCTGAAGGTCATGCGGCCTCACCTGTCCATCGTAGATGCCCTCTGGCCGATGCAGGGCCAGGGGCCGGGCTCTCCTTTTCCGGACGATTTGATCAAGGATTTTAATGTGATCCTCGCCGGCAGAGATCCTGTCGCGGTCGATGCCGTGGGTTCAACCCTCATGGGTTTCGATGCGAAACACGAGATCCCCATGCTTCGCGGTGCGGAGATGGCGGGCCTGGGCGTTGCAAGCCTCGATCAGATTGACGTCGTGGGAACGCCCATTGAAAAAGTGAAGCGCCACTTCAAACGCGGGAACATTCACCTGATCGGACTCGATCCGAGGATCGAAGTCTATATGGGCGGGGCCTGTGACGGGTGCCTTCACTTCACACGGACGGGCCTTGACGTCTATCTCGCCAACCCCAAGTTGATGGAGAACGTCAGGAAGATCACGTTTGTGATCGGAAACGATGCCGAAGTCCCGGACCGGCTGGACCATCATCCTCCCGAATCCTATGTCTTTGTCGTGGGCGACTGCACCGGCAACCATCAGGACCGAGGGATCTTTCTTCCCGGGTGCGCCTCCACGAGCATGCACCGTACGTTCTTTCCAGGCAAGACTTCAGAGGGGGTAACCGAGAACTACCGTAAGGTTCAACCGAAGAAGTTCAACATCGAGGGGTATGAGATCCCGGAGTAGAGGGGATGTAACCCCTCAGATGCTGTGAAAAATAGGTCCCTTTCTTTTTCAGGCCCAACAAGGGCGGGCCGCTTTCCAAACTTTAGAATTGCGATCTTTTAATCGGGGAACTCATTCTTGTACTAAAATCCACGTTATTCTTATGAGGTTACCCAGTAGATCGCTCGATAAGGTTTCGCTCTAAAGTTCTCCAACCGACCCGCCCTCATTGGGCCTGATTTTTTTCGTTTGTTTCGATCTTCTTACTATGCCACCCCTTATTAATGGGTTACAGGGGAATGAACCGCCATGGATTGGGTGAGTCTGTCGGTCGTTTTTGCAGCCGGGATCGTTGGGGGCTCCTTTGGGACCCTGGTCGGAGGGACCAGCCTCATTACCATCCCGCTGCTCATCTTCCTCGGCCTGCCGCCTCATATGGCCCTCGGCACCGACAGGGTGGGCGTTGCAGGGCTCACGCTCGTGGGCTGGTACAAATTTCATGAAAAGGGATGGATCAACTACAAGATCGGTCTGGCGACCGGCCTTGCCGCTCTTGTTGGCTCTTTTCTGGGAGCCAACCTCGTCATGGAGGTCTCCGTTGCCTTCTTGAAGAAGGTCATTGCCCTGGCAACCCTTGGAGGGGTTGCCCTTGTGACGGTCAATCCTAAGTTGGGAACAGAGGAAAGAGATTGCCCTATACCAGCGCGCCTCTTCTGGACAGGCCTCGGAGTTTCTTTTCTGGTGGGTATCTACGGCGGTTTCTTCGGAGTGATGGCGGGGACGTTCGCCCTGTATGTGCTGCTGTTTGTCTTCAGGCTGTCCTTCCTGCGCGGGGCCGCCACTGCCAAGATATCAGCGTTCATGCTGACCACGACGGCGGCCATCGTCTTCGCCTGGAAGGGTGCTATCCATTATCCATTGGCGGCGGCGATGTTTTGCGGCTGCGCCATCGGTTCGTATATCGGAGCCCACTATTCGGATCGCATCGGAAACGTCTGGATCAGACGATTGTTTATTGCAATCGTTCTCATCATGGTCATCAAATTATTGATCCCCTGACCCTCTCGGAAAGTCCAAAAAGATCATCCGGTGACGCCAATATTGCAGAAGAGAGTCCATCTGTCAGCAAGCAAACGCCCCTTTGGAGATGAGGCCAGGCAGTCCCGGATCAAGACCGTATGGAATGTCTCGAAAGGGTCATAGGAGAAAGGCCTGGAAGTGCCGATTTCGAATGTTGAGGCTGGCGTGAGGAGCCGAAGAGGGCTAAGAAAGAGGGGAAACGTCAGTGCCTACATTACACCTACCTATACGTAACAAGTAGCACCTACAAGTCAATAGAATGGCTCACTCAGCAAAGTTAATGATTATCGGTGGAAAGAGAAAATGCGCTTAGGCCGTCTTTGAGCAAAGCAGAAATGACCAGATTGAGGGTTACATCAAGGCTTCAGGAAGAACTGTTTCGGGTTTCCCCTCACCTACAAGTCCGTATTTCGACCGAGTCGGCAGGGTTAATGATTACCAATGCAAAGCGTGGGAAACAATCGGGCTCACATGCCGCAATGAAGCGCAACGGAACAGCGACTATGTGCATCAGCAGGTCGGATAAAATGGAATATCTATATTGCCACTCTCAGCGCCTCTTGCGCCTCGCGGGGTAACTGTACAAGAACGAAGTAGGACTGGGGATAAAGATAGTCTTCACCTGATTCATCGATTACTCTGAGGTATCCCTCTTTTTCTGCTTCCTTGTCCGGCAGAACCTGGTAAATCTTACGTTTTTCTAAGTCCTCACAGTCCTTGTTCTGTACGCAAAGTGCAAATACCTTTTCTTCTTTTTCCATGGCTTTAATCCAGTATCCTTTTGATTTTCATCTTCTTTCTACCAATACCGTGAGCTTCGTACCAGTGGATCTCGACTTTGCATATCCTTCCACTCTGAAGACGAACACTTGCTACGCCTTTGAGTTTCCGCCATCGGCCAGGCCCGAACTGTTTTCGAATCCGCTCAAATCGGGGAGTGCGGCATCGATCACTTCGGCAGGGAAGGGGATCTCCGCCATGGCGTAAAGATAGTTTTTCCCCTTGACGGCTTTCAGCAATTCCTCGCGGCTGATCACCCGGTCGAGGTGGGGAAAGACCTCAACCTCTGCGGACTCCTTCAATCGATTCAGCGCCACTTCAGGGATCGGCTGAGGGATGAAGACCTTCGAACGCATGAGCACCTCCTCGGAGTAGAAAATGTGTTAATGATTTATCGGGACGAAACGGTTATCTCCTCAGTGTTAGAGGTTTTCATCGATTTCTTTATCCGAAAAGCCCATTGCCTCCAGCCTTTTTCTTAGGAATTTGTTTCTTTCTTCTTTGGCTTTTCGGGCTCGCCCCATTTCCGCTATTGCTTCCAGAGAAGTAACGATGCAGCCCGGTTTTTGAGCGTACAAGGATAAAACAGTGATACCGATCCCAAAAGCAACGCCCCCCAAGAATGTTTCAAGAACAGATGCCTTCATGTTCGCCTCCTCTTCAAGATCTCCCCGAACGGTCGATTGAAATATACCTCAATTCAGAAAATCTGTAAACAATGGACCGGTACGGAAACCGCAAAAGGTGAGCGGGATGACAATGTTTTTTTTGGGGCTTGACAAAGACTCGGGAGATTATTTAAGAATTCGGTTAGTCACTGGCATTTGAAAGACGATTATCTCTCTTCGAGAAAGGAGTTCATCATGAAAGTCTTTAAGTCGGAAGAGTTTGTGAAGATGACGAACCCGACTCCCGGGAAGCCCTACCGGCCGGAGATCCTCACTCCGGAGCATCAGGCAAAGAGCCTGGGAGGCATGTTCGGTCTCCTGGTTGCCGGAAGCCAGGTTCCCTACCATTACCACAACAACCGGGAATCGGTCATCATTGCCATCAGCGGAGAGGCCATTGAAGTCATTGAGGGGAAGGAGTTTCCCATCAAGGCCGGGGATATCCTGTTTATTCCTTCGGGAGAGAAACATACCACGATCAACAGGTCCAAACAGGATTTCCGGTACCTGGAATTCTTCACCTGTCCGCCTGTAGGCGCCGATTTCATCGAGGTGAAATAGAGGATTCGTAACACTTTAGCGCTTTGAAATGGAATGGGATTGGGACCCTGGTCAAAGATGCTTCCAGATTCTTAGAATGCGGTCTTTTATGTTTTACCGTATTCAAATGGAGGAAGTGATCAGAAATGCGGAAGGGTTTTGGAGCCATCTCAATCATCCAGTATAAGGTTTCCGCTCTAAGAATCGTCCAGCACCCCTGACCGGGGTCCCAATGGAACCAGTTTTCCAAAGCGCTAAAATGATATGGGGATTCAAATGATCAGGGCCGCTCTTCCGGTGATCTTGTTCGCCAGAATCATCTGGTGGGCTGTCTCCGCTTCCTCGAGAGGGAAGGTCCGGCCTACGACAGGCTTGATTTTGCCCTGCTGGACGATTTTGACGGCATCGATCAATTCGGCCATCGAGACATATCGGGAACCATGGATCTCAAGCCCTTTCGACAGGACGACCAGAGGATCGACACGGAAGGTCGGTTCGACTTTAAAGACAGTGGGTGGCCGATATCCGAGAATCACCAGCCGTCCTGCGGTGCAGAGGCTTTCAAAGCTCGCTTCCAGCGTTTGAGAAGAGGCGACAAAGTCGAGGACGGCCTCAACCCCTTTGCCGTCCGTCAAGCGTTTCACCTCCCGGGAGAGATCCTTCTCTTTCGTATCGATGATTTCATCGGCCCCCAGTGATTTCGCCACCTCCAGCTTCTCCCGGGAGAGATCGGCTGCCAGGACGCGGCCTCCGCACAATTTTGCCATCTGGACGGCATGGATGCCAACGCCTCCTCCGGCCCCAACCACGAGGACGGTATCTCCGGGTCCGACCTTTGCCTCTTCCCTGCAGGCATGAAGAGGCGTTGCGATGGCGTCTGAGATAATAGAGGCCTCCGCGAAGGGGATTGCATCGGGCACGGAGCAGAGGTTGAGGGCAGGGGCGACCATGTACTCGGCGTACCCTCCGTCACAAGCCATCCCGACGTAACCCTTCCAATTCTCACAGAGGGTTTCCCGGCCGCTCCGGCAGAATTTGCAGACCTTGCAGGTAAGATAGAAGTGACATGCGACACGATCTCCTGCCTTTGACATTGGTGACTTCGCTGCCGACTTCGACCACCTCTCCTGCAATCTCGTGGCCGAGGATCCTCGGGTAGCGGGTGACGAGGCCCGGGGTATTCTTCATGATAATGATCGTCAACCCAACGCCCGCAGCCCTGACCCGAAGCAGGGCCTCCGTGGGGCCCGGAGAGGGCTTTTTGACCTCCTGAAACGTGACCGGACCTCCGAGTTCGTGAAGAAGCATGGCACGCATGAGTTTCCCTCCTTGGCATTAAATCCGAAATCCGAATGTCGGCGAAGCGTCCGTCAAGGACCAATCCGAGACAATGACCGAAATCCGAACCTCAAATGACCAAAACCCGCTCCGTCAGTTGGAATGTTTCGAATTTCGTGCTTCAATATTCGTATTTCCCCCTCTCTGATTGCCAAAAAGCTTCTGTGCCCAGTGCAAGAGATTCGGGGCACGTTTAGACCCTTCAGGGGCGAGGGTGAAAGAGGGAGGGTCTATTTTGGTTTTACGCTATGCGCCATGCGCTCTGCGCTATGCGATCTTACCCTCCTGCCACCAGCACCGTAAACGTGATCTCATCCCCCTCCTTGATGCTCATCTCAAGATCTTGAAATGAGGAAGCGTTTCTTCCGTTCACAAGGATGACGCAGCCTTCGATCAGGGAATGATCATCCTTCATAATGCGCCTCCAGGGGCCGTCATGCCGTTGTTTGAGCGCAACGAGCACCTCTTTCAGCGTGGGGGATTCCAGGTCCAGGAGGACAGGCTGTTTCAGGGCCATTTCTGTGCTGAACACATTGAGCGTGATCCTCATCAGGGCTCTCCGAATCGCCTATAGCTGACATTTCTTGATGGTTTCGGGGGTCGGGACGCCTGATGCATCCCATCCACGGAGGGCATAGAATTCATCGAGCATCTTATTCAGATTCTCTTCACCGATCGACTGACCTTTGGCCGGGCCGTCGAGAAGGGGCTCATGAAGGGTCCGATAAGGCAGCGTATCGTCCTTCCGGGTGTGTCCTTCCCTGTTGTTGAACATCCTGATCAACGTTTCGATTCTCTCGGCAATGTCCTCGAAATCTTTCCGCGAGAAGGTTTCCCCCGTTGCAGACTGGATGTAGTCGGAATAGTCCTCGAGGGACAAGGGGATGAACTTGGAGGCGAAATCGCAAACCAGAAAGGAATGGAGGACACAGTTCTCGTCATAGAGCTCCTTGATCATGGCCGCCTTTCCTTCCGTGGTATACGGAGGATAATTTCCCAGAATTTCCTTGGCAGGGGGCCACGCCCTTCGGTGGCATGCTCCCCTCGGACTGACGGCGTAAGAAAGCCCTGCGCCAAAGGCCCCTCTCGGCTCATAGGCAGGAAACTCCATCCCTTTCACATGCATGGCGAAGCGGTCCGAATCTTTTCCAATGTGGCTTGCAGTTCGTTTGACCCCCTCGGCCAGAATATCGCCGAATCCCTGCCGGTAGGCCATCTTTTCGATCGTCGCCAGACTGGAGGCCTCGTCCCCGAATCGAATCTCCAAACCCTCTGTCTCCTGTGGAGAGAGCAATCCCCTGTCGAAGCACTCCATCGCAAAGCCGATGACATTTCCCGCAGAGATGGTATCCAGCCCCAGTTTATCACAGAGGATGTTGGCCTGAATGATAAAGGGAAGGGAATCGATCAGCTGGTTTGAGCCGAACATGCCCAGGGTCTCGTATTCGGGGCCTTCGATCGAAATTCCGTCATATTTTCCTCCGGAAACCCGGGTCTCATAACTGCAGCGTGTAAAGCAGGAGAGGCATGCCTTGTATTGCGTGATACTCTGATGAACCCCGACGGAATCGATCTTGGCCAGGGCCTTGTCCCAGGTCCCGTACTGAAAATTCTTTGTCGGCAGAATCCCTCCGGCATGGGTGACGTTGAGCGTCAGAGAGGTTCCATATTTCATTCTTGCCTGGGCGACCTCGCTCTGTTCGGCCCGTTTCCGGTTCTTCTTGTTCAGTTCGACCATTTTTTTACGATCGTGGATCTCAACCCCCTTGTTTCCTTTCACCACCAGGGCCTTCAGGTTCTTCGAGCCCATGACGGCGCCGACACCGCCTCTGCCGGCCTGGCGGTAAAAATCGCTGTTGATGCTTGCAAAGCGCGACAGCCTTTCTCCGGCGGGTCCGATGGCCGACACGCCCACCGGGGTGTCTCCCTCCATCTCTTTCAGCATCGTTTCCGTTTCGAAACAGTCTTTCCCCCAGAGACGGTCAGCCTCACGAATCTCGACCCCCTTCTCATCGATCCTGAGGTAGCAGGGATGATTCGCCTTTCCCCGGATGACGAGGCCGTCGTATCCGGCCTTCTTTAACTCCACGGAGATTCTGCCGCTGGAGTAACTGTCGCACCATCCGTTGGTTAACGGTGATTTGGTCACAACCACAAATTTCGACGAGCCCGTGACCAGTGTTCCCGTCAGAGGTCCTGTCAGAAAAAAGAGGAGGTTGTCCGGAGAAAGGGGGTCTGTCTTCGGAGGAAGCATGTCGTAGAGAAGTCTGATCCCGAGGCCCCTTCCTCCAAGATACTTCTCAAAGTGTTCTTCCTTGATGGGAAGGTCATTCTTCTTTCCCGAGGTCAGGTCAATATCCAATAGTTTTCCGCACGTTGCCTTCATCGATTCCCTCTTTCTCTAAGAATAATCTAAACCCATTAAATATAGCATACCTGGATCGAAAGTAAACCCTGCGGTTGCAGAAATGAACCCGGAATGGGCCGTCTTGCCCCTCCGGGAGAAAGGTGTTAAGGGGATATTAAATCCTTTCCAAGAAAGGAGCACGGAAGATGCTTGAAACCTCGGGGGCGGTCGCTGTCATTACAGGAGGCGGGAAGCGGAATCGGTGAAGCCATCGCAAAGGCGTGGGTGAAGCATGGGGGAAAGGTTGTGCTGGCGGATGTTGTCCCGGAGGGCCTCTCCAGGGTAGAGCGGGAAATACGGGGAATGGGGGGCGACGTCGTCACCACGCTCTGTGATGTGACCAAGGAGTCCGACAACGAGGCCCTTGCGGCATTGGCCGGCCGAACCTACGGGGCCATCAACCTGGTCGTTCCCTGTGCGGGGATCATCAAAGACGGTCTTCTCCTGTCGACAGACCCGGAGACGGGCAAGGTGACGGGGAAGATGTCCCTGGACCAGTTCAAATCGGTTGTCGAGATCAATTTGACCGGTGTCTTCCTCACCCTCAGGGAGTGTGCCAGCCAGATGGTGAATCTGAAGTCCAAAGGATTGATCTGCCTCATCTCCTCGGTGGGCTCGCTTGGAACAGCGGGGCAGATCAACTACGCCTCGACCAAGGCGGCCATGTCCGTGATGCCGAAAGTCGTCACGGCCGAGTTTCTGAGGAGAGGGCTATCCGACCGGATCCGGTGTGTGGCCATAGCACCGGGTTACGTCGGAACCGCAATGGTCAAGGGCATGAATCAGAAGGCCCTCGACAGGATCCTGGACCAGGTTCCCATCAAGCGTCTGATCGAACCGGAGGAAGTAGCCTCCCTGGTGATCGAGTTGTACCGAAACGAGGCGCTGGCCGGTGAAGTCTATTACATTCACGGCGGGTTAAGGCTCGGTTCGAGAGGATGAATAGCAGGCTGCTGAAAAACGCCCCTGCCTACCGCAGGCAGGCATCTGCGGCGTTATCCGGCCGCCTCACCGTCTCGGCGGCGTGGCAGGAGTCGCTCCTTATTCGTCGCGACGCCACCCCTCACCCTTCGTCGTTGCGGTGTACATCTGTAGGGGCGTTATACATAACGCCCATGTGGTATTGGATTTCGCCTGCCTGCCGCAGGCAGGGGCGCCCCCGGTAAAAGAACCGGGATTTCGCGAAGCTCAACTTGCATCTGCCTGCCTGCCGAAGCCTCGGCGCAGGCAGGGGCATTTTTGAGCAGCCTGCGAAAAATGAGTTTTTCAGCAAACTGATAGATTTCGGATTTCGGATTGAAAGATCTCCAAAATCCGAAATCTGCAATCCGCAATGAACATCACCTATGGTCGATTCATGGAGACGCGACAGCGGTGAAGGATCGAGAGAACCTCGAAGGGCTGCTCGATCTCAAGGAACGTGGGGACCCCGCTTGGTTCGACAAAAGCCTTGCATTCCTCCATGTAGTACTTGTCCCCGCTGAAAGTGACCAGGACTGGTTTCTCGGGAAATCTTTTCGCCAACTCGACGATAAAAGCGTAAGAAGGAATTCCCGTGTCCTTCGTGAGCATGAGGACGGGAATCACGGTGTCGACGTTCGGATCGTTCAGCACGGCTTCCATACCTTCCCTGTACCCGTATTCAACCCCCTTGGAGGCAGCAGCCCAGATATCGACCGGATTTCTCATCCGGATGTATGGCGGGGTGATGTCTTGAAGCTTCTTCAATGTCTCAGGAGCCAGTTCCGGGATGTTCAGGCCGAGACGGGTGCAGAGGTCCGACAGGCAGACGAGCATGGCGCCTGAGGGCGCCAGGAAGCTGACTCGATTTCCCCTGGGCAGGGGGACCATGGAGAGGGCCTTTCCTGCCAGAATGAGATGGGTATAATCCCAGATCCGGACGACCCCCGCCTGACGGAGCAGGCCTTCTACGAGCCGGTCCTCCGCAGCCATGGCCGCCGTGTGGGCCACCGCGGCATGTCTCCCCGCCTCGGTGGCCCCGCCTTTCAACAGAACGACCGGCTTCCGCCGCGTGACCTCCCGGGCCACTTCGAGGAATCGCCTCGGATATTTGATGCTTTCGAGGTACATGATGATGGCCGTGGTCTCGGGGTCCTCTCCCAGAAACTGAAGGGCTTCACTTTCCTCGATATCGATCTTGTTTCCAATGCCGATTACCCGGGAGACGCCGAAATTCTCCCCGGTCAGGATATACTTCATCGTATGGGTGGCGAAATTTCCGGTCTGGGCGATGTAAGAGACCTTTCCGCGGCGAATCTTCCCGAGGGGAAAGAAGGTGGAGGTGAACTGGTAAGGCGTGGAGGTGTGCCCCGAGGTATTGGGGCCCATAACCCGAATTTTCTTTTCGCGGATGATGTCGATGAGCTCCTGCTGGATTTGGGTCCCGAACTCATCGTATTCTGCAAATCCGCCTGCAGAAAGGACGAAATGTCTGATACCCTTGTCACAGCATTCCCGCAGGGCTTGGGGGGTTTCTTTTGCCGGGAGAATGATAATTCCCAGATCGATCCCCTCCGGCAGGCCGGCAATGGCCGGCAGCACCGGTTGTCCTAAGATCTCGCCTCCCCTGGGGTTAACGAGATAGAGCTTCCCTTTGAATTCATTGGCCAGGATGTTTCGAATCACGTCATTTCCCGGCTTTCCGGTTGTTGCAGAGGCTCCTATGACAACGACACTTCGAGGTTCAAAAAAGGCAGTAAGCGGATGCTTCATGACTTCCTCTCTGGAACTTGGATTTCGGCTACTTCCCTTTCGGTTGGACTATTCTTTTTTCTTCAGTATGACGAGGGCGTCCACTGCCACGGGCTGACCCGTTGAACGGATCTTGACGGGATTGAGATCGATCTGATCAATCTCTTCATATTGTACGCTGATGTGACCGAGGGCCACGAGCATCCCGGCCAGTGCCTGCGTGTGTGCAGCCTGCTCTCCTCTGAAGGGGCCGAGGATCTTTCCGCCCCGGACCTCCCCCATCATCTGTTGGGCATCCCAGAGCGTAAGAGGGGCCATTCGAAAGGCAATGTCCTCGAATACCTCTGTAAAGATGCCGCCGAGACCGAACATGACACAGGGACCGAAGGAGTCATGCCGGGTCATGCCGCAGACGAATTCACGCTCTCCTTTCACCATTTCCTGAACGAGGAGGGCTTCACAGCCTTCGATCTTCAAGAGGCGTTTCCCCTCGTCCTTCACATCCTTCTGGTTTTTCAGGTTCAAGGCAACCCCTCCGATCTCCGTCTTGTGGAGGAGGTGGGCTCCGGAGGCCTTCAGGACGACCGGGAAACCGATCCTCGCCGCCTCCTTGGCGGCCGCAATGGGCGTCTCGGCAAGGGACTCGATGGCCACGGGGATTCCCCGGGCTGCCAGAAACTGTTTTGCTTCATACTCGGTCAGGGCCGATTGGCCTCGTTGCAGGGCATCTCTGATGACATCCATGTGAACCTCCATGACTGCGGGGAAAGGCGAACCCGGCGGATCATTTTCCTCTTTTCTTCGGAGGGGATTCTTTCCGGTCTATCCCGGCCCACTCTTCATAAAGCCTCATGACGATCGTCGCATCCTCTTTGCCCCACCCATTGTAGAGGGTCTTGAGAAGGAACTGGTGGTACAGTGCGCCCACGGGAAGAACGACCCCAAGCTTCTTTCCCGTCTCCAGAGAGAGTCCGACGTCTTTTGCGGCGATGCCCGCAGGTCCTTTGGGCGAAAAAATGCCTGCCAGCATATCCTTGCCCCTTGCCATCAGGAGATCGCTCGATGCGGCCCCTGACGTGATTACGTCAAACAGGACTTCCCGGTTCAGACCCGCTTTGAGACCCAAGACCAATCCCTCGATGGCGGCAGCCTGGTTCAGGTACAGGGTATGGTTGATGACAAGCTTCATGGTGGCCCCGTCCCCCATTTTGCCCGCATAGACCGTTTTCTTCCCGATTTGGTCGAGCACAGCCTTGATCGTTTCATAGAGGGATTTCTTCCCGCCTACCATGAAAACCATATTACCCACCCGTGCCTGGGCAGAGGAGCCGGAAATGGGAACATCCATCCACTCAATTCCTTTCTTGGCCAGTCGCTCACCCAGAGCCCTGCTCTGCCAGGGAGGGGACGTGCTCGTATCGAGCACGATCAGGCCTCTGCGTGCACCCGAAACAATTCCCTGCTTTCCTTCCACCACTTCCAGGACGGCGTCCCAGGTCGGAAGAGACAGGATGACGAGGTCCGCTCCCTTCACCGCCTCTTTCGGGGACCTTGCCGGTTTGAGTCCGAGAGGGCCCAGATCGGAGATCTGTTTCCTGACGACATCAAAGCCTCTTACCCGGTATCCCGCCTTCAAGAGAAAAGTGGAGATGGGTGTCCCCATCAGACCCAGACCGATCACCGATATGTTCTTAATCTCCATGAGGTTGTTTTCCTCCTTTCTGTTGGATCTGTTAGACCGTGAGATCCACCGCTTTTCCCGAGCGGGCGGAATCAATAGCGGCCCGAACCAGCGCCAGGGCCGCCAGTCCTGCCTGTCCGTCTGTTTCAGGTTTCTTTCCCGTGCGGACACAATCCGCGAACTCGTCGATTTCTTCAAGAATCGGATCGCCGATCCGGAGGGGAATGGTTTCAGGCTGGTCTTTGGTCTTTTCCGAGATTTGGAGGATGGTATACTTGTCCACGACCGACCAGATCTGAAGGTACTCGTCAAAAGTTACATTAGGCAGGGCGAGAACGCAGGAAAGAGAAGCATCGGTCCCGTGGACGGACATCCAGTTCATGCGGACGGATGCGTAGGAAGAGCCGAGGTATCCCAGAACCCCGGACTCGAATTGGAGGATGGTCATGGTGACATCTTCCACCTCCGCAGGGATGTAGAGTTTGTTAAAAAAGGCAGAAACCTTTTTGACCGGCCCGAAATAGTAATTCAGTGTGTCCGCGTGATGGACCCCCATCGTCATGAGAGCCCCTGCAGGACACCCTGAGTCATCTCCGTACCATCGCCACTTATCGGGGGTCAATTCGAACCCGAGCCTCGCGGAGAAATTGGACTCCACCATGACAGGGTTTCCGATGGCGCCCTGATCGATCAGTTCTTTCACCTTTCGGAATCCGGACAACCTGCGCATATCCTGACCAACCAGGAGGGTCACCCCCGCTTTCCGGCAGGCGTCCACCATCTTCTTCCCGTCGGCCAGGGTGTTGGCGATCGGCTTGTCCACGTAGACGTGCTTGCCTTGCTGCGCCGCCATGAGGGCATGTTCCGCATGGAGGGCGTTCGGCGTTATGAGAAGGATGCCCTCCACATCATCCCTTTTCAACACATCCTCAAAGCTCTTTTCCTGATCGCATCCGTACTTCTTGCTGAAGGCCAGCCGTTTCTCCGGGCTTCTTGTAAAGCAGGTGACCATTCTTGCTTTTTCGCTTCTATGAACCGCATTTGCGATGACCCCTGACCAACTCCCGACACCGATGAGGGCCACCCCGACCTTGTCCTGTTTTGCCATAAGCAGAGTCCTCCTTCGTTGAGGTGTTTTCCAGGAATATTGCCCAGGTGAAAAATATTAATTCCCAATTCTAATCGTTCCATTTTTTTTGTCAATCCTTCGGTTCCCCGGCATAAATGCCAGGGCTTGCTCGGGATAGACCCTGAGCGGCGCTTCCTATGCCCGCCTTCAAAGGCGGGGATTAGCGCCGTCGAAAGGGTCAAATCCGGTTCCGCCGATTCTGTTCCCCCGTACGCGAGAGAGCACGGAGACGGGGGCTCTCCGGAATCGGTCCGGCCCGGCCTTTGGCGATCTGTCTTCTGCCGATGCGGCATGAACTGGACAAGTCCTCGTTTTTTTGTTAGGAAGGTGGTGTTTTTGTTTGTACCCTTGGAGGGAGGATCGGGGCATGGGGAACTATCACCAATGGGAAGATTTCCCTGAAAGAGAGATCGGCTATCTGAAGGGTCGTCCGGATGCATCCAAATTGCTTGTGCGGATCATGAGCAGTGAGCGGATGATGGTGACCCATCTCAATGCCAGGGAAGGGGCGTTTGTGCCTCTTCACCACCATGAGGCGGAACAGATCATCCTCGTGATCAAGGGGAAGATCGAAGCGATCATGGGAAAGGAGAAGGATTCCTCCAGAATCCTGGGGCCGGGTGGAATCTGGGTGGTTCCATCGAACTGCCCCCACAGTGTGAAGTATGTCGAGGATACGGAGGGGATTGAAATCGTGAGCCCTCCGCGCTTGGACAACTTTATCGGCTACACCGCTTCCCACACCTTCTTCGATGAATGAGACAAGCGAGGAATGTGTTTTGTGTGATCCACCCCCAACGAGTTATGACTTGTGCTCTCGCGAAAAAGCCGTCTAACCCTATTTTGAAAGGAGAAACTTTTATGAATTCGCTGACACTCGCCGCTGCTTCCGTGATCGTGGACAAGGCCCTCGAAAAAGGGAGAGAACTGAAATTTGCACCTCTGACCGTAGTGGTTCTTGATGCGGGGGGACATACGAAGGCGCTCAAACGCGAAGATGGGTCAAGCCTCCTTCGTCCCGAGATTGCCACAGGAAAGGCTTGGGGCGTCCTCGGGATGGGATTCGGGGGCCGGGACCTTGCCCAGCGCGCGGCCAAGATGCCTGCCTTCTTCACCGCTCTGTCCGCGATGTCGGGCGGTCGAATGGTTCCCGTACCCGGTGGCGTGCTCATCCGGTCCGCTTCGGGAGACATTCTGGGATCCGTGGGGGTCACCGGCGACACGTCGGATAACGACGAGACCTGTGCCGTCCATGGAATTAAGGCAGCTGGTCTGATACCGGATACGGGAAGCAAAGAGTAATCCGGGTCTTTTCTTTCACCCTAACCACCCTCCAGTTGATGCATTCCAGCATGGGAAAAACCGAAGAAACCCTTGCAGCGGAGAGGTCTGTCAAAACACAGATCGATCCGAAAAAGTACCAAAAATTATCTGTTGACAAGGCCGGGAAGAGATGATAGTAGATTGAAACACCCACGAAAAAAATTGGTCAAACCATTTGGCAGCTAAACCAAGACTCCGGTCCATCATTGCCAAATGGGAAGAATAGGGAATCAAAGAATTCAGAGGGAGGATGAGCAATGCCATTCTTTAAGTGGAGTGAAATGAAAGGAGATTTTATTACACCGAGTTATTCCCAGGCCCATGGCCCTGCCATCAAGGGTGAGAAAATCGAAGTCGCCCTCATCCGGTATCCGGCCGGAACCGTGGCGAAGCCTCATGCTCACCCCAATGAACAGGTCCAGGTCATCCTGAAGGGAAAAGCAAGGTACCGCCTGGGAAAAGAAGAGAAGGTATTGGGCCCGGGGGAAGCGGTCCTCGTTCCTGCAAACACCGAGCATGAGGTGGAGATCCTGGAGGATATGGAGGTGCTCAACTGCAAGGACGCTGTGGCGGGATGGAGCGTACATGACGCCAAATGGGAAAAATAGGAGGCTGCTGAAAAACGCCTATCTGCGGCGTTGTCCTCACCCTTCGTCGTTGCGGTGTACATCCGAGTACGCCTCACTCCTCAGGATTTCGGACGCCTTGCATCTGGGCATTTTTGAGCAGCCTGAAGAAAGTGGCTTTTCAGCAAGATGATGTGCTTCTTGGAAATTGGTTGAGGCCGCAGAAAATATCAGGGGAGACGAGCATGAAGGTGAAGATCGCTGCCGTTCAGACCAGGACGTTTCCGGAGGCGGATGAACAGAAGAAGAATATCGAGATGGCGCGGGAATATGTTGCAGAGGCTGCCAAACAAGGGGCCCGGATCGTCTGCTTTCCCGAAGCCTACCCAGGCCCGTGGAAAGCTCCGCTGAGCTATTCACCGGTGGCTTCCCTTGAGGAGATGGCCCGGCAACATCAGGTTTATATCGTCGCAGGGGCCAATTGTCCAGTACCGGGGCAGCCCGGCCGGGGATACTGCTCGGAGGTCCTTGTCGGACCGGAGGGGCTGGTTGGGAGATACAATCGAACCATCCCCCAAGGCCCATGGATCTACCAAGGGGGACGTTTCTGGGATTTCGATTATCTGGCGGCGGATGAATTGCCCGTTTTCGAGACCCCCTATGGAAAGGTAGGCCTCCTGATCTGCAGCGAGGTCTATGTTCCCGAGCTGTCCCGGATTCTCGCTCTAAAAGGCGCCGAAATGATCTTTCTGCCTGCCGGGATCTCAAAATACGAACTTCACGAGACCTGGCGGAATCTCATCTGGGCAAGGGCCAGCGAGAACCTCGCCTACACGGTCACATGTCAGAATATCTTCGGCGCGGAACACGGTCTCGCCATGATCTGCAGCCCCGAGGAGATTCTGACCGAATCACTCAAACCCGGTATTTTTATCGCGGAGTGCGATGTGGAACGAATTCGGTGGCTCCGGGAGCAGAAGGACCTTTACGGCCCGCCCATGCCCTGGAGGACCAAGCCGGGAGCCTTACGAGACTGGCGCCGTCCGGAAGTCTTTCGAAAGAACCTTCCGGAGGGGTAACGAAGAAGTTATCAGTAATCAGTGATCAGTGACTGGTAATCAGTTGACCAGGTAGACCAGGAAGACAGAAAGCAGTAGACAGTCGGCAGAAAAAAGAGGGGAGAATTAATCGGCGTAATCTCGCCTTTTGAATCAGTGTAATCAGCGGAGCAGCGGGATTTGGTTTTATTCGAGCGATTCGTTAATTCGTCTCTAATGAAAGGAGGATCATCATGAAAAAAAGAACGGGACAGAAAGTATTCGTGTTTTTCAGCGTGCTCACCCTCGCCCTCCTGGGGGGGCGGTTGTTGTACGCTCAGGAGTTTCCCACCAAGCCGGTCAGCCTTATTATCCCCTTCGGAGCGGGAGGTTCCCACGATTTGACAGCCCGGGCCGTGACCAGTGTGGCTTCGGACCATCTGGGACAGCCGATGATTGTTCAGCTCAAACCCGGTGGAGGAGGAGCGATCGCCTCGGATTTCGTGGCCAAGGCGACACCGGATGGTTATACGTTGCTCTTCGGCGGGTCGGGTCCCAATACCACCCTCCCGGCCATCGAGAACCGGTCCAAGGGACCTGACGATTTCGTGACCATCTGCCGAGTCAACTACAGTCCGGTGGTCCTCATTGCGCGATCCGACGCACCCTATAAGACCCTCAAAGAGATGATTGCCTGGGCGAAGTCCAATCCCGGCAAACTGGTTTTCGGAAACACAGGACCCTGGGGAGCGGGAGACCTCTCCTGGAAGATGCTCGTGAAGGAGACCGGCATCGATACGAAGAACGTTCCCTACGACGGTGGCGGACCGGCCCTGATGGCCCTTCTGGGCGGTCACGTGAGCGTTTCGGGTCTCTTCTCAGCCCAGACCCTTCCCCACATTCAGGCGGGGAAACTGAGGCCGCTGGCTGTCACGGACGTTCAGCGGGACCCTGCCATGAAGGACGTTCCTACCTGCAAAGAGGAAGGCGTGAATATGTTTTATGTCATGTGGCGAGGCCCCATTGCCCCCAAAGGGACTCCCCGGCCGATCGTGGAAAAGCTGGCCGCAGCCTTTAAGAAGATGACCGAGGACAAATCGGTGATTCCCATGATCAACCGGCTTGGGGATGAAATTCAGTACCTGGGCCCTGACGAATTTGCCAAGGTCTGGCGTGAAGAATACGAGACCCAAAAGGAACTTGCCAAAATCTTTAAGAAGTAGGAGGAGGAACGAATGAAGTACCCTGCCATCGATATCCACACCCATGTGGAATTTGCCGGGACCATGGACATTCTGAAAAAACGATATACGGAAGAGGAGATCTTTAACCGGTTCACCTCATCCGTCTCCGGCCGTCAGTCGGCTGAACTCAACAAGGGAATCGTTGCGGGGATTCGGGATGCCCTGAGAGAGCCTGAGAAGAAGATACGCGACATGGATGAGAAGGGGATCGGGATGTACATGCTCTCCTCGACCCCCTTCTCTTTCTTTTATGAAGTTGAAAAGGAATTGGCCGTTGATCTTGCCCGATACCATAATGACCAGCTCTCGGAGATGGTTAAAAAACGTCCTGACCGCTTCGCGGCGGTAGCCACCCTTCCTCTTCAGGTTCCAGACGAAGCGGTGAAGGAACTGGAGCGGGCGGTTAAGAAGTTAGGATTGAAGGGCGTTGAAATCGGGTCGAACGTGAACAAACGGGAGTTGGGGGATGAGACCTTCTGGCCCATCTATGAGGCGCTGGAGGCGCTGGATGTCCCTGTGTTCATTCATCCGCACCACGTGGCCGGTTTGGACCGGCTCATGGATTACTATCTCAACAATCTCATCGGAAACCCCCTGGATACGACCATCGCCGCAACCCGGCTCATCTTCAGCGGCACCCTTGAGAGGTTTCCCCGCCTGAAGTTCATTCTGGCTCACGGCGGCGGGCAATTCCCGTTCATCTTTGGAAGAATTGAACACGGATACAAAGTTCGCCCCGAGCCGAAGGAGAAGGTTCGTCAGCCTCCCGGAGCGTTTTTGAAAAATCTCTATTTCGATACGATCACTCACAATCCTGACGCCCTCCGGTATCTCATTGCCTTTGCCGGAAGCGATCATGTCCTGATGGGCAGCGACTATCCCTATGATATGGGGGATGATCAGCCCGCCCGGACGGTTTCGAGTCTTTCAGGGATCAAAGAAGAAGACCGGCGTAAGATCCTGATGGAGAATGCGATCAGACTCTTTGGACTGACACCTGCCTGATCGGGAGAGAGGGATCTGGGTTACCTTCTTTTTTTGAAGATCACATGTTCGAAGAGCAGGGCGAAGAGGATGCCCACAACCAGGCCGTTACTCACCAGGGAGGCGATGAAATTCGGGAAGAGTTGAAAGAAGGGTTTTGGGAGAATCGAAACGCTTGTCCCCAGCAAGAGGGGGAGACCGACGGTAAAGTACTCTCTTCGCTCGATCTTGCCTTTTCCGGCCGTGATGGCGTTCATGCCCGCCATGAGCTGCGTTGACAGGGCCACGAAAAGGACAGAGGCGGTCACTGAAGGAGGAATCGCGTTCAGAAGGGCCCACAGCTTCGGGATGAAGGCGCAGACGATGAGCATGGCCCCGGTCATGGTCAGTACGTAACGGCTTGCCACACGAGAAACCAGAACGACACCCGGGCTGATGGACAGACTGACCAAGCCGACAACCCCAAGGCACCCGGTCACGATCCCCCCGGCGCCGGTGATTCCGATGCCGCGGTGGATCCGGTTTTCGAGCCCCTCTTTACCGACGATTTCAGAGATTCCCTGGATGCTGCCCACGGAGTTGATCATCACCGCTAAGAAGGTGAAGACGAAAACCAGGACAGATGCCGGAGAGAACGTGGGCCATACTCCCCAAAGAGGAGAGGGGAGGGCCAGCCAGCCCGATTCCTGCACCAGGTTCAGGGAGACCTTTCCCTGCGCCAGGAAGAGGATCAGTCCGAAGAGGATCCCCAGGAGCATGGACGTTGTCTGAAGGAACCCTTTCAGCCAGTGGGACAGGAAGGAGACCAGAAGGATGGTCAGAAGGGATGACCCGAAGATGCTCAGGTCCCCGTGAGGATGCGCCGGGTTGATCCCGATGAGCAGGGGAGAAACGAAAGGGACCAGGGTAGAGGAAACCAGCATCAGGATGACTCCCACGATGTTCTGGCCGAAAAAAGGGGAGAGCCATTTAAACCATTTGAACAGACTGACCACGATAAGCAAAAGGCCGCCGACAATCAGTCCCCCCTCGATGGCGGAAAGGCCGGCCGGAGCCAGGACAACGAAACTCAACAAAAGGGCCGAGGAAGGGCCCTCCAGGATAGGGTAGCAATGCCCCTTAAGGCTCTGGAGAAGGGTGATCAGTCCCGTCGCGATCAGAAGCCGCTGGGAGAAACTGACCTGAGCGGCAGGATCGAGCCCCAGAGCCGTGGAGCAAATGGTGGAGAAAACGACGACGCTCGGGATGGAGATCATGACCCATTGAAGACCATAGGCCACGCTTTTGAAAAAGGGCGGGGTTTCGTTCAGCTTGTAATGAAAGGGTTGTTCTTCCATAACCATCCCGACGAGGTTGCTCTACGTTATAATACCCTGGTCAAAATATCAACCCAAAAGTGTCAGGTCCACCCATTGCCGGGACCTTGACCCTTTCGACGGCGCTAAGCCCTGCCTTTGAAGATGGGCAGAGGAAGCGCCGCTCAGGGTCTACCCTGAGCAAGCCTCGGCATTTATGCCGGGGGAGCCGAGGGGTTGACAAAGAACGGCTTATTCTATAAGTAAAGTACAAACTCCGCAACATTTGCGGAGGGACGCAGACCTTGCCAATCCCAAGGGAAGGGGCAGATCCAATGACCGGGGTAAAACTGAAGAGGAGGTAGAAAGATGAGAAAAGGATCCGGTGCCATCTCCATGAAAGTCGTTTTAGCTCTATTGACACCTTTTATGACCTGTTTGCTGTCGGCGACCGCTTTCTCCCAGGACTATCCCACCAAAGCAATCACAGCCGTGGTAGGAATGGAGGCAGGCGGCATCGTGGACGTGGCCACCCGCATGCTCATGGAGGATGCCAAGAAGGTGATCGGCCAGGATATCCTTGTGGAAAACAGGCCCGGGGCGAGCCACATGATTGCGGGAAGTCATGTCGTCTCTTCCAAACCGGACGGCTACACCCTCTGGGGTTCTACGGATGCACCCTTCGTCCGGATGCCCCACATGATGAAACTGAAATTCGATCCCATCGCCGAAACCACTCCGATCATTTTTTATGGGGTCTTCACCCATTTTATCCTCGTTCCCCCCGAAAGCCAGTTCAAGACGCTCAAAGACCTGCTCACCTTTGCCAAGGAGAATCCCGGCAAGCTCACCGTTGGCATTCCAGGTGTCGGCATGGTGCCCCACATGGGCATGGCAGGGATGGAGATCGAAACCGGTCTCAAGGTGTCCTATGTTCCTTTTGCGGGAGAGCCCAAGATCATTGCCGCCCTGCTCGGAGGCCACTTGATGGCCGCGGGGATTGCCGTTGAGTCTTCCATTGCCCAGGTCAAGGCGGGAAAGCTCAGGGCCCTGGCAGTCCTTCAAGGAGAGGAACGGCTTTCGGCATTTCCGGATATTCCGACCCTGAAGGAAGTCGCCAAAGAGTTCGGGATGAAGACGAGCGTGACGTATCCCGGCTTGATGATGTCCGGGCCCAAAGGTCTTCCCGAGCCGATCGTCAAAAAGCTGGTGACGGTCTTCGACACAGCCCGGAAATCAGCCGGGTTCCAGAAATACGCAAAGGAAACCTATATCTTCCAGGATAAGATGCCCGTCACCGGAGAAGCCCTGAAGAATCTCCTGAATAAAGGATTCAAGGATACCGGCGAGCTGATCCAGAAACTCGGCATCCAGAAGAAGTAGTCGAAATGCAATAAAGGACAGTTTTACATTGTCGTTGCGAGCGACCAACGGGAGCGTGGCAATCTCGCCTTGAAATCGAGAGATTGCTTCGTCGTTTCACTCCTCGCAACGACACATTATTTCCCGCGTATGTATTTATTTTGGGGATTCCCATGATGAAGGAATGGATTGTGAAGAGAGACACCAATGTGTGGGTGGGCCTCTTCCTGATGATCCTTTCTGCTGCCGTCATCAGTGAAGCTCTGGAGCTCGAAGTGGGCACTCCCAGCAACCCCGGCTCCGGGTTCATGATTTTTGGGGCGGCAGCGGTCCTGGGGGCGCTTGCATTGCACCAGTTTGTTAAATCACTCCGGGTGTGCAAGCCCAAACCGGAAGGAGCCACAGAGAGATCTCACTGGGGCCGCATCCTTGCCGTGATCCTGGCCAATGTGCTCTATATCTACCTCTTGCGGCCCGTGGGTTATCTCGTCTGCACCTTCCTTTTCCTGTTCTTCCTCTTTCAGGTCCTGGAAAAAGGACGCTGGATCCTCAGGCTGGTTGGGGCTGCATCGACCTCGGTTGTCACCTACCTGCTCTTTGCCCGGGTGTTGCAGCTCAACCTTCCGAAGGGAGTGATTCCCTCTTTCTAAGAAGATTGGCCAGGAGCAGAAAAGCCGGTATTCCCGGGATGGAAGCCCACCGGAAAGAGCCCTTGCAGTGCGCGTGGTGGAGAGGCGTAACGGATGGGGCTGGAAATTCTCTACGGGTTCAAAATCGCCACCCTGCCTGAGAACCTCCTATTATGTTTTGCGGGGGTTTTTCTGGGTACTCTCGTGGGCGTTCTCCCGGGCATCGGACCCGCGGGGGCCATGGCGCTCCTCCTTCCTGTGAGCCTCAAGATTACCCCTGTCGGAAGCTTCATCATGCTGGCAGGGATCTATTATGGGTCGATGTACGGAGGATCGACGACCTCGATTCTGGTGAGCATTCCCGGAGAGCCGGCAAGCGTCATGACCTGTGTGGATGGCTATCAGATGGCCCTTCAGGGGAGGGCAGGGCCGGCATTGGGAATTTCCGCCATCGGGTCGTTCATTGCCGGGACGATCAGCGTCATCGCCCTCATGATCGTTTCCCTGCCTCTTGCAAAGGCCGCCCTCCGATTCGGTCCCCCGGAATTCTTCTCTCTTGTCCTGATGGGATTGACGCTGATCACCTATCTCTCCCAGAAGTCGGCGGAAAAGGCCTTCATGTCCGCCTTGATCGGGATGCTCCTTTCCTGGGTGGGCCTCGATCTCATCAATGGCCAGAGCCGCTTCACGTTCGGAATCATGGAGCTCAACGATGGCATCGGCGTGATCCCTCTGGTCATGGGGCTCTTTGGTATTTCGGAAGTGTTTATGGAACTTGAAACGAATGAGAGGATCGAAGTCATCAAGACAAAGATCAAGAACCTTCTGCCCAACCGGGAGGATTGGCGGCGTTGCGCCGGGCCGATCCTTCGATCTTCGATCCTCGGCTTCTTTCTCGGGATCATCCCCGGAGGGGGCGGGATTATCGCCAATTTCATGGCCTATATCATGGAGAAGCGACTCTCCAAACACCCCGAGCGTTTTGGAAAAGGGGAAATCGTCGGGGTGGCCGCCCCCGAGTCGGCAAACAATGCGGCAGCCGCAGGGGCCTTTATTCCGCTCCTCTCCCTGGGGATTCCGATGAATGCCACGGTGGCCCTTCTCTTTGCCGCGCTGCTCATTCACGGCGTCAGGCCGGGCCCCCTCCTGATTCAGGAGCACGCTGACATTTTCTGGGGGATCATCGCCTCCATGTACATCGGGAACATCCTCCTGCTCGTCTTGAATCTTCCTTTGATCGGTTTGTGGGTGAAGGTCCTGAAGATCCCTTATCGGATCATCTTTCCCATGATCCTCCTTTTCTGCATGATCGGTGCTTACGCCATCAATCTGTCCACGCTGGACCTGAAATTGATGCTCGGGTTCGGAGTGCTGGGATACGTGTTGAGGAAGTTCGATTTTGATACGGCTCCCCTGGTGCTCGCCTTCCTTCTCGGACCCATGATGGAAGTCGCCATGCGTCAATCCTTGATTATCTCTCAGGGGAGCTTCAAGATCTTCGTGATCCGCCCCATCTCCGCCGCCTGTCTCGGCATCGCCGCCCTGCTTCTGTTGTCGAATATTCTTCCCTTTGTCAAACGGAAATGGCGCGGGCTCGGAGGGGTCGAGGTGCGCCTGATGACCAAAGAAAGGAGAACGAGCATGTCCTTTACAGGTAAGATCATCGATCTCTCGCAGGAGATTTACCAGGGGATGCCCGTCTACCCGGGGCATCTCAAGACTGTGATCTGGACGCATCTTTCGCATGAGGAGTGCAAACGTCAGCTGGGCGGGCCGTTCTCATACGAGACCCGCGGGATCCTGCTCTGCGACCATGGTCCGACCCATATCGATTCCGTCAGCCACCTGACCACGGATCCCGATGCCCCTTCCGTTGACGAGATTCCCCTTGAGCACTGTATCACTCCGGCGATCTGCCTCGATGTGAGCGATATCCCGCAGAAGACACAATTCGGCCGCAAGAAGATTGAATCGGAATTGAAACGCTGGAACCTCGATATCCGAAAAGGGGATACGGTTCTCTTCTACACGGCCCAGTATGACCGTTATTACGGGAAACCGGAATACATGACGGACTACCCCGGTCTCGACAGGGAGGCGACGGAGTTTATCATCGATCAGGGATGCATCAATTTCGGGGTGGATTCTCCCAGCCCGGATATGTGGTATGATAAATCGTACCCCTGCCACATCGTATGCGCGAAGCGCAGGGTCACCCATATCGAAAACCTGATGAACCTCGACAAGCTGGTGGGAAAGCGATTTACCTTCATCGCCCTTCCTTTGAAGATCAGGAAGGGAACCGGGTCGCCCCTAAGGGCGGCGGCCATATTGGCAAGGCATGATGGAAAAAGCCGTCATGTTTCGCCGAAGCACGTGACCGTAGTCTGCGGCTACGTCTGCGTCAAACGTGACAGGGTTCAGGTTTTGGCTAACCTCAAGGCGCGCAAACCGAAGCTTTCAGCCAACGATTAGATTGATGAATTCTTTGCTGAGGCTGCGTAGCCGACATCCTTGTCAGACGGCTATTTGTGCTTGTTCATGCGGCTAGCGATATTATTTGAACTGAGAAAGGAGACAGACCATGAGTTCGGATCTACTGAAGGAGAAGGTGGTCCACCCCATCTCGACTCAAGAGCTGGAGAGAAGATGGAAGGCGGTCCGCGAAATCATGAAAGCGAAGAAGATCGACTTCTTGCTCATTCAGAACAATAACGATTACCTTGGGGGCTATATCAAATGGTTCACGGATGTCCCGGCGGTTCACGATTATTCCAATGCGGCGATCTTCCCGGTGGCCGATGAGATGACCTTCTTCTCCCATGGCGCGAGCGATCCCAAGTCTGTTGGTCCTGCCCCATGGCTTTTGAGAGGGGTTAAGAAAAGAATCTGCACACCGGGCCTGCCCTCCCTGAACTACACCTGCACATTCGAGGCGGAGAAGGTGGTGGAGGAACTGAAGGGCTACAAGAATATCCGTGTCTCCTTTGTGAATGAGGGGGCGATGGTGGCCGGTTTTTCCGGAACCATCCGGCGGCATCTGACAGGGGCCGCCTTTGTCGACATCACGAATGAGATCGATGAGATCAAGGCGATCAAGAGCCCGGAAGAGGTCGAATGTATCAAATACAGCGCTTATGTCCACGATGAGGCCATGAAGGCCTGCTTCGAAGCGATCAAGCCGGGGGTAAGAGAGTACGAAGTTGCCGCCATGGGAAGACTGAAATGCAGGATGCTCGGGAGCGAGCAGCAGTTCATCCTCATCGGCTCAGCGCCGGCAGGCAGCGGCTTCGGCTACAATCACATCCATGCCATGAACCGGCAGCTGAAGGAAGGAGACCAGGTGGGGATTCTTGTCGAGGCGACGGACCCTGCCGGGTATTACACGCACCTACACCGGATTGCGTGTATCGGTAAAATTCCGGAAGACCTTCATAAACAGTTTGAAGACGAGAAAGAACTCCAGAACCTCAATCTGAAAATGCTCAAACCCGGGGTCGATCCCATGGAGATGTGGAATGCGAATAACGATTTCCTGAGAAGCAAGGGATACCCGGAGGAGACGAGGCTCTATGCCCACGGCCAGGGATATGATCTGGTGGAAAGGCCCTCTTTCCAGATCGGCGAGACGATGAAGATCAGGGAGGGGATGAATATTGCGGTCCATCCTGTGGTGGCGACCCCCAAGGCCACGGCGATACTCTGCGATAATTACATGGTCACCAAGACAGGCATCAGCGAATGTCTGCACAAGATCCCCAAGGAAATCCATGTCATAAAATAG
>CAVSVC010000039.1:0-99302 GCA_963731045.1 uncultured delta proteobacterium | reverse complement strand
ATGAGCTCGCGGCCCCTGTTGAGGAAGATATCTTTGAAATGTCCGAGGCAGAGCGAAAGAAACACGGGATTGATTCTCTTCCCGGAAGCCTTGACGAAGCCGTTAAGCTTCTTGAGGGAAGCGCACTGGTCCGGGAGACCCTGGGGGACCATATTTTCGAGAAATTCATTGAGAACAAGAAGATCGAATGGGATCTCTACCGGACTCACATCTCCCAGTTTGAGATCGAGAGATATCTGCCGATCCTGTAACACCTCGGTGATTCCTCCCCTCCTCCTGTTCGTGAAAGAGGACGGGGTCCCTTTTCGTAAGAAGAAGGGGCGGTTCTTTATGGCCGCCCCTTCGTTTTCCTCCCCTTTTCGAAGTTAGACAAGATGGATGGATTAAGACACCAAATCATGCGTGAGGTTGATGAAAATGACAGAAGCCATGCAGCCGAAATCCAAATGGAACGTTTCCCTTGACGACTTTCTTCAGCGCCATCCGGGCCTGAAATTCATTGATGACCCG
Source organism: uncultured delta proteobacterium (assembly GCA_963731045.1). GTDB lineage: Bacteria > Desulfobacterota > BSN033 > BSN033 > UBA1163 > CAVSVC01. The sequence continues at coordinate 98,792 of CAVSVC010000039.1, read as the reverse complement.
GAGAAAGCTCGAATACTACCGCCACGATCTGAACGTCGATCTCCCCCCATTTATTCGTGATCTTCTTCTCAAGAGCGTTCCCGACCTGGTCCTCCGGCCTACCACGGAGGACCAGATCGTCGATATCTTCAACCTGGCCCGTCAGAAGGAAATCCCTCTGACCGTCCGGGGCGCCGGAACCTGGGGGTATGGCGGTGCTGTTCCCACACGGGGCGGCATTCTGATCGATCTCGGGCTGATGGACAAGATCGAGGTCGACCCGGATGGCCCTTCAGATGACCGCAGGCCCGGGTGCACGCTTCGGCGACATTGAAAGACAACTGGGGGAGCACGGTTTGCACCTCTTGAGCATGGCTTCAGGCAAGGGAGGGACCCTGATCGGCTGGATCGCCACAGGAGGCATGGGACTGGGTACCTTCCGTTACGGTTCGATAAGAAATCAACTGGTCTCCCTACGGGTGATCACTCCGGAGGGAAAGACCCTGAACCTTCGGCCCGACGATCCCGAGATCACGAACTTCCTCGCCACCGAAGGGCAGATGGGCATCATCGTCGAAGCGACACTCCGCGTGGCACACCGGCCTTCGAAGTGGTATCCCTTTGCCGTTCGCTTTGAGAAAGCGGCTTCCGCCTATGCCTTTGCCAGGCAATTGAGCCATCATCCCTCCATCAAGCCTGAAGACCTCGTCGTTTACCACTCCGAGTTTGTCAAGGCCCTCAAGGCCCAGTTGAACGGCGAACTGCCTGCTGGAGGATGGAAACCTCGTGATCGTCGCCTTTGACAGGGAGGATCATGCCCGGGAATTCAAGGCCTTCCTGGACCAATCGGCCCTCTCCCCGGCAGACGAAAAATCCGCCTCGACGCTCTGGGAAAAGAGATTTCTCCCCATGTCCATCAAGCACCTCGGCCCCTCGCTGCTTGCGAGTGAGGTGCTGCTTCCCCTGGATCAGGTCGCCCCCTATCATCAAAAGATCACGGAGTGGGGCAAGCGCCTGGGGGTCACCTTCTACCCGACGGCGCATCTGGTCAACCCGGAAGAGGTGCTCTTCCTGGCCATGGTCGCCACCGATCACCGGAAATCGTTGTTCTACGCCGATCTGGTGCTCATCCCGATGATGCTCAGACTGGCTGTCAAGCAGTTTAAGGGAAAACCTTACGGACTCGGCATCTGGAACACACCGTTTCTGAAAGACCTCTATCCGAAAAAGGAGCTCAAGGAACTCATCCGGTATAAGAAGAAAGTGGATCCCGCCGGGATCCTGAATCCGGGAAAGTTCTTCGATGCTTCGGGGAAATTGGGACCCTTTCAGAAGATGCTCTTCCACCCGGACGTTTTCGATCTGGGACTGGCGACCACCCAATGGCTGATGCTCAGGTTCTTTTCCATCATTCCCGACCGAAAAGCTCCGGAGCCAGGTCACGGTGGCTCCTCAAGGATTCGAAGGCATCACAAAGGACGTCCTTTCCTGCGCCCAGTGCGGGAGCTGTGTGGCGAGATGCCCGGTCTACCGGGCCACCGGAGACGAAACATTCACCGCCAAGGGGAAGCTCATTGCCGTCAAGCGGGCCCTTGAAACAAAGAAGATCGAGCTGTCCAAACTCCTTCCCCTCTACTTCTGCCTTCACTGCGGCCGCTGCGACGAGGAGTGCCAGGTCAATCTGAAGCACCGCCTCCTCTTCGAGCACCTGGAGAAGTCCCTGGCGGAACACATCGACTTTCCCATCGGAGCAGGTGACGAAGTTTATCGAAGAAGTGGAGAACAGCCCTGACTTTCAGAAGTTTCTCGACGTGGTTCGGACCGGATTCGATCAGAAAATCCTCGAACAGCGCAATACCTTCCCGAAATACCGGGTTCAAATCGACGAGGAGCACTGCATCCACTGCGGCACCTGCGTGGATGCCTGCATGTACAGCGTACGCAAGAGGGACGAACAGGACCCCCGGAAGATCAAGATCCACGACGAGGCCCTCTGCCGCGCCTGCGGCGCCTGCATGGAACGATGTCCGCAGATCGCGATCAAACGGCCTGCCACCTCCGTGGAACTCCATCCCTATCTTCTCGCCATGGACGACCCCTACTGGAATTCCGATGTCGTCTCCCGGATCGACCTGGAAGCGACCACAGGCAAGATCCCGGTCTCGGGCACCGGGCAGGGAGATCCCCATCGGGGCTTCGGAAATGACGGAATCCGCTTCGGACATTTTCACATCGTGGGTCCGGCCCAGAACCTTCTCTACGAAAGCACGGCGGATGCCATTGCGATCGGCCTGGGACGGCGGCCCAAATACCTCCATTTCGAAGGGGAGAACCTGAAGACTCCCGCTCCTCGCTTGATCACGCTGAAGACCCCCATTCTCCTCGACGCCATGCCCATGGAGATGAACAAAGGCCTGCTGGGCTCCATGCTCGAGGCAGCCTCCGCCGTAGGGACCCGGGTCACCCTCCGTCTGGAGGACGTTGAAAAGTACGGACTCGAAATCGGGGCAAAGATCGAAGGACAAATTCTTCGTCTGACGGCTGAGGAAGCCAAAACCCTGCTCGCCGGGAGGCCGTTGCCCCGCATCCTGAAAGATCATCCTCCTGGGTTAGTCGAAATAGAGGTGGACGATCGGCTTCTCAGCCCGGATGGAAGCAGTCCGGGGTCTCTTCCCTGAGTCAACCGTCTTCTCGGCAGTCATCACGATAGAAAGAGGGGATGTCGACCCTGAGTGTCGCCCCTCCCCTCTCCTCCGGGAGAGATTGAAAGCCCTGGTCGATTCCCCCTTCGACATCATCTGCCTGACATCGGACTATGCGGCGGATCAGCGATATTATCTGACAACCGACGGGGTTCCTGCCGTTCACCGGTTCCTGGTGGAGCAGAAGATCCGTCACCGGTTTTCCATCGTTGCCGCAGGCGGTATCCGCTCCGCCGCCGATGCACAGAAGACCGTTCAGAGAGGGGCCAACGGCATCAAGATCGACTGGCCGGTCCTCCTGACGATCGATCCTCAGGCAAGACAGAAGTTCCTGAAAGGGGAACCACTCGGGAACGCGGCTGAAGGCCCTGCGCTGGCGAAACGGCTCGCCAACCTGATCCGGGTCTGGAACGTGCAGATCATCGAGGTTCTCGGCGCCTCCGGTTTTAAGGATATCAAGAAGACCGTAGGAGAAGAAAACCGGCTCCTCATCTTCGACGACCTGGAAGAACGCGTCTATGACATTCTCCACAGCCGGCACCCGTCTGGAGCGAAACCAGAAGAGAAACGAGGTCCGGATTCAAAGGGAATCCGGGATGGCCGGCTACGGCTGGAAGTACGGTGAACTGAAGAAGATGATCCGGCCCTCCCTTTCTCCCCACCGGTTCTGCGACGTGGGCCTGAAGCCCGGGTGCTACCGGATCTTCGACCGCGATTATGTTTGGCCCGCTTCACTTCTCACTTCTGTCGGCCGCATGGCCTCCGGAGATCCGAAGACCCTTCTCCTCGGCAACGTCGAGGAACGGGGAAACTCGGGAGACGGCTTCGATTCCATCGATGTCCTTTTCAGCCGACCGCGGATGATCTCGCGGACGAGGATATCCGACGACGTTTCGACTGCCCTTCAACTCACCCCCTCCCTCAGGCTGAAGGCCCCGTTCCTCGGAGCCGGAATGTCGATCGGATCCATTGGTCCGGGAACCTGGCGTGCCCGTGTCCTGGCCACCCGCGCCCTGGGAACCCAGCTGGATACCGGCGAAGGAGGCTATCCGACCCTGTTCATTCTTGATTCGAAATGGAATCCCCTCGACTTCACCGACCAGCAGGTGGCCCTGCTGGGGAAAGTCATGGAAGAAAGAAGGCTTGTGGCCGTTGAAAAGCTGACGGAGCAGCTGGCCCGGGAGTTCGGCGGGGTACTCCGAATATCAGGAGATCCTGGAGGTTCTGAAGAAATACCCGGCCTCGATGAAGATTCAGTATGTCCCGATCGTCACCTCCGAAGACGAGCCCTATGTCACCACCCAGCTCAAGACAGGGCTTTTCGGGGTCACCAAGGAAACGATCCGCCAGGCCCGGCGGGTGGTCATCGCCTACAGTCAGGGGGCAAAGCAAGGCGTCGGCGGCCACCTGCTGGGAAGGAAGGTCTTCGGTCTTGTGTCGAGGCTTCGGGGCGTTGCCGAAGGGGTGAGTCTCATCTCTCCCTTTCCGTTCCACAACTGCTATTCCATCGAAGATGTCAAAGCCTTCATTGACGCCGTCAGGATGATCAACCGCAAAGCTGCACATCTGCATCAAGGTGTCTCCCTCCCCTGACATCGAGTTCATCGTCTCCGGTCTGGCCCGGATTGCAAAGGACAATCAGATGACGATCGAGGTCTGGCTGGACGGTCCCCGGGGAGGAACGGGGGCAGCTCCGGACATCATCAAAGGCCAGATGGGCATGCACATGGAATACGCCATTCCGATCTGTCACGAGAAGCTGATGGACGACGGTTTGAGGGACCATGTCGTCTTCATCGGAAGCGGTGGATTCCGCACCTGGGGAGACATCATCAAAGGAGTCTGCCTCGGGCTGGACGGGTTCGTCCTGGGAACGGCGGACCTGGTTGCCATTGGTTGCGTCCGGGACCGCAACTGCGAATCCGGGTGCAGAAGCGGCATCTCCACGGTCAATCCACAAATGCAGCAGCTCCGTGACGTGGAGCTCAACGTCCGCCAGATCGTCAACTTCCGGGCGACGCTCCAGGCCCAGGTGGCAAGGGCCATTGCGGCCCTCGGGCTTCGAGGATATCCGTGAACTTCGCGGGCGCTATGACGTGATCGAATGGCCCCTTCTCGATGAAAGGGTTCGAAATCGCAGGAGTCGGCGCGGTGAGATCGCCGCTGCCCCCATGGTGAAGAACGAGGAGGATGCGGAACTTGCCGCATCGAAGCTGTTCGAATCCTCCTCCCCCCAGTCCCCCTCGGATTGCGGCGTGGCGGCCATCGTCTCGAACCGTTTCATCCCGAGTCATGTCATGGACCTCATGCTCGACCGTATGGCCAACCGCGGCATGGACGGCGTCGGGATCTGGAAAGGGGGGTGTTATCCTCACCGTCTGGATCATTACGCCCTTCATATCCTGGTCAAAGGGATTTCCCAGGATGCGGTGGAAGCAGAGCTCCTTTCCTCCAATCCCGAGCTTCAGCTCTCGGAGATCCGGTCCGGAGCCCGGCAGGAAGTCCTGGTGAAGCGACAACATATGATGCAGGAAATCACCGAAAAATACTTCGGTGGACTCGACCTGGAAGATTTTGACGGCAACATCGAGCGATGTCGCATCCCCTATCGCCGGAACGAACAGGGAGAGGAGAAGGACTTCCGCTCCTTTGGGGAGAGGGATCCCGGAGACGTCTTCCGTTTCTTTGCCAGAGTCACACGGGAGAGACTCCATCGTTTCATCGAGGAGGAACTCTTAACGGATTCCATCTGGCCGCCCCGGCAGCTTCGTTATGCTGCGGTGACGCCTGAGAACTACAGGAGTTTTCCGGAGTTCCTGCGGGAGGCTGAAGATGAATACATCTACCGCCTCGGCCGGAAGATCACCTACGAGAATTACGTGCAGGGACAGGTGAAAAGGTCCGCGGTCTTTTCCTGCGGGAAGAACTCGGGCTGCTGGAAGAGCGATTGCGGCTATATTCCCTGGGAACTTCCGGAAGCGCCTGTTAACGTGATTCACCGCAGACTGGCCACAGGATCGGTCGTGGACCAGATGAATTCCCATCCCTTTGCCGAACTCCATACGGCCTTGACCCACAACGGTGAAACGACCAATTACCGGACCATGCTCAACCGGGTCTCCCAGTTCAACCTGACGCCCCTGGCCCAGACCGACACGGCCGTGGCCTCTCTCAAGCTTCACCTGCTCAGCCAGTACCTCCAATACCCGTTCGATGCGCTGGTGGAATCCTTCTCACCCACCACCGGATGGACCCTGACCCAGCTGCCCGGCGAGGTCAGACAGCGATTTGAACGGGTGCAGGAGGTTGAGCTCGAAAGCGCCCCGGACGGTCCTTACCAGTATCTCTGCGGCCGCATCGATCCCTACCGGAGGGTCATCGAACGTCTCGACATCATCGACCCGTCGCTTCTGCGTCCGAATGTGGCAATGCTCTATGACGACGGCGAGCAGCTTTGTGAGCATCGTCTGCTCCGAAAAGCAGGGATGCGACGGCGGCATGGAGGAACTCCAGCGTCTGGGGATTGTGAAAAGCCCCGTCCCTGCCCTCACCTTTACGGTGAAAACGGGCATGTTGAGCAGGATCTTCTACGACGGGACGGGAAAGATCACGGGCCATGAAGTGCTCGACAAATCCGGCAGCCCGATTCAAGATTCCCCTTGGGAAACTTCCAGCCGGCGAGATGGCGGAGTCCCCTGCGGGCCTCGACAAGGAAAAAGGCTGGCCATCCATCCCTCCGGCCTTTTCAGGGACCGGCTGCCCGCCTGGGGTTTCGGCGATTGGCAGGCCGCGTTGAAAACCTGACGGACGGCCTTCCGCCTTTGGAATCGGTTAAAGAACTCACTCGAATCTACGACTACCTTCCCGGGTTGGAATACCGGGGGAAAGGACCGGGGGGCGCTCTCGCACATGATGCGAGAGGAGATTGATCGGCGTCCTGGACCGGGTTCCTGTTCGGCAGAAATCCAGAACGGGATGGTCCGTGTGACCCTGGCGGATGCCGGAAAAACTCGCGCGCCTCCCGCAAACAAGGACCAGGTGCTCGTGGTCGATGCCCGGGGATTTCGTCCCGAGGGAATCAGATCCCCTGGACGGTGCTGAGCTGCTTCCTCGATCATGCCCACCAGATCGGCTGGAGAAAATTCATTGTCTACCGGGCGGAGGGCCAGCGCGGCATCGGCATGGGGATTGGCTCAGGGGCCCACACCGGACACCGACGATTGACGTTTATGGAAGCCCTGGAGAATACTGCGGGGCCTTTAACATGGGCGCCCGGTTCAGAGTCCACGGCCATGCCCAGAACTTTACGGGAATGGTCATGCACTCCGGAACGCTTGAGATCCACGGCGACGTGGGCAAGGTGACGGGATACTGCGGCCAAGGGAGGCGAACCTTCCATATCCTCGGAAATGTGGTCGACCGGGGCTGGGTCTGTGCCGTCAGCGACCCCAGAGGTCCAGGGCTTGAAAGTGAATATCGTGGGAACCGCCTTCGAACACCTCTGTCAGGCCCTCATGGGCGGTTCGGTCCTCATGCTGGGCCTCTATCGGGGTCACGACGGGATCGCTCCACCGCTTCCTTCTCCTTACAGGGCGCCAAAATCCTTGCAGGGGCCTCTGCCGGCGAGGTGATCTTCTACGATCCGAACAGGAAACTGGAGGAAGCCCAATATCAGTCATGCAAGAGCCACCCCGTTGACGATCAGAAATGGATAGAGATCGTCGGACGCATTGCTCGATCTGGAGAACCGCTTCAGCCTCGGGTTCCGCAGAAGAAACGGTCATCTCACCGCTGAGATCGACGGAAAGACGGAAGACCTGCTACCGGAACATTTTCAGTGGATTCGGCCCAAAGGAGAACTGGAAGGCTATCATTGAAATACGAGCTGGGCAGGGAGAAAAACTCTTCCGACGTGTCCGACCTGACATCGGAAGAGGTTTTGAGGACATCTCAAAGAGGAGGTGCTCCCCAGGGCAACGCGGCCCCTCCCCTGCCCATTCTTCGCAGCGGGGACCATTTTCTTAATCTTTTTTGTGTAAGATAAATAAGAGAGCAATTCAAGGCGTGCTGGCATGAGGGAACGCTTTCTGTGCTGCATTCCCCCATGAGAGTCCTGATGGCGTGCTGAGAAAAACCCTTTCCTGAGCGAGCATTTCTCGTTATCACTTCGCAATCCGAAATTTGAAATTCCGGACGCGCCTCTTGACAAGAATGCTTTCATTGTGATAGAAAACAAAATGAACTTATGATCAAGTTAACGGACCAAACTCATGAGACCCTCGATCCCTGTCATATGGGGTCGGGGGTCTTTTTTTATGGGCAAACCCTCAAAGGACACTGTCCGGGATGAAGGATTGTGTCGGAATTCTTTAAGTGTCCGTCGTCTGCGTCCGTTTCTGCAAGAGACCTTTGCCCGCACTGAACACGGACACGGACAAGCAACAGGAGACGAAATGAAACAATCCCAGAAAGCTCTTTTAGCCCTGGAGGACGGGACCGTTCTGGAGGGGACATCGTTTGGTTTTCCCGGAGAAAAGGCAGGAGAGGTCGTATTCAATACGAGTATGGCAGGTTATCAGGAGATCCTGACGGACCCGTCCTACAAGGGCCAGATTGTGGTCATGACCTATCCTCTCATCGGCAATTATGGAATGAATGAAGAGGACGTCGAATCCGAGGGGCCGAAAGTGGAAGGGTTCGTCGTCAAGGAGAATAGCGCCATCTACAGCAGCTGGCGGGGTCATCAATCCCTGTCCGGTTATCTGACCGGTCACCGTATTATGGGCGTGGAAGGAATCGATACGCGCACCCTCACCAAACATATCCGGGTTGCAGGGGCGATGAAGGCGGTCCTCTCCACTCAGGATCTCGACCCGCACCGTCTCGTCCGGAAGGCCAAGGATTCACCCGGTCTGATCGGGAGGGACCTGGTCAGAGAGGTCACCTGTGCAACCCCATATGAATGGACCCGTTCCACCGATTCCCAGTTTCTGGAGGTCAACCTCCACACCCCTGCCTCTTCAAAGTGCTTTAGAGTGGTCGTCATGGATTTCGGCGTCAAATATAATATCCTCCGGTCCCTCCGCGACTGGAACTGTGAGGTGATCGTATTGCCGGCATCTGCAACCGCAGAGACGGTCCTCTCCTATGACCCGGATGGCATTCTCCTGTCGAACGGGCCCGGAGATCCCGAAGGCGTCACCTATGGGATCGAAACGGTCCGGCAGCTCCTGGGCCGGAAACCCATCTTCGGGATCTGCCTGGGCCATCAACTGCTGGGGCTGGCCCTCGGAGGAAAAACGTACAAGCTGAAATTCGGCCACCGGGGCGCCAACCAGCCGGTCAAAGACCTGAAGACAGGAAAGGTCATGATCACCTCTCAGAATCACGGATTTTGCGTGGACATCCGTTCCCTCAATCCGGATGAGGTGGAATTGACCCAGATCAATCTCAATGACCAAACCCTGGAGGGAATGAGACACAGGAGACTTCCCATTTATTCGTTGCAGTATCATCCGGAGGCCTCTCCAGGACCTCACGACACTCGGAATCTCTTCCGCGAATTTATCACGATGATGGAGCAAACCTCCCATGCCAAAAAGGACTGACATCAAGAGAATCCTGATCATCGGCTCCGGGCCGATTGTCATCAGCCAGGCCTGTGAATTCGACTATTCAGGCACTCAAGCCTGCAAGGCCTTGAAAGAGGAAGGATTCGAGGTCGTTCTCGTCAATTCCAATCCGGCCACGATCATGACCGACCCCGAAATGGCTGACCGGACCTATATCGAACCTATCACCCACGATATCCTCGAAAAAATCATCGCCCGGGAAAGGCCGGATGCCCTCCTGCCCACTCTCGGGGGGCAGACCGGCCTGAATGTCTCGGTAGCCCTTTATGAATCCGGGGTGCTTCAGAAGTATGGCGTCCAGATGATCGGGGCCAAGTACGAGGCCATCAAGAAAGGTGAGGATCGTAGCCTCTTCAAGGAATCGATGAAGAAGATCGGAATCGATCTCCCCAGGAGCGGCCTGGCCTATTCCCTCAAAGAAGCCCTGGAGATCGCCAAAGAGATCGGTTTCCCCCTCATCGTCCGTCCCAGCTTTACCCTGGGAGGAACAGGGGGAGGCGTCGCCTATAACATCGAAGAGTTTGAAGAGATCGCCGCCCGGGGCCTCGAATGGAGCATGGTGAAAGAAATCCTTGTGGAAGAGTCGGTCATCGGCTGGAAAGAATTCGAGCTGGAGCTCATGAGGGACCTCAACGACAATGTGGTGATCATCTGCTCCATCGAGAACTTCGACCCCATGGGCATTCACACCGGGGACAGCATTACCGTGGCCCCGGCCCAGACCCTGACCGATAAGGAATATCAGCGGATGCGGGATGCGGCCATCCGCGTCATCCGGGAGATCGGGGTCGAGACAGGCGGCTCCAACATCCAGTTCGCCATCCGTCCCGAAGACGGGCGAATGGTCATCATCGAGATGAACCCCAGGGTCTCCCGGTCCTCCGCCCTTGCCTCCAAGGCCACAGGATTTCCCATCGCCAAGATTGCAGCAAAACTGGCCGTGGGATATACCCTCGATGAAATCCCCAATGACATCACCCGGATGACGCCTGCTTCCTTTGAACCGACCATTGACTATTGCGTCGTCAAGATCCCCAGATTCGCCTTCGAGAAATTCCCCGGGGCGGATTCGACGCTCACGATCTCCATGAAATCCGTGGGAGAGACCATGGCCATCGGCCGGACGTTCAAGGAGGCCCTCCAGAAAGGACTTCGCTCCCTGGAGATCGGGCGCTTCGGTCTCGGAGGGGACGGGAAAGACAGGTTTCCCTACCCTGCCGATAAGCCGAGCGACTCCGGTCATCGGCAGATCCTGGAAGAGATCAGAAAGAAGCTGATCGTCCCGAACGCAGAGAGGATCTTTTACATTCGGTACGGGATGCTCCTGGGCATGAAGATTGAAGAGATCCATGATTTGACCAAAATCGATCCCTGGTTTCTCTTCAATATTCAGGAGATCATCGAACTCGAAAAGGAGATCCGGTCTTATGGTCCCAGGGTCAAAGATCTGGAACTCTGGAAAACAACCCGGACCCTTAAAGACCTGACCCTCCCGGATGCTCTCTTGAGAAAAGCGAAGGAGTATGGATTTTCCGACCGGCAGCTTGGAGCGCTCCTCGGGTTTGATGAAACGGCGATCCGCAAATGGAGGTACGAAAAGGAGATTGTGCCGACCTATAAGCCCGTGGATACCTGCGGCGCGGAATTTGAAGCCTACACGCCCTACTACTATTCCACCTATGAAAATGAGGATGAATCCAAAAGCTCCGAAAAGAAGAAGATCATGATCCTTGGAGGAGGTCCCAACCGGATCGGCCAGGGCGTTGAATTCGACTACTGCTGTGTCCATGCCTCTTTCGCCCTGAAAGAGCTGGGGTATGAAGCGATCATGGTGAATTCAAACCCTGAAACCGTTTCCACGGACTATGACACCTCGGACAGACTCTACTTTGAGCCCCTCACGCTGGAAGATGTCCTCCACATTGCGAGGGTTGAAAAGCCGGACGGCGTGATCGTTCAGTTTGGAGGTCAAACCCCCCTCAACCTGGCTGCGTCTCTCGAAAGAAACGGAGTCCCGATCATCGGGACAAGCCCTGAGGACATCGATCGGGCCGAAGACCGAAAACGTTTCCAGGCCCTCCTCAACAAACTGGGCCTGGTCCAGCCTTCAAACGGAACAGCCAGGACTCCTGAGCAGGCCAAGAGGGTCGCCGAAGAGATCGGCTATCCGGTCGTCGTGCGGCCGTCGTATGTGCTCGGCGGACGGGCCATGGAGATCCTTTACGACGATTCGTCCCTGGAGCGATTCGTGCAGCGTGCCGTGGAGGCCTCTTCCGAGCATCCCATCCTGATCGATAAATTTCTCGAAGATGCGATCGAAATCGATGTCGACGCCGTCGCCGACGGCAATGACTGCGTCATTGCCGGCATCATGGAACATATCGAAGAGGCGGGGATCCATTCGGGGGACAGCGCCTGTGTGACGCCCCCTTTTTCTCTGAGCGACGAACTGATCGATCAGTTGAAAAACCAGACCTGCGCCCTGGCCGGTGAACTTCACGTGGTGGGTCTGATGAACATTCAATATGCCATCAAAAACGACATCATCTATGTCCTCGAGGTGAATCCCAGGGCCTCCCGGACCGTTCCCTTCATCAGCAAGGCCACGGGGATTCCCTGGGCCAAGGTGGCCGCCAAGGTGATGGTCGGGAGAACTCTCCGCGACCTCGGCATCGGGGGAGAGGTCAAGATCAGCCACATCGCCGTCAAGGAGTCCGTCTTCCCTTTCAACCGTTTTTACGGGGTGGATACGGTTCTCGGACCTGAGATGAAATCGACCGGGGAGGTCATGGGAATCGACACCGATTTCGGAATCGCCTTTGCCAAGTCTCAAATTGCTGCGGGGACCCAGATGCCGCTTCAGGGGAGGGTCTTCATCAGCGTCATGAACAAAGACAAGAGGCCCAGCGTTTTTGTGGCCAAGAAGCTCGTGGATCTCGGATTTGAGATCGTGGCCACAAAGGGAACGGCAAAAGTCCTCCTGAACAACGGGATCCCCGTTCAGACGGTCTTCAAGGTCGGGGAAGGCCGGCCCGACATCGTGGATCGTATGAAGAACGGAGAGATCGATCTCGTCATCAACACCCCGAGCGGCAAGAAGCCCAAGGCCGACGAGACCGCCATTCGAAGCCAGGCCGTGGCCCACAACATTCCCTGCATCACCACCCTCTCCGGGGCGTCCGCTGCCGTGAACGGCATTGAATCCCTGAAGAAACGGGGGATGTCCGTCCGTTCCATCCAGGAATACCATGGAGCGATTCCTCCATCCTCCCCGTTTCGTTCGTGAATACGGCATACCGGGTTGAAAAAATATGAAGAGGTTGCTTCTGTACGGATTGCTTCTGGCCTTTCTCCTGCCACCGCCTTCCTCCTTCTCCCAGGAGAAGGAGGCCGTCGTTTTTGAGAATTGGTTCATTCACATGGAGTCGGCGGGCGGATGGGTAGGAGTGGAAAAAGGCTTTTTCGGAAAGCTCAAGGTCAGGCAGGTCCAGGGCGGACCGGGAATCTCCCCGATTCAAAGAGTCGTCACGTCGGCCAATACGGGAGAAATTGTCTTCGGGGTGGATTCCCCGGAAAACATCCTCCGGACCCGCGAAAAAGAGGGCCTTGATCTGGTGGCTCTGAGTGTCGATTTCCAGGACAGTGCCCTGAGGATCATCAGCTGGAACCCCATCAAGTCTGCAAAAGAGATCAGAGGAGATTTCGGGATCTGGATGGGCTACGACACCAAGGCCAGGTGCGCCGCAGGCAAGAACTGGGAGAAAGGGTTCACGATTCGAAATCAGGGAGAGGACCTCACCCCATGGCTTTCCGGAACGTGGCACATGGCCTCGGCGATGACCTATTATGACCTCATCCTGGCCCGGCGGGAGGTGAAAAGGATGGGGAAGAAATTTTACACGATCGACTACAAAGACCTTGGAGTGAACTGGATGGATAACGTCCTGTTCACGACGGAAGAGGTGATCCGGAAACACCCTGATGCTGCTCAAGCCATCGTAACAGGACGGTACAGGGGATTCCAGTGGGCTTTGAAAAACCCCGTAGAGACCTTCAATATCTTGAAACGAAATCACGAGGGACTCGATGCCGCCCGCGAGATGGACGCGGTGGACCCCATCAAGGCGTTGATGGTCACCCCTGAAACCAAAAGAACGGGCCTTGGCCATATCCTTCCCGGGAAGTGGCAGAGTGTAGCGAAGGATATGTTCAGGGCCGGACTTCTGGGCAGAATGCCCGATGTCAGAAAAGCTTATACCGAGAGATTTTCAAGCGGCGTCATACCGAGATAAAAAATGGAAAAATGGAATGTTGGAATGTTGGAATATTGGGTTTCAGAAAAACCTGAGTTTTTTGGCTCTTATTCTTTCCCCATTATTCCACTATTCCATTTTTTCAGTATTTCTTGCTCTTGGGCCTGCGGAACCAGAAGAAACCGACCAATCCCAGCACGCAAAGGCCGAAGAGAACCCCGACGAGGACCGGCCAGGGAGGAATCCAGGTCTTTGGAATGTCGACGGAAGCAACGAGATTGACCTCCCGGATCAGCTTCCCTTCCTGGAGAACAGGGATTTTTGCCAGAACCTGACCTTTCCGGATGGGAGCAACAACGGATTTGGGTAACTCGGAAGTGACGGAGAGGGTGTTTTCTTTGCCTTTTGCCACTGTCACCCTCACCTCTTCCGCGGCGGTGAGGATGACCTGATCCACTTTACCCCGCTTCACCTTCACAGGACCGAACAGGGCGCCCTTCTTGACGGCCTCCACCGTTGCATAATTCTTGAACCCGTGCTCCAGCAGCTTCTGAGCCTCCAGCCCCCTGGTCTTGACTTTCTCACACCCCATGACCACGACAATCATCCTCTGCCCGTCCCGTTTTGCCGTGGCCACCAGATGATAACCCGATTCCGCGATATGGCCGGTTTTCAACCCGTCCACTCCAATATTCTTGTAAAGTAGGGTGTTCCGGTTTCCCTGCTTGATCCCATTATACTCAAACTCAATGGTAGAATGGATAACAAGCGCTTGCGGATGGTCTTCGATATAGCGCCGCGACAGGTTCGCCATATCCAGGGCAGTAACATACTGACCGTCAGCAGGCAGCCCGTCGGAGTTCTTGAATTGAGAATTGTTCAACCCTAAGGACTTCGCCTTCTCATTCATCTTGGAAGCGAAGGTCTCCTCTGACCCGGATAAATGTTCTGCCAGGGCAACGCACGCGTCATTTCCCGAGGCAATGGCAACCCCTTTGATCAGGTCCTCCACCTTCACCCTGTCTCCCACCCTGAGAAACATCTTCGAGCTGTCGGTCTTATACGCCCTTTTCCAGGCCCTCTCACTCACCGTCACCAGATCTTCCATCTTCATCTGTCCCGCGCGGATCGCATCATAGACCAGGTAGAGGGTCATCACCTTGACAAAACTGGCCGGAGGAATCCTCAGGTCAGGATTCTGTTCGTAAAGGACCTGGCCTGTCAGACCGTCCATCAGGACCGCGGACTGTGCATCACACTGAAGAGGATTCTGGGAACTCGGTGTCGATTGGCCTACTGGTGGCTGTGGGGATTTCTCCTGACCGGTGGTTTTCGGAGCGGCAGGGACGGCTTTCGGTGCCCTCGCCTTCTGGGCCGATTTGGCGGCCGGGGAGAGGGCCGGTTCTGATAAAAAAAATGCCGTGATGAAACCAGCAAGAACAAGAACCCACATTCTTTTATGCATTAAGAGACATTATTTTCCTCCACGATGGTTGAAAAAAAACGGGATTGAGTTTTCATAACAGATTCCACTCTCTTTTTCAAACGAAGGCTTTTCCCTTACCCGCGGGCTTTTGACTCTGCCCCCTGCTTTTGTTAAAGTTCATCTGTCAGGTCTTATGGCTCTCTTAACGTCCCGGTCCATGGCTCCGGGGAAACAGAAGCCAGGGTGGCTCATGGAAGAGATGGAAACCGTCTACGGACTTCTCGAAAAAATAACCTACTGGAATGAAGAGAGTAACTTCGTGGTGGCCAAGCTCCACGAAAAGGAGAAGAAAGGGCTGATCACGATCGTGGGAAACCTGGCCGGCATCCATCCGGGTGAATCCTTGAAACTCACCGGCCAATGGGTCGTGAATAAGCGGTTCGGGGAGCAGTTTCAGGTCAAGACCTTTGAAGTGGTTCTCCCGGCGACCCTTCAGGGCATCCGAAAATATCTGAGCTCCGGATTGATCAAGGGAATCGGCCCTGTCATGGCCGAAAGAATTGTCGATCGATTCGGATTGAAAACCCTGGAGGTGATCGAAAGGACGCCCGAAGAACTTTCCCGCGTAGAGGGAATCGGTGCGAAAAGGGGTGCCATGATCACGCGGGCCTGGGACGAACACAGAGAAATCAAGGACGTCATGATCTTTCTCCAGAGTTACGGCGTCAGTTCCTCCTATTCCGCCAAGATTTACAGAAAATACGGAAACCGCTCCATCGAAGTCGTGAAGGAGAATCCCTATCGTCTCATCCGGGACATCACGGGCATTGGTTTTCTCACGGCGGATAAGATCGCCCAGCACCTGGGCATCGACTATCATTCCCTGATCCGGGCCAAGGCGGGCCTCACCCATGTTTTGAACGAGTGCACCGGGGAAGGTCACGTCTACTACCCCGAAAAGGAGTTGATTCGCAGGGCAGGAGAGCTGCTGCGCATCGATTCCACCATCGTCGGGCAAGCTGTCACGGAGCTCTCCCGGGAGGGAGAGATCGTCCTGGAGACCCTGACAGGAAACGAGGAGCGGGCGGTTTACCCTGCCGCGCTCCATGTCGCGGAAACAGGAATTGCGGAAAGTTTGAGAAGACTCCGGAGTTCTCCCTCCCCGATCCGGCCGATTCATCCCGAAAGAGCCATTGACTGGATCCAGCAGAACCTTCGCATTGAGCTGGCCCCGAGACAGAAGGAGGCCATCCTTTCGGCCGCCCGGTCGAAGGTGTTGATCATCACGGGCGGCCCGGGAACAGGAAAGACGACCCTTATTCGAGCCATTCTGAGAATATTTCAACAGCTGAAATTGAAGGTGGCGCTGGCCGCGCCGACAGGCCGTGCCGCAAAGCGAATGGCCGAGGCGACAGGCTGCGAAGCAAAGACCCTTCACCGGCTTCTGGAATACTCTCCGCAAAGGGGCGAGTTCAAGAAGTCCCAGGGTGACCCCCTCGAAATGGAAGCGATCGTCGTCGACGAGGCCTCCATGATGGACTGCCTCCTGATGTACCATCTGTTGAAGGCCCTCCCGAACTCGGCCCATCTCATCCTGGTGGGCGACGTGGATCAACTTCCCTCCGTCGGACCGGGGAATGTCTTGAAGGATATGATCGAATCGGGCGCTTTCAATGTGGTTCGATTGACGGACGTCTTCCGCCAAGCTCAAAAAAGCTTGATCGTCATCAATGCCCACCGGGTAAATCAGGGGGAGTTGCCACTCAATCCATCATCCCTTCCACAGGAGGATTTCCCGGCCCAGCGGCCCCCTCCCCTGAAGGAGTCCGACGGGGAAAAGAATTGGCCATGGGATGACAGAGGACCGGACCATCCGCTTTCCGATTACTACTTCATCGAAGAAGAAAACCCCGAGAGGATTCTGGGCCGGATCATTGCTCTCTGCCGGCAGGAAATCCCGAAGGTATTCGGGTTTAGACCTCTCCAGCAGGTCCAGGTGCTTGCCCCCATGCATAAGGGGGTCATCGGAACGATCAACCTCAACACAGCGTTGCAGACGGCTCTCAATCCTCAGCCGGCAGGTCTTGTCCACTCCGGCAGGACCTTCAGGCTGCACGACAAGGTCATGCAGATTGTCAACAACTACGATAAGGAGGTCTTCAACGGAGACACGGGATGGATTACGGGAATCGACCAGGAGAATCGAGAGGTCACCATCGATTATGACGGGAAACCTGTCCTTTATGAATTCTCCGATCTGGATGAAGTGGTCCTGGCCTATGCCGTTTCCGTCCACAAAGCTCAGGGGAGCGAATATCCGGCTGTGGTCCTCATTGTCTCCACGCAGCACTTTCTCCTGCTCCAGAGGAACCTCCTTTACACAGGGATCACCCGGGCGAGAAAGCTGGTCGTTCTGGTCGGGACGAAAAAGGCCCTTGCCATCGCGATTCGGAATGATCAGCCTCGTCTGAGGTTCACCCGGCTCGCAGAGAGGCTAAGAAAAGATGAAAGAACGCATAGCGCATAGCGCATAGCGTCAGGGCAAAAACAAGAGATTATAAATCCCTCCCCACCTCCCTTTCCGAAAGGGAGGAGTCGTCTTCCCCCTTTTGCAAAGGGGGACTGAGGGGAATTTTCAGGGATAGCAGATAACCATGCGGAACGCCGATTCATCGCTTAAGAAAGAAGCCTCCAACATTACCCTCATCGGCATGGCCGGCGCCGGAAAGAGCGTCATCGGGAAAAGACTGGCTCACGTGCTCCATTATGAGTTCATCGACATTGATGAGCAGATTGAAAAAAACTTCGATCTGAAATTACAAGGGATCGTCGATCGATTGGGCGAGCAGAGGTTTCTGGAAATCGAAGAGCAGACGATCCTGGAACTGGGGCCGCTGAACCATACGGTCATCTCTCCCGGAGGCAGTGCCATCTATTCGAAAAAGGCGATGGCCTTCCTGAAAGATCATTCCATCCTGATCTTCCTGGATGCCCCCTTTGAAACGATTGAAAAACAGATCTCCAATCTCGATTCGAGAGGGATCGTGTGGCGAGAAAAGACCGACTTGAAGCATCCTTTTCCAGGAACGAAAACCGCTCTACGAAAAATATGCCGACATGATCGTCGGTCTGTCTCAGGATGGGAAGGTCGATGGGGTCGTTAAGAAAATTCTAAAGAAACTCCAGTTCCCTCCGGGCTAAACGCCTTTGGTGAGATTCTGCTCAACGGATGGCGCAATAACGCCGATCGCATTGAAAACGGTGGGCATCAGGTATTTAAGACTGGTTTTTTTTGGCCAGGCTGTCTGAAATTCAGCAGAGAAATCTTTCTGACCGCGTATCCCGAAGGACGGCAGCCTATGTCCTTATTTTCCTCTAACATCTTGAATCAAGCCACGAAATAGGAGTCATGACTCTTCTCGGTGCCATTGGCATAGGGATTGCTGTTTCGTCATTGGTTTAGTCTATCCACTTGCGGGAGAGAGTTCCATTGAAAGAAGTTGTCAGAGATTCGGTTAACGTTCCTGCCCCGGGGAAGAAAACCCGGGGAACGCCGTCTCTCAGCGTTGTGGCGCCCCT
Source organism: uncultured delta proteobacterium (assembly GCA_963731045.1). Taxonomy (GTDB): domain Bacteria; phylum Desulfobacterota; class BSN033; order BSN033; family UBA1163; genus CAVSVC01. The sequence goes on along the minus strand of CAVSVC010000039.1, from coordinate 80,221 downwards.
CGAAAGAAAGGTTCAGGAACTCACCGTTCTTTACCGAATCAGTCAGGCCATCGGATCCACGCTGAACTGCCAGGAGGTCTTTCCGGACATCCTTCAGATCTTCCACTCTCACCTCGGGATGAACCGGGGGACCATTACCCTTCTCGACTCTTCGACCGGCGAATTGAAAATAGAGGCTGCCCATGGATTGACCGAAGATGAGGCCAGGAGAGGCAGGTATCGCGTGGGAGAGGGCATCACGGGCAAGGTTGCCGAAAGCGGAGAACCCGCTTTTGTCCCCCAGATCGATAACGAACCTCTTTTTCTCAACCGGACCCGATCCAGAGACCGGGTCGTCAAGAGCGACACCTCCTTTGTCTGTGTTCCGATCAAAATCGGCTCGACAATCTACGGCACCCTGAGTGTGGACCGCCTCTTCAACGAGGAGATCGCCTTCGAGGAAGATGTTCGTCTCCTTTCCATCGTGGCATCCATGATGGCCCAGGGTCTGAAGATCGAGGAGATGGTTCAGGAAGAGAAGCGCCAGTTGCTCAACGAGAATGTCACGCTGAAGGAACAGCTGAAGGAAAGGTACAGCCTCTACAATATCGTGGGGACGAGCAACAAGATGACGGAGGTCTTCCAGTTGATCGAGCGGGTCTCCGAACCCGATGTGACCGTTTTGATCCGCGGAGAGAGCGGCACCGGCAAGGAACTCGTGGCCAACGCGATTCATTTCAACAGCCCCCGCGCCTCGAAACCTTTCGTCAAGCTCAATTGCGCCGCCCTGCCCGATGCCCTGGTCGAAAGCGAGCTCTTCGGCCATGAGAAGGGCTCCTTTACAGGAGCCAGCGAGCAGAGGATGGGAAAATTCGAAAGGGCGGACGGCGGGACCCTTTTTCTCGATGAGATTGGAACCTTGAATTTAACCGCCCAGGCAAAACTCCTGAGGGTCCTCCAGGAGAAGGAATTCGAAAGAATCGGCGGAGGCAAAACGCTGCGGGTCAACGTCCGCATTATTGCCGCCACGAACAAGGACCTCGAGAAATCGATCGGGGACGGGTCTTTCAGGGAAGACCTCTACTACCGGTTGAACATCTTCCCCATCTTCATGCCCCCTTTGAGGGAGAGAAAGACCGACATCCTTCTCCTCGCCGACCATTTCGTTGAAAAGTACAGCCGGAAGTTCAAGAAGGAAGTTCGAAGGATTTCGACACCCGCAATCGACATGCTCATGCAGTACCACTGGCCGGGCAATGTGAGGGAACTCGCGAACTCATGGAACGGGCTGTCCTGCTCTGTACGGACCGCGTCATTCACAGCTACCACCTCCCACCCACCCTGCAGACCGGGGACCGTTCGGACACCACCCCTTCTCTCTCTTTTGAAGGGGCGATCAAGAACTTCGAAAAGGAGCTGCTGATCGATGCCCTCAAGAATGCCAAGGGCAACATGGCCAAGGCAGCCAGATACCTCAAAACGACCGAAAGGGTAATCTCCTACAGCCTCCGTAAACTCAGGATCAATCCGAAAACCTACCGAAGCTGAATCGCATAGCGCATGGAGCATAGCGCATAGCGTAAAGCTTTAGGCCGCCTCTGAGAATTATCAATTCGTCACTCCGGCGGACGCCGGAGTCCAGTGATGTTAAGGGCTTCTGGATTCCGGCTTTCGCCGGAATGACATTTTTAGAGGAACCCATCATTCCTACTCCTCCCTAAGACGAGACACGCCGAAGAAAATTCGATAGTGGACTTCTCCATTCCTACAATTGTGTGGGATGGCCTGTTGTTTCCGACACAATTGTAGGTTTTCTTATTCCCTCTTCCGGAGCGACAATTCACGCCTCCTCAATTCTACGAGTTTCAAAAACCCCTTTATTCTTAACCTCTTTCATCCCGGCCACCCTATTCAAATCCATGCTGGCACCTTTCTTGATATTGAGCCTGTAACAGCGCGCGTGAATTTGAAATCGACCGAAAGGAGAAAGAAGATGCTGCGGGGGATCAAAAGCACGGTAACGGGCAAGCCGCTCAGGCTGAGAGAAGGCGTCTACAGGCAGCTCAGGGATCGGGAATGGATCTTCAACAGGGCGGAGAACGAGATGATCTTCTTGATCCATCGGACCGGCGCCTACGGCGTCGTCGTGAGATCCGAGGATATCGATTGGAAGGAATGCTGACCAAAAAAAGGAGAGGGGGAAAAAGGATGAAAAAGAGATTGTGGAGTTTGAGTCTGACGGTTTTGATGATCTTTGCATTGGGGATGAACGCGATCGGCCAGGAAGCGAAGCCCGAGGCGGGGTCTCAGGCAAAACCTGCCATCAGTCCGGAGGATATGAAAACTCTGGTCACCGAAATAAAGAATTATCTCGGCCTGAGCATCTATCTTCAGGGCGGGTATACCTACAACTTCAGAAGACCCGACTCAGGGATAAACGAACAGAGGATTTTCGACAGAGAGGACAACTCCTTCCTCATCGATCTTGCCCAGATCCAGTTTGCAAAGGAGGCGCCCGTGGGAGGGGTCGGATACAAGCTGAAGCTTTCAGCGGGCGAGACAGCCAAGTTCATCCATTCCGCAGGTCTTGGGCAACCGGGTGACGAATTTGACCTGACCGAGGCCTATATCGATTATCGCGCGCCGCTCGGAAGCGGCCTCGGGCTGCGGTTTGGGAAATTTGCCACCTATCATGGCGCTGAGGTGATCGAGGCAAGGGACAATTACAACTATTCGCGCGGGTTCCTCTTTAACTTTGCGGTACCGTTTACCCACACAGGCCTTATGGCGGAATATACCTTCTCAAAGGCCCTCACTGCCAACCTCTACCTGGTGAACGGCTGGGATAACACGAACGACAATAACAAAGGAAAGACCCTGGGGGCAAGGTTCGTTGTAACACCCATAGAACCCTTTACGATGAACTTCGGCTTCATGTACGGACCCGAACAGGCGGACAACAGTTCCCATAACCGATTTCTTTTCGACTGGGTTGCGGCATTCAAAGCAACGGAAAAGCTGACCTTCATGGTCAACACCGACTACGCCCGTGAAGAAAAAGATCCCCTTGAACGCCGGGAAGAGTTCAAAGTGGTACGGAGTCGCCGCGTATGCAAAATACGACTTCTACCGATTTCTTCAGCGCTTCGATCAGGGGGGAGTATTTCAATGACAAAGACGGCGTGAGAACGGGCATTCCGCAGAAGCTGAAAGAGATCACGATCACGCCCGAGATCCGAGTCGCGAAGAACCTGATCCTCAGGCCGGAATACAGGCACGACTGGTCCGACAAAGACGGCTTCGATTCAAAGAACACGACGTTCAGCAAAAAGAACCAGGACACCGTTGCTCTCGGTGTGATGTATACGTGGTAATGGGTTCACCCTCTTCCCCCGCAGAGTGGCGTCAGGCCTACTCCATAGGGGAAGGGGTTGCAGGATGTGAAGTTGGGGAAACAATTCGATCAAGGAGGCACACACATGATTAAGAATTTCTGTTGGATACTTATCTTCGTATCTTTTCTTGCCGGTTTGGCCGTCCCCGTGATGGCCCAGACTCAGGAAACAACTCCGGGAACCGGCGTAGCCGCCGGGCCCACCTCCGGCGAGGCAACCGGACCCGGGCGGGGCAAACACAGGAAATGCCTCGGATGTCCCGGCGGCCAAGGCCGGGCAACCCACGATGGGAGAACTGGCGGATACCGTGGGACACAACCGGGTGGCGATCAATCTGGTCTGGACACTGATCGCCGGCTTTCTCGTCATGTTCATGCAGCCGGGATTCGCCATGGTGGAAACGGGATTTACCCGCGCCAAGAATGCGGCCCATACGATGGCCATGAATTTGATGATCTATCCCCTTGGCATGCTCGGATTCTATATCTGCGGGTTTGCCTTCATGTTCGGCGGCCTGGGTCCCATCGCGACATTAGGCGGATACGCAGGCCTCGACCATGAATTGACCCTCACCCTGTTTGGAAAAGAATTCGGCCTTCTGGGAGCCAAAGGGTTCTTTCTCTCGGGATCTTCCTATGACGTTGCGATCTTCGCCCTCTTTCTCTTTCAGATGGTCTTTATGGATACGACGGCAACCATTCCCACCGGCGCCCTGGCAGAGCGATGGAAATACCTCTCGTTCTTCATCTACGGATGGTTTGTCGGTACGGTCATCTACCCGGTCTACGGTAACTGGGTCTGGGGCGGAGGATGGCTGGCCATGCTGGGGAAAAACTTCGCGATTGGGCCACGGACACGTTGATTTTGCCGGTTCCTCGGTGGTGCATATGACCGGGGGAGTCATCTCTGTCGTAGGCGCCTGGTTGCTCGGTCCCAGAGATGGAAAGTTCAACCGGGACGGCACCCCCAATCCGATTCCCGGACACAACCTTCCCATGGCCATCATCGGCACATTTATCCTGGCCTTCGGTTGGTTTGGTTTCAATGCCGGCTCAACGTTGGCAGGGACAGACCTGCGTATCAGCGTCGTGGCCACCAATACGATGCTGGCCTCTGCCACGGGTGCCGTTGCAGCCACACTCTGGATGTGGATCGTGCGTTTCAACAAACCCGATCCCAGCATGATGGCCAACGGCATGCTCGCCGGACTGGTGGCGATCACCGCCCCGTGCGCCTTTGTTAACTCCATCAGTGCCTGCGTCATCGGACTTATTGCGGGTGTCCTGGTGATAGAAGGGGCCCTCTTTGTTGAAAGAAGGCTTAAACTGGACGATCCTGTGGGGGCCATTGCAGTTCACGGAATGAACGGAGCCTGGGGATGTCTTGCCTTGGGTCTTTTTGCGGATGGTTCTTACGGCGACGGCTGGAACGGTGTTCCCGGAACGGTCAAGGGCCTCTTTTATGGGGATCCGTCCCAACTTCTCGCTCAATGCTTCGGGATCGTCAGCAACTTCATTTATGTCGGTCTGATTTCTCTCGTCATCTTCAAGCTCATTGACGTCGTGGTGGGCAACAGAGTCGACAGAGAAACGGAGATAGACGGTCTTGACGTTCCAGAGATGGGAATACCCGCGTACAGCGGGATCCACCTCGACAAAGCATCGGAAACCCCTTTATCCAGGTAAATCTTGATAGGAGACAATACCAATGAAAAAGATCGAAGCCATTATCAAGCCATTCAAGTTGGATGAGGTAAAAGACGCCCTGACAAAAATAGGTGTTCAGGGGATGACCGTCAGCGAGGTCAGAGGATTCGGAAGGCAAAAAGGACATGCCGAATTCTACAGGGGAACGGAATACAACGTGGATTTCACCCCCAAATCAAAGATCGAACTGATTGTTTCGGATGACCTGGTTCCACAGGTCATCGAGACAATCCAGCGGGCCGCCAAGACAGGAAAGATCGGGGATGGAAAGATCTTTCTCTCGGCCATTGAAGAAGTCATTCGAATCCGGACTGGTGAACGCGGGAAAGACGCCATTTGATTTAACTTTCCTGCACAGACGTGTCAGATAATCTCCTTTGGCATTCTGATCGACTCGAATGACGGGCATCCTATGTACTTCACGACTAAGAAGATGCTCGGTCGTTTCACGTCCCTCCAGTGACATTATGCCTTGTCCGCGAGATGAACCGGATTGGCTCTTTTTTACCAGCCTGCCTAAATCTCATCAAGATACCTGAGAACGGTCATACCTGGGGACGGTACGTCCCCAGGTATGGCTCCAGCCAACCATTGAATAATCTTGAGTAAAATGACAGGAGACGATTCCTACTCCTTCTTGGCACAAGGATTGCGTTTGGATCTGTCAAAAGATACGCAGCATGCGCACGAAATGAACCCGGACAGACCGCTCCTCCAAGGACTTCATATGAATGCTCTTATCATTAAACATGTCGATAACGAGGGACCGGGATTGATTGAACCCTGCTTGAAGAGGGAGAATATCCCGTATCGGGTCCTCAGTATCGAGAAGGAAGGTACCTTCCCGAAGGTCGACGACTGGAGTCACATCGTCCTCATGGGCGGACCGATGAATGTCTACGAGGAAGACCGTTATCCTTTCCTGAAGAAAGAAGACCTCTTCATTAAAGAATCCATCCAGAGGGGAAGGACCCTTCTCGGGATCTGCCTGGGGGCGCAACTGATCGCCAAGGCCCTCGGCGCCAGAGTGATAAAAGCCCCCGTAAAAGAGATCGGGTGGTACGACATCTCCCTCACGGAAGACGGCAAGAAGACTCCGCTCTTTTCTCAATTCCCGACCACCTTCTCCGTGTTTCAATGGCATGAGGATACTTTTGAGATCCCGAATTTCGGCAAATTGATCGCCACGGCAACGTCGGTCCCGAACCAGGCTTTCTGTTACGGAAGGAATGCCTACGGTCTCCAATTTCATCTGGAAGTGACCGAATCCATGATTCGGGAGTGGTTGGAAGCGGAACGAGACGAACTCAACAGGTCTGTCTTTCCGCACTTTTCAAAGGAGGAGATTCTCGCAGAAACGGAGAAAAGGATCGACGAGTACGGCAAGAGGGGAGAACGCTTCTTAAGGACTTTTTTTCGAGCGGACAGGTCTGAGTGATCCTCGTTCGTCCTTTTTGCTGATAAGGTTAAGGTCGAGGCTCAGGTTCTAGCGATCGAAGCCAGACATAACTGGATCGCTTCTTTTGGAGATAAATTGCTATAAGTTAGGCCGTGTAAGAATTTAATCGTAGTCTCAAGAATAGAACAAATGGATAGAAGGAGGGGGCATGAAAAACATCTTCATTCTTTTTCTGTTGATCGGTTTCTTTGCGGTAGGCGGGGCACTGGCTGCGGAACAGACCGGAGAAGTGCCTGCTCAGCAGGTCCCGACAGCTGTTTCGCCGCCTGTTCAGACTGCCCAGGCGCCTCCAAAGGTTGACACAGGCGACACGTCCTGGATCCTGATCTCCTCTGCGCTGGTCATGCTCATGACGCCCGGCCTTGCCCTCTTCTACGGCGGGATGGTGCGGAGCAAAAACGTCCTGGGAACGATCATGCAGAGCTTCATTGCCCTGGGCGTCATCACGATCCAGTGGGTCCTCTATGGATACAGTCTGGCCTTCGGACCGGATGTCGGCCATTTCATCGGAAACCTGAGCTGGATCGGCCTCCGGGGGGTGGGACTCGATCCGTTCCCGGACTATGCAGCAACCATCCCTCATCAGGCCTTCATGATCTTTCAGATGATGTTTGCCGTGATCACGCCTGCCCTGATCACCGGCGCCATAGCCGAGAGGTTCAAATTCAAGACCTATCTCGTCTTTCTCATCCTCTGGGCAACGTTCGTCTATGATCCGCTGGCCCACTGGGTGTGGGGTACTGGAGGATGGATCAGAAATCTGGGCGCCCTCGATTTTGCAGGCGGCCTTGTCGTTCACATCAGTTCGGGGGTTTCGGCCCTGGTAGCCGCCCTCGTCTTGGGCCGGAGGAGGGGGTACAGCGAAGTCCCCATGCCACCTCACAATCTCACCATGACCCTTCTCGGAGCGGCCCTGCTCTGGTTCGGCTGGTTCGGCTTCAACGGAGGAAGCGCGGTCGCCTCCGGCTCCCTTGCCACCTCCGCTTTTGTGGTGACCCATATTTCAACGGCCGCGGCAGCCCTCTCCTGGATGTTTGTGGAATGGAAGCATCGCGGCAACCCAACGGTTCTCGGAGCGGCCTCCGGCGCCGTCGCCGGGCTCGTTGCCATCACACCGGCCTCCGGTTTCGTGGGTCCCCTCTCCGCAATCCTCATCGGAGCGATCGGAGGTGCGCTGTGCTATTATGCCATCAACCTCAAGAACAAATTCAGCTATGACGATTCTCTGGATGTTGTCGGCGTCCATGGTGTCGGGGGAACGTGGGGTGCGATTGCCACAGGGCTCTTTGCTTCAAAGGCAATCAACGCCGCCGGCAACGACGGGCTCTTCTTCGGCAATCCGTCGCTGCTCGGTGTCCAGGTCCTGAGCGTGGTCGCCGCCTGGGTTTACTCCTTCGTGGTCACCTTGATTATCCTGAAAATACTCGACTGGACCATGGGGCTAAGGGTAAGCGAAGAGCATGAGGTGAATGGTCTTGACTTGAGTCAGCATGGCGAATCGGGTTATAGTTTCTAATTGCGGAATGCGGATTAAAGATCAAGTGATCAGTGATCAGTAATCAGTTATCAGTCTACTGATGACTCGATCACTGATTACCTGTTCTAACGCTATGCGCTTTGCGCTTGCCTTGCGATCCTTTCAACCGGGAGGAAAAATGAAAAAGATCGAAGCGATTGTGAAACCGTTCAAGCTGGATGAGGTCAAGAATGCGTTGACTAAGATCGGTGTTCAGGGAATGACCGTGACCGAAGTCAAAGGCTTCGGGAGACAGAAGGGTCATACCGAGGTTTACCGGGGGGCTGAATACAAGATCGATTTCCTTCCAAAATCGAAAATCGAGCTGATCCTTACCGACGAGCTGGTCCCTCAGGTCATCGAAACGATCGAAAGGGCCGCAAAGACGGGAAAGATCGGCGATGGAAAGATCTTCGTCACACCGGTGGAAGAGATCATCCGGATCAGGACGGGAGAACGTGGAAGGGATGCAATTTGACATCGGGATGACACGGGATGATTTGCGGGACGCCAAGAACCGTATGGCTCAGGGCGCTCTCAACGACCGTCTCTCCCAAAGAGCTCCTTCGTCAGCATTCGGACATGGTGGACGGACTGGTCAGGACAGCTTTCCGGAAAGCCCAGTCCACCGTCCATGCTCCTTCGGTCTGCCTGATGGCCGTCGGCGGATACGGGCGGTCCGAGCTGGCCCCTTACTCGGATATCGATCTTCTCCTCCTCTACGCCCCTTCCGAAAAATCGGACCTATCCCCCCTCATTTCAGGGATCCTCTATCCCCTCTGGGACCTGGGCCTCGATGTCAGCTGCAGTTCCAGGTCGATTCCCGAGTGTGTGAAGATGGCCCAGGCCGATCTGCAGGTCAAGACCAGCCTGATCGATGCGAGGTATCTCGACGGGGAGTACGAATTCTTTCGAAGCCTCTACGGGCTGTTTTCAAAGAAGATTCTCCACCGACACGTCCACGAGTTCGCCGCAACCTTGATGGGAGAACTCCGTCAACGCCACCAGAAGTATGAAGTCCCGGAATACGTCCTGGAACCCAACATCAAAGAGGGAGAAGGGGGACTGAGGGATTTTCAGATGGGCTGCTGGATCGTCCGGGCGAAATATAAGACCGACCGGTGGGAGTCCATCCTCTTCCCCGACCATTCCAGGACCCTCGAAAAAGGCGTCGACTTCCTCTGGACCCTCCGAAACCAGCTCCACCTCGCTCAGCGGAAGGAGACAGGACGATCTGACCTTCGAACTTCAGGAAAAGATCGCACCCATTCTCGGTTTTCCTTCGGGACCAACGGGAATCGAGGAGATGATGCGGCAGTACCATATCTCGGCCCGGAGGGTCCTCAACTTCAGTGTCGGTCTTCTCGAAAGAGGCGATTTCAGAGCCCTCCGGCCTTAAGAGGGGATGGGGTTACTTCAAACGGGGCAGGATCGATGAGAACTTCGGCATCCGGAACGGGGAGCTGCGTCTCCTTGACCCTGTCCTGTTCAAGCGGGATCCTCCCAAGCTGATGACCCTGTTTGCCCACTGCCAGACCTACGGGGTCAGGATGGACTTCCGGACCGAGGAAGCCGTTCTGGAAGCCCTTCACTTCATCGACGACCGGTTCAGGCAGAACGAAGCGGTAAACCGGACCTTCCTCTCCATCCTGCGAAAGGGAGAGGGAATGAAGGTCGTTCTCGAAAAGATGCACGAGCTGGGCTTCCTCACCCACTATATCCCGGAGTTCGCCGAGATTGAGGGCAAAGTCCATTACGACCTCTATCATGTTCACCCCGTGGATGTCCATTCCCTCCTGGCGCTGGAGGAGATGGAGCGGTTGTGGAAAGGAGATTATCAGGACCAGTATCCTCTCCTCACCTCGCTGATCCGGGAGATTGAAAAACCCGAAGTCCTCTATCTCACGGCGCTGCTCCATGACATCGGTAAAGGCAAGGGAAGGGAATCATTCTCTGACCGGAAAAGAGATGGTGAAGGTCATCGCCGGACGGATGGGCCTTTCCTCCGAAGAAATCGGTCTGATGGAATTCCTGGTCGGCCGCCATCTCTTCATGCTCGAAACGGCCTTCCGCAGGGACCTTCACGACGAAGGGGCCATGGTTCGGTTCGCCAACGAAGCGGAAAGCCTCCTCCAGCTGAAGATGCTCTACCTCCTGACGTTCGCAGATATCAAGGCGGTGGGTCCGGAGGCATGGACCCACTGGAAAGACTCGCTCCTGATGGAACTCTTCATGAGAGCATCCCGAGTCCTCGAAAAGGGGGAAGACACCCAGCCCTCGCTGAAAAGGGATGAGATCATCAGGAAGCTCGAAGAATCCCTGCCGCCGGATGTGGTGGCACAGGTTGTGGAGGATCTTCCCACGCGCTATCTCTCGTGCTTTTCGTGGAAAGAGATCGTGGAACATATTGAACTGGCCCGCTCCCTGGAAAAGGAATCGCTTTTCGCGACCTGGGAGGTTGAAGAAGGGAGGCGGGCAAAGGTCACCACCTGTACGAAAAACCGCTACGGCCTCTTCTTTAAAATCGCCGGCTCCATGTTTGTCAACCGCCTCAACATTCTCGAAGCCCAGATCCACACCTGGGGCAACGGGGTCGCCCTCGACACCTTCCGTGTGGAGGACACCACAGGAGAGGCGGAACGGCATCTCCAGCAATTCAAGAAAGATCTCGAGGCCATCCTGAACGGCAGTCTCTCCCTGAAAGACCTCCTCTCACAGAGAAAGGAATCGAATGGCCTCAAGAAGAAGGTCATTCCTGCCGTGGCGGCGGAGGTGACCGTCAATAACCGAGGGTCCGACTTCTACACCATCATCGAAATCACCGGCGAAGACCGGATGGGCATCCTTTACGAGATCACTCAGACCCTCACGGACCACGGGTGCGACATCCACTTTGCCAGGATCTCAACCCTCGGAAACCGTCTGCTCGATGTGTTTTATGTTCAGGACACGTGGGGAGAAAAACTGGAAGCAAAAGAAAACGTCGACCACCTCAAAGACTCTCTCCTCAACCTCCTCACCGCAAAGTAGCTCCCTGTACCTCTTCTATTCATTGCCGCCGTCACGGAGAGAAAGGCTCTCAACAGAAGAAAACGAGAACACTTACAAGTTGAAAAGTTTCTCCGCATTTCCGTGATAGATCTTCTCTTTATCGGTATCACAAATGGGTACCGAATCCATGAATTGAACCGCCCCATCACTCGATTCAAAGGGATAGTCTACGGCAAAACAGATGTTGTCGGCCCCCAAGACCTGGTACGTGCACATAAAGGGCGGTTGCGAAAACATCCCGCTGGTGGTCACAAAAAAATTCCCCTTGAAATACTCACTCGGTTTTTTCCGGAGTTTTTCGGACTCGGTAGATTCGCTCCTGCTGTCTACGGCGTACCTGTTATCGATCCGCCACAGCCAGAAAGGAACTGCCTCTCCAAGATGTCCAAGGATGATCTTCAAGCGGGGATACCGGTCGAAGACGCCGCTGAGGATGAGGCGCATCACGTGTACACCCGCATCGGCTCCGAACCCCCACATCGCCCGTGATAACCCTGGATAGGTTGAAAAAGGTTTTAACATGTCCGGTGACGGCCACTTAGGGTGAAGATAGATCGGCACATCGAGCTTTTCTGCCATTTCGAATATCGTCCAGAACTTTCTGTCATCGAGGTATTCACCCCGGATGTGTGAGTTGATCAAGGCTCCTTTCAATCCGAGTCCTGTGACCGCCCGTTTGAGCTCATCAGCCGCTCCTCGGGGATCTTGAGGTGCAAGAGCAGCCAGTCCGGCGAACCTTGTCGGATGTCTTTTGACGGCTTTCGCGAGCTCGTCGTTCGTTTTCCTCGCCCATGTTGTGCCCTCCGAGGCGTCAAATGCCTCGACCCCGGGATGGGTCAGCGAAAGGACCGAAAGATCGATACCCGCCTTGTCCATTTCCCTCAACCTTCCTTCTCCCAGATCCGTCAGTCTCCCGGGTTGACCGGGCCTGCCGGGATAAACCACCGTGGGCGGAAGCGAGGGGTCGACCCATTTCTTTTCGATCCTGCCATGGGTCTCGTCTTCGACAATTTCCCATTTTGGGCAATCCTTCCTCGAATAGAGATACGCCAGATAGTCTTCCGTACCGAAGTGCTCTTCGATCGCGATTCGTCTCATCGACTGTCTCCCTGGAAGCCTGGATGATTTCAAATGTGGGCTTCTAACAGGCTGCTGAAAAACGCCCATCTGCGGCGTTGCCCTCACCCTTCGTCGTTGCGGTGTACATCCAAGTACGCCTCACTCCTCAGGATTTCGGGCGCCTTGCATCTGGGCATTTTTGAGCAGCCTGCGAAAAATGAGTTTTTCGGCAAACTGCTAACCTTGGGCTCAAACCCTGTGGCCCAAGATATGCCGTTTACATTAGAACGTCAAGAGAAAAATGGCCGCAATCGTAACTCCTCAGTTACCAGAAGACTCTGCACGGGCATCATGAGACAGTTCCCCGGTGGCGGGCCGATCACCCGGAGCGTTTCAGTGGCGGGGCTTTTACCCATGAAGAGGATGCCGCTGCAAAGGGCTAAAAGCGTTGCTTTCCTCACAACCTCCTCGTCACCCTGCCTGTCAAACGATCCGCCTTCTGAAACGTGAGGACGGATCGGACCGACTCCGGGGAACACCCCGGCCTCATACGCCCCACGTAACTGAGAAGCTGTGAAAAAATAGGTCTTATCTTTTTCTGGCCCAACGAGGGCAGGCCGCTTTCCAAACTTTAGAATTGCGATCTTTTAATCGGGGCAACCATCCTGTCAGTAAGTCTGCGTTACTATTGCCAATCTACGCACTCGTTCGCTCGATAAGGTTTCGCTCTAAAGTTTTCCAAACGGCCCACCCTCATTGGGCCCTGGATACTTTTCCCTTTTTTCTAATTTTTTTCACACCTTCTGAGGGGTTATCTGCAATCACTTCCCTGAAGAACCGGAGGCAAAGCATTGAACTCCCTCCTGAAATGTGCGATAGTTTTTTTAAGCAAAGGGGGGAACTTAGCCAAGGTTTATTTGGGGGCGGAGGTGACACCCAGAGAGGGCTTGCATCAGGATTATGGCCGCCTTGCTGAGTTTCTCAGAGGCCTATCTCTCCGTCTTCAGCTCCTGGCCTTGTCCGAATTTCTGCTCCTGCTGATTTCCTGCATCCTTCTGGTCTTCCTGAGCAGCTTCGTCGTGCTGGAGCTGAGGTCCGTCTTTCCCCGGCTTCCTCTTTTCTATTCCTTCGCTGCCATCATCACCCTGGCCCTGTTCTTATTCCTTGGATTGCGGCGCGTTGTTTCGAGACCCACCCTGGAGCACGTTGCAAGAGGACTCGAAGAGAGGTTCCCAGACCTGAGAGACGATGTCACCAATTCACTCCTCCTCTTTCAACAACTGAAGAAAGGACAAGGGGATGACCCGGTTTCCGAGAGCCTGATCCAGGCCCAGATCCGGAAGACGGCTACCCGGGTCCTTTCCATTCAGACCGGACAGGTCGTTCGGTTCAAGAAAATTCTCAACCATCTCAAGCTGCTTCTGCCTCTGGTCCTTGCGTTTTCCATTGTTCTGGTTTCGGATCCCCATTTTCTGAACCGCTCCATTGCTTTCATCCTGCACCCGTTTTCCGCTATCCCTCCAGGGGAAACCGCCATCACACTGGAGCCGCCGGATACCACGATCCTTCGTCACACCCCTGTCGTCCTCCGGGCGAAAACTTCAGGAAACATCCCGGATAAACTCCTGGTGAGGATCTGGCCTGAAAACCGTGAGGAACTCCGCCTGACGCATGCAATCCGAAGGAAACGGCCATTTTGTCTACCGCATGGCCTCTGCACAGGCTTCATTCCGTTTCCAGGCGACGACCGGCCGCGAGGCCTCCCGGATAAACCAGGATTCGTGTGGTGGATCCCCCTGAGATCGGCAGAATCAAGCTGACACTGACCCCTCCAGACTACACCATGCTCCCGAAAGAGGTGAAGGAGGACGGCCATATCGAAGCCTTCAAGGGAACACTGGTGAACCTGGAGTCTTATGCTACGAAGGGCGTCAAGGAGGGAAAGATCATCCTGAATCAGGGGAATCAGCTCCCCCTCGACGTCAAGGGTGATCGACTCACCGGTAGCCTTCTGGTCATCTATCCGGGGAGTTACTCCATCAAGGTGAAGGACGAATTCGGGTTCGAAAACCCTGAGCCTGTCCAGTATCAGATCCGCCTCATTCAGGACAAGTATCCCGAGGGCGATATCCTCTTTCCTGCCCAGGACATTGAGATCGCCGGGAATGAAGTGATCCCTCTCTCATACTCAGCCAGAGACGATTTTGGAATCACCGGGGTCAGACTGTCTGTTGAGCTGGCTGGAAGGGAGCATTTCATTCCCTTAAAGGATCCGGAGGGCGGACGGCTTGTCGGACCCGAGATCTTCAAATGGGATTTGAGTCCCCTCGCTCTCACCCCGGGCGACAAGGTTCTCTATCGCCTTGAGGTCAAAGACAATGATGCTGTCTCAGGCCCGAAGGTGGCTTATTCACGAGTCCACACCTTTACCATGAAGGACGACCGGGAAAAGATGAAAGAGGCCGGTGAAGAAGCCCAGAGGGTGGCGGATGCCCTTTTAGACCTCCTGGCAGACCATCTGGAATCGGCCAGGGACAAGGAATCCCTGACGGGAAAAATGGACGATATCCTGAAAAACCTGGACAGGGGACTCGACCAGACCCGGGATCCGTCGGAGCGGCTCGATTTGGAGGCCCTCAAGCGCAACCTGAGTTCCCTGAGGGATCGGATGCCGAGAGAGGAGAAAGAGACCGTCACTCAGGAGATGGAGAGGCTCTCTCTTCTCGCCGATGACATCGCCAAAAAGGCAAGGATGAAGGAGGTGGAAGCCCTGGCCAGGGAGTTACGGAACCGGCAGAGACGCCTCCTGGACTCCCTGAAGGATTTGAAGGAATCCTTCAACCGGGAAGGTCTTGAAGCCATCAAGAAGGAATTGAAGAAGCTCGAAGAGCTTCTTCGCTCCGTCATGGAGGCCATGAGCAAGATGGCCACAAGACTGCCGGAAGAGTTCATGAACAGCCCGGAACTGAGCGGTCTCGATTTTCAGGATTTCTTCAAAGACCTCGAAGAGATCCAGAAGAAACTCTCATCCGGAGACGTCTCAGGAGCGCTGGAGGCTGCTCAGAGATTGCTTCAGGCCCTCTCCGAGATGATGGCTGCCATGGGAAG
Organism: uncultured delta proteobacterium; assembly: GCA_963731045.1. GTDB lineage: Bacteria > Desulfobacterota > BSN033 > BSN033 > UBA1163 > CAVSVC01. The sequence continues at coordinate 64,948 of CAVSVC010000039.1, read as the reverse complement.
GGCGGGATCCCAGGCAGGCATGGGTCCCATGGACAGAATGCAGGGGGAGATGTCACGGCAGAGCGGTGAGCTTGACAAAATCCTTGCGGAACAGAGAGACCTCCTTGCCGAAACCGAAAGAATCCAGCGGGAAATCAGGCAGAAACTGGACGAAGAGAGGCAACGCCGGATCAACCGCTCACAGGATGACCTGAAGAAGATCCTGAAGACTCTCGCCGGGTCTCTTCCAAAAGAGCTGAGGGAATGGCTGGAAGAGATGGAAAGCCTTTACGGAAAGGGACAGCTGGAAAACTTTTCCCATATGTTGAGAGAATTGGAGAAGGACCTTTCAGGAAAACCCGATTTGGAAAAATGGATGGAAGATTTAAAGGAGTTGATGAAGGGACTCTATCCCGATCCTCAAGAGGCCATGACTCGCAGCCAGAAGGAGAGATTTCCCCGTCTCTCCTCCCGGGAGGAAGACCTGAAAGAGAGAACCAGAGCGGTCAAAGAGAAACTGGAGATGCTGGCTCAGCTCTTTCCCGGAATGGATACCGGGATCCTGAACGACCTCAGAGACGCAGCGGGGTCCATGGGGGACGCATCGGGCCGATTGAGGGAAGAGAAGGCCTCCGACGCCATTCCGCCGGAGCAGGAAGCGATCAGGATGCTGAGCAAATCCCAGCAGGCAATGCAGCAGATGGCCCAGCAGATGGCCGCACGCATGCAGATGGCCCGCTGGGGAATCCCGTGGGGATATGACCCGAGGCCGGGTTGGTACTACGGCCCATGGGGCCCCATGCCTACCCTGCCTCAGCCCCAGTTTAATCGCCCGATCGAGAAGGGCTTCACGGGGATCGACCGGGAGGAATTCGATCCCCCGTCGAAAGACGCGTATAAGGCCCCAAAAATCCTGAGAGAGAAGGTGCTCGAATCCCTGAAGGATGGCGTTCCTCCCCGGTACAGGAAGGAAGTGGAAAGATATTTTAGAGGTCTGACAGAATGAAGCGATGGGTCTGGTTCATCTTTTTGGTTCTCTCTCTTCTCCCCGTCCTGGCTCAGGGAGCCCCGTCGGAAGGGGCAATGAAGTCCCTCGTGGCAAAACTGGACGCCTGGGAAGTGGAGGAAGCCTGGACAGAGACAAAGACGCTCCTCCCCCAGGAGCCGAAAGATCCCCAGCTTCTGGAGCTTGCTTCCCATATCGCTTTTCACAGGGGAGACTACCCGGAAGCATTGAGGTTGGCAAAGGCCGCCGTTGCAGCGGGAGAGACGGACCCCAGAAAAGGGCTTGCCCTCTTTCTCGAGGAGACCCTCGGGGTCCTCAATACGCTGAAAAGGGTTGAAAGTCCTCATTTCGTCATTCACCTCGATGAGAAGCAGGATGGGATCCTGGCGGACTACCTCATCGACGCCCTGGAACAGACCTACGGCGTCATGGCGCGACAGTACGGTTTTCAGCCCAGAGAGAAGATCCGCGTGGAAGTCCTTCCTGACGCAAAAACATTTCATTATGTCTCCACCCTGTCCCCCCGTGACATTGAAGTGACAGGAGCGGTGGGGCTGACCAAGTTCAATAAGCTCATGATCCTCTCTCCCAGGGCCCTGGTCTACGGGTACCGCTGGCTTGATGCCGTCAGCCATGAGTACATGCACTACCTCATTGTGAAGCTGACGGCGAATAAGGCCCCCATCTGGTTTCATGAAGGACTGGCGAAGTACGAGGAGACGAGCTGGCGGCAAGGCCCCTCCTACCTCTCTCCTCTTTATGAGACCTTGCTGGCCCGGGCCCTTTCAGCCCGGAAGCTGATCGGGTTCGAACAGATGGAACCTTCCCTGATCAGGCTGGAGACACCGGAGGAGGTCCAGCTCGCCTATGCACAGGGCGCCTCCGCCATCGAGTTCATCCTCGCCAAGGCCGGACCTGACGGGGTAAAAGAGATCATGAGACGGATGACGACCTATACGCATCGGGGGGCGAGCGACCCGATCAGGGATGTTCTAGGCATGCAGTTCAATGAATTTGAGGGAAACTGGAAAGAATACCTGGCTTCGAAAAAACTCCGGGAGACCGAAGCATCCACTGTTCACCCTTACAAAATAAAGGAAGGAAAGGTGGATGAGGAGCGTCTCGACATGGAGGAAATCAAATCGATGGTCGCAAGAAACAGGACCCACCTGGGGGACCTGTTAAAGGACCGGGGCAGGATTGGGGCTGCCGCCATGGAGTACCGGCGGGCACTGACGGAGACCCGAAACTCCGTCCCGATCATCAACAAGCTGTCGGCGGTCCTGCTGGAAATGGATCAGGGTCAGGAAGCGCTGGATCTTCTTAAAAAGGCCATGGACCTGTCTCCGGACCATCCGACCGTCTACACCCGGCTCGGAGAGACCTATTTGAGACTCAAGGAATTCAAGGCGGCCAAAGAGGCCTTTCAGGAATCGATTCAGATCAATCCCTTCAATCCAAATGTACACCAGGGGTTGGCCAAAGCCTATGAGGCATTGGGGGACAGGGAACCGGCCCTGAAAGAGAAAGAGATGACCCGAAGATTAATGGAACCCAGGTGAACCGAAGGTTCAAGGGTTGAGGGTGGAGGTTAGAGGTTTGAGGTTCGAAGCGCATAGCTCATAGCTCAAAGCTGAAAGCTCAAAGTTCAAAGTTGAAAGGTCAAGGCTCAAAGCTCAAAGTTGAAAGCTCAAAGGCAAGGAATTTTTGTCTCCGCTTTTGAGTTTTCGCATCACCCCTTGCGACTGACGCCTTACCCCTTACGTTTCCACAAAAGGAGAAAGCATGGAAGCCGCGATACAATCGAATCTGTCTGACAGCGATCTCGCCCAGGTGGAAGAGGTGGGCAAAATGAAAGCCGAAATCACCTCGGAGATCCAGAAGGTCATTATCGGCCAGGACAAGGTGATTGAGGAGGTCCTGATCGCCCTCTTCTCTAAAGGTCATTGCCTCCTGGTCGGGGTCCCGGGCCTGGCCAAGACCCTGCTTATCTCAACACTGGCCGGCATCATGGATCTCGACTTCAAGCGAATCCAGTTCACCCCGGATCTCATGCCCTCGGACATCACGGGGACCGACATCCTGGAAGAGGAGATGTCCACCAGACACCGGACGTTCCGTTTCGTGAAGGGGCCTATCTTTACGAATATCCTTCTCGCCGACGAGATCAACCGAACCCCTCCCAAAACGCAGGCGGCCCTTCTCCAGGCGATGCAGGAGTATAAGGTCACAGCAGGGGGAAACACCCATTCCCTCAATCTCCCGTTCTTCGTTCTCGCCACCCAGAACCCGATCGAGCAGGAAGGAACCTATCCTCTGCCCGAGGCACAACTCGACCGATTCATGTTCAATATCGGGATCGAGTACCCGACCCTGGACCAGGAGATGAAGATCATCGCAACCACGACCTCATCTTACTGCCCCCTTCTCGAAAAGGTGATTAACAGCGAAAAAATTCTGGAGATGCAGGACCTGGTAAGGAGAGTTCCCGCATCGTCCCATGTGATCGGTTATGCGGTCAACCTGCTGCGGGCTTCAAGACCTAAGGAGGCGGAAGCCCTTCCCTTCGTCAAGGACTGGGTCGAGTGGGGGGCAGGTCCCAGGGCGACTCAGCATCTCATTCTGGCGGCCAAGGCAAGGTCGATCATGAATGGGAGATACGTAGCCTCCGTGGAAGATGTCCGGGCCGTAACCCCTTCCATTCTCAGGCATCGAATCATCACCAACTTTAAAGCCCAGGCTGAAGGGATCACGTCCCTGGATGTGATCAACCACCTGTTGAAGGAGATTAAGCCTTGAACCATTTCGATCCCAGGGTTCTGGCCAAAATGAAACATCTTCATCTGAGGGCCCGTTTCATTGTGGACGGGGTCATGGTCGGGATCCATCCCTCCCTTGCCAAAGGTTTCAGTTCCGAGTTCGAGGGACATCGTGAGTATTCTCAGGGCGACGACGTTCGCCACATCGATTGGAAGACCTACGGCAAGTTCGACCGCTACTATCTGAAGGAATACCGGGAAGCCACGAATCTAAAGGCTTACCTCCTGGTCGATTCCAGCGGATCCATGACTTATGGCCATGATGGATGGAGCAAATTCGATCACGGGGCCACACTGGCAGCCTCTCTGGCATACCTCATGCTCAGGCAGCAGGATGCCGTAGGAATGATCACCTTTTCGAACAAGATCGAAAAGATCATCCCCCCCAAGGCGACTCCAGGTCACCTGTTCGCCGTCTTGAAGGAACTGGAGGCAACTCGGCCCGCCGGCAGGACGGCTTCCGGCACGGTCCTTCAGGAACTTGCCGGTTCCCTGAAACGGCGGGGATTGATTCTCCTCATCTCCGATCTTCTGGACGAGCCGGATGAAGTGCTTCGAGGCCTGAAACAGCTCCGTTCCAAGGGAAACGACGTGATGGTCTTTCATGTCCTCGATCGCGACGAGTTGGAGTTCCCCTTTGATAAGGCAACCCTCTTCCAGGATCTCGAAGAAGACCTGAAACTGTCTGACAGATCCGAATGGGGTTCGGTCCGCCTATTTGAAGACAATCAACTCCCTGATCGAGAACTACCGGAACGCCTGTGCCGGAAACCTGGTTGATTATTTCCTGATGGACACCTCCGTTGGACTGGACCGGGCCCTGGCCCGCTATCTCTCGTGGAGAGAAAAACTGAAAAAATAAGATGAAATCCGAATATCGAAATGCAGAGATTCCGAAGACAATATCGAAATGAGCACCAACAAAGCTTCGAATAAACTCGAAGCGCTCTTCGGTGGGAACGGTGTCGAGTGTTTTTATAATCTGAATTATTCCGGGTTTCGCGGATTTGCTTTTGGACTTTGCGACTCTACTCACGAATTACCGACACTCTATTATTCTAACTCATATGGCTCTCACGTTTCTAAACCCTCTCTTTCTTTTCGGTCTGGCGGCCTGCGCCCTTCCCGTTCTGATCCACCGGCTCACCCGGAGGAAGGGAATCCTGAGGAGATTCTCCGCAGTCCGTCTCATCCTCCGATCTCAGCAGGTGATGGCCCGGCCCCAGAGGCTGAAGCACCTCCTTCTTCTCCTCCTCCGGATTCTCTCTATCGCGAGTCTCGTCCTGCTTGCGGCCCGACCCGTCTTCACGACCCGGGGGGTCCTAAATCAGGGCAACGAAAGAACCAATGTCGTGATCCTCGACAATTCTCTCAGCATGAGTTATCGGGACGAAAACGGCGAGCGCTATGCATCCGCCCGAAAGGCGGCAAAAGAATTGATCAGGGCGCTCCAGGGGGATTTCTCCGTCATTTCCACGGCTCTTCTCCCCGGAAGGGAACCTCCCGAAAAAGATGAAGTCCGCCAGATGAATCCCGAAGAAGCCGCCGCCGAGATTGATGGCGTGCCCCTTTCCTTTGGACGGGGCGACCCCACCCATGCTCTCAGCCTCGCTTTTTCTCATCTGAGGGATCTCCGGAGGCCCGGAGGGATCTTTGTGATCAGTGACATGGCCAGGACAGACTGGGACGCCTTCAGACTGGCCGAATTGGATGTGATCCCGGCCGACGTCAGCATCACCTTTTTGAGGGTGGGGCGAGTTGAGAAGGCATCCAATCTTGCCGTTGAAGGGGTGCAGGGGACCGCAGAAGACCCCGTCCTGGGAACCCCTTCCGGCCTGGAGGTCACCGTTCGGAACTTCTCGGACCGGGCCGCTTCTACCACGGTCCAGCTCTACCTCTCCGGTAGTAAGGTGGATCAGAAACGGGTGGAGTATCGGGCCCGGAGGGAAAGAAACCGCCGTCTTTATTCTCTCCTTCGACAAAACCGGCTGGATCGACGGAGAGGTGAGGCTGTCTGAAGACAATCTGACTCCGGATAATGCTTTCTATTTCCCGGTCAGAGTCAGGGAGAAGATGAAGGTTCTTGTTGTGGACGGAGACCCCAGGGCCTCCCTCAGGGCCAGCGAAAGCTACTACCTCGTAAATGCCCTCAACCCGGGAGGCTCTGACAAATCGCCTTTCCTCCCCAGTGTGATTCCGGAAGAGGAGCTTACGAACATCGATCTCAACCCCTACGAGGCGGTTTGCTTACTCAACGTTTCTCGACCCCAGGCGTCTAGACTCGCTTCATTTCTCGAATCCGGTAAAACCGTGGTCATCTTTTTGGGCAACCGGGTGGATCCGGAAGTCTACAACCGTTTTCCCCTCCTTCCCTGGAGGTTGGGAGACTTGAAGACCCTGAGCGAGATAAAACCGGCCCACATCGGCGAAATCCATCTCAACCAGGAGGGATTGACCTCCGTCTCCGACATGGGAGCAAAAAGCCTGAAGAGTGCCGCCTTCTACCGGTACTTCAAGGTCGAGGGAAGCACAGGAAATCTCCTCACCCTCGATAACAGGGACCCTCTTCTTGCCGGGGCGGATCTGCGGAAGGGAAGGCTTTACTTGTTCGTATCCAGCGCCGATCTGGATTGGAATGATCTCCCCCTTAAGGCTTCCTATCTCCCCCTGATTCAGGGACTCTTAAAGGGATCACTGGATTCGGTCCCGAAGGGAGTGCGGTTAGGCGACCCCTTCCCGGAGAAGGTCCGTCCCGTCCAAGTCATGACTCCTGAGGGGATCCCCCCGGGAGGTCCCGGTATCTATCAATTCTCCCTGGCCTCGGGCGAGAGGCGACAAGGGGTAAACGTCCCGCTGGAGGAGTCGGATCCGACCCAGGTCACCAACGGGGAGATGAAGAAAAAGTTTGAGCATGTGAAGCTGAAGATCGTCGACTATCAGGAAGGGCTAATAACTGCATCTCAGGGAAAGACAAAAGAGATCTGGCCGTTTCTTCTGGCTTTTCTGTTCGCCGTTCTCGCCGCCGAGATGGCGATCGCAAACAGGATATGATGAGCTCAATCTCATGCTTCGACAAGCTCAGCATGAACGGAAACCTCGCATGAGTCCGCCGTATCACCGTTCGCCCTGAGCCTGTCGAAGGGCGAGCCGTTGGTTTGGGCAACAGCCCGATGGGGTTTGCCATGATTTCAAGACGACGTTTGATCTCCTCCGGATTGCAGATGGCTGCCGGAATGCTCCTCTTGGGGCCCCGTTTCGTCTGGAGCAGTCCCTTTCCCCAATTCTTTTTCAGCCAGCTCAAATATCGGGGAGGGGAATGGGATCCCAACCCGCAGTTCGTGGAGGCCATGGTCGAAGAACTTGAATTGAGAACGAGTATCGATGCCTCAAGGGAAAGACGGACGATGATGCTTTCGGACCCCGATCTCTTTTTCAGTCCCCTTCTTTATGCGGCCGGGAAGTATGAGTTTGAACCTTTCAGTCTCCAGGAGCGGGAGATCCTGAAACGATTTCTCATGCACGGAGGCTTTCTCTTTGCCGAAGACACCATGGGCACCAGGGGGTTCGGGTTTGATCGCGCCTTTCGGAGAGAGATGAAGGCCGTTCTCCCCGGCTACGAATTGAAAAGGCTTCCTCAGGATCACTCCGTCTACCAGAGCTTTTATCTCCTCGAAACCCTTGGAGGCCGCCTGAGGGTCAATCCCTATCTCGAAGGCATCACCATCGACAACTGGACCCCGGTCATCTATTCCCAGAACGACCTGTCCGGCGCCTGGTCCAGAGACCAGTTCGGAAGATGGATCAACGAATGCACCCCGGGCGGGGAGGCCCAGAGAAGCTCCGCTTTCAAAGCCGGAATCAACATCATCGTCTATTCCCTGACCTCGGATTATAAAAAGGATGTGATCCACCATCCTTTCATCAACAAGCGAAAATTCTTATGAACCTGAAACAACTCCTGATAGAACCGATCCTCCCCTTCTGGCTGATCTTCCTTCTCTGCCTTCTCGCGCTGGTCTCCGTTCTTCTCCAGTATCGGCTCATTTCGAAGAGATTGAACCCCTACCGAGCCCTGGCCATCTCCGTTCTTCGCCTCATCGCTCTCTTCCTCCTCCTCTCCTTTGCACTGAATCCCTATTCGATCCTTCGGAAAGAACATCGGGTGGCCCCCTCCCTTGCGGTCCTCCTGGATACCTCCCGGAGCATGAGTCTGCCCGGACGGGAGGGGGTGAGCAACCGGCTGGACGAAGCAAGGCGCCTTTTAACCGATGGTCAGAGGTCGCTTTTAACTTCCCTTTCGGAAAGATTCGAAGTAAAGCTTTACACCCTGGGTGTCTCTCTCAACCCGATACGGGCCGGGGAGTTGTCCGGCTTGAAGGCAGAGGGAGAAAGCGCCGCTCTCCCCGAGGCCCTGGAAAAACTCGACCGGCAGAACACGGCGGTCCTTCTTCTGAGCGATGGGAACCTCCGCTGGGAGGGGGCTCTCCCCGGCCACACTCCCGTCCTTGTCGTTCCTTTCGGTGACCCGGGAAGATATCAGGACAATCTGATCAAGGACGTCAAAGCTCCCCCTCTCGCATTCAGGGGCCGGGAGACGCCGGTGGAAGTCACGGTCAAATCCTACGGCTATTCGGGAATGACCCTTCCGGTGATTCTGAGAGATGGGAACCGGATACTGAGCACGAAGAGTCTTTCCATCACGAAAAGCCCCTCTGAGGTGACGGCCTCGTTCTCGTTCGTCCCGGAAGAGATCGGGGAACATCGTCTATCCCTATCCGTCCAGACCCAATTCGGTGAAAGTTCAACCGCCAACAATACGGTCCATTTCCCTTTGAGAGTGGTCCGCGATAAGATCAGGGTTCTCATGATCTCCGGCAGTCCAAGTATGAATTATCGTTTTATGAGGAGCGGCCTCAAGGATAACCCCTCCGTCGATCTCCTCTCCTTTGTGATCCTAAGAACACCTACGGACATCATCAACGTACCCCTTCAGGAGCAGAGCCTCATCCCCTTTCCGGTGGAGACTCTCTTTACAAAAGAACTCAAGAACTTTGATCTCCTGATCTTTGACAACTTCCCCCCCCATCTCTATTTGCGGCCGAATCATCTCGACGGGGTCCGGGATTTCGTTAAAGAGGGGGGAAGTTTCGCCGTGATCGGCGGCCCCTATTTTTCCGAAGAAGGTAGATACGGCAGTCCTCCCCTCGAAGAGATCCTTCCTGTCCGTCTGAAAAAAAAGGAGAATTATCGCCGGGGTTCCCCCATCGGTGTCAAATTAAGCCGCGCCGGCTCCACCCATCCCATTACGGACTTTGCGCGAGAAGAGGCGTTCTGGAAAGAAATCCCTTCCCTGGACGGGATCAATCTGCAGGAAGCCAAGGGCTCGGCTTCCGTCCTGGTGGAGAGTTCAGAGGGTGCTTCCCAACCCATCCTCACCGTTGGCACCTATGGGAAAGGGAGGGTCCTCACGCTCGGCACGGACTACGCCTGGAAATGGCATACGGGCATGGTGGCCCGGGGCAAGGGGAACGTCTTTTATCTCCGGCTTCTGGAAAGGATGGTCCGGTGGCTGACGAAAGATCCAAGCCTCGAATGGGTCCAGATCACCCTGCCCGAGAAGCGAGGAGAGGTCGGAGAGGAAGTAGGGTTTACGATAAACATGAGACAGGATTCTCTTTCGCCGACCCCGACGGCATCCGTTTCCGTGTCTCTCTGGGACCCCGACGGCATCAGGATGGAGTCGGAAATCAAGAAGGGCAAGGACTCCAGAGAACTCCTGGGTTCCTTTCTCCCCAAAAAGAACGGGGTCTACCGGATAAAGATCGAGACTCAAAAGGGTTCCGTCGAGGATTCGCTCCTCATTGGAACGCCGGCGGAACATCTCGACGCGTTTCCCGACCACGACCGCTTAAGGCAGATCGCGGCTTCCACGGGCGGGAAAATGCTCAATACGGCGGAAGAGGTGTCAAAGGAAGCGGACCATGTTGCCGAAAAAAGGACCCGTCGTTTTGTGGAAGAAAGACGGTTTCCGCTCTGGGAAAACCTTTACGTGCTGGGAGGGATCGTCCTTCTTCTCTCCGGGGAATGGTACCTGAGGAGGAAGTGGGGACTCCTCTAAGAAAAAATTTCGAAGCACGAAACCCCTGCCTTCGCCGAAGCGGCTTCGCGCAGGCAGGCGAAATCCGAAACAAACTCAAATATTCGAATAAAGGCAATAGAAAAAGAGCTCTTGTTTGAGACATTTGGATTTTGAATTTGTTTCGGAATTCGATATTCGAATTTCGGATTTCCTGGAGGGAGGTTTGAATATGAAGATGAGATTATTGTTCATCCTTCTCATCGTATGCTTGACCTGCGGGCACCTGGATGCGGGATGCCGGAATCCCAATATCGTGGACGAGGGCTACTCCGTTGTTCCGGCCGCAGCAAAGGGAAACGTAGAAATCAAATGGTTCGGCCATTCTTTCTTCCAGATTACAACGGCCCAGGGAACCCGGATCATCACGGACCCTTTCGGAGCCATGGGTTTTCCCATGCCTGAAGTCTGGCCCCACGTCGTCACCATCGGCAGAGAGCACGGGAATCACAACAACGCAGGCCTGGCCAAGGGAAATCCTGTGATCCTCAGGGGCATGAAAGACGGCGGAGAGGAATGGAACCAGATCAACGTCACCTTCCGGGACGTTCTCATCTACAACGTTCCCGTCCACCAGAGGGCAGCCCCCGGCTATCCGGGAGCCCTCAAGGGCTCCGCCTTCGTCTTCGAGGTGGACGGCCTCTGCATCTGCCATTCCGGTGATGTCAGCGAACCTTTCAATGAAGATCAACTGCAGTTAATCGGAAAGGTGGACATCCTTCTTCAGACCATCGGCGGCGTATTCACCATCGGGCCCGAAGGGGCAAAGCAGATCATCGAGCAGCTGAAGCCGAAAATCGTCGTTCCCATGCACTACTGGTATCAGATGAATGTTCTGGAAAGATTTGTCGATGGTTCCTACCGGGCCAGGTTTTCCAACAGTAACGCCTTTGTGGTCAACAAAGACACCCTGCCGCCCCTCACGGAGATTTTTGTCTTAAAGGTCGTCCGGGAAGGCGATCTCTAAGAAGCCCCGTTAAAGAATCCGTACCTGGAGAACACTCTCTTACGGTGAGATTCTTCCGTGTTTTCGGATAAGGGTTACGGTTACGAAGCTCGTTTCGTTAGACGTCAGGCGGTTGCGTCCGTTTCCGAAACGAAGGACGTGACCGAACGACGATACGGGCATCGTCACCGTGGCCCCTTAACGGAGTTTTTTTCCGTTGCCGGCTTTCTCCGAGATCACGGCTTATCCAGGATCTCCCGCACCTTTCTTGCCAACCCATCCGGTGTAAAGGGCTTCTGAATAAACTCAGTTCCTTTCTTGAGAACCCCGTGATGCACGATCGCGTCATCCGTGTAACCCGACATAAAGAGAACCTTCATCTCGGGGTGAAGCGTTCCCAACCGTTCCGCAAGTTCTGGCCCCCCCATTCCCGGCATCACCACATCGGTCACCATGAGATGAATCGGCCCCTGGTGCTTCTCACAGATCAGAAGCGCCTCCCCGCCCTGGGCCGCTTCCAGAACCCTGTAGCCCTGCTTTCTCAGAATGAGGACGGCCAGGTTCCGGACCCCCTCTTCGTCTTCCACGAGAAGCACGGTTTCGTTCCCCCTGGGAGATGGAGGCTCTTCCATGCCTTCGGTCCTTCCTTTCATCTCTTCAAGCGGTTCGTCCACTCTCGGGAGGTAGATCTTGAATGAGGTTCCCTGTCCCAGTTCACTGTACACCCAGATCTCTCCTCCACTCTGCTTCACGATCCCGTATACCACCGACAGTCCCAGACCTGTTCCCTTACCCTTGTCTTTCGTCGTAAAGAAAGGTTCGAAGATCCGTTCTTTGATTTCAGGAGCGATCCCCGTCCCGTTATCACTCACCGAAAGCAGCACATAGCGGCCCGGTTTCGTTCCGATATGATTACGGGCATAGTCTTCATTCAGTTCCACGTTTCCTGTTTCAATCGTCAATTTTCCTCCCCGTGGCATCGCATCTCTGGCATTGATCGCAAGATTGACGATCACCTGCTCAATCTGGCCGGGATCCACCTTCACCGGTCCCAGACCCCTCTTCCAACCGGGTCTCCAATTCGACGTCCTCTCCAATAATCCGTCGGAGCATCCTGTCCAGGTCCGTGACAAGATCATTCAGGTCCTGGACCTTCAGTTCCATCACCTGTCGCCGGCTGAAGGCAAGCAGCTGTCGGGTCAGCCCTGAGGCCCGGTCCGCAGACTCCTGAATCGCCTCGATGCTCGCCCTCAGCGGATCGCCCTTTTTCAACCCCCTGAGAGAAATCTCACTGTATCCTTTGATGATCGTAAGGAGGTTGTTGAAATCATGGGCGATGCCGCCGGCCAGCTGGCCCACCGCCTCCAGCTTCTGAGATTGCCGAAGCTGTTCCTGAAGGAACATCAATTCTCGTTCCGCCTTCTCACGTTCGGTGATGTCCTGGACAATGGACCGCATCCCCGTGATCCGGCCCCCGTTCATCCCGGATGAGGTGATTATCAATCAGGACGGGGAAGGTCGTCCTGTCTTTTCGGCGAAGCGTTGTCTGAAGACCGTTGTCGGGCGGCCGGATCCCTGAAAGTCTCTCCAGTATCCGTTTCCGGGCCCCTTCTTCATCCGCATTCGTCTTCCAGACGAACTGACCCAACATCTCTTCCTCAGCATATCCGATCATCTCCAGGCCGGCCCGGTTGATCCTGACGATCCGGCCCTCCGGCATCATATTCGTGGTATCCCACCGGGGCCTCATCATAAAGCTCTCGGTATCGTCTCTCGCTCTCCCGAAGCGCCTCCTCCATCCGTTTGTGCTCGGAGATATCCTGGATGATGACCCGCAGGCCTGCAATCCGTCCCGCATCATCGAAAACGTACCGGTCCTTCAGCAGGACCGAAATCGTCGTCCCGTCCTTGCGACGGTAGGCCCTCTCGAAAGCATGCCCGGGCGTCACTTCACCGGCAAGTTTCTTTAGGACCCCTTCACGGGCTAAATCTTCTTCGACGTTAAACTTCCAAATATATTGCCCCAACACTTCTTCGGCAGTATACCCGAGCATCTCCAGGTCGGTCCGGTTAATCCGGACGATCCGGCCATCGGTATCCAGCTCATGGTATCCCACCGGAGCATTGTCGTAAAGTTCCCTGTATCGTCTCTCACTCTCCCGGAGGGCCTCCTCCATGCGCTTCCGCTCCGTAATATCCTGAACAATGCTCAGGATGTAGAACCTCTCCATTCATTTCAATCAGTTCGCCTGACCAGAGGGCCTGAAAAAGATTTCCCGTCTTGGCTCGAAACATCACTTCGTAATCCCTCAATCCGTTTTGCCCTTTTAGCAGAGACAACATCCTGCCTCTTTCTTCCGGAACGACCCACAAGCCAAGCTCTGCACTCGTCCTGCCGATCACCTCCTCTCTCCTGAAACCGGTCATTTCCAGGAATCTCTCGTTCACCTCGATAAAGCGACCCTCACTGAACGTTGCGAGGGCCACCCAGGAGGGGTTGGCATAGAACACCTTCGAGAATTTCTTTTCTGAAATCCGAAACAATTCCTCCACCTTTTTTCTCTCGGTAATGTCCCGGATAATCTCCTGATAAAACGTCTTCCCATCCACTTCGAAAACCCTTGAACTCGCTTCCGCCGTGAAGGTGCTTCCATCCTTCCGTTGATGAACTGCCTCGTAAACAAATCCACTGCCTTCTTCAACCTTCCACTCTTGAACAGGAAGAAAGGATTTGGCTTCCGGAGATCGTAGATCTTTGAGACCCATCCGAAGCAATTCGTCACGGGAGTATCCATAGGATTCCATGGCACGATCATTGGCCTCAACAATATTCAGGTCCGTATCCATCAGGAGGAAAATGTCATTCGCGTGTCTGCTAAGATGATCGAGGCGCTGAGTGAGTGTCAAACGTTCTACCTCGGCCAGGTACCCTGTCTTCTCAGACTCCGACCGCTGCCGCCTCCAAAGAAAAAAGAGGCTGACCGCGGTCCCGAAGATCAGAACTCCTGCGAGGATGGCGATGTTGCGCGACTGGGACCGGATGGAGGCATAGATCTCCTCCTGATCCACCTTGGAAACAATATGCCACGGAGTATCCGGGATGCGCCGCATCGCTGCCAGCACGGGCACTCCACGGTAGTCCAATCCTTCAACGATCCCTTCCTGCCCTCTGGCAGCCATGGCGGCCGGCAATTGTTTCTCGCTGATCGGAAGACGGAGATCGAGGGCCGATCCCTTACGGTGCCGGAGTTCGGTTAGAAACAGGACGTCCTCCCCCTCTTTGCGGACCAGCAGGGTCTCAGCGGTTCGGCTCGGTGTGGGCCACGATTGGACGAGGGGGTAGAGAAACTGATCGGGATCCACCCGGAGCAGAACGACCGCAAGGGGGGCCTCCTTTCCCCTCTCACGGAGGAAGATCGGAACGAGAAGGTCAAGATGGATTTCCCTGACATCCTCACTTCGATGGAAATCGGAAAAAATGACTGCCTTGCTGCGGAGGGCTTCCAGGGCAAGGGCTTTGCCGCTTGGACCCACCGCTCCTTTCTTTTCCGAAACTGCCAGACGGACAACACCTTTTTTATCCATAAGGAGGATGTCCCTGTATCCATAGTTTTTCCTGCGGGTCTCCATCCATTTTAGAATCAGCTGTCTGACCCCGGCGTCGCCTGGACGATCAAACAGTTTTCCCACATAGAGACCGATAAAGGGGCTGTCCGAGATGACTGCAGCATCGCCCAGGCGCTGCCGCCGCCAGTTGACGATGTGAGTGACTTTCAGGTCCGCAATGGCGCTGAGCTCCTCCCATTTCTCCTCCTTCAGCCTCTCCTTCTGCTTTTGAGAGAACAGGTACCCAGCGATGCCGATGGCGATGGAAACCGAAAGAAAGATCAACGTGAGAAGCGTGTAAACCCGTTTAGCCGGATGCGAAGAAGACCGCGTGGCAGAGGGGCTCTGCCCCGGGGCGGAGGATGGGTGGCCGTTCAAAGGCTGGGGACGCGGAGAGAACATCGGTCCATCCCATATTGGACAGGCTGCACACGATAACGGTTTTTCTTATGAACAACAACTGCTTCTATTTGAATTGTAGAAGACAAGGAACCCGGGGTCAAGGGAAGACAAAACACCTCTTTCCTGTCTGCCCTGTCTTCTTCGGGGAAAGAAAAAGGGCGGGGGGGTCCAAAGGGCACATGCCGGTCAAAAAGCGGAAGTATTCCAGAAGGTTTTATTCTTGAACCTCGGCCAGGAACTCTTTCAGAAGCTGGCCGTTTCTGTTCTGGATCTTCTGCATCTCGCCAAACTCCACATTCTCAACGGGCAACTTCGCCCGTTTGTTTCGGAGCCGGGTAATCTCCTCATCCAGATAGCGGAGTGTATTGACGGTTGTTTCCGCTATCGTCGAAATGGATCCCTTCGCCTTCTCAAAGGCCTCCTTGTCCAGGTAATTCCGATTCAGGAGGTGGAATCGCTCGAAGAACTTCTGAAGTCTCTCCAGGTCTTCCTTCTTGCCCTTCTTCTTTTTGTCCAGACCTGCCGTGATCTCGATGAACTTGTCCAGTTCCATAAACACTCCTTCCGGGTGATCAACTCTTCTTTCTTTCCGCCGGGCGGAAAAGATGAAAGTCTCTCCGTTGCGGGCCGGCCCTTCTCTGCGACAACATCCCTTCCGACAATCGCCTCTCTGTTAAGTTAATGGAAATGGACGCCATTTGTCAAATTCAAAGAACATTGCAAAAAAACGGGGAGTTTTCTTTGAGAACGAATTTCGATATAATAAAAGAAGAGAGTTGAGTTTTGGGGCAGTTGCTGATATAAACACTTAAGAGTCTATTTATCAAAGGGGGTCGTCATGAGGCAGACCAGAGTTCTTCTTGCGGTGGTGATTGTTTCGGCCCTAACCTTGTCAGCCCTTTCCGATACCCATTCAGCCCCGCAGAAACCGATTCAGCTCATCTACAGCAATTTCTTTGTGTCTCAGGATATTCAGTCCCGCCTGGCGGAAACATGGGTCAAGGAGGTTGAAACCCGTTCGAACGGCCTCGTAAAGATCACGTATCACCCGGATGGGAAACTCCTGAAAGGGGACCAGATCTACTCCGGCACTTTGAAGGGTGTTACCGACATCGGGATGTCGGCTTTTGCCTATACGCCGGGGGCTTTTCCGGTCATGGAGGCGATCGATCTGCCTCTTGGATATCCCGGCGGCCGGGTAGCTACCGGAGTGGCAAATGATTTCTACGAAAGATTCACGCCCAAGGAGCTGTCGGAAGTGAAGGTTCTTTACCTCCACGCCCACGGTCCCGGTCTTCTTCACACCAAGAAACCTGTCAGCAAGATCGATGATCTCAGGGGAATGAAGATCCGGTCCACCGGTGTGACGGCCAAGATGGTGAAAGCCCTGGGCGGGGTTCCGGTGGCCATGCCCCAGGAAGAAGTCTACAAGGCCCTTCAGAACAATGTGGTCGACGCCACCTTCGCCCCCATGGAGGTTCTGAAGGCATGGAAACAAGCCGAGGTGATCAAGTTTACCGTCGATGATTGTTGCGTGGGCTATACCACGGGGATGTTCGTCATCATGAACCTCAAAAAGTGGAATAACCTATCCTCCGATATTAAGAAGGTCTTTGAGGGGGTCAGCTCCCAATGGGTCCCGAAGCATGGCGAGGCATGGGATACGGCGGATGAGGAGGCACGAAAATACACCCTCAGCCTGGGGAATAAGGTCGTCTCCCTCTCCCTTGAGGAAAGAGGCCGTTGGGCCAATGCCGTTCGTCCCCTGATCGATGAGTATGTCAAGGACTGTCAGAAAAAAGGTCTCCTGGGAAAAGAATACGTCGACATCCTCTCTGATCTGATCGGAAAACACAGCCGGAAGTAGAACTGGGTCCCCGGCGATTGGGAGATGCTTTCCAATACCCATCCGTATGAGAAGATGAGTGCCCACCTGATCCGGTTTGACGTGCCTGTGGCTAAGGACAAAGAGGTAAAGGTCAAATACCGAATCCGGTTCAAGTACTGAAGTGGCATCGGGCATGGAGCAAAGGGCATAGAGCATTCGGGGTGACCCATGTTCGTTACACTTTGCGCTATCCGCTATGCGTCTTTACACGACGGGGCTCTGCCTCTCTTCCATTCCTTTCTTTTCATCGACCTTACACAGGATCGCGATGCCGGCTAAGAAGAAGACGAGGACAGAGAGCACGCCCGACTGGACACTCCCTGTAAGGGTAATCAGGATTCCGTATATCAGAGGCCCGAAAACCGAGGAAAATTTTCCGGAAACAGCGAAGAAGCCAAAGAATTCCGCGCTATTGGCCCGTGGTGTGAAGAGACCCTGAAGAGAGCGGGAAGCGGCCTGGCTCCCACCGAGCACGATGGCAGTCAGGGCGCCGAGAATCCAGTATTCCCCCTTGGGGGTGAGGAAGATCCCCAGCCGGAAGGCCCAGAGGACGATCACGCACCAGATGATCAGGGAGATCATGATCGTATGCTTGTTTCCGATTCTGTCTGCAAGAAATCCGAAGAGGAGAGAACCGGCAAAGGCAATTCCCTGGATCATCAGGAAAAAGAGGATAATCTCCTCCGTTCCCATCCCCAGGACATCGGCGCCGAAGATGGAGGCCATGACGATCACTGTTTCGATCCCGTCATTGTAGATGAGGTAAGCGAAGAGAAACTTGGTCAGTTCCCTGAAAGTCCTGATCCGGCGGAAGGTGTGCCGGAGGCGTTCATAACCCGCCTGGAAAGAAACCCTTGTCGAAGACGCAAGGGTTCCGTGTGGCCTCTCCCGCAGGAAAAGAAAGGTGGGCAGTGAAAAGATCAGCCACCAGAGCGACACGGAGATAAAACAGTCCTGAACCGTGAAATACCCCCGGGGAAATCCAAGCCATTCAGGATATTTCAACATGATGAGGTTGACCAGCAGAAGGGCGCCCCCTCCGATATATCCCAGCGCCCACCCCAGGCCCGAGATGCGGCCGATGTTCCGCTCATCCGAGATGTCGGGTAGAAACGCATTGTAATAGACGTTCCCCCCGGCAAAACCGATGTTGGCCATGATGAAGAATAAAGCCCCCCGCCAGTAGTCTCCCGGTCGAACCAGCGAAAGAAGGCCGGTAAAGAGAATCGCCGAATAGCAGAAGACCATAAGAAAGCGTTTTTTTGAGGCGGAGGCATCCGCAACCGCCCCCAGGAAGGGAGACAGCACTGCGGAGATTGCCATGCTCACGGACACGCTGAAGGTAAAGAAGGAAGCGCCGTGGAGATGAATACCGAGGATTCGGACCCCTTTCTCTCCTCCGGCAACGACCGTGGCGAAATACTGGTTGAAGATCACGGCCAGGATCGTGGTGGCAAAGGCCGAATTGGCAAAGTCATACATGGCCCAGCCGAAGATCTCGCGCCTTGTCACAGCCACGAGTTCCCCCTCACCGCCTCTCCAGGGGAGAGGAAAAATAAAACCCCCATCCTCGCCCTCCCCTTGACGGGGAAGGGAGGAGTGGGGGTCATTTGCACGCTATGCGCTGTACGCTTCTGCCCTATGCTATCTTAAACCGTTCGGATCTCCTGCCGCATAAAGGCATAGTAGCAGATTCCGAAGCATAGAAACGTGATCGCCACGATCGCAATCATTGGCCAGATCACGATAAAGAGGCTCTGGAGAAACGGGAGAGGACTCTGAAAACGCGTCAATGAAAGCCTTTCCATGGGTCCCATCAGCATCACGGATTTGGTCGTCTTCCGCATGGGATCCAGAATCGTTGAGGTCGCATCGCTATAGAGACTCATGGGCGAAAAATAAGAAGTAATCCTCTGGACCGCTTCGTGTTTCTCGATCACGGCGGGATCGACAGCGCCGCTCTGGCTGACCGGAGCCACGGCATCCGCCACAACCCCTGCCCCCAGACCGACGAAGAATGAGAAAAAGATCCACAGGGCAAGGGAAGCCAGGGCGGAGGTGGCGGTCGTCCGGAAAACAACCGAAAACAGGATCGATATCCCCAGCCAGAAGGAGATATACAGGATGCTCGCAATCACGTAGACGACAAGGCGCAGGATCTCTTCCTGACCGGGGACAACCCCGACCAGGCGAATCCCGAGTCCGGAAATGATCAGGACGATGGCAACGATCACAATGGCGATCGTTGCGACCCCAGCCAGAAACTTCCCGTTGATGATGGCGTCCCGGTAGATCGGCTGAGAGACCAGTTTGCTGAGCGTCCGCTGCGCCCGCTCCCGGTTGATCGTGTCAAATCCCAGAATGATTCCCACGAGAGGACCGAAGAAAGCGATGAACTGAACAAAGGAGAAAAGCTTTCCGGTGGACGTGAAAAGCAGTAAGAAGACGAGGGTCGGTTTTGCCATCCCCCGCAGTTCTTCCTGGATGCTCATCCCCACCATCGAGGCCGTAATCACCCCAACCATCACAATCAGCGCCGACATGAGCAGAAATCGGGTGCTGCTGAAGTGATCTTCCATCTCTTTTCTGAAGATCGCGAAGATGCCGTGCAATTCATGCCTCCTTGAAATATTTCATATAAATATCGTTCGAGGGTGTAATCGTCCTTCTCAATCCCCAGTTTCTCTGCCAGTTCCGGGATGGAACCTGCTGCCACCAGCTGCCCCTTCTTCATGATTCCAACCCGGTCACTGATACTTGCGACCTGTTCGAGTAAGTGGGAAGAAAAGAAGATCGTAATATTCTCCTCCCGGCTGAGGGAGAGGATGAGTTCAAGCATCTTGTTCGTTCCGTCCGGATCCAGTCCGATGGTCGGCTCGTCCAGAAAGACCAGCGTCGGATTCTTGATCAGGACCTCGGCAATACCGAGCCTCTGCCTCATCCCCTTGGAATAGGTTCCCACCTTTTTCTTGCCTTCCTGAAGGAGTTCAACCTTTCCAAGCAATTCGTCAATTCGCTTTCCGGAAACCTCATCCGGGATGCGGTTCAAACGGGCCACAAACCGGAGATTTTGCACCGCGTCCATGTCATCATAAAACCCCACGTTCTCAGGGAGGTAGCCGACCTTCTCCTTAACACGGATCGGATCCCGTCTCGGGTCGAAACCGCATACCCGGACATTTCCCGAAGTGGGCTCAGTCATGCCCAGGAACATGAGCAGGCTTGTGGTCTTGCCGGCTCCGTTCGGACCCAGGAACCCGAAAATCTCCCCCTCATAGATTTGAAGGGTCAGGTGGTTGACTGCAACCTGGGACCCGTAAATCTTCGTCAATTCCTCGGTCTCGATGATCGTCTGTCGTTCCACGTTATCGTCTCCCAAGATAGATGAACAGAGTGCTCAACCCTGCAATCACAAATACGATGATGGCGATCCCGATCCATCCCCAGGCTGTCGAGGCCTTCACCGTCACCCTGATTTCGACCGTTTTGTCCGATTTCTCTCCGTTCACCATCACCCCGACCGAATAGTCTCCCACGAGGGCTTGTGCGGCCGGTTTCACCGTGACCTCCACCTGTTTGAGCGCACCCGGCTCGATGGCGTCGAATTTCTCCGGCTTGAACGTCACTTCCCAGTTCTCGGGTTTGAAGGAAGAAAAGGTCACGTTCCGGTTGATCGCAGAGCCTGTATTTCTCACAAAGACGGAAAAGTTGGCGGTCTTCCCAGCCACCGCTTCCAGAGAAAGAATTCCCGTAGGTGTCCCTGCATCCAGCTTATAAATCCCTGTCAGCGCCACCGTCAGTTTTACCTCAGCCTTTTTCTCTCCCGAGGCAACCCGGACCTGGATGGGGTATTCCCCTGCAATGGCCTCCTTCGGAGGCGTCACTTCCACGGCAACGGTCTGACTCTGGTTCCCTTTGACACGAAAACTTGAAATCTGTTTCTGTTCATAGGCGGGCTTGAAATTGAGTTCCCATTTCTCGGGTCCGACACCCTGAAATATTGAAGGTGCGATCGCTCTCGCTCTTGTTCATGACTTCGATGGAGAATTCGAACTTCGCGTCGGTCTGCCCTCTCAACACGGGATAAGAGGTGGTGAGCTGGATATCGTCGGCCCCTGCCGCGCGCTCCTGAACCTCGACGGTCAGTTTCTGAGAGGAGGTAAACTTTCCGTCCTGGGTCTGGCCGTCAAACTGGAAAACGTACGTCCCCACGCCTACGGACTTGTCAGGCTCCAGATTCAGACTCAGATTCCGGGATTTGCCGTTCGGCACGTACATCCCCGTCACCGAAAAGGCGGCCCCCTTCATGCTGGCCTTCCATCCCTTCGGGACGGTGGAGATCTTGACGTCGATCGTCTCATCCTTCCGGCCTTTGTTCTCCAGGGTAAGTTCCATTCGGACCGTCTCCCCTTTCGAGACGACCACCCCGGAAAACTCCGGATAGACGGCGATCCCCCGCTCCGGTCTCAGGTCCGGCTTCTTCTTCTCTTCCTGAGCGAAGACAGAAGAGACCATCAGGCCCAAAATGACCGAGACAATCAGAAGAATGGAAAGCAATCCCCGACCTTGATTCATCCGCAGCATACCTTTACCTCCTCAAAACATCCAATGGAATTTCGCCTCTCCTCCTGGCCTGTTTCACTTCCAGGTTCGGAAAGAAGAGAGGAAGATCGATACAAAGGAAGAAATTTTGCCTGAAATCTAATCAATAAGCAAGAGGTTGTCAAGGGGAAATCTTAAATGGCCGGGGGCAGCCCCCACCCTCACAAGAGAAAGGACACATCACAAATTGTATAAAAATATAAACATAACAGTGGGTTATACCCTGGCCATCAGCACCTACGTCGTTTGCGTCAGGGGAAACATCACCCGAAAGAGGGTCTGGCCGTGACCGGATTCAACCTCGATCTTTCCTCCCATCCGTTTTACCAGCTGGTTTGTGATGTGGATCCCTCTTCCTCTCCCGTCACCCAGGAGATATCGGTCCTTGTCCTCTTCCGAGATCTGTCCCGTATTGGCGATCTCTGCAACGGCCCACGAATCCTGCCGGTAGCTCCGGATCCGAAGCTCCCCTCCCCCTTCGGGAATCGCATTGGAGGCGTTGTTGAGCAGATTATCCAGCACCCTCTCAATATGGAGCGGAAAACACCGGATCCACAGGGGAGATTCCAAATCCTCCCCGATGAGCCGAACCCTCTCCCGTTTCACCTCCCTGATCGCTTCCTCGTTAATCGAGAAACGACGCTTCAGCTTCTCGGTGAGATCAACGGTCTCCTCCCTTCCCTCTCCGTGAAGGGTCAACGCCAATTCCTGAATCCGGGAGGTCTCCCTCAGGATGATCTCCAGGGCCTGGTCGACCTTCTTTTTTTCGGTCAGGTAGTTTCCATCCTGGAGGACCTTCTGAAGACGTTTTGCAAATCCGGCCACGGCAATCGCCGGATTCTTAAAATCGTGGAGGATATCATCCATCTTCTCAAGTCTTAACCCCTTCATCAACTCCATCCCGAAGAAGGTGAGAATCTCGATCTCCTCCTGACTGAAACGGGGATGGTAGGCCTGGGCATCGAAGGCCAGGAAATAGGTCACCACATCCTTCACCTTCAGCGGCACATAGAGGACCGAGTGGATCTGTTGAAGCTCCAGGAAACGTTTCAGGTCCGGCGTAAGCAGGTCGCTCTCCCTGGGGTTGTGAATCAGGACATAGGTGGGATAGATCTTCTCATGTTCGAATTCACCGAAAGGACCGGTCTGGTTGACAAGGGCGTCGACATAGGGCTCTTCAACCGTGAAGGTCTTTCCGATCCCGTGCTGTCCCTCGGGATACCCCGCTTCGAGAATGACACACCGTCGGTCTTCGCTCACCGAGAAGAGGGAGCACCGCTGGATTCGCATGATGGCTGCCAGCTCGGGGATGATGAGATTGAAGAGCTCCCTCATCTTCACCCCCTCCCGTTTCCCGATCTTCAGGAAGATCTGCTGCACGATCTTATCTTTCGTGACGTTCAACGTCTGAAGTCCCGTAATCCGCTTTCGGGCAATGACGTAGCTCACTCTTCTTGAGAGCATCTCCGCAATCCTGGCCTCCATGGGGGTAAAGACCTTATCCTGGTCCTTGAAATAGATCTGGAGGCACCCTTCCGTATCCACATCCTTCAATGAGAAGCGGGGAATCGAAATCGGAATGGCGAGCATGGAATGAATGCCTTCTTTGCGAACCTTATCCTTGTTCTTATATTTGTCTTCATGCAGGATGTTGGGAACGAAATAGCTGCGATGGGTCTTGACCACCTCTCCTGCAATGGTGTCCTCAAAAGGAATGGCAGGTTCCTGATCCTTCTCCACCCTGGGATAGGCCCCAAACGAGACCATCTCCATCCGGTTCGGATCATAGATCCGGAGACTCGCCGCCTCGGCGCCGAGGAACTGAACGACATTTCCCGCCAGGGCCTGCAGAATCTCCTGTTCTGTCAGGGAAGGACTGATTTCAAGAATGGTTTCGGCCTGGGTGATGACCCTGTCCACATACTGATCGATCACCTCCTGCTGTACCACTTGGGTGATGTCGGTCACCGCTTCGAAAGAAAGATCGTATCCCTTCTTCGCCAGGATCTCTCTTATGGAAACGACAAGTTGTTGGGCGATTTCGAAATAGTCCATTGGTCTGAAGATGTTAACGAAGGCTCTCGAAACGGTACAACACCATTATATCCCTTTCGATAAAGGTGTCAACTGATTAAAATTCCTCGCAGCAATGAAAAATCAGAGAGAGGTGGGATTGAAGGGGCACCCGTTCAGGTTCGGAATCTTAGACAGGAAGCGAGCCTTCAAACTTCTTCATGAGGACCACACTGTTCACCCCTCCAAACCCCGCAGAGAGAGAGAGGGCCGAGTGGATGTCTTTCTCTCTCGGTTGATCGGGGACATAGTCGAGGTCACAATCCGGATCGGGATTCTCGTAATTCAAGGTAGGATGAATGATTCCTTTCTCAAGCATCAGAGCCACGGCAATGGCCTCCACCCCGCCGGCGGCCCCCATCATATGGCCGGTAATCGATTTGGTTGCACTGATGGGAATCTGATACGCATGTTTTCCGAAGACGTCCTTGATGGCCTTTGTTTCGACCTTGTCGTTCCATGGCGTAGAAGTCCCGTGGGGATTGATATAGTCGATCTCTTCCGGAGGGATTTCACCCATCCGAAGAGCATCTCTCATGGCCTTCGCCAGCCATCTGCCCCTCCGGGTCGGGTTCGGTGATGTGAAAGGCGTCTGCCGTCATTCCATAGCCTACGACCTCTCCGTAAATATTCGGCGCTTTTCTTCCGATCGCGTGCTCGAGCTCTTCAAGAACCACGATGCCGGATCCCTCCCCCATGACAAAACCGTCTCTTTCACGGTCAAAGGGCCGGGACGCCTTGTCAGGAGCATCATTCCGGGTCGACATGGCACGGATGACGTCGAACCCGGCAAAAACGTAAGGGGTCAGACAGGCATCCGCTCCGCCCGTCACCATCATGTCGGCGATCCCGTCTCGAATTTGAATGAACCCGTTGATCAGGGCATGCGTGCCGGAAGCACAGGCGGTGGTCACCGTAAACGAGGGGCCCCGAAGGGTGAAAAATTCCGTAACGTGGGATGTGATGGAACTCATATAAATGTTCGGCAGGGCGAAAGGCGAGATTCCCTTCATGCCTCTCGACAGGAATCGCTCATGGTAGTGTTCCAGAAGCTCCATGGCCTCTCCCCCGATCCCCAGGATGGCACCCGCAAGGAAAGAATCCATTCCCTTCAAATCATAGAGCCCTTTGCCTTCTGAAAAATCATCCTTCTCCCGTTCTTTTTTTTCGAGCTCCATACCGGCATCTTTCAGGGCAAGCTGGGAACCCAGAACGGCAAACTGGGAGGTTCTCCCGAAATGCTTGGAATATTTCGTGCGCTCAACATGGTCATAGAAGTTGAAACCTTCGATCGGCGCAGCAATCCGGCACCTGTATTGACTCATGTCCCGGTTGGGAAACTCGATCCGCTTGAAAGCCGTCCTTCCTTCGATCAGGCTTCTCCAGTAAGGCTCTTTCCCGATTCCCACAGGAGTCACGGGTCCGACACCTGTTATGACGACGCGTCTCCGATTTTCCCGCATAACCATCCCTTTGTCCCTTTGTTCCGTAATTTTTACCGCTTGTCCTTTCCTTTGTCAAGGCGAAAGAGGGCAATTATTTTCAAGAGTTGACAACCTTCCCGGTTTAGAACTATAAAGAGAATTTGATAGGTTATCCGAGTGTTCTGAAACGGAGGGACAGAAATGAAATCATTCTTGAGCAGGGGCGGTATCTTCGTTCTTCTATTGTTTCTGTCTTTTTCCACAGGCTGCTTCGCCAGCAAGAAGTTGACCGTGGGGGCTGACGGCCTTATTACTGGAGGATGTCGCAAAGTCCTCTAACAAGCAATCCGACCTGAGAATCATCCGGGAGGGAATGCCTGCCTACCTGATGTTGCTCGATGGAATGATCGAAACCTGGCCGGGGAACGGACGGCTGCTCATGGCCGGCGCCCAGGGCTATACTTCTTTTGCGTCGGCTTTTCTGGAGGAAGAGAACAAGGAATACGCCCTGGAGATCTATGGCAGGGCAAGAAAATATGCCTTAAAATCATTGGAGACGAGGGGGCTCAAGGACCCTGTGTCGATCCCCTTTGATGAATTCAGCAAGAGAGTTGAAGAACCTCGGAAAGAGAGACGTTCCGTACCTTTTCTGGGCTGCGACCTGCTGGGCAAGCTGGATCAAGCTCAACCTCGACTCCATGGAAGCCCTGGCCGAGCTTCCGAGGGTTGAAATGATGATGCAGCGGGTCATGGAGCTTGACGAATCATTCTATTATGGCGGACCGCACCTCTTCATGGGAGTCTGGTATGTCTCCCGGCCTAAAATGTTCGGGGGCGACCCGAAAAAAGCCCAGAGCCACTTTCTCAAGGCGATCGAGTACGGGGAAGGCAAATTCTTGATCGCTTATGTCTTTTATGCCGATTATTACGCCCGTCAAAATCTGGAAAAGGAGCTATTTGTCGCCACGCTTCAAAAAGTCCTGGACACCCCGGCGGATATCCAGCCGGACCTGACGCTCCTGAACACCATCGCCAAGAAGAGAGCGAAAGAGCTGCTTTCTAACGTGGAAGAGTACTTTGACGAATAGCGGCCTGCAAGAAATGAATTTTTCAGCAAGAGAATAGGAGACGGATGATGAATCGAACGATCCCCGTCAAGATCCTGGGATTTGCCTTTCTGGTGGTCCTTCTCCTCGTTTCCCTGGGGCAGGGAGCAGAAAAAAACACCGTGTTTCAAGATCGCCACCCTGGCTCCTGACGGAAGCACCTGGGTGAAAGGGTTCAATCAGTTGAATACCGACATCATGAAAAAGACGGAGAACAGAGTCCAATTCAAGATCTATCCCGGCGCAATCCTGGGGGATGAACGGGATATGCTCCGCAAGCTCAAGATCGGCCAAATCCAGGGAGCGGCTCTGACCTCTGCAGGGCTTTCCTCCATTTTCAACGAGATCGATGTCCTCCAAATTCCTTTTCTCTTCCAGACCTACGAAGAGGTCGATACCGTCCTGGCAAAGATGGACACCTTCTTCCGGAAAGGTCTTGAAGACCGGGGATATGTCCTGTTAGGCTGGTCAG
The DNA here is from genome assembly GCA_963731045.1 of uncultured delta proteobacterium. Classification (GTDB taxonomy): domain Bacteria; phylum Desulfobacterota; class BSN033; order BSN033; family UBA1163; genus CAVSVC01. The sequence continues at coordinate 38,489 of CAVSVC010000039.1, read as the reverse complement.
AGGGGGGTTTTATCTATCTTCTGTCCAATAAGCCCATCCTCACCGTGGCGGATTTCAGAAAGACCAAAGTCTGGGTCTGGGAAGAATCTCCCATGCCCAAAGCCGTCATGGATGAAGCCGGCGTATCGGCGATCCCTCTTTCCGTGCCCGACGTGCTGGTAGCCCTCCAGACGGGGATGGTCGAAACGGTCTATGCCCCCCCTACCGGGGCGATTGCTCTGCAGTGGTTTACCCGGGTCAAATACATGACCAATGTTCCCCATGGTCTATCTGGCAGGAGCGGTCATCGTCAGCAAGGAAGCCCTCGGAAAGATCCCCCAGGCCGCGCGAGAGACCATTCTCCAGAGTTTTGAACCCACTGCGAATCAGTTGAAGAACACGACCCGAAAAGAGAATGAAGATGCGATCAAGGTGATGACGAAACACGGGGTGAAATTGGTCACGCCTTCAAAGGATCAGATCGAAGAATTCAAGAAGCTGTCGATCAGGGCCATGAATCGCTACCAGGCCTCTCAATCCCAATCCTTCTCGAAGAAGGTGCTCGACGAAGCGTCTTCGATCCTGGACACATATCGGAAAGGGCATAAACCTTGAAGCGATGGGAAAGAGTCGACGAAATCATGGGTCGCATCGAGGGACGTCTTCTCGTCCTTTTTTTGAGTCTGATGATCGGCATCGCCTTCCTGCAGGTCCTGCTCCGTAACCTCTTTTCAACCGGGCTCTCCTGGGGCGATCCCCTCGTGAGAAACCTGGTACTCTGGATCGGGTTCATCGGTGCGGCCCTGGCCACCCGGGAGGGAGAAGCATATCAACATCGACATCCTCTCCCGATGGGTTCCCGCCGCCGGAAAGGAATGGGTCGTCCGGGCCACGAACATGGTCTCCGCAGTCGTCTGCGGTCTCTTAACGTACGGTGCCCTGAAGTTTATCAGGAATGAGGCCCTGTCAGGAGACGTCACCTTTCTCGGGGTTCCCGTATGGGTCCCGGACATCATTCTTCCGGTCACCCTGGCCGTCATGACCCTGAGATTCTTTCTTCGCTCCTTCCTGTCTTCCTCCTTCAGGGGAGAAGTATGACGCTTCTGGTCCTGCTCGCCACATTTTTTGTCATGCTTCTGGGCACCCCTCTCTTCGTCGTGATCGCCGGGCTGGCCCTTCTCCTCTCGTTCACCAATCAGATCGATTCGTCGGCCATGATCATCGAGATGCATCGGATCGCCACCACCCCCATCTTTGTGGCGATTCCCCTCTTCACCTTCTCCGGATACCTCCTCTCCGGGAGCGGGACTCCCAATCGCCTCTTCCGGTTTTCCAATGCCCTGCTGGGATGGCTCCCGGGCGGACTGTCGATCATCACGCTGGTGACCTGTGCGATCTTCACCGCTCTCACGGGGGCCACGGGACTGACCATTATCGCCCTCGGACGGAATTCTTTACCCTGCATTGTTGCGGGGCCGGTATCCCGAGCGATTTTCTCTGGGTCTCGTCACCACCTCGGGATCACTGGGACTTCTCTTTCCCCCCAGCCTCCCACTGATCATCTATGCCATCGTGTCCAAAGTGCAGATCAACGACCTTTTTCTGGCGGGTCTCCTGCCCGGGGTGCTGCTCGTCGTCCTGCTTTCCATCTTCAGCATTCAGAAGGCGGTCACGGCTCAGGTCCCTCGAACCAAGTTCCAATGGATCGAGTTATTCCGTGCCTTCAGGGAAGGCATCTGGGAATTCCCTCTTCCCCTTGTGATTCTGGGCGGCATCTACAGCGGGTATTTTGCGATCAGTGAAGCCGCGGCCATGACGGCCATCTACGTCCTCTTCATCGAGGTCGTCATCTACCGGGACGTCAAATGGAGAGAATTGCCGGGAATCATGCGCAAGAGCATGATTCTCGTAGGAGGGATCCTCATCATCCTGGGGGCGGCCCTCGGCCTGACGAATTACCTTATTGACGCGGATGTCCCGACAAAACTGATGACCTTTTTCCAGGCCCATATCAGCAGCCCCTTCGTCTTCCTGCTCCTTCTCAATCTCTTTCTCCTGATCGTGGGCTGCATGATGGATATTTTTTCCGCCATGATCGTGGTCGTTCCGGTCATCATGCCTCTGGCCCATGCTTACGGCATCCATCCCGTTCACCTGGGAATCATCTTCCTGACCAATCTCGAGATCGGAGCGTTGACGCCTCCGGTGGGATTGAACCTTTTCATCTCAAGCATTCGCTTTCAAGTCCCCATGGTGAAGGTGATTCAGGCATGCGTTTCCTTCATCGCCGTTCTTCTTTTCGCATTGGCCATCATCACGTATGTTCCCTGGCTGACGCTGGCTCTTCTCAAGTAATGGGAAGAGCGGGATCCCTTCAGGAGGATTCGACAATGATCTATCGAAAACTCGGGAAAACCGATTGCAGCGTCTCCATCCTCGGATTCGGATGCATGCGCTTCCCGATTCTGGGCGGGAAGCGGAATATCGATCGATTCGATCCCGATCGGGCCATCGATGAAGAGGAAACGCTCAGGATGATTCACTATGCCATCCAGCAGGGGGTGAATTACTTTGACACGGCTTACGTGTATCATACCGGAAAAAGCGAGAAGGTCCTTGGAAAAGCGATCAAGGGATATCGCGACAAGATGATGGTTGCGACAAAGCTGCCCGTCAGGCAGGTTAAAACGCAGGCGGATTTGACCGGTTTCTCGATGAGCAATTGAAAAGACTCGACACGAATCATGTGGATGTCTACCTGCTCCACGGGCTGGAGCGGCAGGACTGGATCAGGATGAGGCGGCTCGGGGCGCTCGAATTCCTGGACCGGATCCGGGCGGACGGTCGGGTTCGCTATACGGGTTTCTCTTATCATGACGACGCTGAAAGTCTTCAAGAAGATCGTAGACAGCTATGACTGGACGCTGTGCCAGATTCAATATAATTACTTTGATGAGCATTATCAGGCGGGAAGAGAGGGACTCCTCTATGCGGCATCGAAGGGGCTGGGCGTGGTGGTGATGGAGCCCCTTCGGGGCGGGAAATTGACCGACCAGGTCCCGGTCGAGGTTCAGGTGGTCTGGGACTCCGCAAAGCAGAGGCGAACCCCGGTGGAATGGGCCTTCCGATGGGTATGGAACCATCCTGAGGTGACGACGGCCCTGAGTGGAATGAGCACCCTGGACCAGGTCAAGGAGAATATCCGGCTGGCGGAAGACGGCACGACCCCATTCGCTCTCAGAGGAGGAACTTTCCCTCATCGATCGGGTCAGGAAGATCTACAAAAAGATGCTCAAGATCGAGTGCACGGGCTGCGCTTATTGCATGCCCTGCAAGGCAGGGGTCAACATCCCGGCAAACTTCTCGATCTACAACGATACGTTTATGTTTAAAGACCCCGAATTCAATGTCTTCCGCTACGGCAACTTCATGCTTCCTGAACAGAGGGCATCCAATTGCGCGGATTGCGGGGAATGCGAGAAACTCTGCCCCCAGCATCTCAGGATCCGGGAGGGACTGCGAAAGGTCCACGAGGCGTTATCGCCAGGGGAAATGCGCGTGAGGAGCAGCCGGATGCCCTGATGGGCATCAGAATTGGTGGGCCTGCTTCGGTCTAACCGGCCCTACCTCAGATACTTTCTCACTGAAATGTGCCGGGGCATTGAATGTCTGGATCCGCTCCTTTTCCTCCCTTGACTTCCCCCTAACCCTTCTAACCGATCCCCTTTTCCTTATGCCTCCTTCAGAAAGTCCAGGATGGCCTCGTTGACCTCTTCCGGGGTCTCCCACATCGGAATGTGACCGCTCCCTTTGATGATTCGAAGCCTTGAACCGGGAATTTTCTTGCTGAGGGCTTCTCCGACGGCAGGAGAAAAAACGCGGTCCTCCTGCCCCCCAGAGAAGGAGGGTCGGCTGAGAAATGCGCGAGAGATACTTCTCCAACGCGGGCGCTTCCCTCGCATGTTTGAACGTGGAGTAAAGAACCCAGGAAGTTCCCTCGATCCTTGAAATCCGGCTCTGGCGGTCGACCACTTCCGGCGTCGCATGATCGAGATCAAAAACGGAATCGTGGAGGATCCTTCTGACGGACCCCTCCCTCACCCCCGAAAAGACCAGACGGGAAAGAAGCGGAAAGTCGATGATCGCCGAAAGCATCCGGAAGGACAGATTTCTCAACTGCCCCACGACATCGGGCGGAACGCAGTCGATGAGAACCAGTTTCTCCACCCGTTCGGGAAAATGGCCTGCCAGGGCCCAGGCAATCCCCCCTCCCATGGAATTCCCGATCAGGATCGCCCGCTCAATCCCGATCCCGTCCATGAAATCGCTCACCGAATGGATGTAGGTTTCAGGGCTGTAATTGATCCGGGGCCTGTCCGAATAACCGTGACCGATCAGATCCAGAAGGTAGACCCTGTAAAATTGAGACAGCACATCGATCTGCTTCTCCCAGACCCACATGCCGGCGCCAAATCCATGAATCAGAAGCAGAGCGGGGACCTTCTCCTTTCACAGCGTAAGAAAGGCGGTAATTTCTTATCTTGATGGTCCGTAAAGCAAGGGCAGGATCCCAATCGACCCGGTCCGGCCGGATCAGGGGAAGACTTGGCTCCCGCAGAAAAGGAGTCATGAGGAGAGAAAGGATCCATCTCAAGGGCTCGTTGTCATAGAGCAGCGTAACTCATAGGATGGCCCGGGAGAGCGCAATAGAAACATGAAAATTGGTAAAGGATCCGGTTACGAAGCCCGTTTCGTCAAGAAAAGGTTACGTTTATGGTTGGAGAAGCTCGTATCGAAGCTCGTAGGAAGAACCGGTTATCGAGCCTCGTGACGCGAATTGTTTATCGAGCTTCGTCTCCCGGTTTCGTGCATCGATACGCGCATCGATAACGATAACCGATCCCTTTACTTAGGCTGTGTCAATTAATAACATTTACATTTTCCTCGTTTTTCGCGGCCGAATGCGATAGTTCCATTCACCATGAAAAGCGTTGGGGGTCAAATTGAGGGTAGCGAATTCCTTGTCGGACACTTTGCGTCCCACAGGATATCGGCGTCGGTCCAACCGGCAGGTTACCCTCAAGCCCTTAGCGGTCGTTGTGCCTGCAATCAATCGCACGACGGTTTCATAGTCGCGAAGCGGTTCCCCTCGCCAGTTCGAGGAGATGAACGAGAAGAGCCGATGTTCGACCTTATTCCACTTGCTGGTTCCTGGAGGAAAGTGGCATACCGTGATGGAAAGCCCCGTGCTGTCCGCCAATCCTTGAAGCTCCATCTTCCACTGGCGCAGCCGATAGCCATTGCTGCCTCCGCCATCCGCCGTGATCAACAATTGCCGGGCCTTCGGATAGAGCCGCCGCCCCTCGAAGCGCCACCACCCTCGGATCGATGCAACCGCAAATGCGCCCGTGTCGTGATCCGTCCCCAAGTTCACGAACCCAACGTTCCGAGCCAGATCGTAGATACCGTACGGATAGGCACGAGGCACCGATGGACCCGGAAAATCATGGCCGTTGACCTTCTGCGGCGACTTCGTTTCCCTCCACTGTCGGCCCACATTCTCGTAGTTTCCAATGAGCTCCTTCTTTTTGGTGTCAACGGAGATAACTGGTCTCCCTTGGGTCAGCGCCTTACGAACCTGCTCATTGATATGTTGAAATTGCGCGTCCCGATCAGGGTGATCACTCCCCTCTTCGGTCTTCCGATTGCTTTGAAGGCTGTAGTCCAGCTCACGCAGAAGTTGGGCGACCTTCTCATGGCTGACCGGATGACGCTGGGCCGTGAGTTCGGCTGCCAGCACACGTGTGCTCTTGCTCGTCCAGCGCAAAGGCGATTCCGGGTCGCCGCGCGCCAAGGGTTCTACCAACCCTTCCAGCACGCAAGGCAAGTCCGGATCGAGCCTCACAAGGGGGGGACGACCTCCGCCAGGGCGCCGTGTACGCCCCTCCTCCAGTGGAGGATGGCCGAGTTCCTCCATCCCCTTTGTGATTGTGACTCGAGACAAACCACACGCGCGACTGACTCTGGACACTCCGCCGTAGCCCAGTTGACGAGCCTCGTTGGCCGCCAGCATCCGGCGTGCTCGCTCGTCCAGATGAGGCCATATAAGCATGAGTTTCTGCTTGAGTTCCATGGATGTCAGCATACATCCAAAGCATATACCAACCTTTATGAGCTGTCAATGTTATTTATTGACGAATCCTTAGCTTGGTTTTTGACGATACGGGCATCCTTGCCGTTCCCGTTGAACGACATCTGGTTTCTAACGAATGGAGTAGCCCGGGGTGTTCAGGATCACGCTTACTTGCCCGGGTCTTTCTTCTTCTTGAAAATATCTCCAATCGACCGCAGGCCTTCCACCAGCCCTCCGGCCCCTTTCTTGGCCCCTCCGAAAACCGTCTCACCCACAATCTTGATGGGAACGCCAAGAGATTCGGCGATCGAGATGGCCACCCGGGTCAGGAACGTTTCCTGAATATCGAACTTTGGATCATCGAGATTCCCCTTCACATGGAACCGGACCTTGACCCGATTCCCCCTATCTTTGAGTAAAGAGACGAGGGTTTTGGCCGGAATCCAGAAGATCGTCCCTTCCTCCTTGATTCGAAGGTCGATCACCTCCAATTCGCCGGGGGCATCGATCACCCTGTTCTTGACCGTAATCTTCGCCTCCATGTCGACAAATCCCGATTCAATCTCCGCGGAAGCCTTCTTTCGATAATAGGGTTCAAAGATCTTCACGTCCACCGTCCGGACCCGGAACAGGGTCTCCAGGTCCATATTCTTCGGATCGATCCACCCTTTTGCGTACACCTCCCCCTCTTTTGTCTTGCCCTTCAGCTTCCCCTTCAGTTCAACAGGGACCCGGGCCGAAACAATCGGAAACTGGATTCCGTCCAGATTCAGATTCATCTCTCTCAATCTGATCTGTGCCGGAGCACCTTCTGTTTTGTGATCTTCGAAATCGATCGCGCCTTCCTGAATTCTGAACCGGCTGATCCTGATGCGAAGGGATTTCTCCTCCCCTTTCCCTTTCTCCGCTGAGGTCTCTTTTCCGCTCTCCTTCACTTCCACAGGCGCCCATGGGCCTGTCAGCGCCCCGTCTTCTTGCCCTGAAGAAGAAAAAGGAAGGTTTCTTGATCAGGAATTCCTTAATGTCCACGGAACCCTTCAGAAACGAAAACAGGGAAGGATAAATCCTGACCTCCTCAATCTCTATCAGCTTCTGTTTCGACGGAGGGTCTTCATACCGGATTCCCCTTACGGAAAGGTACGTCGGCCTGATCCCGATTTCCCTGACGGTCATTCCGGGTCCAATGGCCTTCTGGAGCTGGGGCTGGATCCACCTGACGGCCAAGAAGGAAAGGGCGTAATACGCCCCTGCAAGGATCAGGACGACAATTCCCAGAAGGATGAAAACCTTTCTCATCATTCTCTCTCCTCTCTGGTCATTTCTTTAACGCCGGACGCCGTAATGGATTGAAAATGCAAACCCTAAGAATTTAGAACAGAAGGCCATGAGATGTACGGCTAAGGACTTTATCTCCGCGTTCCGCCACACCCCTATTATATCTCATGGTTTGAGAATCAGCGACGTTTCCTTTTCCTTCTTTTCTCTCTCTTCCATCAGAAGGACAAGGATCGACTTGATGACCAGCTGAAGCAGGAAAGGGTTGGGCTGAAACGGGTTCAATGGTTTTTCAAGCTCGACGGCCGTCGCAAGGGCGGTCTTCGCCTCCTCCTCTTTCCCCAGTTTCAAAAAGTAGTAGGCCATCTCTTCGAGTCTCCGCTGAACCTGATGCTTTCTGTCCCCGGAGAAGAGGTCCGTAATCGCCTTCTGATAAACCTCCCCTACCCTTGCCTCCTTCTGTATCGGGTTGAGAACGATCTTCGATTCCTGTGCGTCAAGGACTTCATCAACATAAGGCCTCATCAGGGCTTCCTCGATCTGCCAATCCTTGCAAACATCCGCCTTGAGCAGATCTCCTGTCTTGCCAACACCCGGGCATTTGCCGCAATGTCGTCGGCCTGCAGAAGAGAATAGACCGGTGGTTTCTCGTAATCCTTTTTGATCCGCTCGATTTCGCCCTTGAAGCGAAGGTAGCCCTGGAGAGGTGACTTTCCCAGTTTCAATCTCAAAAGGTGGGCTTTCGTGAAGAGAAACCCGACGTAGGATGCCTCTATCTCGACGAAGGGAAAAGGGGTTCTGCCCTTGAGGTTTTCAAAGAAAACATGAAATTTCTTCCCTGTCATCTCTTCTGCCTGAAAGTCAACAAGTTCCTCCCCTTCACCCAGCACCCCCTCGATGACTGTCCAGGACTTCGTGGCGTGCGGGACGACAAGCAACAGCAGACGGTGCCCGAGGAAGTCAAAATTGCTTCCAAACCCCTTCGGAGGTTCTGCCTGCAGGGGATGAAGAATCGAGGCCCCCTTTTCCGGAGAAATCTCTTCGACGGAGACCCCCTTCCCCTTCAGCCTGTAGAGGGACCGTTTGATCGCTTTCCGAACGATCTTGCTGTCGGTCTTTTCGAACATGCGGTGAAGAACCTTGCCGATGGTTGGATGGGGCACGGTCACCAGCAACGCTACGATCTCCGAGTCGCTTTCCGCACTCTTCCCGAATTGAGGTTCGAGGAGTTGAAAAATATCCTCTTCCGGTCTCCCTTCCTGTAGAAGCGTCTTGACTGCATCGATGATCGCCCGTGTCTCGGTCATTTTTCCCTCGCAACCCTGTCATCGACAGGATTCCCGGTATTTTTTCATCAACCCGTAAGGGTCTGCCGAATCGTCAGGATCATCGTCATAAACAGGTTGACCCAGAGCGTATTTCGACAGAGTGCCTCGCAGTCTCCTGCCGTCCCGGTGGCCGCCCTTCCACACTTGAAAAACATTCCATGCGATGAGCCAGAGAGGGGCTGCCGAAAGGATGAGAAGCCACACAGGCGGTCTGGCGGGAATCAGAAGGATTCTCACAAGAGAGAAGCCGGCCAAGATGGAGAGTCCAAGATAGAGGTCACTCGTCCTTTCCTTGCCGAGCCGAACCACCAGATTCCTTTTTCCAACTGCCCGGTCAGCCTCTTCATCGGGAAACTCGTTCACCAGGATGACGTTGAAAACCGAGAGACCCACCGGGATGGAAAGCAGATACACTTGATGATCCAGTCTCCCCGAAAGGAGGTAAAAGCCGGTCGCGATCGGCAGCCACCCGTAACAGAACGCAATCAGCAACTCCCCCACTCCCCGCGACGCCCATTGAAAGGGTCTGTTTGAATAGAAGAACCCGGAAACGATCCCCGCCCCCCCGAGCAGAAGGGTCCAGTATCCGGTGGTATATCGAATATAGATCATCAAGCCGATGATCACCGCCCCTGCCAGACAGAGGGTCCCCAGCAGAAGGGGGACCCGGCGGGGAAGGCCTCCCATGACCAGAACCCTTGATCCCCCTGAAAACAGATTGAATCCCGTGTTGAGACGGTCCCCTTCGAGATCATTCCACTCGCCGAAATAGTAGGTCATCCACATAATGAGGATAACCCCGGCCGTCGATAGAAGATAGAGTCCGGGTGGACCCTGATATCCCAACCGCCACGCCAGGACAAACCCCAGAATCAATGGAAGGATTCCCACAGGCATAAAAGGGATGCGGGAGAGCTTCCACCAGGATGAAAGAGCATGTCCCAATTTCATATGCCGAAAACTTTGTCCTGCATAAGCTGACTACCCAGAAAAATGTCCAGGCGAATGACGGATTTACCAAAGCGCATTAGAAACAAATAGAATAAATCCTTTGAAAATTCAACTCCGGAAGGCCGGGCAAGGGAAACAAAGAAGAGATTCATCGGAAAACGGCGTCAAGAATTCCGGGGTCCTCTGGCGGGGATTTACGACGGGAAAAAGAGGGTAATGGCCCTGGTCAACTGGGGCCATCACCGTTCAAGGATTGAAAGGAGGGTGGAACGAAAAGCTATCGATTTTCTATACCAGGGCAAAAAGCTTCCCGAAGAAATAACAGATGAAGAATGCATTGGTGAAAATAAGTGTCCAGACCGCAACCCGCTTGACGCTGATCTCAACCTTTCCCGCTTCCTCAATCCCGGTAACATCTGCTGTTTGGATATGGGTCTCGTTCATTGCACGCCTCTATGGGCACCCGTTAGTCTTGTAGGTGGTTCTTAGCGATCTGTATTAGTGCAAAACCAAAGATCACGATCAGCCAGATAATAAAGAAGTTGATCGAAGCCAGCCTGATCATCCATTCCTCTGCTATTAGAAATAAGCAAATACCATACCAAAGGCCTAAATTAAATTTGCCGTTAGTAACCCATTGAAACTAAATGGACAAAACAATTATCGTGAATTTAACGGGGTCTCCAGAAAGAACCTGACCGGTAGAATTTTGTCGGAAACAGGAGAGATTTGGACAGATTGTCATTCCAGAGTGATAGAAAAAAAGGGAGAAAGAGATTCCTTCCACCGTTTCCAACCGGTCTTTCGAGGAAAGAGTTGTCGAGGTATTCGTCAAAATCGTCGAATAATGCTATCACTACTGATATTTAAAATGTTATTTTCAGTTTCATGAATATTTCGACAGACTTTTCCTGACCGAAGGCACTCTCCGCGAACGGATCTGAGTTTCCAATAAGATCTGCCGGCCAGGCCTTTTCAGCTCAATCTCTCCCACAAAAACATTATTATTGCATTGATATTAGTGAAGAATTACGATTTCAACCCATGGAGCCAACCGGTCGCTCGGTGGTTCTTGATGCGGTCCGATCCCCTTGGCACAACGCTTGCTTTTAGAAGATTAGATATTAAATTAATTTTTAGGAGGTAGGAAAAATGAAAAAGACACTGATCGTTTTAGGAATGACAGCATTCATGCTCATAGGAGGGGGGCTTGCATTTGCAGCTGACCATACGGGGCATACCGACGCTCCCGGGCATCCCGGTTACCACGGGACTGGCGGTCCGGGCCATCAAGAACACCAAGGGCACGAGGCAGCCGGTCATGGCAGAGACCTCAACTTCACTCCCGATCAGAAAGACAAATTGAAAGAATTACGTTGGAAATTTGAAGGAGAGACAGCTCAGTTGAAGGGGGCTCTTCTCACCAAGAGACTGGAACTCCGGGCTCTCTGGAGAAATCCAAAGGCCGATTCGAAGGCCATCCTGGATAAGGAAAAAGAGCTGCGAGACGTCCAATCCCAGCTGAGAGAAAAGGCCGTCCTGCATAGGTTGGAGGTCCGTAAAATCCTGACACCGGAACAGATTGAGAAAATGGGACCGGGCTGGGGAAAAGGCTTTGGCCGGCACCACATGGCAGGCGAGATGGGCGAGGGCCCAGGCATGGAGCACGGCATGGGACCTGGACAAGGCCAAGGCATGATGGGCCAGGGCATGGGTCATGGCAAGATGGGACGCGGCATGATGGGCGGAGGCCAAGGCATGGGCCATGGCATGGGATCCGGCATGGGGATGTGCAATTGAGATTAACCCCCAAAGGTGGAATTTGCGAAAGGGGAGAGGACAGAGGGCTTTTCCCCTTTTGTTTTTGTCTCACGGAACGGGTAGGCTCTCGGGTCATTCCACTTAAAGAATATTTCCGCATTCATCCCGGATCGTCTTAACCGGTTGACCCATTCGACGGCGCTAAGCCCCGTCTTCAAAGGTGGGAACGGAAAGCGCCGCTCAGGATCAACCCTGAACAAGCCCTGGCATTTATGCCGGGGAGTCGAAGGGTTGACTTTTTGTGGCCACTTCTATATGTTCTTAAGAAAAGCCGGACAGGTTGAATAGTATGAATCTTGGAAGACTGCTCTTTGTCGTATCTCTTTTCTTGTTGCTCCCGACGGTTTTTGCCTTTCCGCAGACTCCTGCAATGAAGTTCGAGCCCGGGATACGGCACCAGAGAGAGGATGTCCGTTGCAGCAAGGCCATGGACCTCAATCTCTCCACGGAACAATTGAGGGAACTTGACCAGATTCAGCAGACTCTTTTGAGAGAAACCCAGCTCCTGAGGGCCCAGCTCTTTGCAAAACGCCTCGAACTACGGGAAACCCTCACCAACCCGATCGCCAAGACAGAACTGATCCGCCTGAAGCACGGCGAAGTCGCGAACCTTGAATCGAAGATCGAGGAGAAATACCTCGACTTCCTCGTGAAGCTGAGAACCCTCTTGACCCCCGAACAGCTGAGGAACTGGTGTCCCGAGAAGGAATTTCTTCTCCCTCGGGGGACAATGGGGCACGGCCCGGGGATGATGGATCCCGGGAGTCGTAGAAGGCCTCCTCTTCGGGATTTCGAAAAGAGACATGAGGAGTAGGAATCCAATTGCCGAGAAAACCCGACAGGATCAAGCGGAGTCTTTCCCTCTTTTACCTCGCAATTCTTGCAGGAATATTTCTTGCCGTCCTGACCGTCAACGGATTTCTGGAGGTAAACCGGACGAAGAACGGTTTTTATCATCTCCTGGAAAGGGAAGGAAACGTCCTCCTACTGCATTTTGAAGGAAACATCGAGGAGGCCCTGGCCTCCCTCCAGACGGTTGAAACTCATCCGGACTCGTTGGCCAATCCCTCGTCATCCGGCTTCCTTTACGGCCTCGATGAATCCGCAGCCGAATATCTCCTGGATGCGGCCCATCGGGTTGACCGGATGGATACGGAAAGGCCTCTGAGTGCTTCAGACCTCGAATCACTTGCAGGCCAGTACCTGCTTGCCTCGATTGAGATCTACGACGCTCAGGGACGCCTTCTCAGAGGTATTCCTCTCCCGACGGGCTCCATACAACGGGAACCCATGCTCAGGGACCTGATGCAGCAAGGGCGCCCGGTCTTCATCGACCTCTTCGAGAAACCCCTTTTTACTGCGAGAGGACCCTCCTGGTTCTCGATTGCAATCTGGCGCAAAAGCGGACCGGGAATCATTGCGCTCCACCTGAACGGGAAGCAGATGAGAGAGCTTTTCCGCCAGTTTGCAATCCAGAAGGCGATTTCGGACATGGGACTCCGGGAGGGAATTGTTTACATTTCTGTTCAAGACTCCTCTCTGAATACCGTGGCCCACACGGACTCCTCTCTCATTGGAACGAAACAGGAAGACCCTTTTCTCAGGAACTCCCTCCAGGCCGGCGCCTACCGTTCCCGCTTTTACACAGCCAAAAAGGGAGAGGAGATTTTTGAGGTATCAAAATCATTCTTCGTCAATCAGACCCCGGCGGGATTGATCCGGATAGGGTTTTCTTCCAGGGACATCCAGCCGATCCTTTCCCAGATCAAGAAGAACGTCTTTCTCTCGATCCTGTCCTTCCTGGCCCTGGGGATTTCCGCCATCACCCTGATCTGGGTGAATCAGAACCGCCATTTGAGAAGGCTCAGGGAGATGGAAGACCGGATTCAACGGGCGGAACGTCTCTCCTCCCTCGGTCATCTTGCGGCGGGAGTCGCTCATGAGATCCGCAATCCCCTGAATGCCATTGGGATCGGCCTCCAGAGGTTAAAAAGGGAATTCTCCCCTCAGGACGAAACCAGGAAGGAAGAGTATACTTCTTTCACGGAGCTGATCTTCAAAGAGGTCAGACGGGTCAACGGGATTATCGAGCAGTTCCTCACCCTGTCAAGGCCTTTTCAGCTCAATCGCATGCCGACTTCTCTTCGGGAGCTTCTAAAGAACATGGTCCGCCTCTTCGAGGGAGAAGCAGCCTCCCGGGGGGTTCGGATCGAGACAGAGATGGATACCGAACTTCCTCTCCTCAACGTGGACGGCGAGAAATTGACACAGGCCTTTCTCAATATTATGAAGAATGGAATCCAGGCCATGGAACAGGGGGGAGTCTTTCGAATCGAAACACGCCGTTTAAGAGAATGGACCGAGGTGGTCCTTTCCGACTCGGGTTCCGGCATTCCGCCCGACCAGATGGAGAAGATATTCAACTACTATTATACGACCAAGAAAGACGGTCTTGGGCTTGGACTCCCCATTGCCCATCGTATTGTCGAGGCTCATGGAGGCCAGCTCAAGGTTGAAAGTCAAGTGGGAAAGGGTACGAAAGTGACGGTCACACTGCCCATGAAAAAGGTGAGATAGAAGCTGAGGCGAGAGATTCACGAAAGAGACTGGCCTCAACCCTCTCACCTCAAGCCCAACGCGGAACGCTATGGAAAAGGCACGAATCCTGATTGCGGAAGACGAGAAGACCCAGAGAGAACTCCTTGAAGGCTTTCTGAAAAAGGAAGGCTACCTGGTAGACACCGCCGCGAACGGCAGGGAAGCCCTTCAGAAGCTTCGAGAGGAATTTTTCGATGTTGCCCTGCTGGACCATAAAATGCCGGAGCTCGACGGGTTGCAGACCCTCAGGGAAATTCGAAACCTCTATCCGGACCTTCCCGCGGTCATGATGACCGCTTACGGGACCGTCGAAACGGCCGTTACGGCGATGAAACAGGGGGCGGTAGACTACCTCACCAAGCCGATTGATCTGGAAGAACTTCTCATCCTCCTCAACAAAGTGATCGAACGGTCGACGCTCATACATGAAAACAGGATCCTGAAGGCCCAGCTTCAGGAGCGTTATACCTTTCACCATCATATCATTTACAGCAGTCCCGGGATGGAAGAGGTCATGGGGCTGGTTGCCCGCGTCGCTCCCAGTCAGGCCACGGTCCTGATCAGGGGCGAGAGTGGAACCGGGAAAGAGCTGATTGCCAACGCGATCCATTACGCCAGTCCCCGGTCCGGGAAACCCCTCGTCAAAGTGAGCTGTGCAGCCATTCCGGAAACGCTTCTCGAAAGTGAGCTTTTCGGCCACGAAAAGGGGGCTTTCACCGGCGCCATCCAGAAGAGACTCGGCCGTTTTGAGGAGGCGGATGGGGGGACCCTCTTCCTCGACGAAATCGGGGAACTTTCCCCCGCCATCCAGGTGAAACTCCTTCGAATCCTCCAGGAAAAGGAGTTTCAGCGCGTGGGATCGAACCTGAGCCTCATGGCCGACGTCAGAGTCATCACCGCCACCCATCGTAATCTGGAAGAAGCGATGAAGAAAGGTCTTTTCAGAGAAGATCTTTACTACCGCCTCAACGTGATTTCGATCCAGCTTCCTCCCTTGAGGGAAAGAAAAGAGGACCTCCCCCTTTTGATCGACCATTTCCTGAAAAAGTATTCCGCGAAGAATCAGAAGTCGGTCTCCGATGTTTCGAGAGAGGCAAGAAATCTGCTCCTTCGACACACCTATCCCGGCAATGTGCGGGAGTTGGAGAACCTGATCGAAAGGGCTGTCGTCCTCTGCCGGGGAGAAGTGATCTCCACCCAGGATCTCCCCTATCATCTCCGGGAGGAAAGATCCGAGAAGTCATGGGAACCCGGGAAAGACAAAACCCTCCCGGAGTCCCTGGACGAAATGGAGAGAGCAATGATCTTGAAAGCCCTCACAGAGCACCAGGGGGTTCAAACCCGGGCGGCCGAAAGCCTCGGCATCAGTGAAAGGGTGCTGCGGTACAAAATAAGAAAATATAAGATTCAGTATGCCCCCTCCCGCGAGCCGGGTTGAAGAGTGAAAGAAACCGCCGGTGAATCGGTGAGAGTCGATCATTGACGGACATCGGGGGAAAGGGTTATGCAAAGAGTCAGGAACAAGACCGGAGTTTTAAGGTTTGAATTTTAAGTTTTGAATTTTGAATTTGGGAGAGATGAATGGCCTACCAGCGTTATCGATTCTCTTTCGGATCCGGGCTGACCCCCACGGTCAAGAACCTGATGATCGTCATGGGGGCAGTATTTTTCTTGCAGGAGATTGTGAGCAGCGACATCATTGTGTATCTGGGTTTGTGGCCTATCATGGTCTGGAGCAAATACTATCTCTGGCAGCTCTTCACCTACATCTTCCTACACGGAGGACTCACTCATCTTCTCTTCAATCTCTTAGCCCTTTATATGTTCGGGGGGGAACTGGAGTCCTCTTGGGGGTCTAAGAAGTTCCTCTTCTACTTCTTCTTCTGCGGAATCGGCGCGGCCGTCTTTACGGTGGTCTTTTTCCGCCACGAGTATATGGTCATCATCGGTGCCTCCGGGGCCATTTACGGGATCCTCCTGGCCTTTGGCTGGCTCTTTCCGGACCGACAGATACTGATTTATTTTCTTTTCCCTATCCCGGCGAAGTATTTCGTGATTATCTTCGGTCTCATCGAACTTTATTCTTCTAAGGGCGGAACAGGAGGAGGTATCGCTCACCTGACCCACCTGGGAGGGCTTCTCTTCGGTCTGATCTACATGGCCTATCCCATGGTCCGGCAAAAACTCCGCCGGGGGTACACCAAACGAAAGTGGACACAAAAAGGCCCTGGGAACGGCGGCTACTACCATTAAGAAAGTCTCCGGGGCTTTCATCCCCGATGATCTCTGTTTTTCAAATCTGAAACCTGCAATCTGAGATCTGAAATCCTCTACAGATGGCCTTCATCGGAACAAGCGGATACAACTATCCTCACTGGTGGAACGGCGCCTTCTACCCCTCTTCTGTTCCCCAGAGAAGTTGGCTCGAATTCTATGCCGAATTTTTCAACACAGTGGAACTCAACGTCTCATTCTACCGACTGCCCAGCAAGGAGGTCTTTGCCTCATGGCGCAAACGGACCCCGAAAGGGTTTTCGTTTGCCGTAAAGGGAAGCCGCTTTATCACTCACACTAAAAGGCTGAAGGACTGCAGAGAACCTCTCTCTCTTCTCCTGGACCATGCCTCTCTCTTGAAGGAAAAGCTGGGAGCCTTGCTCTGGCAACTCCCTCCAGGCTTCAAATTCGACAAAGAACGACTGGAAGGATTCTGTATCCTTCTCTCCACCCTCCCCCGATCCAAGCAACTCCGCCATGCCTTTGAGCTCAGGGATGCCTCCTGGTTTTGCAACGAAGCCTTCCGGATTTTGCAGGAATTCGGTTTTGCCCTCTGCATCGCCCACGGTTCCGGGCTTCCCTACATCGAGAAAGTGACCGCCGACGTTGTCTACCTTCGCCTCCACGGAGGAGAGGTGCTTTACGGCACGAATTACTCGGGCATTGAGCTGAAACAATGGGCGGAAAAAATCCGGGGCTGGGAGGCAAAGAAGAAGACGGTCTTCGTCTATTTCAATAACGACGTTCACGGCTTTGCCGTCAAGAACGCCCTCACCCTGAAGAAACTGGTGTCGTCATAACCTCCACGTCCGGAGCCGTCTCGAACCACGAAAACCGGTTAGGGTTACGGCTACGAAGCCCGTTTCGTCAAGAAAAGGTTACGTTTGTCGTTATCGAATCTTGTATCGAATCTCGTGGTAAAAACCGGTCTTCGAGTCTCGTGGCCGAGTTTCCTGCATCGATACGAGTATTGAAAACGATCCCCTCTTAATTCACTTCCGGTCCCGATGGACGATACAGGCCTCGTTACCGTTACCGTCAAACGTTTATTTTCCAACCAGTTCTTAAGCGGACTTTCCCATCGGCCTATTCCTCAAGCCGCCGAACCATCAGGTCAAGGGGCCGTTTCTGCGGCCCACCGCCGGTCCTGGTTGCAGCTGCATATCCTAACGGGACAACCGCCATGAATTCCCCCTTCGGCTCTCCTAAGAACTGGAGCACCTCATCCTTCAACAGAAAGAGGATCCCCAGCCAGACCGTAGCCAGACCGACCGAGGTTGCAGCCAGAAGCAAATTCTGGACCGCTGCTGCAGAGCTTTGAATCTCCATGGTGCGAAAGAAATCGTACGCCATCTCCTTTTCCACTTTGAAGAGTTCCGTCCCATGCTTGATCAACTCCCCGCTGTTGGCGACGGCAATCACCGCCGATGCCCCGAGAATGCTCCTTGCCGCCATACGAAGCAACACGGAAGCCGGACGGGGGAATTCGCTCGATCTCGCCGCCACCAGGCCGGCCAATTCCTGTTTCTTCTTCCCTTTCAGGACGACGAAACGCCACGATTGCTGGTTATGAGCGGAAGGGGCCTGATTGGCCGCATCGAGAATGGCGCCAATCTCCTGATCCGGGACGATCTGATCCGTGAACATTCGAATGCTCCGTCGGTGATGGATGACCCGCAGTGTCTCATTCTGAACAGGGACTTCATGGTTTGCATTCATCGTCGACCTCCCCCGAATTTTGACCCTGATGCCGCAAAAAAGTGGCTTATAGGAAGCTCTCCGCCCTAAGAGACTGTGTCGTAAGGCCGTTCATGGTTCGACAGGCTCACCACGAACGGACCACGGCGGTTTAGAAATCAATTAGTTAGCCGTTCGCCCTGAGCTTGTCGAAGGGCGAGATCCGAATTGCGACACAGTCTCTAAAGGGCGCGCCGTTCGACGGTCCTGAGTGTGTTAAAGGACTTCCCGGTAGGGGACTTTCACTCATATTGTGCCCCTTCACGGGGCACGTGCCGATAAACCCGGGCAAGCCGGTAGCGCTCCCCGTCTTTCGGACTGATGGTTTGATTTTACAGGAATTACCGTGATTTGACAAACCCCAAAAAAAATCTTGCCCGGTTCAGCAAATCCCTTGAAAATCCTTTGAATTTCTGATAAAAAACATCCGATAAGGATATTATTAAGACCCTTACAGGAACAAACACCATGGCCCTTCCGATCTTACGCCTCATTTCAAGTCTCTGGGGGCGGCCTGCCAGGGCGGTACCCCGGCGGCACCCTCGGCGCCTGGTGCTTGCCGGCATTCATCAGAGTGTTTTTCTGAGTGAGTGGGGATTTCCCGAAGTGGAGATCGCCCTTGACCGGATGCGCGGCATCTTTAAGCCCGAGGCCACCTTCATGGAAGCCCGGTCCGCCGATGAGAATGGTTACAGGATGTGGATTTATCGAAAAAGAAACAAGGTCCTCTTCTTCATCAGGGGAACGATGGTTTCTCACTTGAGCTGTACCGAATTTAAGGAAAGATGGAAAGACCGGGGCGGGACATTCGATTCTCGACTCCCGGGAAAGTCCTCTGCCCTCGGCGCCTCAACCCTGTCCCTTGTCGCCTGATCGGACATGGGTGTGGGTTTACGAAAGATAAATCTTCTGAGCGAGGTCCTTTCCCGTTGCAGTCTTAAACACCTTTTGAATTTCTTCCTTCAGCCGTTCCCGATCCTTCGAAATCCCTTCCTCTTCGAGGTTGACCAGCCAGTCCGCTTCGTACAGAATCTGGAAATTGAGAGACTCTTCCTCTCCCGGACTGTGGTGATGGGCAATGATGTCGCAGATCTCGGCCACAATCTCGTTCTGGACGTTCAGCCCCTCCAGGATTCTTCTCGCAATGGGAGGGCCCTCGATCTCCTGGTACCGACCCGAAGGACTTCCGTGTTTTTTCTCCGCTTCGTGGATTCCGATGTCGTGAAGATAGGCGGCCCCCAGAACCACGAGGGGGTGGCCTCCTTCCATCTTCAAGATCTGCTCTGCGTAACGGGAGACCCTGAGGGCATGGGTGACGCGTTTGAAGTCCGTTCCGAAATATTTCTTCATTTCGAGAGAGACCTTCTCACGCAAAAGATCTCTCTCTTCTTCTTTCCGCCTGGCCTTGACTTCGTCAGGGACGGCTCCCAGGCACTGTTCTGCGTACTGGCACCATTGGGCGCACCCGAAGTCCAGCTTAGGGTTGACGACTTCATGACCGCACCGGCATCTGCGCCTCACCTCATCTTTGAAAAACTCGATCTTCCCCTGGCACTTCGGACAGACCATCTCGAAAATGTCACCGGGTTTCCAAAACCGCAGATCCTGTCCTGGGCATCTCATCTTCTTCCTCCCCTGTTTTGATTCGGGTTCTCATCAGGTCGAACGCCGGAGTGGTTCTCTGTCCCGTGAGATCCGTCTCTTGACCTTATCCTTAACCTGGGTTTCCACCTATTTTCGTTTACATCTACAGTCTGCCCTTTTCCAGATTTTTTTTCATTGACTTAGGTCAAGCACCAGGAACTGTGAACCGGTGTGAAGCTCTCTCCCCGAAGACGGGGGCTTGCGGGGCACATGCCGGTAAGGAAGGTATTCATCAAGAACCCTGCCGAGGCCTTGACAATCGGCTTCAATTGTGAAAGAAAGAGAAATAGGGCATTTTTTAAAATCCCGGACACGGGAATCTGAATATTCGTATTCAATAACAATATCAGTTAGTTATAATCTATTCCAATTCCCTTGTCCATCACAGAAGCCATCATAGCCGGGGAACAGGCCGGGTGGAAGGAGACTTTAGCTCATTTTTTACTTGCAAAAAGGCCCTTCTTATGTTAAAAAATTTTGTTTAAATCGTAATTTTACGGAGGGGCTTATGAGTAAGAATCGGAGGAATCAATGGCGACCATAACCATGAAAGAACTTCTGGAGGCGGGGGTCCACTTTGGTCATGAAACGAAACGGTGGGACCCGAAAATGAAACCCTATATTTTCGGGGCGAGAAACGGGATCTACATCATCGATCTCCAGAAGACGGTCCAACTCTTCGGTGAAGCCTTTCAGTTCATCCGGAATCTCTGTTCAAAAGGGGAATCTATCCTCTTTGTCGGAACGAAGAAGCAGGCCCAGGAGGCCATTCTTGAAGAGGCCACCCGTTGCGGCATGTTCTACGTCAATCACCGCTGGTTGGGTGGAATGATGACCAATTTCCAGACGATCAAGCGCTCGATTGACCGCCTGAACAAGCTTGAGGCGATGAAAAACGAAGAAATCTATAACCTTCTTCCCAAGAAGGAGGTTTTGGAACTCGAGAAGGAGAGAATCCGCCTGGACAAATTCCTCGGCGGAATCAAGAAAATGGATCGGCTCCCGGGCGCCATTTTCGTCGTAGACCCGAAGAAGGAAAAGATCGCCGTGAGGGAGGCCAGAAAACTGAGTATCCCCTCCGTCGGCATCGTGGATACGAACTGCAACCCGGAAGAACTCGATTACATCATCCCCGGCAATGATGACGCCATCCGGGCGATCCGCCTTTTTGTGTCGAAGGTTGCGGACGCGGCCATGGAAGGGAAACAGCTCCATGAAAAACAGCTTCAGACTGAAGAGCAACGGGCCGGGAAAGAGGAGAAAGCGGCTTCTGCCATAGCGGAGCCCTCCATGGGGACAGCAGAAAAAGTAGAGGGCGAGCCGGTCGAAGGAACGGAGGAGGAGTAGAAGACAATGGACATTGCTTCAGATCTGGTAAAAGAATTGAGACAGAGGACGGGGGCCGGAGTCATGGACTGCAAGGCCGCCCTTCAGGAATCCAAGGGAAACATGGAGGCGGCAATTGATTTTCTTCGGAGAAAGGGCCTGTCGGCTGCAGCGAAAAAGGCTGGAAGGATCGCAACAGAAGGGCTGGTCACATCGTACATCCACGCCGGGGGAAAACTCGGGGTTCTGGTTGAGATCAACTGCGAGACCGATTTTGTAGCGAGAACCGAAGACTTTCAGAATTTTACCAAAATCCATTGCCATGCAAATCGCTGCCGCGAATCCCCAGTACATCAGGAGGGAAGAGGTCCCCGCGGAAGTGTTAGAGAGAGAAAAGACGATCTATCGAACCCAGGCCCAGGAAGGTGGCAAACCCGAGAAAGTGATCGACAAGATTGTCGATGGGAAACTGGAGAGATTCTTCTCAGAGATCTGCCTCCTGGAGCAAACGTACATCAAGGACTCCGAGAAAACCACCAAGGAAGTGCTCGACGAAATGATTGCCAAACTGGGGGAGAATATTGCCATCCGACGGTTCACCCGATTTCAGCTGGGGGAAGGCTTACAGTCCCGGTCCTGATTCCACTCTTTTCAACGATTGGGAAACGAGACCCCTCACGCCTGGACGACAGGGCTGAGTGCCCCGGTCAAAGCCAAGGATCTCAACGGCCGGAAAGAACGGGCGATTGAAGAGACTTCCCGAAGACGTCTCGACGTGCATATTGCGCTTTTCATTTTCATTGCCCTTTCATCTCCTACGGAGTTGAAAGGGCTGCCGATCCTCCATCATGACGGAACCTCACTATAAACGAATTCTCCTGAAGATCAGTGGAGAGGTGTTAACCGGGGCCGGAACCTACGGCATTGACCCCGCGGTCATCCGTGAGATCGCCCAGGAGATCGCTGAGGTCAAGGCCCTCGGCGTTGAAATTGCCATTGTGATCGGAGGAGGAAACATCTTCAGGGGAGTCGCTGCCAGTTCCAAGGGAATGGACCGTGCTTCCGCGGATTACATGGGCATGCTGGCCACAGTCCTGAACGGCCTGGCCCTGCAGGATTCCCTGGAGAAGATCGGCGTTCAGACCCGTGTGCAGACAGCCATCGAAATGCGTGAGATTGCGGAGCCCTACATCCGACGCAGGGCCATGCGCCACCTGGAGAAAGGGAGGGTGGTCATCTTTGTCGGCGGAACCGGGAACCCTTATTTCACCACGGATACGACCGCGTCGCTGCGAGCCATGGAAATCGGGGCGGACGCCATCCTCAAGGCAACCAAGGTTGACGGCATCTATGATGCCGATCCTCTTCTTCACAAGGAAGCGAAGAAGTACGATGAACTGACCTATTTCGAAGTCCTGAACAGGCAACTGAAGGTGATGGATGCGACCGCCATCTCCCTGTGCATGGATCACAACCTGCCGATTATTGTTTTTAATCTGAAAAACAGGGGAAATATTGAACGGGTCGTCATGGGAGAGACCGTAGGAACCAAAGTGAGAGGATGAACTATGGACGACAAGGTCGTAAAAGAAACAGAAGGGAAAATGGAGAAAACCCTTACTTCCCTCAAGGCGGATTTGAATAAGGTTCGAACCGGCAGGGCTTCTCTCGCGCTTTTTGATGACGTCCGGATCGACTACTACGGGACGCCGACTCCGCTCAATCAGGTCGCTACTCTTGCCGTGCCGGAGCCCAGGATGATCACGATTCAGCCCTGGGACACAAGCATTACAGCGGAAATCGAAAAAGCGATCCAGAAATCGGAACTGGGGCTGAATCCGATGAATGACGGGAAGATCATCCGGATCCCGATCCCCCGGCTGACCGAGGAACGTCGCAAGGATCTGGTTAAAGTGGTCAAGAAGATGGGCGAAGGTGCGAAAGTCTCCGTTCGAAACATCCGTCGCGAGGCGAACGATCAGCTCAAGAACCTCGAAAAGAGCAAGAAGATCTCCCAGGATGAACTCCATCAACTCATTGACAAAGTCCAAACATTCACGGATAAATATATTGAGAGGACAGACGAAATTCTCTCTGCAAAAGAAAAAGAAATCATGGAAATCTGAACCTGAAGGAGGTGAATCCTGTGGCCTATGTGATCACCGAAGAATGTGTGGCGTGCGGAACCTGCGCAGATGAATGCCCCGTCGAAGCGATTCAGGAAGGGGAACCCTACGTGATTAACTCAGAAAAGTGCACGGAATGCGGGAGTTGCGCAGAGGTTTGTCCGGTTGAAGCCATTGTTGAAAAATAAGAACAGGGAAGGAGGTTCGCAGTCCTTCTTCCCTTTCCACCTCGTCCCTCCCTCCTGCTGAGAAACGCGTCCGAACAGATCATTTTTCACTCTGTGGGCTGACGATCTCGGGCTTTTTTCGGAACAGCCCGGCAATCGGATCCTCATTTGAAAATCGGTACTCGATATGTTAGTTTGAGAGCTGGCTTAGGCAGGGAGTCCCGGCTTGAAGGCTGGGGCTTGCAGGGCACATACCGGTAAAGGATTCGATCTCCGAAATGGAACGGATTGATAAGGAAAAGCTTCCCCATCATATTGCGATCATCATGGACGGCAACGGCAGATGGGCAAAGCAGAGGTTTCTCAACCGGATCAGCGGTCACCTGAAAGGCGTGGACGCGGTCCGGGAGGCGGTGACCTCCTGCAGGGAACTGGGGATCAAGATTCTGACCCTCTTCGCCTTCTCCGTGGAGAACTGGAGAAGGCCCAGGGAGGAAGTGATGGCCCTGATGAAGCTCCTGCAGGAGTATCTCATCAAAGAGACCGATCAAATGATTCGAAATGACATCCGCCTCCGTGCCATCGGCAGGATCGATGACCTTCCCCGGGATGTTCAGGAAACCCTCGCGGAAACGATCGGAAAAACGGAGCAGTGCCGGGGAATGATCCTGAACATGGCCTTGAGCTATGGAGGCCGATCAGAGATTCTCCATGCCGTTCAATCCGTCCTGGCGGATGTCCAGTGCGGTAAGATCAAGCCGGAGGAGATCAGCTTTCAACGCTTCTCCGAATACCTGTGGACCCGGGGGATACCGGACCCGGATCTGCTGATCCGGACCAGCGGAGAGTTCCGGATCTCCAACTTCCTTCTCTGGCAGATCGCCTACACGGAGTTGTATGTCACGGAGACGCTCTGGCCGGATTTTGACCGTAAGGAACTCGTGAAAGCCATTCTTGACTATCAAACCCGGGAAAGACGCTTTGGAATGACGAGCGAACAGCTCAACGGCGTGGAAAAGTAGAGGAAGAAAAACCGATGGGTTTTTCAAATTAACCTTCCAGTTGCGTTGGGCAGACCCGCAGGTATTTTTACAACGTTGAGGTTAAGAGAGAAACCCGAAGGCAAACCTCGACGACTCCAAACTCTCTGACGATGAGGAAATGGGACGCATTTCAGAGCACGAAGATCGGAACGACTTTTCTTATCGGGCCGCCCGTCATCGCCCTGATCGCCATAGGGCCTTCTCCGGTTCTCTTTCTGCTGGTCGTCCTGGCGACCTTCCTGGGGCTCCGGGAGTTCTTTGATCTCGCCCATCCACGGGCAACACCCGCCGAACGATGGTCGAGCATTGGACTGGGTTTAGTCCTCTCCGTCGCCATCTCCTTCGGAAACCTGGAGAATGCTTTTCCGGTTTTCGTCCTGATCCTCCTCTTCCTCTCCGTTCTCCAGATGGCCCTGTCGGAGAACCTCCCGTCGACCATTTCCAGCCTGGCCGTTACGTTCTTCGGGATCTTTTACGTTGCCTTTCTCCTCTCTCACATCTCTCTCATCCGGAAGATACCGGCTGGAAGGGAGTGGGTTCTTTTCCTGATTGCCACGGTCTGGGCCGCAGATATCTTTGCTCTTTTTGGAGGAGTTCTCTTCGGAAAGCATAAACTCTATCCCAAGATCAGTCCCAACAAGACGGTCGAAGGGCTGCTGGCCGGGATTGGAGGGTCGATTCTCGTGGCCATGGTCTTTTCGTTCTTCTTTCTCCCTCAGGCGAAGACCGGATTCTGCCTCTTCCTCGCTGTCGGTCTGGGAATATTGAGCCCTCTGGGGGATTTTACGGAATCGATGATCAAGCGAAGCGCCCAAGTGAAGGATTCCGGGGCCCTCTTCCCCGGGCATGGAGGCATGCTCGACCGGCTCGACAGTTTTCTCTTTTCAGCTCCCTTCCTCCATTACTCTCTCTCCCACCTCTGGAAGGAGGTCCTGTGAAGCGCCTGGCGATCCTCGGTTCTACGGGCTCCATCGGGGTCAATACGCTCGACGTCGTCCGCCGTTTCCCGGACCGGTTTGAAATCATCGGCCTTTCGGCAGGCAGGAACATCGATCTTCTCAGAGACCAAATTCTTCAGTTCAAACCCCGAATCGTCTCTGTTCTTCATAAAGAGGATTCCGAGGCGCTTCAGAGAGAGCTTTCCTCTTTTCCGGTTCAAGTTCTCCACGGCATTGAAGGTCTCATCGAGGTGGCCACACATCCCGAGGTCCATCAGGTCGTCTCCGCCCTGGTGGGGGCCATCGGTCTCATCCCGACCCTCTCGGCCATCAAGACCGGAAAGGCCATCGCCCTGGCCAACAAGGAATCCCTGGTGATGGCCGGAAAGATCGTCATGGAAGAAGCCAGGGCGAATCATGCCGAGATCCTGCCCATAGACAGCGAGCACAGCGCGATCTATCAGGTCCTGGCCGGCCAGCAAAGGAAAGAGATCCGGCGCCTGATCCTGACCGCGTCCGGGGGACCTTTTCTCAACCTTCCGGCTGCAAGCCTGCCCGGGGTGACGGTGAAGGACGCCCTCAATCACCCCCACTGGGAGATGGGAAAGAAGATAACCATCGACTCCGCCTCGTTGATGAACAAGGGGCTGGAGGTGATCGAAGCCCACTGGCTTTTCGGTGTTCCTGCGAAAAACATAGAGGTTCAGATCCATCCGCAAAGCATTGTTCATTCCATGGTCGAATTCATTGACGGCTCCGTCCTTGCCCAGATGGGAATCGCCGACATGAGGATCCCAATCGCTTATGCCCTTGGCTATCCGGAGAGGCTCCGTGTCGATCTGCCTCCCCTCGACCTGACCCAGCGGGGAACCCTCACTTTCCAGCCTCCGGACCCCGAGAGGTTTCCGTGTCTTCAACTGGCCTACCGGTCTCTTGAGCTGGGAGAAACCATGCCGGCCGTCCTCAATGCCGCCAACGAAGTGGGAGTCCATGCCTTTCTGGAGAAGAGGATCCGATTTACGGAAATCCCTCTCCTCATCCGGAGGGTCATGGAAGAACACGAGGCCAGGTCTGTTCATACGGTCGAGGATGTCCTGAGGGCGGACCAGTGGGCAAGGGAGAAGCAGCGAAGGACCGTTCCTGGAAAGGGGAAGAGATGTGTTAGGCATCAATATTGGTTATTCCGTATTCTATTTCATCATCGTATTGGGCATCCTCGTCTTCATTCATGAATTCGGTCACTTTATCGTGGCCAAAAAACTGGGTGTGGGCGTCGTCACCTTTTCACTCGGATTCGGTCCGAAACTGATCGGGAGAAAGGTCGGCGAAACCGAATATAAGGTGTCCATCGTGCCCCTGGGCGGATACGTCAAGCTGGTCGGAGAAAGCCGCGAAGAGGATGTCAAGGAGGAAGACCGGGCAAGATCTTTCTTCCTCCAGCCCATCTGGAAGCGCGCCCTGATCATCTTCGCCGGCCCGGTTTTCAACTTCTTCCTGGCCCTGGTCTTCCTGTGTTTCAGCTTTCTCTTCTTTGGTGTTCCCCAGGAACAGTTGCCTCTTCCCTCGAAGATCGGTGGGCTCAGCGCCGGCCTTCCGGCAGAAAAAGCCGGATTGCAGGTGGGGGATACCGTCCTCTCCATCGATGGCGTCCCTGTCACAACCTGGGACAATCTTTCGAGCACCATCCGAAAGAGCGAAGGGCAGGAGATGACGCTTCAGGTGGACCGGAACGGAAAGATACTTGAATTCAAGGTCCGTCCCGAGTTGTCAAAAGAAAAGCCGGCACCCGCAGAAAAACCCGCTTATATCATCGGCATCGTTGCCCCTCTCGAAGAAGCGACCTTCCTCTACAAAAAGGTGGGCGTGGGGGAAGCCCTCTCTGAAGGAGTCGTCCAGACCTGGTTCTGGACGAGATTGACGATGGTCTTTGTGGGAAAAATGATCACCGGAGAGATCTCGCGCAAGATGATCGGCGGACCGATCGAGATCGCCCGGCAGGCCGGCAAACAGGGGAGGAAGGGATTGCCTTACCTCTTAGGCCTCATCGCCCTTCTGGGGGTCAACCTCGGGCTCTTCAATCTCTTTCCCATACCTATTCTCGACGGCGGCCACCTTCTGTTTCTCGCCATAGAGGCTGCTCTTGGAGGACCCATCAGCATGAAGAAGATGGAAATCGCCCAGCAGGTCGGTCTGATCCTGATCATCCTGCTGATGGTTTTTGCCTTCTACAACGACCTGATTCGCAACTTCTCGTCCAGGGGACTCAGCTTCTGAAACGTTTTTTCTTTGCGCCTCTGCTCCGGCGACTTGGATCAAAGATTCTCTCGCGTGCACTTGAAGGAATGAGTCCTTTGTTTGCGGTCGTCCTCTGCATTCTAAGTCTTTCTCGGCCGCGGTCAAAATTGGACCTGATTTTGGACAAGCTGATCCCGTTTCAGTGAGCTAAAGTGTTACCTCGGATGAAAATTCTCGGAATCGACACGTCAACTCCCTGCGGCAGCGTCGGATTGATCGATGGGGAAAGGGTCCTCGCTGACTACCTCCTGAATACTCCCGTGACCCACTCCGAAAGACTGGTCGGAGCCATCGATCTTATCCTCCGGGAGAACCACCTCTCCCCGGCCAGCCTCGACGGTTGGGCCATCTCCCTCGGTCCGGGCTCCTTTACGGGTCTGAGGATCGGGGTAAGTACGGTAAAAGGCCTCTCCTTCGCTACCGGGAAGCCGGTGCTCGGTGTCCCGACCCTCGATGTCCTGGCCTGCCAGGTGGCCCCCACCCCCTACCAGATCTGCCCCGTTCTCGATGCCAGAAAGGGTGAGGTTTATACGGCCTCCTATCGCTATGGAGAAGAGGGAGTCCTGCGCCGTCGGTCTCCCTTCCAGGCCCTCAGGCCGGAAAACCTCATCAAAAAAATAACAGAGAAAACGATCTTTGTCGGAGAGGGGCTGAAGACCTATGGCCCTTTTCTGAGAGAAGCCCTGCCGACTCTGGCGGCCTTTGCCGCTCCCTCCTTGAATGTGCCTCACGGATCAACGGTGGCCCAGCTGGGACTTGAGCTCCTCTGCCGGAAGGAAACCCTTGACCTGTCAAACTTCGGCCCCATCTATATCCGTCCCTCCGAGGCGGAGGTCAAATGGCGGGAAAGGCACCCGGATTGACAACAAGAGCACGATTATATTATCTTTTGTTGATATTACGTGCTGAAACGAGGAGAATGAAATGGGAATAAAAGATGAGGAACTGGTACAAAGGCTCATGAAAGAAAACGAAGAGTTTCTGAAGGCCAAGCAGGCCCATTCCGAGCTGTCGAAGCAATTGGATGAGATGGAAGCGAAGGAATTCCTCACCCCTCGGGACGAGGTAGAGATCAAGATTCTGAAGAAGAAAAAACTGGCCTGCAAAGACCAGATGGAAAGAATCCTGATCCAATACCGATAGGACATTGGAATAATGGAATGATGGAACAATGGAATATTGGGAAAGCCAGCCCACTGAATAGAGGAGTCCTTTGGAAAACTGAGAAAGCTCGAAAAGCATGGAATTTGGAATCGGAAAACGTTTCGAATTTCGGGTTTTTCCCAGCATTCCGATATTCGGATTCCAATCTTCCAAAAGGTTAATGATGAAGAAGACGGGTGCACAAATCGTCGTTGAAGCGATGAAAAAAGAAGGGGTGGATGTTCTGTTCAACTACCCCGGCGGAGCGGTTCTTCCTCTTTTTGATGAGCTGATGGCAGCCGACTTCCGTCAAATCCTGGTTAGGCATGAGCAGGCTGCCGTGCATGCCGCGGATGGATACGCCCGGGCCACGGGAAAGGTGGGAGTCGCTCTTGCCACCTCCGGACCCGGAGCCACCAATACGGTGACAGGGATTGCCACAGCCTTCATGGACTCCGTTCCCATCATTGTCCTGACCGGACAGGTACCGACCCTCCTGATCGGCAACGACGCCTTCCAGGAAGCGGATATCATCGGGATTACCCGGCCCTGTACGAAACATAACTACCTGGTCAAGGACGTGAAGGATCTCGGGAGAATCATGAAGGAGGCGTTCTATATCGCACGGAGTGGAAGACCCGGGCCGGTCCTGATCGATCTTCCCAAAGACATCTTGGCCGATGCGACGGAATTCAAGTATCCTGACAAAGTCTTCATCCGGGGATATCAGCCCACCTACGAAGGACACCCGGGCCAGATCGACAGGGCTCTGAAACTGCTCCTGAAATCAAGGAGGCCCGTCCTCTATGCGGGAGGTGGAATTATCTCTTCCAATGCGGCCAAAGAATTGACCGCCCTGGCCGACCGGCTCTCGATCCCCGTGACGATGACCTTGATGGGTCTGGGTGGCTTCCCGGGCAACCACGATCTCTCCCTGGGCATGCTGGGAATGCACGGTACCTACCGGGCGAACATGGCGGTCATGGAATCGGATCTTCTGATTGCCATCGGGGCGCGGTTCGACGACCGGGTCACGGGAAAGCTCGAGGCCTTCGCCCCCCACGCAAGGATCATTCATATCGACATCGATCCCACCTCCATCAGCAAGACGGTCAAGGTGGATGTTCCCATCGTGGGGGACTGCAAACGGGTCCTGTCCAGGATGCTGACGCTGCTTGATCAGGAAGACGTCGGCTCCTTTAAGACGGGACTGGAGAAGTGGAACAATCAGATCGACAAATGGAAAACCCTTTATCCCATGGATTATCAGCAGGGTGAAAGGATCAAGCCCCAATACGTGGTAGAGAAGATCTGCGAACTGACCAAGGGCGACGCCATCATTACCACCGAGGTGGGTCAGAACCAGATGTGGACCGCCCAGTTCTACAAGTTCCTCAAGCCCAGAACACTGCTGACGTCGGCAGGATTGGGAACCATGGGATACGGTTTCCCGGCGGCCATCGGAGCCCAGGCGGCCTTCCCGAACAAGCTCATCATCGACATTGCCGGAGACGGAAGCTTCCAGATGAACTCCCAGGAACTGGCCACGGTCGTTCAATATCAACTGCCTATCAAGGTGGCCATTCTGAATAACGGCTACCTGGGAATGATCAGACAATGGCAGGAGTTCTTCTACGGAAGACGCTACGCCTCTTCCTCCCTCGAGGGGATCTCCCCTGACTTTGTCAAGCTGGCAGAGGCTTACGGAGCGACGGGGCTGCGAGCCACCAGACCGGAAGAAGTGGTTCCCCTGTTAAAGAAAGCCTTTTCTATCCCCAAGCCGGTCATCATGGAGTTCGTGGTCGATCCGGA
The DNA here is from genome assembly GCA_963731045.1 of uncultured delta proteobacterium. Taxonomy (GTDB): domain Bacteria; phylum Desulfobacterota; class BSN033; order BSN033; family UBA1163; genus CAVSVC01. Next base: position 7,899 of record CAVSVC010000039.1, on the reverse strand, counting down.
AGAGAATGTCTATCCCATGGTGCCGGCGGGAGAGGCGCTGAACCAGATGAGGCTGATCTAAGACACGGAACGATGGAATGATGGAATATTGGAATATTGGGAAAAACGGAAGATCGGCAGTTGTCAGAATGTCTCCACATACCGTCACCCTGAGCCTGTCGAGGATGATCATGTCTAGGGTTCCGTTCATGGTTCGAAGCTCACCACGAACGATGTCTGTAACGTGATTACTGTAACACGACACTGGATAATTAGTTGTTTTTTGGGTTACCCATCATTCCATTATTCCACTATTCCATTGTTCTATTCCGGATTTTGAGGTTGCGATGAGACACGTCATTACCCTTTTGGTTGAAAACGAATTCGGGGTCCTGGCCCGAATTGCGGGGCTCTTCAGCGGCAGGGGGTTCAACATCGAAAGCCTCTGCGTGGGAGAAACCCTCGACCCCAGCGTATCGACGATGACCCTGGTGACCCGCGGGGACGACCAGATCATCGAGCAGGTCCTGAAGCAGCTCAACAAACTGATTTCCGTCATCAAAGTCGTGGACCTCCTCGAAAAAGAATTCGTGGAAAGGGAGATGGTGCTCGTCAAGGTCACGGCCAACCGGGAGACGCGCGAAGAGATCCTCCAGATCGCGGATATCTTCAGGGGAAAAGTCATCGATGTGGGAATCAAGACCTACACCCTCGAAGTGACGGGGGATGACAAGAAGATCAACGCCGTGCTCTCCCTGCTCAAGCCTCTGGGAATTAAGGAACTGGTCAGAACCGGCCGTGTGGCCATGGTCCGGGGAAGCAAGGTATCCACCGAACCGGGCCAGTAGTATGGGATTTCAGATTTTAGATTGAAGATTTCAGATTGAAGAAGACAGGTTCCCAGATTCGAGGCAAGAATTAAGAGATATCGTAGGGGCGTCATATATGACGCCCGCGCAAGGGTGAGCGGGCTGGATAACGCCGCAAATGTCTGCCTACGCCTGTCTGCCCTGCCTGCGGCAGGCAGGCGCAGGCATGGTAGGCAGGGCCTTTTTTCAACAGCCTGATAATGTTTTCAGGTAGTTACTGACACTAATCACTGGCACTGACACTCTATTTTCCAACCAGCTGACTGCCCGGCGCAAACGGAATCATTCCCCGAGGGAAAAACCCCGATGACACAGAACAGATGGCCCATTGCTAAAGAAGGGCTTCCCTTTCTCATTCCGGCGGCAATCCTGACTGCGATCGTGGCCGGGCTGGGATGGTGTGTGTTGACTTTTCTGGGGATTCTTCTTACACTGTTTATAGCGTTCTTCTTCAGGAACCCGAAGAGGGAGATCCCTGATCTTCCCAATATGATCCTCTCCCCGGCGGACGGAAAGATAATCTTTGTGGGAGAGTGCGATGAAGAGCGCTTTTTGAAAGCAAAGGCTCTCAAAATCAGCATCTTCATGTCCGTCTTTAACGTCCACCTCAACCGGGTGCCGGTCTCTGCAAAGGTGATCGAGAGTCGTTATAATCCCGGCAAGTTTCTGGTGGCGAGCGTTGAGAAGTCCTCCCTGCTCAACGAGCAGAACGCTCTGGTTCTCGAAACAGAGGACCGTTTCAGAATGGTTCTGGTTCAGATTGCGGGGTTCGTGGCCCGCAGGATCGTCTGTTACGCCAAGGTCGGCGATCACCTGCGGGGCGGAGACATCTTTGGCTTGATCCGTTTTGGATCGCGGGTGGATCTCTACCTTCCTCCCCATGTCAAACCGCTCGTTCGGGTGGGGCAGCACGTTAAGGGAGGGGAGTCGCTCATCGGGTACCAGGTATGAGAAAAAGAAGATCACCGATCAGAATGAAGAAGGGAATCTACATCCTTCCCAACCTCTTTACCAGCGGGAAACCTCTTCTGCGGATTCTGGGCGATCATCTCCGTCTTTCAGGAAAAATATTTCTTCGCCGCCGTCGCGATCCTCCTGGCCTGTCTCTTCGATCTGCTGGATGGAAAGGTGGCCCGGCTCTCAGGCGCCACGAGCAAATTCGGGGTTCAATACGATTCCCTGGCGGATCTGATCTCCTTCGGCGTGGCCCCTGCCCTGCTTGCCTTCAGCTGGGCCCTTCGTCCCTATGGACGGTTCGGATGGCTGGCCGCCTTCCTCTTCGTCGTCTGCGGCGCCCTGCGGCTGGCCCGATTCAATGTCATGGCTGCGGCAGGAGATACCAAGTACTTCAAGGGTCTCCCCATTCCGGGTGCGGCGATGATGATCGCCCTGACGATTCTTCTCTATCTGCGTTTGATCGAAACGGGGTGGGTCAAGGATATCGTCATCCTGGTCATGATCTACGTTCTCGCTTTCCTGATGGTCTCGAATGTCCGCTACTACAGCTTTAAAGAGTTCAACCTGGCGAAGAAGAAACCGTTCAGTCTCTTCATCTTCGTCGTTCTCACGTTGATCGTGATCGTGATGGAACCCGTCGTCGTTCTCTTCGGATTCATCCTCTGCTATGTCGTCTCCGGTCCGGTCAAAATGGTGATGATGTGGCACAAGAAGAGAGCCATGAGGGGCCTCGAACCGGCCGAGGATGAAGCCACCGTCCGCGGTTAGTCTTATTTTTTCTGGCTATTTTTCACTTGCGCCGGAAAGATTTTTCAGGTAAATTATATTCCATATGTTTTTCCAATAGGATTGAAGGTTGCAATGAGGCTCTTTTTCCGGATTTCTTCCTTTAACCTTTAACCTTTGTCCTCAAACCTTTGGCGTTTTCTATTCCTCGGTAGCTCAATCGGTAGAGCGGGTGGCTGTTAACCACTAGGTCGCAGGTTCGAGTCCTGCCCGGGGAGCCAGCAAACAACGAGGCCCATGCCAAGAGCATGGGCCTTTTTTGTTTGCTGATATCTCTGTTGCAGGATTCGAAGCAAGGATTCCGCCGACGAATAGGAGGAGGAGCGGTACAGGGCAAACCGCGTCAGGAATTCAAGGGAGGTGACGCAGGGAGAAACAGGACGTTTCGACCGCAGTGACCGGGTTTACGCTGAGCTCGTCGAAGGGGTTCAACCTGAGCCTGTCGAAGGGATCCTGCCCGGGGAGTCATTTCGACGCGCTTCAGTAGCTTGACACCTTGTGTCAGCCGCGGGGGATAAACCCTCCTTACCGGGGAAAGTCCTTCCCGTTATTGAAGCTTTTGTAAGAACACAGCCGCATTCAGAACTTCTATATTGAGGTACCTGCTTAGCTTCCGGAGATGAGAATCTCCAGTAATGATGTAATTCGCTTTAGACTCTACCGCACATTCTAAGATCCTATTGTCCTCCGGGTTTTCCGGCACCGCGTTGATCGTCTTTGAGGGATCCACGAAATCTGCGATACCTGTAAGTTCCGTGAGTATGACTTGGATCATCTCAGGGGAGTAGTCAAATTTCGATCTTTGCAGGACCCCTTTTAGTTCTTCCAGGATTGGTTCCGATAGGCACAATCGTATTTCCCCGCGGATGGCTTTCTCCAGAGTCTCTCTGGGTTTGCCCCCAAATAGAATGGCCGAGATCAAAACATTCGTATCCAACACAACTTTGAGCACCTATTCCTTCTCTCTGCGGTAGGCTTCAATTTCGGTCTCAATATCGGACTCAGCAATTCCTCTCTTGGCGGCGTTCATTTTGCCGAAAGTAAATATCTGATTCCACCGCCATTTCCGCTCAATGTAGCCCCGCGCCGCCTCTCGAATGAGTTCCGAACGGGATCGAGACTCTTCTCGTGCTACTTGATCTATCCTCTTTAAAAGGCCATCGTTAAACGAGATATTCACAGTACTGGACTTCATTTTCCCACCTCCCTATAGACAAAATATATATACAACCTTTGTATATTGTCAAGATATTCTGACGGAAGCAGCCGGAGCACCGAGGTGATGTGTTTTTCCGCTGTTTCGAAGGACAGGTAGTTTCTCTAATTGCAGGACTCGAAGCGAGGATTCCGCCGACGAGCGAGAGGAAAAGCGGTGCAGGACGACGTATCAAATCAGGAACCCGAGGGGAGGTGACGCAGGGAGAAGCAGGACGTTTCGACCGTCGTGACCGGGGATACCTCGGGATTATCTGTGGCCCTCAATAATTTGTTGAGTCCGGCCCGCCTCAGTTCAAATATTACCAGGATGACAGGTTTATCGGGGGCCTACAGGTTTCACAGAACCCGCCGATTAGACCGTTTTCCCACTTTAGGGTCTCGGGTTCCACCCCTAAAAGCGTTTGAAATATTCCTACATTTGTGGTAACATTTGTCCGGAGGTGGAAAAAATGAAATTCGTCGGTGTCCGGGAGTTCAAACAAGATGCTGTGAAATATTTGAACCAGGGGAGCGAAATCGTCGTCATGAAGCGAAAGAAGCCTATTGCCCGGCTTGTCCCCATTCGGGAGAGGACCGCAGAAATGGTTCTCCTTGAAATCGGAAGGGTTCTCGACGAGGCGAAATTATCGGAAAAAGAAGCCTTGAAAGCACTCGACCGAGCCAGGCAGGAAATCTATGGCTAAGGTCGTTATCGATGCCAATGTCATCATCTCGGCCGCTTTTGGAGGCAATCCCCTGAGAGCAGTGATCCAGGCCATGGAGGAAGATGAGGTTTATCTATCCCAGGCAATCGAACGGGAGCTGAAAGAAGTTTTCTCGAAGTTGTCGAAGAAACTAAAGAGGGAACAGATCACCTTTCTGAATGAAAGAATGGGTGAACTTATTGGATTGGCAAAGCAAGTCCCTGTTTCGACCCGGGTGGTTCTGTCAAGAGATGCCAAGGATGACCATTATCTTTCCCTCTGCAAAGAAGTAGAAGCAGATTTTCTGGTCACCGGGGACAAAGACCTGCTCAGTATTCCGCCAGAGGCGTTGAAGCAAAGAGGAATCCCATGTCGAATCCTCACTCCCCAAGAATTCGTGGAGAGCGTTTAGGAGAATGGAGGGAAAATACATCTCAAAACTGAGCTTTGTCTTTCTTCCTTCGCACCTTCGGCTCTTTTGCTTCAACTCTGGATTCTTCCGCCAACGCTTCGATATCGCTCTTCCTGAAACGAAAAAGGACTTCAAGCCTGCAATAAGGAACCCGACCTCTCTTAGCCATCTCATCGGGTCAAGTTTTTGAAACCCTTACAGCTCGTCGAAGGGGAATGTGCCCGGAGGAATGAAAGACCAAAGTCTCCATTTGAATCTCCTGAAAGTCAAAACACGATGGACTTGATCGTCTCTATCATCGGGTCACTCCTTTCCACCTCGAGGTTGCCGACGACCGCGACGCCGATCGACCCCGGCTCTACCATCACGCCGGCGCGCTCCGTAGATTCGGCCGCATGAGCTCACGGCAGAACATCGCGAGCGGTGCGCCCTGGGAGGCGATCGTCGGCTACTCGCGCGCGGTGCGCGTCGGGGCGATCGGTGCACGTCGCCGGGACGACCGCGACCGACGCGGACGGCACGATCGTCGGCGTCGGCGACCCCTACGCCCAGGCGGTGCAGGTGCTCGCGCAACATCGAGACGCGCGCTCGGCCGCGCCGGCGCGCGCCTGCGCCGACGTGGTCCGCACGCGGATCTTCGTCGTCGACATCGACGCACTGGGAGGCGATCGGCCGCGCCCACGGCGAGGTCTTCCGGGACATCCGGCCGGCCGCGACGATGGTGGAGGTGCCGGCGGCTGATCGACCCGGCGATGCTCGTCGAGATCGAGGCCGAGGCGATCGTGGAGGAAGACCCGTGATCCTGACCGAGCAGTATCGACAGCTCGCGCGCTACAACACCTGGATGAACGAGAAGCTCTACGCCGAGGCGGCCGCGCTCGACGACGCCGCGCGGAAGCGCGATCTCGGCGCGTTCTTCCGCTCGCTGCACGGCACGCTGAACCACCTCCTGTGGGCCGACCGCATCTGGCTCTGGCGCTTCACGCAGGATCCCGACGATCGGGCTCTCGCGGGACCGCGACGGCAACCCGATCCCGAATCGGCCTGCACGATCAGGAGCTCTACGCCGACTTCGACGACCTGCGGCGCGAGCGCGTCCGGACCGACGGCCACATCGACCGCGTGGGTCGACGGCCTCGACGACGAGCGCTGCGCGGCACCGATCCGCTACCAGAGCCTGACCGGCGGCGCGCGCGAGCACCCGCTCTGGATGGCCGTCACGCACTTCTTCAACCACCAGACCCACCATCGCGGACAGGCGACGACGTTGCTGACGCAGCTCGGACGCGATCCCGGCGTCACCGACTTCATGGTGTTCCTGTGGAGCCGGATGGACGAGGCGGCCAAGGCGTGAACGTCCGCGACGCCACCGACCGCCGACCTGCCGGCGATCGTCGCCATCTACAACGCCGCGATCCCGGGCCGGATGGCGACCGCCGACACCGAGCCCGTCACCGTCGAGAGCCGCGCGCGTGGTTCGCGCGCGCACGCGCCCGACACGCATCCCGCTCTGGGTCGTGGGACGCCGACGGCACGATCGGCGGGTGGTTGAGCTTCCAGGCGTTCTACGGCCGGCCCGCCTATCGCGCGACCGCCGAGCTCAGCGTCTACGTCGCCCCGACCCACCAGCGGCGCGGCATCGGACGACGGCTCCTCGGTCACGCCGCTGCGGCGGAGCCCGGCCCTCGGACTCACGACGCTGCTCGGCTTCGTCTTCGGCCACAACCAGCCGAGCCTCGCCCTCTTCGCGGGCTTCGGCTTCGCGCGCTGGGGCCGGCTGCCGCGCGTCGCCATTCTCGACGGCACGGAGCGCGATCTCGTGATCCTCGGCACAACCTCGGGGCAAAGGGACTAGCAGGTTGCTGAAAAAGGCCGATCTGCGTCGTTGCTCGGTCGCTCGCTTGTGCGGCGTAGCTCCGCTACGCCTCCGCGCTCGCTCCCTCGCGCCTAGCATCTCGACCTTTTTGAGCAACCTGCTCGGGGTGCCTCGTGCGCCGATGGAGGGGCGGTCGCTTCGCTCCGCCCATCATTCATTTGATTGATCGCAGCTCAGAGCGAAGGCTTCAGATGATGGGCGGAGCGAAGCGACGCCCCACCACGCGCGCGAGGCAGCCAGCAGGTTGCTCAAAAAGGGTCAGCTGCTAGGCGCGACCGACTGAGCGCGGAGGCGTAGCGGAGCTACGCCGCACAAGCGAAGCGAGGGAGCAACGACGCAGATGGCCCTTTTTCAGCAACCTGCTAGGGGCACGGACCGAATTCGATGCAGCCGGAGACACTCGCGCAGTAGATGGGAAAGCCCTCCGGGCAACAGTGCCCACCTCCGGCGCACACCGAATTCGCCGGGCACGCACCGCCGTCGGGGCAGCAGACGCGATCGGGCGGGACGCAGACGGCACCGCAGAACTTCGGGCTGTCCGCGGCACAGCAGGTGTTGGTCCCGGTACACGAAGCCGGGCTCGCACCATCCCCCGAGGCCGTCGCAGCAATCAGCGCCGATCGGCGCGCACAGGCCTTCGCATTCGATCTGACCGGGACACGACTGGCAGCCGCTGGTGTCGAACGTGCAATCGGCCTTGCAGCCGAGCGGCCCGCTGATGTTCGTGCCGGGGAAGAGCTCGATGTGCACGTGAAGCCATCGAGATTGGGACCGTCGCAGTCCTCATGGGCGTCGATCCGGCCGTTCCCACAATTGTCGGGCGGGATCCAGCTGCACTCGCGCGTGTCGAAGCGGCAGCCGGCCGCGCAGCGGAGCGTGCCCTGGTTGAACCCCATGGCCTCGCAGCTCCAACCGTCGAGATCGAGGCCATCACCCTGCCGCCGCTCCTCGACCTCGCCGTTGCCGCAGATCGACACCGGCGGTGTCGGAGTCGGGACGGGAGTAGGCGACGGCTGGGGGTGCGGCGGCGCCAACGCACCGTCACTCGCCTTCTGCGGCTCGATCCGCTCTCCCTGCTCGTCCAACAAGGAAAAAGGCGGGTCAGGGAAGTCGAAACCG
>CAVSVC010000038.1:0-20638 GCA_963731045.1 uncultured delta proteobacterium | reverse complement strand
TGGTCTGGATCAGGGCTGCCCCACAGTCATCCGCCTCAACTTCGAAGCGTCTTGAGAGAGCTGAGCCCGCAGGTTGAAGGAAGAAGCCCATCGGGCCGAGAAGGGCTCCCGCAAGAAACAATCCCACATAGGCGACCGGTTCCTGAAAGCCGAAGGCGCGGTAGAGGAAAAGCGAGTTGATCCACTGAGCGGCCAGCCAGAAAGCGGCAAGCGACACGATCTCCGCCAGGAGAATCTGCTTGAGAACATGTTTGTTCTTCCAGTGTCCGATCTCGTGGGCCAGGATCGCGAGGATTTCATCGCGGCTATGTGAGTTCAGGAGCGTATCATAGAGGACAATGCGCTTGGTTTTGCCGATGCCGGTAAAATAGGCATTGGTGTGCCGGCTCCGCTTGCCGGCATCCATCTTGCGAACCCCTTTCATCTGAAGTCCGGCCCTTTTCATGAGCGACTCAATCCGCTCCTCCAGCGTTCTGTTTTCAAGAGGCTCGAATTTGTTGAAGAGGGGCGCAATCACTACCGGAAAGAACCAGAGCATCAGAACCTCGAAGAGGCCCACCGCGAGCCATGCCCAGAACCACCAGGCGCGGCTGAGAGAGCTTACCAGGAGAAGAAGACACGCAAGGAGGATACCTGCCAGAACAGCCACGACCCCCAGGTTTTTCACCCAGTCCAGCAGCCACATCCGGAAACTTCTTCGATTGAATCCAAAACGGGCTTCAATGACGAAGGTACCATAAAGGCTGAAAGGAACCTGAAAGAGCTCCTCCAATCCTCCAAGGATGCCAAAGAACAGAAGTCCCCTTAAGACAAACCCCGGGGTTCCTTGTTCAATCACGCGGTTGAGAAAAGGCAAAAAACCCGTGACCAGAAGAAACAGGAGAAAGGTCTGCTCGGCCAGCCGGGAAACGAGTCCGAAGCGGTCTGAAACCGACGTATAGTCCGAAATCCGTTTCAGTTGTTCCGGGGTGACCGTTCCTTCAAATCCTTCCGGGACGGGAGGCGCTGTGCCGCCGAAGATGAGAAAGGTTCAGCACGACCAAGAACGCCTGGCCTCCGGACCTGAGCAGCCAGAGGACGAGATAGGCCAGAAGGAGAGGATTCATTTGACCGGCATGTGTCCCGCAAGCCCTGTCGAACGGCCACGCCCTTCGGGGCGGAGAGCTTCAATCATGAAGAAGCAGGCTATTTCTTCCTGGCTTTCTTCGCGGGTGCTGAAACCTTCTTCACTTTCTCCGGGGAGGATTCAACCTTGCCGCGGGCCTCTTCCAGGAGTCTCTGGACCTCCCGGCGGCCATGTCCTCTCAGGGCCACAAGGACACCCTTTTTGTCGTCCCGGGGCTGAAACTTGCCCATTTCCCATTGGTGCACGGCCCCCACGGTCACTCCCGCGAGCGTTGCCAACTCATCCTGGGTGATCCCCAGGCGCTTCCGGAGCGATCGAATCAGGCGGGAGAGAAACGGGCCCCTTTGATCTGATCGGGTGTCGCTTCCAACCGGGACCTCCGCTTCCCATCTCCTTCTGCTGCCGGGCGCCCAGCCGTTCAAGGGCGTAGAGGCTCTTGCGGATTCCGGACATCATCCCCCTCAGAGACCGGACATCCCGGCCCAGAGGGGCGGAGATTTTCCGTACCTCTCTCTTCCCAATCGGATGATTTCGGCCCTGATGATCGTATCCAATTTACCCATAGGTTCCTCCTCTTTCTGAAGGTTGAAATTCCTTACGCATAAAATCAAACACAATTTAAGAGGTGATCGTTTCCGAGACTCGTATCGATCGGGTTAGTGCACTCCCAATTCGTTCTCCATTCCGAACCCGTGACTCCTGGCTTTTTCGATTCCCTTTTTCCTGCCGGCGAGCCAGACCCGATGTTTTTTCGTCCTCGCCCGAAGGGAAGCGATGTTTTCCTTCATTCTCCGGTCGGAAGGCATTCCGAAGGAGCGAACCTGGGACAGTATCCTTTCGGGCTTCTGGACGAGCCTCGATTTCCTGCTCGTTCCATGGGGAGGTTCATCTTCATCTCCCGGAGTGCTTTGATCAGGCCTCCCGGGAGACCGTCTCCTTGCCCTCCTTCTTCGGAATATCTGACCGCTTTCTCCATCACCATCTTCGCTTTTCGAAGAGGCACCCTGCACCGGTCCGTCATCCACTCCATCAGGGAGGTCGCCCCCAGAAACTCCTTCCGGGCGAGTTCGAGCATCCGCCCTTCATTTACCTGAAGGAGTTCAATGATTTCTCTCATGATAGGAATCACAGGCTTTGATTCCGCGATCAGATCCATGATCCAGTACTTGGTCCACTGGGTATCGCGGTTGTATCCCATGAAAAGAGACTTGCCGACGGAAAGGAGACTCATGACCATCCCGTGAGTGAAGGACGTCTTCGCCTTGATCACTTCGAGGGAGTCCGGATTCCTCTTCTGGGGCATGATCGAACTGCCGGAACAGTGCCGGTCGCTCAGACGGACCATATTGAATTCATTCGTTGAAAAGAGCATCAGCGTCTGGGCCATGGTGGAAAGATGATCCATCATGGTTGCCGAGGCAAAGGCAAGATCCGCCTCGGGCTCCCAACGCTGAGTAATGGGGTCCGTGACATTCTCACTCGGGGAATCGAAACCGAGAAGCCTTGCGGTGAGATGGCGATCCAGATTGAAAGAAGTGCCGTATCCCGCTGCTGCCCCAAGCGGATTCTTGTTAAACAAAGAGAACCAATGGGCAAACCGTTGAATATCCCGATCAAGGGCCTCCGCAAAGGAGAGAAGAAGATGGCCGAAGGTCGTGACCATGGCATGTTGATGGTGGGTGTATCCGGGCATAATCGTGAGGCGGTGCGCCTCAGCCCGTTTCAGCAGTGCATCGACCAGGGCGAGCAACCCATCCGCATAATCCAGCACCTGGTCCCTCAGATAGAGACGCATATCCAGGACGATCTGGTCATTCCGGCTTCTTCCCGTATGGATCTTTCCCCCATACTCGATTCCCAGCCGGCGAATGAGAAAGCTTTCCGTATTGGAATGAACATCCTCCTGGGAAGGATCCAGTTTGAACCTCCCCTTCTCGTGGAGCCACTCCAGCTCCCGCAACCCCTTGAGAATCTTCCTTCCTTCCGTTTGGGAAAGAATCGACTGGCGGCAGAGCATGAGGACATGGGCCCGGCTGCCCCAGAGATCGTAAGCAATCAGCGCCTCGTCACTTGGAGGAATTGCCCGTACATCTCTTCCGGAGAGGAAATTCACCATCGCCTCCGTCGGCATTTCCCGGAACCTTCCTCCCCAGAGTTTCTTGATCTTCATCGTCCGCTTCCTCGGGAATCGAATCCTTCTGCCCGCGATCCTTACCCCGTAACCAGCCTCTGTCAGTCGGGTCTCGGAAAGGGAAAAAGGATGGATAGTCATTTTTGCCTGAATTTCCGAAATGTTAGCACAAAAGAACTGCCAAAACAAATGTTTTTTCAATCTTTTTTGGGGTGTTTCAGTTGACGTAAACAAAAGGGTCCGTGCTTCTTTTCCCGAAAGGACGGGACGATTTCCAAAACTTTAGAAATGCGGACATGATATGTAAGGGTCTCCTATCTCGGCAATCATACTGTGAAACGAATTCTTTGGCGGCGTTAGGAGTTAACCGTATAAGGTGCCGCTCTAAAGTTTCTCCAACCGCCCCATCCTTCCGGGAAAGGTTTTTCTGACATTTTGATTTTTTCATGGCTTCTCAAGGAAGGATGTGAGGAAAATGGTTTTATTTTGCTTTAACCCGAAAGGACGGGACGCATGAAAATAAATTTGACTTTATTTTATAAAATTATATAATTGGATGTTTACAAAATTGAATTATGGAAGGAGGGGGAAGATGAATGCCCGGGATTAAAATTAAAGAAAATGAATCTTTCGAAAATGCATTGAAGAGATTCAAGAAACAGTGCGAAAAAACAGGCATCCTGTCGGAAATCCGGAAAAGAGAACACTACGAGAAGCCGAGCATCAAGAAGAAGAAGAAAGCGCTGGCTGCCAAGAAAAGGGCAATGAAGAAGATGAGGAAGATGCAGGACAGAGGGTAAGGGATGAATCTGGAAGAAAGACTGCTTGATGAAATGAAAGAGACAATGAAATCGGGTGATAAGGTGCGTCTTTCTACTATCCGGATGATTCGCTCGGCTGTTAAGAACAAAGAGATTGAAGTAAGAAACAAACTGGATGACGAGGCTATTATGAAAGTCATCCAGGGAATGGTCAGGAGGGGCGAAGAGTCCGTCATCCAGTTTCAGGCAGGCGGAAGAGCCGATCTCGTTGAAAAAGAGAAGACGGAGATCGAGATATTGAAGTCGTTCCTGCCCCAGGCCATGACGCAGGAAGAGATACAGAAGGTCATTGACCAGAGTATCGAAGAAACGCAGGCCTCATCCATGAAAGACCTTGGGAAGGTGATGAAGGCCGTCATGCCCAAATTGGGGGGGAAAGTCGACGGAAAACTGGTTAACCAACTGGTAAAAGAAAGACTTTCCCCTTAGTTCCCTGTTTTTACGAGAAGTCGATTTTCATCACGGTTTATGGATGATCGTTCCCTCAAGGTATTAGATTTCTTCCATTTATTAGATCTTCTCAAGAAACACACCGTTTCCTCCTTAGGTCAAAAACGCTGTGAAGCATTAAGACCCGCCCGGGATCTGTTCCAGATCCGGTCCAAACTATCCGAGGTCCTCGAAATGAAAGAGGTTCTGGAGACCGAGGGGGACATCCCCCTCCGCGGCCTCCGGGACACTGCAGGCATCCTGACGCGGCTGGAGGTGGAGGGAGCGGTCCTCACGATCGAGGACCTCATCGACCTCTCCGAGCAGCTGGGATTATGCCATAGCCTGAAACGCTTCTTTCAGAAGGTGGAGAAGGCCCGATTCCCTCTTCTTCAGACGAAGGTCGGGAGGCTCTCCTCACTTAAGAATCTGGAAAGAGAGATCCTCCAGTCCGTGAGCTCCAAGGAGGGGATCCTGACGGGGCAAGCCCGGCCCTTGCGGACATCCGCCGGCAGCTGGGTGCCTTGAGGGAGAAGGCCAAGGGGATGCTGGAACGCCTGCTGCGGCGAGAAGACCTTAAATCCATCTTCCAGGAGGATTTTATTACCCTCCGAAACGGAAGATATGTGATTCTCATCAAGTCGGAGCACAAGCACCGCCTTGAGGGAATCGTCCACGACCAGTCTCAAAGCGGGGCGACCTTCTTCTTTGAGCCCATCCAGATCCTTCACCTCAACAATGAGGTCAACATCCTGATCGGAGAGGAGAAGGAAGAGGAGTACCGGATCCTGGCGGAGCTCTCCGCTAAACTCAGAGAAGAGATCCCTGCTCTCCGGAAAGACCAGGAGGTCATGGGAGACCTCGATCTTCTTTACGGGATGGCCAGATTCTCGATCCTTTTGAAGAGTGTTCCCCCCGATCTGAACGAGGAGGGGAGCATCGACATGAAGGAGGCCCGAAACCCCCTTCTGGTCATGCAGGAAAAAGCTCCCGTCGTTCCCATTCATCTCCGGATGGAGAGCCCGGTCAGGGTTCTTGTCTTCAGCGGGTCGAACGCAGGGGGAAAGACCGTCGCCATGAAAACCCTGGGACTTCTGACTCTGATGGCCCAGTGCGGACTTCCTATCCCCGTCGCAGAAGGAAGCCGGGCATCGGTCTTCGACAACATCTCCGCAGTCATCGGCGACGAGCAGGATCTCGAAGAGAACCTGAGTACCTTTTCCGGACATCTCCTCCACGTGAACCAGGTCATTGAAAGATCGGGACCCCGCTCCCTCGTCCTCCTGGATGAACTGGGGGTAGGAACTCACGCCTCAGAGGGATGCGCACTGGCCATGGGGTTCCTGGACCGGCTCAGGGAACTGGGAGCCTCTGTGATCGTGACGACCCACTTCGACCGTCTCAAGATCTACGGGTACCTCCATGCCGATGTTGACAATGTGGCCGTTCAATTTGACGAGAAAACCCTGGAGCCGAAGTATACCCTCTCCTACGGGACTTCGGGCTGGAGCAACGCCTTTCTGGTTGCCGAAAAGCTGGGGATTTCAGCGCATGTCCTCGAGAAGGCCCACCACTACCTGGACGCCGGCGAACAGGAAGTGAGGCATACCCTGGAGGCGCTGGAGAGGTTGAGGGCGGATGCGGAGACGGAAAAAGTCCACTGGACGAAACGGAAGGAGGAGGCGGCTCAGGAACATCAGCGGTTGAAGACCGTTGTTGAAGGGATCCGGAAGAAACGGGAGGAGATCTTCTCTCAGGCGGAGGGAAAGGCCTCCAGACTCATCCATGGCGTGGAAGAGGAATTGAAAGGATGGATGCGGGAACGGAGGGAGGAAAAGGGGTCTCTCACGCCTCCCCGTCTGAATCGTCACCGGAAGAATCTGGAAGAAATCAAGGAAAGGTTCTTCCCGTCCTCCAGGGGCCAGGAAAAGGAAGGGGGGGCCACTGGCTTAAAGGTGGGGGAACATGTTAGAATAGTGAGCCTCCAGAGTCAGGGGGTTCTGACGAGTGTCGAAGAACCGGCGGGGCAGGTGGAGGTGCTGACGGCGAAGGCCAAGGTCAAGACCTCTCTGTCCGATATCCGGCGGGTGGGCGAACAGGGGCGGTCGAAGGAGACGGAGACTCCCGAAGGCGCTTATTCCCACGGGGGGGGAGACCGGGAGGTTCCTTCCCGGTTGAACGTCATAGGTCTGACGGTTGAGGACGCCCTTCCGCAGGTGGATCGTTTTATCGATCAGGCCCTTCTCCACGGATTGGAGAAGGTCGAGATCATTCATGGTGTGGGCTCCGGAAGACTGCGGAGTGCTATCGGCAAGTATCTGCAGGAGCACCGGGCGGTTATGAAATTTGCTGCCGGCGACGTGTTGAAAGGTGGCGGTGGGGTAACCATCGTCGAACTGGAGTAGACCGTTTGACGAACGCCTTTTTCTCAGATACCCAGGTTTCGGAAATCCGGGATCGTTCCAGCATTCTGGAGGTCGTTTCAGACTACGTCAATCTTAAGAAGATAGGAAGATACCACAAAGGCCTCTGCCCTTTCCATTCCGAAAAAACCCCCTCCTTCATGGTCAACGAAGAGAAACAGATTTTCCACTGCTTTGGCTGCGGGACAGGGGGGGATGTCTTCACTTTCCTGATGAAAATAGGAAACTTTTCTTTTCCCCAGGCCCTGGAAGAATTGGCAAAACGTTACGGGATCAGCCTTCCACGCCAGGAGCCCTCTCCGCGAGAGAAGAAAGAGATGGCCAAGAAGGAGATCTTCTTCAAGATCAATCAGACGGCCATGGAGTATTTCTGTCAGGTGCTTACCCTCCGGAGGGAGGGGGAGGAAGGAAGGAAATACCTGGCGCAGCGGGGGATGAAACAGGCGGTGATCGAGGAGTACCGGCTGGGTTATGCCCCGGACCGGTGGGACGGGCTGGTTCAGCATCTCCGGGAAAAGAAGATCCCGCTGGAGACGGCCTGGGAACTGGGCCTGATCCACCCGAAGAAGAAAGAGGGGTGGTACGATGTCTTCCGGGGAAGGATTCTCTTTCCCGTTCTCGATCTTCATCAGCGCGTGGTGGGGTTCGGGGGTAGATTGATCAAGGAGGGCCAGCCGAAGTACCTCAACTCCCCGGAATCGGCCATCTACCGCAAGGGGGAGATCCTGTACGGTCTTCCCGCGGCCAGACCGTCTGTTTCAGAAAAGGATTGCGTGATCATCGTGGAAGGATATTTCGATCTGCTGACCCTTCATCAGAACGGTGTGAAGCAGAGCGTTGCCACCCTGGGGACAGCGCTGACTCCGCACCACATTCGAACGTTGAAACGCTACACCCAGAACGTGATCACCCTCTTCGACGGCGATACGGCCGGGGTCAAGGCCACGTTACGCTCTCTCCCCCTGTTCCTGGAGGAGGAGGTTGCGGCCAGAACCATTGCGCTGCCCCAGGGGGAAGATCCGGATGGTTACTTGAGAAAAGGGAATCTGAAGGCCTTTGAAAAGAAACTGACTGAAGCCGCTCCGCTCATCGATTTTTTCTTCGAGTCGCTGATGAAAACCCAGGACCTCCGATCGATTGACGGGAAGATCAGGATTGCCCGGGAGGGGATGGCCCTGGTCAGCAAGATCCCGGACAGGATTCGACGGGACTTTTACGTCAAAGCCCTGGCAGACCGCCTGGATATCGAAGAATCCAGGCTCCATGAGATGCTTCATCCCGCACAGGGGGAACGGCCGAAGGGAGAGGGAAGCCTGAAGAGAGAGGTTCTCGGAAAGGGATTTCAAAAATCCGAAGAAATGATTGTTCGGCTGATGGTCCACTCGCCCGAGTTGATTCGCACGGTTTCTCAGGAGGGCATCGTGGAACTCTTTGAAAGCCCGATCCTGAAAAGGATCGCCGGCGAGCTCGAAGAGGTTTACGAAAAGAAGGGGAAACTCGACGTGCGGGATCCCCTGGGAA
Source organism: uncultured delta proteobacterium (assembly GCA_963731045.1). GTDB lineage: Bacteria > Desulfobacterota > BSN033 > BSN033 > UBA1163 > CAVSVC01. Next base: position 12,187 of record CAVSVC010000038.1, on the reverse strand, counting down.
GTATGCCGGAGGACCTCCAGCCCGAACTGAGCAGGATCGCCTTTCAGGAAAAGGGCCTGGAAGAGAGTCCGAGGGAGAAGATGCTGCAGGATTGCATTCAAAAAATTCGTCAAAGGAGGTTGAAGAAGGATAAGACCGAACTGCTTAAGAAGATGAGGGAGGCGGAGAGAGAGGAACGGGGGAAGGGCTTGGAAACTCTCCTGGCAGAACGTCAGAAACTGATCCGGATGGAGAAAGAACTGTGTAAAACAAGCTTTCTGAAAGATTAGGGGGAGGGCTGATGGGCAAGCAGCGGAAGGTGAAAGACATCGAGCAGTTGATCTCTCTTGAGGGAGAAAAGGAATTCCTTGGCTTTGATGAGACAAACGATATTCCTCCCAACGATATCGTCTCTTCCGACCAGATCGACGATGTCCTGATGATGTTTGACGAGATGGATATCGACGTGGTCGACGAGCTCCAGGGGCTGAAGATCGACGAGGAGAAAGCCCTTGAGAAGGAGGAAGAGGAAGGAGAGGAGGTCGAGGCCGCGGCCGCGGCCGCAGCTGTGGTCAAGGCCACGGATCCCGTTCGGATGTATCTCCGGGAAATGGGTTGTGTCTCTCTTCTCACCCGGGAAGGAGAGGTGGAAATCGCGAAGCGGATTGAAATAGGCAAGAGGGATGTCTTGCGGGTGGTCTTGAGTTGCCCGATGGCCGTCAAAGAGATCATCAACCTCGGCCAGGCGATCAAAGCGGGCAAGGTCGAAATCCGTGAAGTGACCAGCGAACTGGACGAGGAGGAGAGCAATCCCGAGGAGGAAGAGGTTCAGAAGATAAGAGTTCTCGACCTCATTGATCGAATCCGGCGGAGCGATGAGGGGGCCCGCCGGCTTTTGAGGAGCAAAGGGGTACCCCGCAAGAAGCTTCAGACCCAGATTGCCAGGAAGCAGGAGGAGATCCTGCAATCCTTCAGGAAGATGAACCTGAGGGATGCCCAGATACACCGGATCATCCACCGGATGAAACAGATGCTGGTCCGCCTGGAAAAGGCGGAGAACGAAATCAGAAAGATCGAGGACAGGACCGGTGTCTCCGCCCGGGAGGCCAGGACGATTCTGAGAAAGATGAAAGGAACGAACATACCTGATAAGGCTTCGATCCGAAACAGGAAATGGAGCAAGACCGAGCTGAAGGAGATCGAGCGGGCCGCGAAGGGGGCTCATGAAAAGGTCATCCGGGTCGAAACGGAATGCGGCCTGTCTTCGGGAAAGCTGAGGCAGGCGGTCAGGGCGATCATCGAAGGGGAGACGGTTGCCAAGGAGGCCAAGAGCGAACTGGTCAAGGCAAATCTAAGGCTGGTGGTCTCCATTGCCAAGAAATATACGAACCGGGGGCTCCAGTTTCTTGACCTGATTCAGGAGGGCAACATCGGGCTGATGAAGGCCGTCGATAAGTTTGAGTACCAGCGCGGTTACAAATTCAGCACCTACGCGACCTGGTGGATCCGCCAGGCCATTACCCGGGCCATTGCGGATCAGGCGCGGACCATCCGGATTCCGGTCCACATGATCGAAACGATCAACAAGCTGATCCGGACTTCAAGGTGTCTGGTCCAGGAGGTCGGGAGGGAACCCGCGCCCGAGGAGATTGCGGAGAAGATGGACATGCCGCTCGATAAGGTGAGAAAGGTCCTGAAGATTGCGAAAGAGCCCATCTCGCTCGAAACTCCCATTGGAGAGGAGGAAGACAGTCATCTTGGCGATTTCATTGAAGATAAGACGGTCATCTCTCCCCAGGAGGCGGTCATCAGTGCGAATCTCTCCGAACAGACGAGAAAGGTTCTGGCCAGCCTGACCCCGAGGGAAGAAAAGGTCCTTCGGATGCGGTTCGGTATCGGGGAGAAGTATGACCATACCCTGGAGGAGGTGGGCCAGGATTTCGACGTCACCCGGGAAAGAATCCGCCAGATCGAGGCAAAGGCCCTGAGAAAATTGCGACACCCGAGCCGGGCCAAGAAGTTGAAGAGTTTTGTCGATACCTAACCCAGATTGATTTCAGATTGAAGATTGAAGATTGCTGCTGGGAGGTTGAATCTTAAATCCCAAATCTGAAATCTGAAATGGCAGCTGAATTGGACTGTGGGGTTGACACCCGACACGGATAGCCTATAATAGAAAGGGGCCCATAGCTCAGCTGGAAGAGCTACCGGCTCATAACCGGTAGGTCCCTGGTTCGAACCCAGGTGGGCCCATGCGAAGAAGAAAGGACGATGAGTTTGTTGGGAGCGTTTGAAAAGGAAATGATTGCACAGTGTTGAGAAGAAAAGAGTGCTCCCCCGGGTGCACTCTTTTTTTTACCCGGGACGCGGCGTTCGATACGGTGGAGATAGACGACGAAGTATTCCTCAGGGAAGTTTGAATGGTTCAATCTCTCACCCTTAATCACCATCATCTTTTTTTAACGGGAGGAGGAAATCCTTGAAGGAACAATTGGATCTGCTGTGGGAGCTTCAAAAGATAGACCTTACCCTTCAGGAAATCAGGAAGGAGCGGGAGCGGTACCCGAGGGAGATGGAACGGCTGGACGAGAAGCAGGGTATCGAAAAGGAGAGGGTCAAACAGGAAAGAGAGAAGATCGAGTCACTGGAAAAGGAACGAAGGCAGAAGGAAGGGCATCTCGGTCTGGAGCAGGAGAAGGTCAAGCGGGCGGAGGGAAAGATGTTCGAGGTGAAGACCAACAAGGAATATCAGGCCCTCCTGAAAGAGATCGAGGTGATCAAAGAGTCGAACAGCAGGGAGGAAGAAGAGATCCTCCGGCTCATGGATGAGATCGAAGAGGTGAAGAAAGACCTTTCCAAGCGGGAGAAGGAGATGGCCGCCACCCTGGGCAAAATCGATGCGGAAAAGGGCGTCATTCAAACGGGGATCAGCGAAAGCGAGGTCCTGTGGAAGAGAGAGTCAGCGCGGAGAGAGTCCCTTTCGAAGCAGCTCGATTCGAGTCTCTTCAGGCTCTACAGTACCCTGAGGGAGAAGAGACAGGGAATCGGCATGGTTGCGGTTAAACGCGAAACCTGCCAGGGCTGTTTTGTGAATGTCCCCCCTCAGATGTTCATCGAGGTTCAGAAGAATAATGCCCTGGTTCGATGCCCCAACTGCAACCGTATCCTCTACTGGGAAGATCGGAGCGAGAAGAAGGAATGAAAAACCCGGGAGTGGAAGCGGCTGGGAAGGCGCTCCATCTGACCGTTCACATTGACGGGGCCTCCAAAGGGAATCCCGGAAGGGCGGCGGCGGGGGTGTTTATCACGGACGGGGGAGGAAAACCTCTGGCGGCGTTGGGGCGGTACCTTGGAGAAAAGACCAACAACGAAGCGGAGTACTGGGCCCTTCTTCTGGGAATCCGGGAGGCCAAGAGGCTGGGAGGGGCATCGGTCCGCGTTCTGACCGATTCCGAATTGATCGCAAGGCAGGTGAACGGGATCTACCGGGTGAAAGACCTGAAGCTCAAGCCTCTGCACAGAGCGGCCCTCCGGAATCTGAAGGTTTTCTCCTCCTTCAAAATCGAGTCCATTCCGAGGGAAGAGAATCAGGAGGCGGACCGGCTGGCCAATGAGGCCATCCGGAGAAAGATGATGTCGGAACGAACGGGAAAGGGGGCACAGGAGGGAACAGATGGTCGCTCTTCATGACATCCGGCCTTCTGGCCTGGACCATGAGGGGAGGAAAGTCCGAGCTCCGCAGGGCAGGGTGGTCCGTAACGCGGACTGTCCTATGGGGCGGCGTCTTCAGCTGCTTCATAGGGTAAGGATAGTGCCACAGAAAAAATACCGTCCTATGAAGCGGCTGAAGTGGCCGCTCCATAGGGTAAGGGTGAAAAGGCGAGGTAAGAGCTCACCGGTACCCCGGGCGACCGGGGTAGCCTGGTAAACCCCACCCGGAGCAAGACCGAATAGGCTCTGTTCCCCGAAAGGGGTGCGAAAAGCCCATTCAAATCGGCCCGATTCTTCGGGCAGAGGCAGGGCGGGTCAGGTCGCTCGAGACCCTGAGTAATCAGGGCCCCAGATAAATGACCATCCCCCTGATCCCTTCCGCCCTCGGGTGGACGGGGCAGGGGTACAGAACTCGGCTTATGAACCCTTTTGTGTCCCCCCTTTTTTGATTAGAAAAAGAATATCGTCCAACGGTTACGGCAACGATGCCCGTATCGTCACCCTTGGCCTTGCCCTTCGTCCTTTCGATCGTTCGCCCTGAGCTTGTCGAAGGGGGGATGGGGGCTTAGGACAGGATTCGGTAACGTCCTCAGTCTTAAGAACCTGACGTAACCCTTTGACTTTAGACGAAACGGGCCTCGTAGCCGTCGCCCTAACTGGTTTTCGGTATAAGGTTTATTGGTAGGATGAGAGTTTGTCGTTGTCGATGCTGGTATCGGTGAAGGAGATCGGGTTTCGTCGAGAGGCAACGGTAACGATGCCCGTATCGTGGTCAGGTAACGTCGTTCGGCTTAAGAACTTGACCTCACCCTTTGACTTTTGACGAAACGGGCTTCGTAGCTGCAACCGCGACCGGTTTCCTGCGAGCCTCGATACGAGCTTCTCCAACCCTAACCGTAACCTTTTACTGTCGATACGGGCCTCGTCACCGTAGCCCTGACCGATATTCGACTTTTGAATTCTCCGCGGAATGAGCATGAGCAAGGAACTCTCTCCTGAATCCCGAAAACGGCGCAACGAGATTCTCATCATCGGGGTGATCTCCGTCCTGATCGTCATCTTCACGGCGGTGGAGATGAAGATCCCTCAGGTGGGAGCCCGGATTCCGATTGCCAACAACATCATTATTTTCAGTCTGATCAATATCAATATCATCCTGATCCTCCTCCTCATCTTCCTGGTGATCCGGAATCTGGTCAAGCTCATCTTTGAGCGAAAGAGAAAGGTCCTCGGGGCCAGGCTGCGAACCAAACTGGTGGCGGCCTTTGTCACCCTTTCCCTCGTTCCCACCATTCTTCTCTTCTTTGTGGCCGTCGGGTTCATCACCAACAGCGTGGATCAATGGTTTCGGGTCCAGGTGGAGCAATCCCTTCAGGGGGCACTGGAGGTCTCTCAGACTTATTACCGGGACTACGCCAATGGAGCTGTCTCCTCGGCGCAGCAGATCGGAAAGAGCCTTTCCAGGCAGGGGGTCCTGAGGGGAGGCAGTGGCGCGGATTCCGTGAAGGAGCAGCTGGAGGCGAAACGCCAGGAGTATCACCTGAGTGCCCTCGACCTCTTCATGAAAGGAGAAAGGCGGCCCACGAGGGTGGAGGACCCGCACCTTGGCGCTTCTTTCCCGCCGTTTCCCCAGGACCTGCTGGAGGCGGGATTCTCAGGAAAGGAAGCCTCGCGAACCCTGACCCTCGGGGAAGGGGAGATGATCGTTGGGATGGCTCCGGTCGGGAGCGGCCTGGACGGAGGGGACGTCGCCGGTGTGGTCGTCGCCTCTCATTTCATTCCGAAGAGTCTGGGCGCCAAGATGCGGGAGATCTCTCAGGCCCTTGTGGACTACAAACAGTTGAAGGTTTTAAAGAAGCCGATCAAGTTCAGTTACATGATGGCCCTGCTCATGGTGACCCTGCTCATCATCTTTTCGGCGACCTGGTTTGGATTCCATCTGGCCAAAGATATCACGGTACCGATCAAAGAAATGGCCGAAGCCACACACCGGATTGCTACGGGAGACTTGAACTTCCGGATCCAGTTGAAGGCGGCTGACGAGATCGGGATGCTGGTCCAGTCCTTCAATCAGATGACCCAGGATCTCCATGTGAGCCGGATGGAGCTCGAACAGCGGAAGAAGTACATGGAGATCGTCCTGAAGAACGTGGCGGCCGGGGTGGTGTCGATCGACGAGAAAGGCCGGATTACCACTGTGAATACCCCTGCGGAACAGATGCTGGAGGTGAGCGCAGAGGCGATTCTGGAGAAGGATTTCTCCAGTGTTCTTGACAGGGAGTTTGTCGAACCGATCGAGGAGTTGGCCTGGGAGATGAAGTCTTCCCAGAGGGATTCCGTTGAAAAACAGATTTCCATGAACCTGAAGGGAAAGTCCTTATCCCTCCTGATCAACCTGACCGCCCTGAAGGATGAAGAGGGGGCGCCGATGGGAGTGGTCGCGGTCTTCGATGACCTGACCCAGCTGATCAAGGCCCAGCGCATGGCAGCCTGGAGGGAGGTCGCCCGGAGGATCGCCCATGAGATCAAGAATCCGCTGACCCCCATTCAGCTCTCCGCCGAGCGTTTGAGGAAGCGGTACCTGGAGAAGCTGCAGGAAGACGGACCGGTCTTTGACGAGTGTACCCGGACGATCATCAAGCAGGTGGAAGAACTGAAGAACATGGTGAATGAATTCTCCAATTTTGCCCGGATGCCGGCCGCCGTGCCGTCCCCCAATCATCTGAACGAGATCATTCAGGAGACCCTGGTCCTCTTCCAGGAGGCCCACAAGAATGTCCGTTTTGATTTCATTCCCCATGAGCTTCCCGTCCTGAACATCGACCGGGAGCAGATGAAGCGGGTGATGATCAACCTGATCGACAACAGCATTACGGCGACCGGAAGCAACGGAGAGGTCAGGATCCAGACCGATTACGACCCGAAGCATCAGACCGTCCGGCTGGAAGTGAGCGACAACGGCTCCGGGATCAGCGACGAAGACAAGAGCAAGCTCTTTGAGCCGTACTTTTCGACGAAGAAGAGCGGAACAGGACTGGGTCTGACCATCGTGAACACGATCATTGCGGACCATCACGGATATATCCGGGTCCATGACAACGAGCCGAAAGGGACCACCTTCCTCATCGATCTCCCCGTGCGGGCGTAGCAAGCCCAATTCGAAGGCAGAAGGCAGCTATCAGAAGGCAGAATTCCGGGAAGAAAGGGTAGCCGCAGACTTCAGTCTGCGTAAAATGGCTTCTGCGATCATCATCGCTCATTGATTTAATCTCTTCGATTCGCTAAAATTAGTGGAAGTCTTGATTTTCTGATTCATTGGGCATATGCGGTGATTTGAATGGCTGGAGAAAAACTGATTTGCCAGAACAAGAAGGCCTTCTTCAGCTACTTCATTGAAGAGACCTACCAGGCCGGGATTTCGCTTCTCGGGTCGGAGGTCAAGTCTTTGCGGGACGGGAGGGTCAACCTGGGGGACAGTTACGGGGACATCAAGAGAGGCGAGATCTTTCTCGTGGATGCCCACATCAGTGGTTATCCCCAGGCGAACCGGTTGAATCACGATCCGCTCAGGACGAGGAAACTGCTCCTTCACAAGCGGGAGATCCGGCGGCTGATCGGCAAGGTGGAGCAGAGGGGATATACGCTGATCCCGCTCAAGCTCTACTTTCTCAAAGGCAGGGTGAAGGTGGATCTCGGGCTTGCGAAGGGAAAGAAGCTCTTCGACAAGCGGGAGACCCTTAAGAAGAAAACCATGGAACGAGAGATGGAAAGGGGGCGAAAAGGGTTCGACGGGGATCGTTGACGTCAGGGCTGCATGCCGAGGTCCCATTGGCTCGTTAAACAAATGGGAACTAAACATAATCGCAAACAACTACGATTATGCCCTGGCTGCCTAAGGGCAGTTAGGCGTCCTCCCTGTCCTCGCCTGTAGGATAGGATCAGGATGTCACCAATGCAGGATAGTTTCTCCCCGACGCCTATAAGGGAGGAGCGAAACTTCATAGGATAGTCTCCCGGACATCTTGCCTGTGGGAGGTTCGAGGGGCGAATTTAAAATACAGGCTATGTATGTAGATGTCCTGTCGAAAGGTTTCCGGACGCGGGTTCGATTCCCGCCGCCTCCACCATTATTTATGAATGATTTCAATAGTTTAGTGTTCCCATACCCTTAAAAAGACCGTCGCTGGACCGTCGCTGGCTTCTGAAACGTCGGCGACGAGATTGAAACAAGCGCTTTCCCGTGGTGGGTAGTCATACAACTCCGGACAATCAATCGAAGTTTTGCATGCCTGCAAAACTCTCCTCTTGCCACACCTCCATAAAATAACCAAGCTTCCAGGATTCCTGGATTCCAGCAAGGTGTCCCGGAACGCCACCCCCTTGCAGCCAGGATTGCTTTGGGGCCGACTTAATGTCTCGGTGCCTGTCCATCCTCACTTGGGGGAACCTTCAGACATTCAGCCCAATATGTTCTTGAAACCTCACTTCTTTTTCCGTACCCTATTCTCAGTTCTCGACCCAAGTGCCGAAGGGAACAGAGAGTCCTTAACACTTTCTTTCTGAAGCCGTGATTCTTGAATCTGCAATTCAATGCTACCTTCCAAATAATAATTGCAAAAATAATTTTGAGAATTTCATTTTAGGCTGCCTTGACATACAACTCCACGTTTCACATATTTTCTCTAAGAGAGGTTAAAGATCTCTTATGTCGCTATTAAGGGAGAAATAAGGAGGCATTACAATGAATAAAAAAGTACTGCGGGGGTTGGTAACCATAGCGCTCATCGGCATCCTGACGGCGAGTTGCGCGACAATGGAGCAAAACCCGAAGACGACCGTAGGAGCCGTCGGGGGCGGGGCTCTGGGTGGCTTGATCCTGGCTGCTGCCGGGGGAAACGCCGCGGCCATTGCCGCTGGTGCGGTAGGCGGCATCCTGCTGGGCGGCATGGTTGGAAACCTCTTGGATGAGCGGGACAAACGGCTGGCCGCAGAGGCGGCCCAGAGGGCCTTGGAAACAGCACCAACCGGGAACGCCGTTCCCTGGAAGAATCCGGATAGCGGGCATTATGGGACGGTGACTCCGACGAAGACCTACCAGATGGCCGGTGGTTCCTACTGTCGGGAGTACCAGACCACCGTGATCATCGATGGAAAACAAGAGAGAGGGTATGGTACTGCCTGTCGGCAGCCGGACGGCAGTTGGAAGATTGTCAACTAATAGCACGGGAAAGATCCGCCGCGGGATAAAGGAGGATAACATGAAGCGGTTTCTATTTATGGCGTTGATCGGCGGGGTCATCCTGGCCTGCCTGCCCGGTCTATCCTTTTGTCAGGATCCTGCGAAGCCTGACTGGAAAACGGGGTTCCGGGTCCACGATAAGAACGGCGACGAGGTGATCGACCGCGCCGAATTTCACGAGTGGATGGTGGACGCGTTTTTTCACAAGGACGTTAACCATAAGGGGTTTCTGACCTTCGAAGATGTCAAGGATGTGATGATCGCCGAAACCTTCAGAAGGTATAACAGGAGTGGCGACGGCAAGCTCAGGCTCGAGGAGTTCCTGAACGCGGTCTTCCTGGACTTCGAGGCGGCAGACGTCGATAGAACCGGCGTGCTTACCTTAGAGGAGATCAATGTCTACATCACGCGGATCAGAAATTGATGGGTTAACGCGGAACAGCGGAAGATTGAAGATCTGATTTCGCGCGGCCAGCGGCCTGAGAAAACGATTCAAGCAGTGAACCTGCCAGCGCAGGGAAAGAAGCGCTTCTACCTCTGTTTATCTCCATATCTCTAAGTAATCGTAAACCTTGAATGTTAGCTAAGACTGGAAAGTAATAGGTGAAAGCGCACCACGGTATGTTCGGACTCCCCAGCCCTTTAAATTAGAAAAGGGCGGAGATTTGCTCTATAATTCTATAATTAATAAGGTAGAGCGACATAAACATGAAAAGGTTGCTGATTCTCTTGGGACTTCTCGAAGAGGTTCATGTTAGCCACATGGCCCTCTTTCTTTTCTCCTTCATCCCCTTTCTTTTTCAACGCTGCTGCCTCAGAATCTCCCAGGGTGTCTCAAAATGCCTTGTCCTTGCACCCAGGAGCATATATGTTTGCGCTTTTGTGTTTTTCCAGACCTGAGAGCGACGAGGCCAGGCAGGATGACGGATGAACTGTCTATACCTGTGGCTGGCTATGCAGAGAGTAAGATTGATTTAGGTTGGCCCTGATAGCCAGAAGGAGGCGGGACAGGACATCTATCCACCAGCACGCGTTGAACCACCCAAAGAAGCAAAGACAACTTTGACTTTTCCAATGGATCAGGTTCGTTGGCTGTCTCGGTGATGATGGTGGTTTCTAACGCTTTCAATTCTTGGACTGACATCTGTTTTAAGCGCAACATATGCATAACTCCTTTTACCGGAAGTATAGGTAGCTTGAATTTCTACCCACCATCAAGCTCAGCAGACCACATTTCCAAAAGTCCAATTTATGCCTCCCCTCATTGCCATCGTATAGTACTTTAAAGAAACCTGTTCTGAAAAAATATGGGGTGAATTGACTATTTATTCTGAGGAAGGGCTGTATTTCTATGAAGAACCTTCAGAAGGCAACACGAAAGCGTATTTCACGTGCCTTGCATATTTTCCTCCGATGCTTTTTGGAGGCCGGATGGTCATTTCTCTGGCAAGAGCGCCTTTCTCGTGGGCTCTGCCACCATCTGAGGCTTTCTCAAAAGCAGGAAAACCTCATTGCGGTTCATTCCCTGAAGGCGGGAAAAAGCCATGAGATCATTCACAAGGAGCATTCCCAGGGATATATTGCAACAAGGATTGGGAGGCATTCCGGCCACCCATTAAGCCGCGTGTCGAGGGAAGGCACAATATCTCAGGTCCCGTTTCATGTCCGCAGTGTCTGGAGTTCAAATCCACGCGCCACTGTACGGCCGGAATGATGGGATTAACCTGCCCCCGAATGTTGGATAACAAATGAGTGTAACACCACCCGCCTCGTTTTCGGGGAAGCGAGTGAAAGACTTGTATTGACTTCGGTATCATCAAAAGAGAAAATGAGAGTTGTGAAAACCGACTTACTGTTCGTCATTTTAGCGGGTAATCGCCTGTTTGGGGATGCCGGAGTGGGTATCTTCGCAGCAAGTGGACATTACAGCCCTGGTAAAAGCCAGGAACCCGACGTACGAACAGGAAGTCCGGAAAATATGCGAAGAGTCCTGTCTCGGCAACGAGAGAAAGGGATGGCTCCATGCCATTACCTATAGAAAACTCGACGAGAGGGAGTATCAGGTGTTTGTGGAAGCACGGTTTCGGAACCGCCACCATATGGATCCGATTTATCTGTTCGGCACGAAAGTTAGCGAGGAAGGCGACCTTTTCGACCATACTGTCATTGTGAAAACGAAAGGCAGGATAGATAAGCAAACATGCATCTCCGTGGTCGAGGACATATGGGTTGAAAATGATTTCAGAGGTATGTTCGCAGCCCTCGTTGAAAAAGAAAATCTCAAGGGCCAAACCACGACTTTTAAGGGTTGCACTGAATACCTGAAATGACGGCTTTAAAATCGAAGCGGCAAATGGAGAAGAACCATTAGAGAGGCTTCCCTCTGATGCCGTCGATCTTGCGTTTATGGACATCAGTTTGCCAGGAGAGAACGGGCTTGACCTAACCAGAAAAATAAAGGTCAAATATAAAGATGTGGCGATTGCCGTGCTCACGAGTTACTATTCTAAAGAATAGCGGGAAGCCGCTGCTCCTGCCTCAGATTAGCCAGAAAACTCAGGACGGGGAACAATGGACATCATCCTTCTGAAGAAGATCTTAGTTGGTCTTGGCATCGCAGGCCTCATGACCGTTGCGGTTCCGGGACCCCTTTGGCAGAGCGCATGGGCCTGATGCGCAGGCCAAGGGGACCAGGCGGGTCGCACGCAAACAGACGTTGGATTAGGCAAGAGAACAGAGTTCCCGAGTGTCACTCTTCTGAATCAGAACGGAAAGCAGATCGACCTGAGATCCTTCCTCAATGCTGACAAGCCGGTCATCGTCGATTTCATCGCCACAACATGCGTCACCTTATGTCCTGACCTCTCTGCGGGTTTCTCAAACCTCCGGAACGAGCTTGGCGAAGCTTCAGGTTCGGTGCGGCTCGTCTCTATATCGATCGATCCGGAGCAAGACAGTCCTGAGCAGATGAAGCGTTACCTGGCGCAGTACAATTCGGGCGAGGGGTGGGATTTTCTCACGGGAAGCCGAGAGGACATCGCCCTCGTCCTCAAATCCTTCCGTGCCTTCTCCGGTTCGATCCCCCCGCTTGCCGGCGATCAAATACGCCCTGTCTCTCTCTATCTCTTTCGGGATCCGATGTCAGAGGAATGGACCCAGATCAACGGAATGGGCGGGGTGTCCGATCTCATGCGTGAGTTGAAGAGGATCGAGAGCGGAACGGAAGCCTATTACTATGCAAACGCGATGATCAACGGC
>CAVSVC010000037.1:0-30951 GCA_963731045.1 uncultured delta proteobacterium | reverse complement strand
AGCCCACAATCCCTTGATTGTGGGGCCCTCCGACAAAGCCACGGAGCAGAACCTTCCCCCCGGGTGCCCGGCCCGGCCATTTGGTGGAGGAATAAGTCGCTGCCATGAGCGCACGGCCTTCCACGAGGGGGCACAAGACTCCGAAGGCATTGAGATTGAATCCCACTTCCTTCTCATTGAAAGCAATCGAGACCGTTGCTGAAGAAGAGGACGGGATAAGAGAAAGAGCATCTGCAATCGCCTTGTCGAGGGGCCGTACGAGAGGCTCGGCAGCCCACGATTCAGTGGCGATGAGGACAGCATCGCCGGATAGCGTGGACCCATCCGAAAGTCGGGCATTCCAGGCATTGTTGCCGGAAGATTGCAGCGAGGTCACGGCCACCCCCGTGCGCATGTTCTCACGACCTGCCACATCGGCCATCCGGTCCGTCAGCTGCTGCATCCCTTTGACGAAGGAAGTGAAAAAGGTACGGGGCTTCTGGCCCGGCTTGGCCGGATACTTGCGCCGCATCTCTTCAACCTTTCGACGGACTGCGAGGAAAGCCCTCAGGAGGGAGCCGTAATTCTGCTCCATCTCAAGGAGGCGAGGGAACGTGGCAGCAAGTGACATCTGGGTGGGATCCGAGGCGTGAACCCCGCCCACAAGCGGCTCCGCAAGGCGATCGAGGCACTCACGGCCCATGCGGCGGACCACGAAGCTCTCGAGGGTCTCGTCGTTGGTTGTGCCCGGCGTCACCTTCTTCCGCGGAATGACAAGGTCCATGGCCATCCGGATCTTGCCGGGCCAGGAGAAAAGGCCGGTGGTTGCAAAGGGAACGAATTTGGTGGGCGCAAACATCATGACCCCGTCAGGCATCTGATGAAGCTTGCCCCGGGAGAGGATCCAGGTTCGTCTTCGGGAATCGTCCGTGGGCAGCTCATCCTCGAAGATTCCCGCCAGCCTCGCGATCCGATGACACGCCGGTTTCTCGGTTAGGAAACAATCCGGCCCGCCGTCCACAACGAACGTCCCTTCTTCCGAAGGGTCGGACCGGAAGGTCCCGCACCATTTCCGTTCGTATCTTTCCTCCAAGGCGCCGGTCCTTCTCGATCAGGACGAACCCGACGTCGTGGCCCTCGGATGCGGCGCGGGCTACTTTATAGGCGGCACCGAGTCCTGCGACCCCCCCTCCGATGATCATAATCCGCTTCATCCAGTCTCCGTCAAATCGCCCGTATCCGTTCTTCCACTGCCGCGGAAAGGGCAAGGATAAACTTCTCTGAAGTATTCAACGATTCCGTCCGCTTGAGCACCATTCCAAGAGACCTTGCCTTCTCCTGAAACAGGATATCAATATCGTAAAGGATCTCGATATGGTCTGCCACGAATCCAATGGGAACCACGAGAACGTCCCGGACACCCTCTGTCGCAAGTTCTGTCAGGACGGATTCGACATCAGGACCAACCCACTCCTCCGGTCCCCCTCCCTTGCTCTGGTACGCGATCGACCAGGGCTGATCTTCAAACCCTTTCAGCACCCCTTCGACGCTTTCCTTCATGTCCTGGACATAGGGATCATTTTCGATGATCGATCTGGGAAGGCTGTGGGCAGTGAAGAGGAGATGGACCCGGCTTCTCCTTTCGGGGGCAAATTCCGACAACCCCTCCTTGACTTTTTCCCGGACCGCGTCAAGAAAGAGAGGGCTCTGGTGCCATCCCTCGACAAAGGAGACCTTGAGCATCTCTTTTCTGTCCGCTGCCACCCTGTTCATCTCTTCGATATAAGCACCCGTACTTCCTCTCGACCGGAGAGGTGACATCGGGAGGGCAACGATCTCCCGGATCCCTTCCTCGAAGAATCTCATCCACCGTTTCTTCGATGAGGGGATGCGAATAACGCATCCCGACAAAAGATCGGACCGGGTACCCCCTTTCGTTCAGGCTCTTTTCAAGACCCTTTGCCTGCTGATGGGTGATCTCGGGAAGAGGAGAAAAGCCGCCGATCAAACGGTATCGCGCTTTCACCCTCTCCAGAACCTCGGGAGATGGCCGCCTTCTGAAAAGACGTGTCAGAAGAAATTCCACGTCATCAAGGGACCCGGGGCCCCCGAATGCCAGAAGAAGGAGGGCAATCATAGAACACCAGGTTGAGCCTTAAGGTTCAAGGCAAAAAAGACAACAAAGATGAGAAGTTGCGAAGATAAGAAGATGAGAAGTTAAGAGGATAAAAAGATTGCAGGTTTAACTTCCCAGGTGCATATCTTCGGAGTTTGAGTCTTAACCTCTTAACTTCCTAACTTCATATGTTCATAAATTGTGGAGGCTCCAACCTCCTGGCCTCCAACCTTCACCCTTTAACCTTTACCCTTTCGCGTATCTACTTTGCGCTATACTTATGGACCGCCTCCACCAGAGCAGCGACATGATCTATGGGTGTCTCCGGCAGGATACCGTGGCCCAGGTTAAAGATATGCCCCGGTCTTCCTTCTGCGCGGTCCAGAATCCTTCTCACTTCCTTTTCGATCAGGCTCACGGGACCAAAGAGAGCGATCGGATCCAGATTCCCCTGAATGGCCACGTCGGCCCCCAACCTTGTCCAGGCCTCTTTGATGTCAATTCGCCAGTCCAAACCAATAACGTCCCCGCCCGCCCGCTTCATCAGCTCAAGAAGAGTTGAGTTGGAAGTGGCAAAATGGATGAAAGGAACGGTCCGGTCAACCCCTTCGATGACCTTTTTGGAGTAAGGAAGGACATACTCTTCATAATCCGAGGGAGTCAGGCAACCCGCCCAGGAGTCAAAGAGTTGGAGGGCCTGGGCCCCCGCACGAACCTGGGCATTGAGATATCGGATCAGCACCGCCGAGAGCTTCTCCATCAAGGCATCCCATGTGGAGCGGTTCTGGTACATCATCATTTTCGTCAGCACATAGTTCTTTGAATGCCCCCCCTCGATGACGTAGCTCGCAAGGGTGAACGGAGCACCGGCAAACCCGATGAGAGGGACCCTTCCCTCCAATTCCCTTCGGACGATCCGAATGGCCTCGAGGAGGAAAGGGATGTCCTCTTCAGGTTCGATGTTTCTCAGCCTTTCCACCTCTTTCATCTCACGAAGCGGATGCTCGAAGACAGGGCCTTCCCCTTTGGCAAACTCGAAATCCACCCCCATCGGTTCGAGAGGAATGAGGATATCCGAAAAGATGATGGCGGCATCGAGGTCAAATCGCTCAATGGGCTGAAGCGTCACCTGAGCGGCAATGTCCGGAGTCTTACACATCTCCAGGAACGAATGTTTCTCCCTGAGGGCCCTGTACTCTTTCATATAACGCCCTGCCTGACGCATCAGCCAGATCGGCGTATAAGCAGTGGGCTGACGGCGGCAAGCCTGCAAAAATGGATAGCGGTCTTCTGCCTCTTTCATTTTATGCATCCTGTATCCTGTTCTTTTCGAAATTGGGTTCGGTCAAAATGGAACTGCAACCCGTAACGCTTTTCGAGTCATATATCTGACTTCAACAGGTTCCTGAAAGCTTCCACAGGTGCCAAAATGCCCAATGCAAGCGCCGAAATCCTGATAATGACTTTCTTATGTACGAGATCATTGGAATATTTGAATTTGGCGCTTGGAATTTTAGCTTTATTCTTCACTGCCAGTCCCTCAGGAGCTGCACCAGCAATCTGACGCCCACGCCCGTTCCCCCCTTCGGGATATAGGGCCTGTCTTTTTCAATGGAGGCCGGCCCCGCAATATCGAGATGCACCCAGGGTGTCTTTCCCACAAACTTGCTCAGGAAGATCCCGCCAAGAATGGCCCCGGCGGATCGGGTGCCTGCGTTCTTGAAATCGGCCACATCGCTCTTCAGAGATTCAACATAGTCCTCCCAGAGAGGCAATCTCCACACCCTCTCCCCCGTTGCCCTGGCGGCCTTTTCGATCTTCGCCTGGAGTGCATCATCGTTTCCCATGAGGCCGGCCACGTCATCCCCCAGGGCAACCACGCAGGCTCCTGTCAGGGTTGCAAGGTCGATAATGGCCCTGGGTTCGAATCGAAGGCTGTAAGTCAGGGCATCCGACAGGATCAGTCTTCCTTCTGCATCGGTACTGATCACCTCCACGGTCTGACCGGAGAGGGTCTTCAGAATATCTCCCGGTTTATAAGCTTTGCCATCGGGAAGATTCTCCGTCGCCGGGATAATGCCCACGACATGGAGTGGAAGCTGGAGTCCGGAAACCGCCTGCATAGCGCCCAGAACGGCAGCCGCCCCGGACATATCATCCTTCATACGCTCCATCTTCTCCGAGGGTTTGATGGAGATTCCCCCGCTGTCAAAGGTAATCCCTTTCCCGACCAGAGCGACCGTATCGTATCCCTTTCCCCTGTTATATTCGAGAATAATAAATTTCGCCGGTTCCTGGCTTCCCTTTGTCACGGCCACGAAAGCCCCCATTCCCAGCGTCGCGGCTTCCCCCGCTTCCATGACCTGGATCTCCATGCCGCAATCCACAGCGATCCGGCGGGCTTTTTCTGCCAGGAGCGTGGGAGTGACTTCATTGGCCGGCCCGTTGACAAGATCTCTTGCCATGCAGACGGCTTCCGAAACAATCTCTCCCCTCCTCGATCCGGCTTCGATAGACTGGAGCTCTTCCGGGAACTCCCCGACGAGAATAATCTCCTTAACCTCCTTGATTCTGGCGCGGTCCAGGGTCTTGAACCCGGAGAACTGGTAGACGCCGAGGCGAACCCCTGTTACAAAGGAATCGGCAAGTTCCTCTTCGGATAGTCCCCCAAAGGCCTTTATCGGGAAGACGACCTGTGCAATCCCGGAATCCCTGACGAACTGCCCTGCCCTCGCAGACGCCCCCCGCCACCGTTCGAGATCGAACTCCTCTCTTTTGCCGAGCCCCATCAGCAGCACCCTTTCCGCAGGGAGGGCCCCGTGGGTGTAAAGAAGTCGGTGCTGAAACAACTCTCCCTGAAAGTCTCCCTGTTGCACCAGGCCCGACAGGAATCCCTTCCACGCCCGGTCGACCCTTCGAGCAACCTCTCCGAGCGGCTCCGGAGATTCAAAGGCGAAGAGAAGCAGAAGCCTGCAAGGGTATGCTTCAACAACTCCCCGTTCAACGCGAATATCCATAAGGCCCACCTCCGGCTCCGATTCTTCCCAAACCGACATCCTTAGACAAATATCAGACACCTCGAGCTCTGCTGGGGTATACTTCGGATTTCGATTTCGGATTCTTCAATCCCTATTCTCTTTCTTTTACTTTTGATAATGTCAGCGAGCGGCCCTCTTCACGGGCGGAGAATTCCTTAATCTTCTTTACCAGAGGAGATGACCAGTCTCCCTGGTTCAGCACCCTGGCCAGCGCCCAGGGGTTCAAATCAGACACCTCCATCCACCTGCCTGCGCGCTTGATAATATCATCGAGCAGCCTTCGACGGGGGTCTCCCTTCAGGGGATACTTCTCTTTCATCTCAATTCTAATTCTGGCGACATGATCGCTCCCGAAGACAGCCTCCAGTTTCTCTCTCTGGGCGTAGGTATAGAGGGCTTCTTCAATCTTGGCCATCTCTGCTTCGATCTCTTCATTCAGGAGCTTCTTGCGCTCCGTGAGCCTGACATATTCATTCACCAGGGAGACCCCGTCCTCGTTCAGATATTCGTTCGGAGGCAGACTTTCGGTCGCAACGAGATGTCGTCGCCGGGGGCAAAGGGCCTGGAAATCACACCAGGCGCAGAGGGGGGTCTCTCTGGGGAGAAAGCGCCGATCCTCCTCAATCCTCCGGATGAGATCGAGGGCCTCCTGGCGAACCTGGCGGAGTTGCTCGGGCGTTCGTGAAGACCTTATTTCCGTATCGAAAGAAAGATAGTGCCAGACCAGCCTCACCTCTTCGATCCCCTGCCACCTTCCCTCCACTCCGATCTGATAGAAGGCCAGTTGCCGGTCGGAATCGAGCGCCTTTTGGGTGGGAAGCTTGCTGGACGTCTTGTAATCGTGGATCTCCAGGATGGATTGATCCACCAGGGTCAACCGGTCAACATATCCGCGGATGGAATAGTCCGTTTCCCCATCGAGAGGAAAGGCAATGTACTCCTCCAGGCCGAGTGTCACTCCCTGGTCAAAAGGGTAATAACGCTTGTAATAATCGGAAACACATTTCTCTCCGAGACGCCTGTAATCCTCCGCGTTGTATTGCTTTCGAATAATCTGAACCATCTCATTCCAGTTCTTCTCCCAGTTTTCATGGTAGAAAGCAAGAAGATCTTCCAGGGAATGGAGCTTGGTGATTTTCAAATCCCGATGGAGTTTTTCCAGGGCGTCATGAACCCTCGATCCCATGAAAGCTTCTACACCCTCTGTCTCGGTCTCGATCTTGTCGATATAGGCCAGCTTATATTTATGGGGACAGGTCTCATAGGTGGAAAGCTGGGAATGAGAATAGGTCGGCATCCCTTACCCTTTCGGCTTTTTATCTGAATCAGGTTGATTTTTAGTTCTAACAAGAAAAGGACGATCTGTCAAAAGAGGTTCTCCTCTTGAAAAGTCCGATTAGATTGTGATACGAGGGACATGGACAGGAAAAGAGAATAGGTTTGAGGTTTGAGGTTTGAACCTTAACCTTTCAGCTTTGAGCTTTACTTATGGCTATTCAAATTCCCATTGAAGACTGGATCGATCTCCATACCTTTTCTCCGAAGGAGATACCCTTCCTTCTGGAAGACTTTCTAACGGAGTGCCGGAGGAAAGGATTCAAAGAGGTTCGAATCATTCACGGGAAGGGAAGAGGGGTCCAGATGAACATTGTCCACTCTTTTCTGGAAAAAAGTCCCCTCGTGGAATCCTACGAGCCGGCCCCGCCTGAGGCAGGAGGGTGGGGAGCCACAATCGCCTATCTGAAAGATCGCAAAGCGCATAGGGCATAGCGTAACAACAGATGGGAGAAATACGAATATCGAAGCACGAAATTCGAAACAAATCCGAATTTCAAGTGCACCAAATCCAAAACATCCTACCTGGCGGAACAGATTTTGGTCATTTGAGATTTGAATTTTGCTCATTGTTTCGGACTTCGATATTCGGATTTCGGATTTAATGTAATTTCGGATCAGGCGGACTCGTCGGAATTCTTGAAGGCAACGTACTGTTTTTGAACTTTCACGATGTAATTTCTCGTTTCTCTGGGCATCGCCTCCGGGTTCCTTTCAAGATTTCCCATCCCCCAGTTGTATGCGGCGAGGGCCAGATTCAGATTCCCTCCGTATCGGTCAAGCAACTTCTTCAGGTAACGGGTGCCTCCCTCGATATTCTGGCGAGGATCAAACGAGTCCCTGACACCCAGCTCAGCCGCTGTGCCGGGCATCAATTGCATCAGCCCCCGGGCGCCGGCTCGTGAAATCGCCAGAGGGTTCCCCCCGCTCTCAACTTGAATAACCGCCTTGATCAGAGCCGGGTCCAATCCATGACCGCCCCCTGTCTCCTCCGCAAGAGATTCAAAACTCTGTTCCCCCTGTAATTTATTTGACACCTCCGGGACCGCCTCTTGTATTGATTCGGGCAACGGGTAAATCTCCCCGGAAAGCGGCTGAACCGGTCCATTCGGTGAAAAAGGATTCGAAACGGGAAAACCCGTGTCCTCAGGTTGTCTGTCGGCCAGGATGGCCTCTATGATCCGGCTCAGGAACTGGATAACCAGCCTATCCAGGGGCATTGGGGTCTCGATCTTTTCTTCCAGAATGGACTGAAATGCAGACTGCCCTGAACCGCGGGAAAGGATCTGCGTGGGGAGGTCCTTCAGACCAGGAAGGGCTTTATTGTTGACTTTGCCTATCATCAGGATAGGTTAAAGCAAATTCTGTACCAATATCACTCCCCAATGCTGCAAAAGTGAGGTACCTGAACCCGGCCAGACCGGGTAGGGGCGTTATCTATAACGCCCCTACGGCGTATCCCGTTCAATTCCCGGAGGCCTGCTACCCCGCCTACCGCAGGCAGGGTATAAAGCTTTTCCAGCACACTCAACCGGCTTGTTCTTTTTTATGCGACTGGGAGGTATTTTCTTCGCGAACTCATTAAAAGCTTGCAAAAGCCATGTGCCAGACCAGATAATAGAAGAGTGAGGTTCCTATTCTCGGTGCGATAAATGCGAAAGGAGAAGAATATGACGACGCCCCGACATTGCCCAGGTTTTGAAGAATTCAAAGAGCTGAAGTCTTTTGTCTGCAACTGCCCTGATTGCGGAAAGGAGGCGGAGATCTTTTCCGACGAATTCGACAGAAAACATACATGCAGGGGCTGCCAGAAGGAGATCGATTTCAGTCAATGCAGCCTGAAGGCTTACGCTGTGAGGACCTCTCCCCGGTGAACAGGCGAAGGGATAGGGTGAAGGATAAAGGATAAAGGATAAAGGGTGTAGGGTGTAGGGCAAAGGTTCAAGATTGGAGGATCGCTTCGCTTGGGATCAGTCCTGTCCAAAATACGCGATTGCTTCCCCCGAATCAAGTTCGGGGTCGCAATGACAAAACACAACGCAGGAGCCTATTTTTGTCGTTGCGAGGAGTCTTTTGCGACGAAGCAGCCTCGTTTAGAGAAAACGATAACTCCAGCGGGTTAAGGAGCGGCTTGAGGTAAAAAAGACCTGGCTTCAAACCTCCGCCCTCTAACCTTTCAGCTATTTCGCCAGCTCAATGACCGAAAAGTACACTCCGGTTGCGACTCTCCTCATGAACTCAAAATCCAGCGTCTCAATCGTATCCGAAGGGAGATGGTAATTCGGATTTCGAAGAAACGCCGTATCCGTGATCATCACCGCGGAAAAACCCCGATCCCAGAAAGAGCTGTTGTCGCTCAATCTCGCCTCTTCCGTCTCTTCTCCGTTCCTCGGAACAAGGAGAGACTCAACGGGAAGCTCGGGAACGTGGGTCTTGAAGGAGGCGTACACCCTCTCCAGAAGAGGCTGAGACCTTTCATTTCCTATGATCGCGACGAAGTCTCCCACCATGGGATAATACTTGGGGTTGACGTAGGGAGGATACTTCTGATTCACATACGTAAACCCCACCATCTCTAAGGAGAACATCCCCAGAACCTGATCTCCCTCCTTTTTTACCTTCTCGGCATAATGAATACTTCCGAGAAAACCAGGCTCTTCCAGCGTAAAAGCGACCAGCCTGATCGTCGATTTCGGAGAGCCTCTTCCGAAGGCACCTCGCCACTTCAAGAAGAACGGAAACGGCGCTCCCGTTGTCATCCGCTCCCGGCGAACCGGGGACCGTATCGTAATGGGCCCCCACAATGACCACTCGACCCGGGAAAGCGTTCCCCTTCTTCTCTGCAACGATGTTCCTGTAAGACTTCCCCTCCCATTCGAAGACGTCCTCCGTAACATCAAGGCCGGCTTTTCGCATCTCCGCTTCAATATATCGGGCCGCCTGCTCAAGATCGAGATAGTGATTATAGGGGCTCCGGTCAAAATGGAGGTTGAGCACATGACGTTTCAGGTTCTCGATAAGGATGAAATCCTCCATGATCGGCTTGCTCCCGTCTCCTCTCAGCAGGACGGGCAGCGAGAAGAGAATGAAGAAAATGATCAGCGGAATCTGGAATCTCATGACGTGGTACTCCCTCTTGTCCTTACCTCATCACTTTCTCAGGGAGAATACCAACGGAATCCTGTCTCTCAATGACGAAGGTTGTGAACACCGTCCACGACATGGTAGGTCAGAAGCGTGGTCAGTTCAATGATGAGGCGGTCTTCCTGTTCCGGGAGATATCCCAGGGATTCATTTCTGCAGATGGCTTCCCATTGGCGGAGGCACTTCCGAACCGTATGCTTATTCGATCCCGATATCCAGAGGCTGACTCGCTCTGATAGAAGCCTCGCATACTTCCGGATCAACTTCCAGGCAGGATTCACTTTTTCCCGGCCACTCCCCGGTTTCATGAAAATCTCGTGCATATCGTTGAGATACTCTTGAAGTTTCTGATCGAGGACCTCCCCATCCAGCCCCCACCATTCCGAAACCGTATCCTCGATCGTGGAGTAGGCCCCTTCATGTTTCCTGCTCAGATTCAAGGGGCGCTCCCCCGCAATCTCCTCCAATAAACGATCGACGCAGGAGAGTTTGGCCAGGGCATTGGGCCAGCTCAGGTACTTCTTCTCCCAGCGGGAGCGCGGATCGAGCCAGATGGCGAAGGTCTCTGCCCAGTCCTCATCGGGGTGCTTCTGGGCATAATGCGGGTCTCCAAGATAGTGAAGATGACGGACATAACTTCGCGACCAGGGATTGACCCGATAGAGGTATCCTTCCTGATACTTCTTCTTGAAATCTCCAAAAGTCTCCACCCAGTCTTTCTTCTGCCAGAGCCTGTAGGCGTAGTTGATGGCATGTCCCGCTTCATGACGGAGGATCTTGACGATCTCTTCGTCATCAGGCACCTCTCCTTCCAGCTCCTTCAATTCCGATGTCGCCAGAAAGAAAGGGATGCTGATGGAGATTCTTTTGTTGACGCAGCCCCACTCATTTCCGAAATAGAAATCAGGCCAGAGAAGGATTCGGTGCTCCTTCAATTCCTTCTTCAACTTCTTGAAACAGTAGGCCAGACTTTCTTCGATATCCAATTCCAGGTCGCAAATCCTTGTTGTCAGAAACTTCTGGTAACTGATCTCATCCATTCCTCTTAGCCTCCCCTGTTTAACCCCTTTACTATAATACCCCTGTTTTCAGAGGTCAAAACAATTTTTTTCACAAGCATAAATCCAATAATTTCAATAAGTTAATATTTATAACCTCGATGTTTCCGGTCCTATTTTATCAGGTCTTAGGATGAAAATCAGCCTGTCAAATCCGGATCTTTTGTAGTAAAATAGGACGATCATTCTCAATTCAAGGACGGTGACGAGATGGATGTTTTCATATCAGGCGTTGGCATGACGAAATTCGGGAAGTCCAACGATTCCCTGGAACAGATCATGGCAGAGGCAGGCAGGTTTGCCCTGCGGGATGCCCGCGTGGATCGGGTGGACGCGCTCTACCTGGGTGTAATGAACGTTGAAGAGTTTGTGGGGGATTCCAATTTTGCTGCCCTTCTGGCCGACACCCTCGGACTGACAGGAATCCCTTCTACACGGATCGAGACAGCCTCTTCATCCGGGGCTGGGGCCTTTGAAGCAGGGTTTCATGCAGTGGCTTCCGGCCATCAGAAGAACGTCCTCGTTCTGGCCGGTGAAAAGATGACACATCTCCCGACCAATAAGACGACCCGGATTCTTTCAGAGGTCATTGACCGGTCCGAGCGCAGATACGGAGCGACCATGCCGGCTCTTGCCGCCATGATCGCCCGTAAATATGCTCAGGAGCACCGTCTTCCCCCTCAGAGGCTGGAGGACATCCTTTCCCGGGTGGCCATGAAGAATCATTCCAACGGGGTTCTGAACCCCTATGCCCAGTTTAGAAAGAAGATTACGAAAGAGGAGTACCTGAAGAGCCAGATGGTCTCTTTCCCATTGCGCGTCTATGACTGCGCCCCCATCACCGACGGTGCTGCCGCCATCGTTCTCACTTCCGACCCGACCCGTATCAAAGTTTCCGGAATAGGCCATGCCACAGACACCTCTGCAGTCAGACACCGCGGGTCTCTCACCTCCTTCAATTCAACAAAAGAGGCCGCCCAAAAGGCCTATAGCATGGCCAAGCTCAACCCATCCGATGTCCAGTTTGCAGAGGTCCACGACGCCTTCACCCTCTTTGAAATCATCGGGACCGAAGACCTGGGGCTTTTTCCGGCCGGTGAAGGCTGGAAGGCAGTGGAAAAGGGAACAACCTGCCTTAAAGGAGAACTTCCCGATCAATCCCTCAGGGGGATTGAAGTCGCGCGGCCATCCGGTGGGCGCTTCAGGGCTTGCCCAGCTCGTCGAGATCGTCTGGCAATTGAGGGGTGAAGCCGGAGAGGACAGGCAGCTTCAGAGAGCCGAGATCGGCCTGGCTCACAGCATCGGGGGATTGGGCAATAACAATCTGGTGACACTGCTTGAGCGAAGCGACAGAAAGCGGGCCGCTGCAGGAAGCTGGAAGGCCGGCTACCATCCGGTAAAAAACATTGTGAGAAAAACGGACCCGGCCCTCTCCTCCGCAGGAGTAGGACGCCTGGAGACGTTCACAGTGCTTTATGCAACACCGGAGGGATTCCGATCTCCCCTCACCCTCGGATATGTTCGAACGGAGAGAGGGGACCTGCTCATGGCCTGTAATCCCGATTGTCAATCTCCGGAGCAGCTCAAGATCGGAGCAAAGGTCTCATTTGCCCTGAGAGAGGGCCTCCATGTCTTTCAGCGGATGACCCTGTGGGATCGTCTGAAAAGGCTGATCAAAAACCCGCCCAAATCCAAGCTGTAGAACTTTACCCTCTGAGTCGTCGCACAGCATCTTCGGGCAAGTTGCCATTTGCCTCAGGCAACTTGCCGGTCGAGCCTCCTCAGTTGTCTCAAAAAATCGAGCAAAATCAACAGCATCATCTCTGGCACAAACCATGCGATTACGATAGCCCGGTCGTTCTGTCCGTTCAAAACACCACCATTTCCGTTTCCTGAACGATTTACAGGACTTATCTCCATTTTACAGAAGAACAAAATTCCAAAAATGGGTGTTTATACGTATATACTAACCCCGCTTTCTTTTGTAGCCTAATAGAGTGGGCAAAGTCTAAGGAGGAAGTGCCACTTTTTTCAAAATTTGAAAGGAGGTGGTTTGAATCGAGAGAGGCCGCGCTTCACCTGTTAGAGGGCGTTTCTGATTAACATCACGTTCACTGAGTTAGGCTTTTTTATGAAAGGAGTAGAGGGATGAAAAAGGTCACTTCAATAAAAATTACATTCTTGTTCTTGGCGGTGCTTTCAGCGCTCACTTTTTCCGCCATCCCGGCGGTCTTTGCGGTGGATGTCATCGATCCGGCATCGATCCCCAAGTTTGTGGACTCCGCTTCCGATCCCGAAGGTTGCGCCAAAGGCGGGAACCATCAATGGCACGATTGATTATTACGAGATCGCGGCTCAGCAGCTGATGCAGCAGGTCCTGCCCACAGGAATGCCGAAGACGAAAGTCTGGGGCTATGGGGCTGCAAACGACTCATCCACTTTGAGTTACCCCGGCCCAACCATCGAGGCAAAAGCGGACCGGCCTGTGAGGGTCAAATGGATCAATGGTCTCAAGGACTCTAACGGCAAGTTTCTGCCCCACCTCTTGCCGATAGACCAGACCCTCTTCTGGACGAACCCGCCCCAGGACTGCATCGACGGTTCCAACGAGACGGACTGCCGCGGCAAGAGCCAGTCCTATTACACCGGCCCCGTCCCGATCGTGACCCATCTGCATGGCGCTCATGTGACCCCCGAGAGCGACGGGTTTCCTGAATCATGGTACCTGGCGAATGCCAACAACATTCCCGCAGGCTACGCCAAGAAAGGCTCCAATTTCCAGCAGATTTCGGGAGTGCCCTTCCAGCAGGGCGCAGCGGTCTACCAGTACACGAACGACCAGCGGGCAACCACCCTCTGGTATCATGACCACAGCGTGGGCATGACCCGCGCCAACGTCTATTCAGGCCTCGCAGGGTTATACCTGATCCGTGGCGGGGATTCGGACCTTCCTGCAAACACAACAGATCCTAATAAAAAGCTCCCCTCCGTAAATTATGAGATCCCACTCGTCATCCAGGACAAAACCTTCAAGACCGACGGATCGCTTTTCTATGCCCCCAACCGGGCCTTCTTTGAAGGTCTGGAGCCGGCAGATCTCCAGATCCCTTTCATCCCCAAGCCGGTCATCTATAGGGACAAAACATTCCCTCGCAGCGATGTGTCGCCCACCTGGAATCCCGAGTTCTTCGGCAATACCATCGCCGTAAACGGAAAGACATGGCCTTATCTGAAGGTGGAGAAGAGGCGCTACCGTTTCCGCATCGTCAACGCAGACGATACGCGGGTTTTGATCCTGAAGCTCAGCAACGGCCAGCCGATCTGGCAGATCGGGACCGATCAGGGCTTTGTCCAAAATCCAGTGAAGTTGGATCAGCTTCTTCTCGCGGGCGCGGAGCGGGCCGATGTGATCATCGACTTCTCGAACATCCCGGTGGGAACGAAAATCAACCTCCTAAACCTCGGACCTGATGAGCCCTTCGGCGGCGGCGTGCCAGGCGTCGACTTTGATTCGGCCGACCCTAATACGACAGGCCAGGTCATGCAGTTCCAAGTCAAGGCTCGTGTCGGAAGCGAAACGACCACTCTTCCGCAGAGCCTGAATCTGCCGTGCGTTCCAGATTTCGATAACACACCGATCCGGCGGAAAGTCACCCTCAACGAGTTTGACTCCTCGGTCGTGCTTGTAAGGGTAAATGCGGCGGGTCAGATTGTGCTGGCGCCCAAATGGTTTTCTCCTAAGCCCACTGACTTCATGTTCGGGCCTACCGTCGGCAAACTCGGCACGCTCGATTCGAGCGGATTAAGCACTGCCCTTGACTTTGCGGACCAAATCACTGAAAATCCGCAGCTGAATTCAACGGAGATCTGGGAGATTTACAACTTCACAGCCGACGCCCACCCCATCCATATCCACCAGGTGGCCTTCGAGGTGATTCAATAGAGAGGGCCTCCGGACAGGTGAGGACGGACTTGCCGTCCAACCTGCCGTACTGGTCGGGGATACGATACCACCGGATGCACAGGAGACCGGATTGAAGGACACGGCGCTCGTCTATCCCGGAGGGGTGACGAGGCTCAAAATGCACTTCGACATCCCGGGCATGTATGTGTGGCACTGCCATATCCTCTCCCATGAGGATAACGAGATGATGAGGCCGCTCTGTGTCGGAAACCCGTATTATTGTCGTCAATAACCCATAATAACGCGAACGGTGAGGGCTGCCCCGTGCAGCCCTCACCAGCTTTTTTGAATCCCCCAGCCTCTTGAAAGGGGAACTATCAGAAGTTATCATACGAACGGGAGGGCCGAAAGGTTCAATCCCGTTTTTATTTGGATTTAGATCGGAGGAGAAATGAAACGACTAAAAGCGATCCTTATCATCGTACTCGGCGTCGGTCTGTTGTTTTCTGTCTGTCAGGCGGATGAAAAACAGAAGCTCAGCGACCCAAAAGAGAAGGAGAGTTACAGCCTCGGGTATCAGTTTGGCGATTTTCTGAAGAAACAGGGCGGTCGACGTCAACCTGGAGATCTATCTTTCGGGAATCCGGGATGCCCTGGGTGGAAAAGAATCTTCGATGAGCCAGGAGGAGATCCGGGCAACGATCGCGGAACTGCAAAGAAGACTTATGGCCGCCCGGGAGAAGGAATTTAAGGAGAAGGCTGACAAGAACCTCGCTGCAGGCAAGGCCTTTCTTGAGGAGAATAAGAAGAAAGAAGGCGTGACGGCCCTGCCGAGCGGCCTTCAGTATAAAGTCCTGAAGGAAGGGGCAGGCAAAACGCCGAAGGCCGCCGACACCGTGACAGCCCATTATCGGGGTACCCTGACTGACGGCACGGAGTTCGAAAGCTCCTATAAGAAGGAAAAGCCATTGACCTTCAAAGTAGACGGCGTCATCAAAGGATGGACAGAGGCGCTACTGCTTATGAAGGAAGGTTCCAAGTGGCAGATCGTCATCCCTCCTGATCTGGCCTATGGTGAGCGCGGGAGCCCGGTCATCCCGCCCAACAGCACCCTGATCTTTGAAGTCGAACTGATCTCAGTCAATGCGGCTGAGTAAACCTCAAGTTTGGGTTGTCAGTTTTTCATGAGCGCCTTGGCCTTTCTGATCTCGGAGAATAGAGAGGAGTCCAGGAGGAGGCTCAGGAGTTTCTTTCGTTGCACCAGCGGATGGTAGCATTGAGCCAGCGGGAGAACGGGCATCAGATTCCTCTCTTCATCGGCAAAGAGCTTGGCCACCTGGTCGGAGAGAAAGAGGACCAGAAGATACTTCAGGTGATCCTGGTCAAGAGAAAGGGCATCCCTCTCCAGCCAGGATGGGGCATGATGCATCTCAACGGTTTTGACCATCAGATCTGAAAACCCCCACTCCTCAAAGGCCAGCCGTGCGATCACCGTATGGTTGATTCCAAAAATCTCTTCCTCATCCTGGATCGTAAACTCGGCAAGAGCAATCTTCGTAAAGCCCTCCCCGGCCGGCCGAACAGGATCCAGACCGGTCATGACAAATTTTCCAACATCATGGAGTAATCCCATGGTAAAGAGCGTGCCTTTGTCCAGTCCGGGGAAGAGATTGTGAAGATAGGATGCGCAGATGGACGTCAAGGTGGCATGTTCCCATAGGGATTCCACCGTGTAGTCCTTCAGGGAGTCTTTGACATTGAGTAATTTCAAGAGCCCTTCCTGGTAGAGAATATTCTTCAGGTTGAGCATGCCGATAATCACCAGGGCGTGACCGATCGAATTGACCCGCTGCTCCAGGCCGAAGTAAGACGAATTGGCCACTTTGAGAATCTTTCCGGAAAGAACCGGATCCGTCACGATGAGCTTGGACACCTGGGCCATCCCCGTATTCGGATCATCCAGGGTCTTGTGGATTTGATAGACGGCTTTAAACGGCTTTAAACGGCTGATATGACGAAGAACTGTTTCCCGGACTTCCGGAGCCACATCTTCCAGATGCAGGACTTTCCTCTTTTCGGAACCCGCCTCCGGCCCGGCCGAAAAGATAGTTTCCATTCCGTTCTGGATACGTTTCTTCAGGTCTTCGGATTGATCCGGTCTATCGAGCTCCGGAATCATCATCCCTGTCTCATCCAGGACGACCTGTTGAGCAAGGCCCGGGGAGGTAGCGGAGACACCTTCCCGAAGATCATTCTTTTCCGGCTTCCTCTGAACCCTGCCCCTATCGGCCTTTGGTCCGGCACGGTGACTTTTCTTGCTTCGCGAATAGAAGAGCACAAAGAGCAGTACCCCGATGATCAGCAGGATGCCGAGAAAAAAGACCCCCATGGATTCTCCCCCCTGGTCGTTGACAAGCAGAATCGTCTGAGCGACACGTTTGAAGAATCAGACAATTGATATATTAACCATACTTATTCAGGAAACACAACAGAAAAGCTCACATCCCGATTTGAAATTGTCGGCGAGGGAAACGAGCAATCTCGTCCTTCTTCATGAGATTGCCACGCACCTTGTGCTCGCAATGACGCATTGGGATGGGTTCAGTTCCTCATTTGGCTCATGTGATGGGCAGAACGGCAGGGGAGGGTGGGGGATCCTCTCTCGATTTGAGACGAAGGGAAAGGTTCAGAAAGAAACGACCTGGGCCATCTGGCCTGCATAAATCACAACGTATCGCATGGCGAAACCACCGATGAGAACCGAGGTTGCGATGACCCCCGAGATCCACGGGTTATGTTCCCGAAGCTCTACCTGTTCGATGTAGTGAGGAATGAGCTCGTAGACCTCCAAAGCAAGGGGAAGCAGAACGCCTACCCCCACGACCAAGGACCAGAAGAGAAGGGTGAATTCTCCTCCCATGATCAGGTGGACCGCCTCTGCAGAGCTTCTTGGGGATACGTAGAGGCCCAGGATGAATAGAAAGATCGCAATGATGGAAAAGACCATGAGTGTAAAGTCAAGGGAATGGATCATGAACTTGTTCGTATTGATGTGTTCCCGGGTCATTCCTTTGAATCCCTTGACAAAGCAGCCGATGAAACAGATCGAGGCGGATCCTGTCATCATCGCCGATATCAGAAAAAGCATCGGCAGCATCGGGTTGTTCCAGAAAGGCCTTGCCGTCAGTGCTCCCAGAAGAACCCCTGTGTAGATTCCGACGCCGATCGAAATCGGGATTCCGAACCCGGCAATCAGACCCCGGATTTTCGTCAAGTTGGTTCCCCGAAAACGGCTCAGAAATGCGCTGGATTCAATTCTCGGGATGATCTTCAAATAATCGAACCGCTCCGGGAGCCAAAAGTAAAAATGGAGAAGCGCTGAAGATCGAGAAAGCAAAGAGGAGCCAGGACCCGAGGGACATGACTGAATTCGGCTGAAAGGTCAGGAAGAGTTTCCAGAAGAGGTGGGGTCTTTCCAGGTCGAAGATGAGACAGACGATCCCGACAATCACTGGAAAAGGGGCGATGTATGCGCCGATCCGGGTGATAGGTTCGTACCTCTGCTTCCCCAGAAAGTAGGCCGTTGCAGACATGATAAAAGCGCCTGCACTCAACCCGGCTGCAAACAGGTCAATGGCCACAATCCAATTCCAGTGAATATGTATGTGCCCTTCCATCTCTGACTCCTGCCCGATTGGATAGAAATCGCATAGCGCATAGGGCCTGCGCATAGCGTAAAGCCCGAAACCACTGGGTCTCGGTGTCGAATCTCGTATCGATGCGCGAAACTTGGAGACGAAGCCCGTTTCTGTCGTTCGGTTCACCATCGCTCGTTTAGTGTTGAACGGGGGTTGAAGTTTCGTAAACGATTCCTTGATTCAAGCCTCGATACGAGCTTTCAACACTCAACGTAACCTTTTCCTGACGATACAGACCTCGTAACCGTAGCCTTCCCTCGAATCCTTTTTCTCTCCGATTCGTCGCCGACGAATCTCTCCCTTAGCTTCAGCCACCGCCCACCTTCGGAACGAAGTTGGGATCGGCTTTTCCCATGGACGCATCACGGTACAGCGCAGGGGTCTGTTTGGAATAGGTCAGGTCTATGGGCTGCTCCACCTTCTCACGGCCCGTCACCAGGTTCCAGAGCCCCTCCTGGTTCCCGTGGCCTGAAGGTTTTTCCTGTTTTCCGCAACCTCCAAGCAAGAGGAGACCTCCTATCGTAATTCCCGATAAGAGTTTCTCAATGAATGCTCTTCTCTCCATCATTTCCGATCTCCAGTCTTTTTCTTTCTGTACGGAGGAAAAGATCAAGCACCTCCATGAGACTTCTGTAAAAAGAATGCGGGCGAACCTTCTCCAGTTCGTCCAGCATTGAAGGAAGCCAGTCCAGGTGGTCCCTGACGAACAATTGGACCTGAGCATCCGTGCCCCACCGGTAAAGACAGGCCAGGAATTCAAGCTCCATGACCAGATGATCCGGAACCGCCGAGAACTCCTCCGCCACCTCCAGGCCGAATTGACGGTAAACGTCCAGGAGATGAACGGCCGAATCCCCCATCAGGAGACCCTGCTCCGAGGCGAAAGAAAGGCTACATCGCGGGTCCTGGGTCCACGGCTTGTAGCACGATTCAACCAAGGAAACGCCTTCTCCCCGTCCTCTCGAAAAGAGGCGATCGTATTCGTCTCTCATCTCGCCTGTCAGGGTATCGGCATCCCCTTCCAGGACCAATCCCGCCAGGACGCCGCTGTCTCCCCCACAGGAATGGACCGTCTCCTGAAAAAGTGAACGGAGAACCCGTCCCTCCTCAGGCAGTTCGGGACCGGGAGGAGAAAGAAGGGAGGCAAGGAGTTCGCACAAAAGGTCTTTTTCTGACTGGGTCATGTTTTCTTATTAGGCTTTTCTGTAGTAGATCCTCGGTCTGGTATTGAGCTCCGCCTTGAACTGCTTCAGTCTGTTCCTGACAATGAATCTGGAAATCTCACTGTTCGGGTCGTCCAGGTCGCCGAACATTCTCACGCCGGTCATGCAAGTCGTCATACAGGCCGGCTTCTCGCCTTTCTCCACATATTCAATGCAAAACCGGCATTTCTCGATGTACCCTTCCTTCTTAATAATCCTGACATTATAGGGACAGGCGGCAATGCAGTACTTGCACCCGATGCACTTGTCTTTGTTCACCAGGACCACCCCGTCCTTCCTTTTGTACGAAGCACCGGTGGGACAGACCTTCACACAGGGCGCGTTATCACAATGCTGGCACTGAACCGGCAGGAATTCCCGGGCATAGTTCGGAAAGGTTCCGTATTCCCGCTCTTCAAGGTGGTTGTATGCCTCTTTGTCGGCGAGGTGGTTCTGGTTATGGCAGGCCACGCGACAGGCATGACACCCGACGCACTTCGTTTCATCGATCACCATTCCATATCGCGGCATAACACACCTGATTTCAGACTCTCACCATCCCTTCCCCGGGAGATGAAGGTGAGAGTTTCAGATTTTAGATTTATTGATTTTCTGCCTATACTGCTTTCTATACCCTACACCCTGTTACGCTTACTGACCCTGTTGCCTATGCCCTCTGCTCTATGCTTTCTTGATCTGAACGATGATTTCCGATGACATGGCATGCCCCACCGTCGGATCGAAATAGGTGGG
Source organism: uncultured delta proteobacterium (assembly GCA_963731045.1). Taxonomy (GTDB): domain Bacteria; phylum Desulfobacterota; class BSN033; order BSN033; family UBA1163; genus CAVSVC01. The sequence continues at coordinate 10,724 of CAVSVC010000037.1, read as the reverse complement.
GAGAAAATCATTGTACGACAGCCCGACATCATAAGCCGTTTTCAGATGCCTCGAAAAAACCCCGTAACCGCTCGGGAGCCAGACACAGGAAGGGTGGATGCCCTCTGTCAGCCGAATTCGGATCTTTCCTTCGCCGACGATGGATTTCAATTGGACCCAGTCCCCGTCCTGCAACCCCAACTGGCGACCCTCTTCTCTTGTTCATCCATAGACGAACCATATCATAGCGATGACTGACGGCCATGAGGACAGGCTGATTGGCTGTCATGGAATGGGTATGGACGGCCTGTTTTCCGTGAATCAGCCGAAAGGAAGAAGGATCTTTTGCGTCCGGAGAGACCAGGGGTTCTTCCCACCGGGGAATCGGCGGATAACCGAGTTGCTCCAGCGTTTTTGAGGCAATCTCCACCTTTCCGGAGGGGGTCTGCAACTTATCCCACCCTTCCTTCCACTTCTCACCCACAAAAACCACCCCTTTTTCCTTCAGTTCTTCGGGTTTGACGCCCAGGGGTTTCAGTCGCAACTGGTTTCCTTCATCGATGTCGAAATCGAAGAATCTCCCAACCCCCAGGTGCTTCCCCAACTCGATAATGATCCGCGTCCCGGACCGGGTGTCGAACAGGGGCTTCACCACCTGCTGCTGGAGACTCACCTGGGCCCTCTTGCCGCTGTGCTTCGTGTCGACGGCTTCGGTCCTCTCCAGATAGAAGGACTCCGGAAGGACATAATGAGCAATGGAAGCCGTCTCGGACAGGACCGTATCGATCGCAACCAGGAGGTCCAGTTTCTGATAGCCGGCGATCACACGCTTTGGATTTGGGTTGGTCCGAAGGGGGTTATAGTGGTAAACGAAGCCGGCTTTCAACTCACCCCGGAGGGCCAGTTCAGGAATGGCGTGAGCAATTCCATCCCCATAGCTCCCAAGGGGGTATCTTCCGGGAACACCGGTTCCGTCCGCTTTTCCGATTTTCGGGAGTTCGGGGGCAGGATGTTTCGGTTGAAGCTCTCCCAGTTGAGCCGATTTTGGAAAGTAAATTCCACCTTCCCGGTTGATATTTCCCAGCAGACTGTTGGCAATCGCCAGGGCGCGGACCGTCTGAAAGCTATTCAGATACTGGGACCCGAAGGCCCCGTGATACCCCCGGTGAATGAGAGACCGGGGTTTGACCTGTGCCATTTCCCTGGCGATCCGGACGATCGTTGCAGCCGGAATGTCGCACACTTTTTCCGCCCACTCCGGGGGGTAATTGATGATCTCATCCTCCAATTGCTCGAAGCCGACGGTCTTTTCGGCAATGAACTTCCTGTCACAGAGATCTTCCTTGACCATCACGTTGATGAGACCGAGAAGGAAAGCCAGATCCGTACCCGGCTTGATTGCAAGCCATTCATCCGCCAGAATGGCCGTCTCGCTGTGCCGAGGATCAACCACCACCAGCTTGGCGCCCTTCCCCTTCGCCTCAACGATCTTTTTCACCTGTCCAAGGTCGATCCCGCCTGCCGGATTCCGGCCGATGATCAGGATGAACCGGGCATTGGACAGGTCGACGGAAGGGAGTTCTCCCACGGTTGTCACCCAGCCCGCATTTCTGGCGGTGTAACAGGTCGAACCATGGGTGAAATAATGAGGACTTCCGAGTGCGTGCATCAATCTCAGGGCATAGGGATTATTCGACTGGGGATAGTTGACCCAGAAGATGCTCCTCGGACCGCCGTCCATCATGATGAGATTGACCTTTTGAGAAATCTCCTTGTAGGCCTGCTCCCAGGAGATCGGCTCGAACCGGTTTTCGATCCTTTTGAGCGGCCCCTTGATGCGATCGGGAGAATACAGGTCATGCAGATACCCATGCCCCCTCGGACAGACCATCCCGAGGTTTCCGTTGGCCTCGGGGTTTCCCTCGACCTTCCACAGTCTTCCATTCTTGGACATGGGCAAAGAGGCCGCACCGATTTCCGCAACCGTTGCAGAAGGTGGGGATACGTTCAACCGGCGCTTCTCCGGCGGCCTGTGCCCATTCTTTAAAGTCAAGGACCTGATGTCCGACGGAAAGGGCGCCTGCAGTAACAGCGGTCGCCTTAAGAAAACTCCTCCTGGACAGTCTCAAATCTTTTCGCTCCATGATGAAAACCAATTCCTGAAGAAGAAAGGGCACCCGACCCTGGGCCGGGATGCCCCTTCTTGTGATCACATTACCTCTCAACCGGATAGCCCGCTTTGATCCAGTCCTCAAACTGAGCATCCATTAATACCGCATTCTTGAAACCGAGATCGTTCAGGGTCTTCGTCGCCAGGGTGGAACGCCCTGCTGTCTTGCAGTAAACATAGATCTTGGCGTTCTGATCGGGGATCTTTCCGAAAACGTTGAACTCCAGCGTTCCCCTGGAAACGTTGATTGCGCCGGGAAGATGCCCTGCCGAAAATTCGCCCGGATCCCTCACGTCGAGGAAGACGGCCTTCTCCTTGCTGTCGATCGCTGCTTTCACATCGGACGGCGACACAACCTTGATCGCTCCCTTGGCCTTCGCCACCATCTCCTTCACGACCGCAGGGGGACCTGCAGGCTTTGCCTCCTGAGCCAGGGCCGCGCCAACCACGGACAGAACAAACACAAAGGATATCGCCCAAACAAGCATTCTCTTCTTCATCACTTCTTCACCTCCCTTCCCTTTCACGCAGAGCGCATAGAGCATCCATCCTTCGTCCCGCCTCGCAGACTACGGAGGACAAGTAGCGCAAAGCGTTCTTTTATCCATTCCAGACTCCCAGTTTTTCAATCTCGCAGTCCGCGACCCGAAATCCGAAATTCCCATGGCTTCTTCGAGTTGTCTCAGGTCGAAGGGCTTTTCCAGATAGCCCCGGATTCCGGCCTTCTCAGCCTCTCTTCTCAATACCTCATCAGGGTAGGCGGTCATTAGAATCGATATCAGGTTCGGGCAGCGCTTCATCCATTCCCTCAGGATCTCCAGGCCATCCCCATCAGGAAGGCGATGTCCGCAAATCACCATATCAAAGGAAGCGCCTTCAAAGAGGGATGCTCCCTCTTTTCGCGAAGGGGCGGTGAATACCTCATAGCCGCGGTGGTGTTCCATGAAGTTGGAGAGCGATTGCCGGAAGGTCTTCTCTTGCTCGATAATCAGGACTTTCATAACTGCAGTGCCTTAGAGCAAGGTTGATGCCAGGACACGGGCATGATCTTCCACGGCAGGTGCAGGTTGACAATTCACCTTAGAGATCAGCCGGTTAGTCTCTTCGAGATGACTTGGATTGCAGAAATACTCTTATCCCTGGATATGAAGACAAAAGGAAAAAACAATTGAAATCAGACGGGGAAAAACCACAAAGAAGAAAAAGACATTGAAATGATTATGAAAATGCCGCCATATCTGAAATCAGACCCGGCGTCTGATAACAGACAGGCTCGCGTTAACCCTGATGTGCATAAAGTGAGTCAAATGAACGTGGACAGACCGATCGGAAAGGCCCCGAGGCGAACCTTTCAACGTACCAGCACCTTCGAACCGTTTGGTTGTCAGAAGTCACCTAATGTGAATTCCTCCCGTTACCCTACGATCTCCAAAAGACCGCCTTTCGGGGCCTTGGAGATCGGTTTGTCCGCGTTCATTTCTGCAACTACAGAGTTAACCCTTCTTGATGCCGTATTTCTCCATACGATAGAGCAGAGCCGACCTGGAGATCCCGAGCAGTCTCGCTGCTTGATTTTTGTTTCCTTTCTTCATTCTCAAGGCTTCGAGGAGATACTCCTTTTCGACCTCATCCAGGACAATCCCCTGGGGGGGGATGCGGGGCTTAAATGGAGCCGTTTCCTGCTGAAGCCCTCCCCCTCCGAGAAAGGAAAAATGCCTGTCAAGGATCGTTTCCCCTCTTTCCAGGAGGACGATTCGTTCCACCGCATTTCGAAGCTCCCGGATATTCCCCGGCCAGGGATGCGCAAGAATCCTCTCCTCCGCTTCCGGAGAAATCTGCGAGAATCGCTTTTTGAACTGCTCGTTGAACCGGTCCAGGAAGAAACGAAAAAGGGGAAGGATATCCTCTTTCCGGTCACGCAGCGCAGGAACCTGGAGTTTGACCACGTTGAGTCTGAAATAAAGGTCGTCCCGGAAATTTCCTTTCCTCACCTCGGACTCCAGATCCTTGTTCGTCGCCGCAACGATTCGCACGTCCGCTTTCTTCTTTTCATTCCCGCCAACCCTGAAATATTCTTTCTCCTCAAGAACCCTCAACACCTTGACCTGGGCGGAAGGAGGAAGTTCTCCCACCTCATCGAGAAAGAGGGTTCCTTTCTCCGCGGCCTCCACCTTCCCGGGCTTACCCTTCTCCAGAGCCCCCGTGAAGGCCCCCTTTTCATACCCGAAGAGCTCGCTCTCAAAGAGGTCTCTGGGAACCGCACCGCAGTTCAGGGGGATGAATGGGAAAGAAGATCGGGGACTCAAGAAGTGAATGTATTCTGCGAGAAGTTCTTTCCCTGTTCCGGTTTCCCCTTCGATGAGGACCGTCGTATCAGAACTTCGCGCCAGTTTTTCGGCAATGTCCAAGAGAGCCCTCATCTTTTGACTGACCCGGATCATCCCTCCCCGGTGGAATTTCTCCTCGTACTGGGCCCGAAGCCATTCCACCTCCTTCTTCAGACGGACACGGTCAAGCCCCCTCCGGACAAGGGTTTCGAATTGATCCAGTTCAAAGGGCTTGACGAGGAAATCGAAGGCCCCTATCTTCATGGAGCTTACCGCCAGCTCAATCGATCCCTGAGCCGTCATGACGATCACCGGGATTTCCTCCTGAATCTCCTTGATGCGGCGGAGCACTTCATCCCCGTTCATTCCCGGAAGCCAGTGATCCAGCAGAACGAGATCCGGGGCCTCTTTTTGAAAAAGTTGAAGGCCTTCCTCTCCGGTTCTCGCAGTCATGACCGTATACCCTGAGCTTTCCAGGGCAACCGAGAGGGAATCCCTCAGAATCGGCTCATCGTCAATGACAAGGATCTTGAACTTCATCTCCAGCTATCCTCTCACCCGTTTCCGGTGGTCCATCGAGATCACAGGGGTTTCCGCGTGTTCTGTGAGAGATGGGGCGGCGGGAAGTGAATCGTAAACGTGGACCCTTTCCCTTCTTCACTGTCCACATCGATCGTCGCCCCGTGGTTCTCCAGAATCTTGTGGCTGATGGAAAGACCCAGGCCGGTGCCTTCCGATTTTGTTGTAAAGAACGGATCAAAGATCTTCTTTAAGTGAGGTTCGGATATCCCGGTTCCTGTGTCCTTGACCTCAACGCCGACCCCGCCTTGGGCTTCGGAAAATGTCCGGATGGTTAATGCCCCACCTTTTTCCATGGCCTGAACGGCGTTGAGCATGAGGTTGATCAGGACCTGCTGGATCTGATGAACGTCGATTCGGACCCCAGGCAAATGCTCTCCCCGTTTAAACAGAAAGGAGATGTTCGCTTTCTTCAGCTTGGCCTGGAGGATGGGAAGGCTCTTCTCCAGGACATCATTGATTTCCTCCTCCTTAAAGTGGGAAGGCTTCGGTTTGGCGAAATGGAGCATATCCTCAACGATCTTCTGGATCTTCTCGATCCCTTCCTGGCTGCTCTCCAGAAGGCGTCTCTCCATTTCAGGGAGGTCCATCCTTCTCAGCAGAACCTGAGTGTTGATTTTGATGCCGGCAAGGGGATTCCGAAGTTCATGAGCCACCCCGGCCGTAAGCTCCCCCAGGGAGGACAGCCTCTCCGTCAGGATCAGACGCTCCTCCGCTTTCTTCAGATGCGTGACGTCTTTACAGATCCGGGAGGCGCCGACGATTCTTCCCTCTGCATCCTTTAAGGGCGAAATGGTCATGCTCGTGACGATCTCCCTCCCGTCCTTTGCCTGACGCCTGGCCTCTACGTGGGGGATCACCTCTCCCTGGCTGACACGTTCCATCAATATGTTCATGGATTTCTCTTCTTCCGCCTTCAACCGTTCATCCCGGGGATAGAGAAATTCGGAAATCCGCCGCCCGATCACCTCTTCTCTCCGGTACCCGTAAATCCGCTCAGCCCCCTCATTCCAGTAAAGCAGTTTTCCATCCAGATCCACTACGGAAATGGCATCTCCCGCCTTTTCGACGATGGATTCGAGGAAGTTCTTGGTCTCGATCAGCTCTTTCTGAAGCCTGACCTTCTCGACCATCATAGTGTGGCCTTCGACCGCCCGGTGGACGACGAAGGGGAAGGCCTTTGCACATTCCGCCGAGCGGTTGATGTAGTCGAAAACCCCCTCCTTCATCGCATCGATCGACAGTTGCGGGTCTCCCCTTGCCGTGACAAAGATGGTGGGAACCCCAATCCCCAGTTCATTGAACCGCCGGAGCCAGGTTAATCCCTTTCCATCCGGGAGCAGATGGTCCAGCAGTAGAATGTCAAACGTCTCACCCTGGAGTTTTTTTAAGCAATCCTGACCGGAAGTGACCTTTTCAACATGATAGAACCCTCCTGATTCCTCCAGGGATTGCAGGAGACTTTTCAGAAAGGCCGGGTCTTCTTCCGCGACCAGAATGCGTATCTTTCGATCCACGCTCAAATCCTCTCCCATCCTTGGTTTAATCTTCCTCTAAAATAGCCTATTTCAGGTCTGTTGACAATCTTGCACCGGTCTTATTATGATGAGCTATGCCCTTTCTTCGTCTTCCTCTTTCTGCTCCTCCTTTCTCCGGTCTCCTTCGGTCAACCCCTCCAGGAACCGGCTACTCAAATCTGGAACGTGGGGGAGCAACAATGGACCGTCGAAGAAGAGCTGAACTTCGGGAAATGGGTCGAAACCCATGTCACGGAGGACTTCTTCATCCGCCACAAGATCCCAATCGACTGTGCGGATGTTCCCTATGCAATTCGTTGGATTTACGCACGCATCGCCCACCTTCCGGCAGCCGCGACCACAAAGGATCACAAGCTGATCGGACACTGGTCTACGGCATGGAAGCATCTTCCAACCCATTCCGAATGGCACCGGGATTCTCGCTTTCGGGCCGCCCTCCTCCACATCCTCTCGGAGACGACGACACGGACCCTGCCGTTCGATACGTATCCCGTGCAAATCGATCCGGCCTCGGTGACGCCGGGCACTCTCTTTTTCGTGACGGAATCCCACTCCGGCATTGTTGGGAGCGTTGTCCTGGATGGCAGTTCCGCCCATCCTCTCCAGACCTGGGAGGCAACGGTTCCGGCCAAGATGCAGAAGATGAGCCAGAAGAATTTCCTGTCCCCCAGACCGGAATCGACGGTCCACTCCGGTCTGGTCAAGTTCCGCTGGCCCATCTTCCGAAATGGGCGCTGGAAATACCTCCCGGTGGATGAACATCCCTTCTATTCCCAGGAACAGTACTCATCCGGCTTTTACGAAGGTTACGGGGACTTTGTCGAAGCCGTGGCGAGGCGGATCGATCCGGCGGTATATGACCCTCTGGAGAAGGTGGAGAAGCTTCTGGAAAGCATCACGACCTTCCTGAGAGCAAGAATTCCCATTGTGATCGAAGGATATCAGCAATGCCGCAGGGGAAACTGTCCGGAAGGATCAGCATTATGGGAAACCTACAGCACTCCCGGCAGGGACGGGATGATCACCCTGCTCATGGACCATCTCCACCAAACCATTGAGTCAAACGATCTCGACCGGGAAAGGTTGAAAGAAAGAATGGAAGGGATCCTCTTCCCCGTTTCGAAGGGTCTGATGGTCAGCTTCTTCCATCTCTATCAGAACACCCTCTGGCTCTCTCCTCATCCGGGGGATCCCGTTGAGGCAAGGTGGGGATTGCAAAAGTGTGAATTGATTCTTTCCCAAACCCGAAACGCCATGAACTCGATCGCCTTTACTGAGAAAACCTACCGAAAAAGGGACCCGAAGTATGCCGACTTCTCGATCCTTCAGCAGCAGGAGATTCTCCGGAGGCTGCAGGCGGAGTGGAACCAGTTCCCAGTGCAAGGAAGCCCCCCCCCCGCGGCAAAGAAGAAAACGGAGAGGTAGGGAAATGGGGAGATCGGGAAAGAAACGAAGTTTTTCTGCCTGTGCTCATCCGTGTCATCCATCTCAATTATTTTCACTTTCCCCTGCGAAGAAAAGGGTGACCAACAGGTGCTGGACGGAGCAGAAGACGCGTGTTAGTTTAGAATGAATTCTCCCGCGGAAAGGGGCCCTCATGAAGATTGAAGCAAGGCTAAAAGACCTTGGAATTACGCTGCCCGAACCACCCAAGCCGGCAGCCAACTATGTGCAGACCACCCGAACCGGAAACCTCCTCTTCGTTTCAGGACATGGGCCGTACGATGACGGCAAGACGGTCCTTTCCGGGAAGCTTGGTAAGGATCTGACCATCGAGGAAGGATACCGGGCGGCCCGGAGCGTTGCTCTGAACTGCCTGGGCTCGATCCAGGCTGCCCTGGGGGACCTGGATAAAATCAAGCGGGTGGTCAAGCTTCTTGGAATGGTCAATTGCACAGAGGATTTCAGGAATCAACCCGGGGTGATCAACGGCGCCTCTGACTTGCTGGTCGAAGTCTTCGGAGAGGCGGGAAGACACGCCCGTTCAGCCGTGGGCATGCAGTCGCTGCCGATGGGAATCCCCGTAGAAATCGAGATTAAACCTATTACTTAAAAGTGGAATGGTGAAGGGTGAAAACCCAGATGGTTACACAACATATCTTGCATTACTTTGTGAACAAAGACGGTTCTGTAGACAACATTTCTATTGATAAAGTAGAAAACGGCAAAACAGTCAATCGTGAGAATATTGATTACTCAAACTTGATAGGGTTAAGCGTAGGAATAGACAGTTTTCTCTCAGAAACAAAGACGTACAAAGGCAAGATTTTTCTCAAGAAAAAAGCCTTTGATAAATTCATGGAAAAACAAGAAAACCGACAATGACATCAGTTTTTTCAGTTACCAAAGTCTATTCTTCTGAAAGATACTTCGTCGGGTCTGGACTTAATCTGCAATTGGCTACTTCCGCTTTCTGAACAGTTTCACTGCCATCCATTTCAGTCACGTATTCAAAACCTGCTTCAATCAGCACAGTTGCTTCTTCAAGGGTTTTTGCGACTTTGCAAACGTAATCCTGAGAATTAAAGGGCACTCAAATGGGTATAGATTAACGTGTTCTCTATCTTCTTGTGCCCTAAAAGCCACTTGACATGAAGTATGTCTTTGGTTTTGGCGTATTCAGTGGTTGCTTTCCAGTGCCTAAACGACCTAAAAGCTACCTCTTTTAGTCTAGGATTACCAAGTTCCACAGCCAAATTATCTTTCATTACTTCATAGCCAGCTCTAAAACCATCCAACGACTTGCAGGAAAAAACCCTCTCTTCATCTCTCGGCAACTGGAATAATCTGCCAACCAGATTGCTGGTTATAGGTAATGTTCTGGCATTATGGTTCTTGGTCGGATGAACGTCTACGGTGTGCTTCTCACTGTTAATGTCAACCCATCTTAGTTTCCATGCTTCACCAGTATCAACACCTGTTTCCTTAAGCAGTTGCAGAAATACAGACATCTTGAGCCTAGGTCTAGCAATTAATACGTCAAGCTCAGATTCAAGCGGAACAAATATGGGTTTATCTTCCCTTAGAAACTTGGGTTTTTCCCACTCTAAGCCTCTATACTTAACCCAATAATCGTAGGCATTAGTCAATAATTCCTTATAGGATTCGGTACATTGGTAGCTACAAATAATATTTTTTACATTCTCTACGTTATCCAAGTCGGTTATCCTAGAAAGTCTCTCTAATCGCTTGAGGTAGCTAACAACAGTGACTTCTCGGATATGTTGCTTTAGATACAAACGAAAATCTATGTGTGCAGCGTGGAGCTGGGGATGGGAATTGAACCCATATAGAGCAGCTCTGCAGGCTACCGCCTGAACGATTCGGCCACCCCAGCACGTGATTCTAGGTTGTGACTGACATAAAAATATTGTTGGCTGACCTCTTTTTGTGCCATATGCCAACTCGCTTGCAGGTTATTTTTTGAAGGCTAACCCCGAGAAAACGCCACCTGTTTGTCTTTGATTGCATACCGTAACGTTGTATAAACCCATGGTTTTGCCGTCGGAAACCCGTTTTGCCTCAGCCGTCAAGGTGTCGCCTTCGACTGAGGGTTTAAGGAAATTTATGCTGACCTGAACCGCCACTGCAACGTTGTCGCCGAAGTTGCATGCTTGGGCAAAAGCGTAATCTGCCAACGAAAAGATTGCGCCGCCATGCGTAAACCCTAAGGCGTTTGTATGGATTTTTTCAACTTTCATGGAAACTTTTGCGTAGCCGTCTTTTGCTTCAAGAACTTGCATGCCTAAGGCTTCTGCAAAATAGTCAGTGCCTTTCATTTGGGTTTTGTCTCTTTGTTTTTTGTTCGGAAATAAGGTAATTGTAGATTTTGCGGAAAACGATATCAAGCCTTTTGGAACGAAAATCACGATCACTATTAGAATTATGCCTATTGCTAGAAGGCTTAAAGGTGGTCCGACGTTGCTTACGCTGGGGAAGTAGAGAACCAAACGCTCCATTAATAGAATCGACTACGCTGGGTAACGCCAACGTTTGTTGAATGGAAACAAAGAATATGGATCCGACAATTGGTCCCCCAACAGTTCCTAAGCCTCCGATAACGGTCATGATCAAGGGTAAAAACGAGTTTGCTGGCGAGAAGATTGAATTGTCTATAAGTCTGATAAAGTA
>CAVSVC010000036.1:0-60994 GCA_963731045.1 uncultured delta proteobacterium | reverse complement strand
GCACGGAACTCGGAAGCGCTTCAGCGCGGCTCCCATTTCTTTGCATACCTGAGCCTGACACCTTCTCTCCCTGATATGCGATTCAAGTTCCTCGCCAAAATAGCGGATCAAGGTTGCAAGGACCGGATTGGCCGCTGTTCTGCCCAGATCGCATTGAGCCCCGACTTTAAGACCTTCACCCAGCTCCAGCAGCAGCTCGATATCGCGAGGGTTTCCTCTGCCTTCGGTCACGTCTGCCAGGATTTCTGCCATCTGCATCGTCCCTTCACGGCAGAAGACGCATTTGCCGCACGACTCGGCTTCAAGGAAGAGAGGGCGCGCCTGGCCCGGTCGACCATGCAGGCATCGCCATCCATAACCAGAATGGTCCCCGATCCCATAAAGGTCCCGGCATCGAACAGGTGCTCATCGTCGACCGGAAGGTCCAGAGAACCGACAGGGAGATAACCCCCTGTGGGACCGCCGATCTGTATCGCCTTGAGTGTCTTGCCGTTTGGAATTCCTCCCGATATCATGCACGATTTCGCGGAGGGGTGTGCCCAAAGCAACTCGATCAGTCCGGGATTGACGGCATTCTGACGGGTGAGAACCCTGAGTGCCTGCTCAGCCCGGTGCCAAACCCGGCGTACCATGCTGGCCCCTTTTCCAGGATGGCGGAGACACTCTGGGCCAGGTTTCCAGAAATCAAGCAGGGTGGGCTTATCTCCAGGCCGGATCAGGACAGACAGACGAAAGGCATGGTCTGCTTCCCTTCTATCGCGTTGATCAGGAACGTCTCATCGCCGCAGGCGAGTTTGCATCCCCCTCTTCTCACCTCGATGTGAACCCTCGCCTTGCAACCCCCGATAGGATTCCCTAAAAACCCGCGATGCTCCGCTTGCTTCAAAGCGGCCCTAGAGCTCTCGATCGCCAATCCATATTCGGCATTGATATAGATAACGCCCAGGGTGGCCCCGTGGCATAGGCGCCGATCCCCATTTCCCTTCAGGACAGGAGTTGGGGATCCTCTGCCAGGAGGGTCCGGGCGATGAGGGAGTCCGGGTCGCCTTCCGCGGCATTGCAGATCAGCATCTTCGTACCAGCGCCTCCAGACAGAGACGCCACTTCTCCCGCAACGGGAAATCGCCTGTCTCCGGCTTCTCGAAGCCCTGATCTTGCGATCTCGTCGATCACCTCGGCAGCGGTCATCGTTGAGGAAGCCTGATTCAGGCCCTTGAGGATCGCCACCGCGCGGGCGATATGGTGATCGATATTCTGCGGGTCAATCTGGCCGCAATTCCGAAGTGCCATTCTCACTTGAAAAGCTCGTTCCGATTTCATGAAAAGAGTTTGGGTTTTACACGGGCCAAATATCTGAGAATTCATCGCTATCAGTTGCGATCCGGTCTTTCCTGGCCTACGACCCTTAACCTGAACCTCAACCTGAACCTCGATTGTTAGGGCTCTGCCGGCGACCTCCTACATCGTCCTCGGCAGGAACAGGGCGATCTCCGGGAATACGGCCAGGAGAATCACGCATACAATCATGGCCAGGAAAAAGGGGACGATCCCCCGGAAGATCGTCTCAAGGACTGCCAAGGTGGTGCCATTGAGGATAAAGACATTCATCCCCACCGGGGGAGTCAGGCCGTCTGGATGACGGACGACGATAACCAGAACCAGATCGGGTCAAACACCAGGCAACAATCACCGGGTAGATCATCGGAATCGTAAAGGTCACAGCCGAATAAATTTCCAGGAACATTCCAGAAGGATATAGAGAAAGATGATTCCTGCAAAAATGACGTATCTGGAAACCTGAAGCTGTTCGATGATTTTGACCAGCGCAAAAGGCAGTTTGCTGAGGCCCAGAAATTTCATAAAGATAAAAGCCCCGACAACAATAAGGAAGATCATGGCCGAGGTCGTCGTCGCTTCTTTGAGTATCTCATGCAGGGATCCGCGTGTCAGCTGACGGGTGGCAATCACGATAACGAGGGCCCCAAACGCACCGATCGCTCCCGCCTCCGTGGGAGTGAACACCCCGCTCATAGATCCCCCCGAGTACGAGCAGAACAGGAGCATCACGTGCCAGATCTTCCTGAGCGATACAACCTTCTCTTTCAAAGTACTCTTGGGTCCTGCCGGTCCTGCCTCCGGACGAATTACCGTTATGATCAGGATGGCGATAATCATCAGGAGGGTGAGCAGGATGCCCGGCAGAAACCCCGCCATGAAGAGCTTTCCAATGGATTGCTCGGTCAGCAGACCATAGAGGATAAATCCCATGCTCGGAGGAATGAGGATGCCCATCGGACCGGCAGAGGCGATACAGCCGCTGGCCATGGCATCGTCATACTTGGGACTCTCTCATCTGGGGGAGCGCCACCCTTTCCCCATGAGAACGGTTCCGGTGGCGCTGGAACCGGTGACCGAGGCAAAGACGGCGCAGGCCAGCACCGTAGCGGACGCAAGGCCTCCGCGCAGCGCCCCGACCCACTTATAGACCGCGTAAAACAGGTCTTCGCCGATGGTCGTATTTCCCACAATCACACCCATGAGACGAAGAGCGGCAGCGCCGCCATGGGATAGTACGCCACCGTCTCGTAGGGCACCGTCCCCATGACACCGAAGGTCTGTTTAAAACCCTGGAGGATGAGTATTCCCACGGAGCCGACGAGAGCCATGGCCAGCCCGATCCACATCCGGAAGAAGAGCATCAGGACGACCACGATGATGACGCCAATGAGGCCAACCAGTTCCGCACTCATCTTTCAACCCTCTCTTTGATGGTCACGGCGAGGAGCCCGGCGATAGCCACGAATAAGACCGCCCACCCAAAAGTCGCCAGCGCATAAAAGGGATACTGGGCACCCCGATGTAGGAAAGGTGATACCGAGTCGCTGTACGCTCACAGTCGTCATGAGGGTTCGCCAGCAGATCACGGCCACCAGGACCAGGCCGACGGAATGCATCATGAGATCAACCAACCGTCGCGTACGCGGTCGATAACGGGAGACGAACAGGTCCACTTGGATCTGCTTGTCCTGAAGGGCACACCATCCGAAACCCAGAAAAACGACCGCCACCATCATCTGTTCCGTGATCTCGGTCGTACCGATGATCGGCTTGTTGAAAACAGCCTGAAGACATTCCGCGACGGTAAGCACTCATCAGGAACAGAACTCCCATCGCCACCGGCCTGTGACGCGGGAGATAGACTTAATGGTTTCCACGGAGTGACCTCCAACAACCTGATATGCCAGATGACATGAGTCTCAGGGGATTCATCTTGCCGGGCTTGGGGCAGTGTCAGACAGGCTGTCACTTCCCCTTGTATTCGCTGATCATCTTCTTGGCTGTCTCGTAGATTTCTTTCGCTCCCTTGGCCGCATTCTTCTTCAACCACGCATCATGGATCGGTTGCGCCAGATCAGCCCATTGCTTGTACTCCGCCGGGGTCAGCGTCACCGTTGTATGTCCGTTCTTGGCTGCGTAGCCCAACGCCATCTTCTCTTCCATGATGACGCCATTGTTGCACTGGTCAACGTAAAAGGCTTCATTGTTCTTAAGGACTTTCTGGATATCAGGCGGAATCTTCTTCCAGTTATCCGGGTTGATCAGCAGAAAGTGCGGGTTCATCGCGAACCCACCGGGTTCCGCAAGAGCATGGAACTTCAACAGCTCCATGACCCTGAAGGCCATCAGGGCGCCGTAGGCATTGATGAATCCGGTCGTGACCCCCTTCTCCGCGGAGGTATACCAATCCGATACCACCAGGTTGACTGGAGCACCGCCTGCAGCCATCACCATCTGGGCTATTTCCTCGGTGGCCGGGGTGATCTTCACGCCTTTCAGGTCCGCAGGAACGCGCACTTCCTTCTTGAGCGTACTGATATGGCTGCCCGTGATCGCCGAGAACCCGTATACCATCAGCCCCCGGTACTCCGCCTTGAGCTGCGGAAATTTTTCCAGGAGCTGAGGATAGATCGATGATTGTGCCCACACGGAGGGCCAGCCCATCATGGGAAACCAGGCAAAGGAGTTCAACTGCATCAAGCCCAGCTCGATGACAGGAACCCAGTAGCATAAATCCGCCTGGCCATCCAGCGCCCCTCTGAAGATCTCCCTGGGCTTGAACAGGGAATTGGACCAGTAGGGAACAATCTTCAGCTTTCCGCCCGCCTCTTTTTCACACTTCTCGATCCAGGCCTTGGCCCCGACCCAGGCCGGATACATCCGGCACCGTCGTCGTAAATTTCAGTTCGGTCACCTGCTGCGCGCAAACATCCATCACGAGGCCGGTCACTGCCAGGACAACGATCGCTGCGGTAAGAATCTGCTTAACCATGGCTCGTCCCTCCTTGTGAATTGATTGTAGAGATTTCCCCAAAATGATGAGATCCGCTTTCGAAGATTCCCGGGCTTTTTCAGGGAATCGCATAGAGCATCGCCTGCCCTATGGCAACCTCTGTCTTACCGAGACATTCCGACATGCTGGATCATTGAGCTTCTTATACGGCCAAACGCAACAGCTCTCGCGCATTCTCCTCAAAGATCATCTTCTTCTCAGCGTCGCCAATCGCCATTTGTTCTATTGATCTTATGGTTTCCCCGGTAAACGTCAGCCCAAACTGGCTGTCATAGGGCATATCCGTCCCGAACAACAGATGCCCGGGCCCGAAAAAGTCGTAACTGCACATCAAACCGGCGGTATTTCCGTAGATGGCCGTATCCGCATAGAACCTCTTAAAGTAATCCATAGGCGGACCGCTGATATTGTCCAGTATGCGATTCTTCAATCGTGTCGCTGAGAAGTCTATAAAGGATGCCACTCTTCTGTTAAGAAAAGGGATCATGGCTCCCCCATGATGAGTGATGAATTTCAGATTCGCATATTTTTCCAGGACGCCGCTCAACACCAGGCGAACCATGGCGGAAGAGGTTTCGTACACCCACCCGAACATGGAAAACAGGGCGTACTTTGAAATGCTTTCGCTCCGGTAGTCAGGATAGTCCATTTCTCGCTGGGGGTGAATCCAGATGGGCAGGTCAACCTGGCTCATCTTTTCATAGAGCGGGAGACTCCTCCTGAGTCCAGAGGCTTGTCCTTGATCGGAGTGAATATCTGGACCCCCTTGAAATGCAGGTCTTTGATGGCTCGATCCGCTTCGTCCAGGGCGGCATTCATGTCGTTCATGGGTAAACAAGCGACTGCGGCCGCAAACCGATCCGGGTACTTCGCCACCAGTTCCGCCATTGTCGTTTGCCAGCCTCGACAATTCCACCGACTGCCTCGGATCAGCGAAATTCTCCACCGGCGGTGCGGATAACGTTAAGACCTGGAGCAGATCATCGTACTTGTCCATAATCCGGAACCGGGTGTCGAGGTCGTAAAGTGTCGGTATGATATTATGCATTTTGGTGAAGGCCTCTGATCTGTTCACCTTCTGAAAAGCTTCTTTGTACTTCACCGGCAAGATATGGGGAAAAATATCGATCTTCATTCACGTCTCTCCTCCCCCATCGTACCCTCCCTCCGGAGAAAGACGGGAGGGTGACGTGGGGGTAAACTGTAAGGGTGTGATGCTCCTCCTGTTACTCCTCCTCTTCCGGCGGCGCACCTTCGGGCCGGATGACCTTGCCGTACTTCCCGTATTCCTTTGTCAGCTCGGCTGCCGCCGCAAAGTACTGGGGATTTCCGAAATAATGCTTCCCGAGCCACTCCATATGATGTTGGTCGGCCTCCAGAGAGAAGCGGGGAAGCCGGACGTCCGCTTCGTTCCATTTGACCCTCATCTTCCCGTTCTCGACGACGATCTCGCCCCGGACGGCACAGGTGGGACACGTAACGTAGGGCAGGTCCTCGTGAATGTGGAGGATATTGCAGTGGCACACGGGGCACTCGACGCCGCTTTTTTCGCCGACGATATTTCACATCCTCGATGGGCATGTTCATAGCCCTCGCGACATTGCGCCCGAGTTCCCTTGCCCGTGCAAGCGCCTTCCGGTAGAACTCGATTCTGTCATCCTGAGGGCCGAAGACCGTCCATGCCTCCTCGTAAGGGATGTCGGTGATTCTCACCTTGTGGGTCACCGGCGTCATGTCCGTTCTCTCCCAGAGGTTCCACTCCTTCAGGGCGCAAAAGTTGACCTGCATCCTGTCGACGACTTTCCGCGTATGCTGGACAAAGATATCGACCATGGGCAGGTTGAGGCTCGTCCAGCTGTCGTAGCCGCCGCCTCCTACCCCGATGATGGCGCCCACCCTTGTCTTTCTCATGATCCCCCAGTTGTGGAGGAAGACGTGGATCATCCTTTCGTGAATGCAGGTGAAAAACCCGTTCGCCCTCACATGGTAGCACGGGACGCCGACGATCAGGGCCGCGTCTTCGACGCAGGTCTTCTGCAGGATCCACTCGACGTCGTCCTTCTGCCAGCACGTTCCGGTTTTTGTGCACCGGTTGTCGCATCCCCTGCACGGCAGGACCTTCAAGGACATGGCGCGGATAATCTCCGTTTCGATGCCGAATTCCTCCGCCCCCATGGCCGCCTCTTTGATCAGACTCTCGGTGACGCGGTTCTTCCTGCCCGCACGATAACGCAATAATTTTCTTCATCGGTCCCTCCTTAAGGTCGTAAAATCAGCATTACTGGATGCGTCCTTTCTCTTCTGAGTAGATCCAGGGGAGAAGAGAGGCCAAATTGGCATCCTCTTCATTTCTAGGCAGAATCCCTCACGGCATTGTCTGCCCCTTTGACGCTGGAGGATGAGGGTGGGACCGGCGGTGAAACCGAGAGAGAATTCGATTCAGGGAGCCGACGAGCCCTTGGGGGAAATACATCACCACAAGTATGAAGAGGAACCCAAAGATAATGAGATGGGCCTCCCCCAATTTAAGTGCAAAGATTTCCGAAAGGATAACGAGAAAAACGCTGCCGATGATGGGCCCCGTTACTGTCCCGGCGCCCCCGATGATTGCTGCCATGAGGGGTTCAAAGGTCCAGACAGGACTGAACATCATGAAGATATAGTGGAAGGAGAGCCGTAGGTAAGCGAAGACGCCCCCTGCCAGTCCAGCCAGCAGCGCGCTGATGAATAAGGCCACCACCTTGCACTTGAACGTGTTCACGCCGGTCACCTGGGCTGCGGTTTCGTCATCCCGAAGAGCAACCATTCCAAGCCCTAACTTGGAATGGGACACACGGTAAACCACCACAACAGCCAAAATGGCAACCACCAAGGCGACGTAATACCGCGAGACAAGGCTGTAGGAAGCCACATAAGAGCTTGGCATCTTGAGCATCCGATGGAATGTGCTTCCCACCACGATTCGGCACACCTCTGCCAGGGCGAAAGTCCCTATACCGAAATACATCCCTTTCAACCTCAGGGTAGGCAGGCCAATAATCACCGCTAACATCATGGCAGTCACTCCGCCCCCCAGCATGGCAACATAAAAGGGGATCCCGGCCTTCCAGATGAAATGAGTCACCAGTGTCCCGCAACCAAAAAAAGCAGCCAGCCCCAGATTGATCTGCCCCGTGTAGCCTCCCATCAGATTCCAGCTCTGGGAGAGGATGATATAAATAAACAACATGATCACCAGATTGAGGACACTGGTCCCGACGTCCCAAATCAAAGGAGCAACGACCAGCACCACTGCCAACACCCCGAAGAAAGCCAGTTTCTTCCAGCCCATCAGGATCCGTACTCCTTCTTTCCAAACAATCCCTGGGGTTTGATCATGAGGACGATGATGAATACAATGAGCGCAATCGCCTGGCGGTACGAAACCCCCACGGCCAGAAGACCTACCGACTCAATCAGCCCTAGGATCACGCCGGCAGGAATGACGGCGTTGATATTTCCTTCGCCCGCAAGAACCATCACCACAAACGCGGACGAGAGCCAACCGATGCCGGCAGTCGAACTGATCGAGTAAGTTGAAACGATCACCATCCCGGCCACGCCCGCCAGGGCGGTCGCAATGCCGCATGAAAAAAGATAGGTCCGTTGAACATTGATCCCGCACAGTCTGGCTGCCACTGCGTCCTGGGTTGCCGCCCGGATATGTTTGCCGAAATAGGTCCTGCTCAGAATAAAATAGAGAGCCAAGGCTACGAGGACAGCCACCCCTAATCCGCCAAGACCGGTCAGACCGAATCGGATGCCGAGGACCTTCAAGGTCTGTCCGGTGTAGGGGGTCATCACACTTCTGACATCCGGGGTCCATAGCACGGTCATCGTGTTATCCAGGACCCAGATCAAGCCGAAGGTAATCAGCATGGAAGTGTTAATCCGCATTCCGATGTTCGGCAATTTGAGCAAGGGAGAAAGGGCCAGCTTGTAGAAGAGCAGCCCGACAAGGAACATGGCCAGAATAACCAAAGGGAGCGAAAGGAACGGGTCGATTCCCCAAAGTTCGAGGAGCCAGAAGCTCAAATAACCGCCCAGGATAATAAAGGTTCCGTGAGCCGTATTGAGGAATTTCATGACGCCCATCAAGAGAGCAAACCCGAGCGCTACCAGTCCGTAGAGGGCTCCGATCAATAAACCATTGGCCATCGTTTGGAATACGATATCCATCGAAGCGTTTCCCTCTTCTCTAGGCTGCGCCCAGATAGGCTTCTTTCACGCGTGCACTGCACAGAAGCGACTTCGCATCACCCTCGTCGATGATCCGCCCATTCTCGATCACGTAGCCGCGTTGAGCCATGGACAAGGCCAGTGGCACATCCTGTTCCACAAGGAAAATGGTCAGGCGGTTGGCTCGATTGATGTTTTGAATCACGCGGGAGAGTTCTTGGACCACAAGAGGACTCAACCCCAAGGACATCTCATCGATCAAGAGGCTCTTGGGTCGGGACATCAGGGCCCTGCCAATGGCGAGCATCTGTTGCTCTCCCCCACTGAGCGTACCCGCCTTTTGTTTGGCTCTCTCTCCAAGAATCGGAAAGACGTCGTAGATCTCTTTGAGCGTCTTCTGCCTGACCCTTCGTGCTGCGAGGGGGGAAGCGCCCATCTCCAGATTCTCCAGGACACTCATCTGTGGGAAGACTCTTCGCCCCTCGGGAACCATGGAAATACCAAGTTCCACAATCAGATGCGCAGGCAACCGGTCGAGGCGAGTGCCGTGGAACTCAATAGACCCGGCCTGAATTTTGAGTAAGCCTGAAATGGTATTCATCAAGGTGCTTTTTCCCGCGCCATTGGAACCGACAAGCGTCACGATCTCCCCTTCTTCGATCGTCAGCGAGACGTCCCATAAGGCATGAAGGTCACCGTAGTAGACGTCGATATGGCTGATCATCAGCACTTGGTTTCTCCTCCAAGGTAGGCCTTCACAACCTCACGATTGGAGACAATTTCCTGAGGGATACCATCCGCGATCTTCTCTCCCGCCTTCAGAACGATGATCCTGTCCGAAATTCCCATGATCACTTTCATGACATGCTCGACAACGATCAGGCTGATGCCCGAATCCCTGATGACCTTCACCAGCGCGATTGCGTCATCCAACTCCGCCGGATTCAAACCGGCCATCATCTCATCCAATAGAAGCAATTTCGGTTTCGTGGCCAGGGCTCGTGCAATTTCGAGCCGCTTGCGGTCCACCAGTCCAAGCGTACCCGCTATCCTATCCTTCTTGTTTGCCAAACCCGATAAATCAAGGATCTGCTCTGATTCGATACGAGCTTCCTTGGTATCCCGAGTCGGACGGCTGCCGTAGGTCCTTCCCACCATCACGTTTTCCAGCGACGTGAGCCGGCTGAAGGGCTTCACCAGCTGGAAGGTCCTGGCGATTCCGTTTTCGCATATTCTATACGGAGCCATCCCAGTGATATTCTGGTTGTTGAACCTTACTGTGCCTGCACGCGGCTTGAAAATCCCCGAGATAACATTAAACACCGTGCTTTTGCCCGCACCGTTGGGACCGATCGGGCCCAGCACCTCTCCCTCGTCGAGATGAAAGCTCACCCGGTTGATGGCAAGGACACCACCGAAAGCTTTAGAGACGTTCTCGACCTCAAGCAATTTCATATGTGCGAGTCTTTTATGATTGGGGGACTCACGGAGCAGGGAACGCAGATCTGGATTCCCTGCTCCGAAAACACTCCTACTTCGGCAAGGGGTAAATCAATGCCTTTGATTTCATGTCATCTGGCCAGATCATTTCCATCTTTCCCTTCTGCCATTGCGTCACCACAAGCGGGGCATTGATCCGTCGGCATTTCTCATTGAACTTGATCTGTCCGAAAACAGTCGGGACATCAATACTGGCAATAGCATCCCTGATCCTTGTCCTGTCCAGCGTGCCGGCTTTTTCAATCGCTGCGGCGGCAACCTGGATCGAGGCATAGGCATTCCCGACCACGATGTGAGTCTCCGTTCCAAACTTGGCCTTGTACTCCGCATTCAGCTCCTTGACCCCTGGGTAGTTCAGAGCAGGATGCCAGTCAGGACATCCGATGACGTAATCGCCCATGGCGCCCGTCATCTTCACCCAGACAGGATCGTCGGATCCTCTGATCATTATGATGGCTTTGGGACGGTAATCCAGTTCCTTCATCTGTTTGAGCATCGTAATGCAATCAGGGGGAACAGGCCCCGAGAAAATCACCTCTGCCCCGGCCTTTTTCGCCTCAAGAATGAGTTTGCCCATGTCCGGAGTCAACACCTGATAATTTTGATGGGATACGAAGTTAATACCTGCTGCGGTCGCCTTTTCTTTCGCGAGATTGAACATCTCAGCGATCCAGTCGGTTTGCTCCTGCCACATGGCCCACTTGGTTGGCCTTTGATCTTTGGGGATCTTTCCGAAGGCACCGAAGACGGCGTTGACGATGCCATCGTTTAGCTTGCTGAGGCCGAAATAGTACTTAAAACCCCTTTCCCAAAGCCCGACATTGGTCACCAGGGAGGTAATCGCAGGTAACTTATTCTTTTCAAAAACATCGGAAGACCCGCTCATCATGGTGGTCCCGCAAACAACCGATGCGCCTTGTTGATTGAAGGCTTCAGCCCGGGCAATGGCCTTCTCCGGGTTGGTCTCCATATCGAGGATTGAAATGTCAAGAGGTATTTTTTTGTTGTACTCCTTGACAAAGATGCCGCCATCCTTGTTGAATTTTGCGGCTGCCATCTCGTAACCGTCCTTTGCGGGCTTTCCGATCGCGGCATCCGGCCCGGTCAGCGAGATCATGACGCCGACCTTGATCGCCTTAGGAGCGGCGTCCGCCGCAAATGCAGGCGCCGAAGGACCTGCAAGAAGAACGCTGCCCACGAACAATCCAATCATGACACCCAACAACCGTTTCTTTTTCATGGACTCCCTCCCTTGAAATAGGTTTTGCAGAAACACCGCGCAGCCACTTCTTATGACCTGCCCCTTTCCCGCGGGCGTGAAATACACCTTACGATCCCCTCCAGCGTGTAACCCTGCCGAGGCATCCGCATGACCACTTCCTTCTCCCTGTCCGGTCGGTCTCGCGATTTCGGTTTCCATGAGACTTGCTTCCCTATAACCTGAGCCACTGCTCGGCATTTCGGTAGGCTACCTTCTCCCTCACGTCATCGCTCATGGGAGTGTTCTCGAAACAGTCGATGGAGGCCTTGGGGTGCACAAAGGGATAGTCCATCGAGTAGAGGACGCGATCCTCGCCCATGGCGCTGATCGCACACAACAGCGCCTCCGGTCTGTAGAGACCGCTCGTCGTGACGAGAATATTGCTTCGGATATACTCGGAGAGCCGCTTCTGGAGTTTTCTCCCGCTCTTGGCCGCCATGACGTAGCCCTCATCCAGACGGCCGAGAAGATAGGGAAGGGACTCGCCAAGGTGTCCCAGAATCAGTGTCGCCTTGGGGAATGCGTCGAAGACCCCGGCGTTGATGATGCGGAGCGCATGGGTACCGGTCTCGACCCCCCAGGCCCACGTTGCCCCTGTCAGTTCGGGGTGTCCTGCGTATACTTTTGCGGAATCGAAGGAAGGCTCCTGCACGTGCAGGTAGATGGGCACACCGAGGGCTTCCGCCCGTTCCCAGATCACCCAGTACTTCGCTTCGTCGAGGTACTCCCAGTGGGTGCTGCCCTGGATCATGGCACCTTTGAATCCCAACTGCTTCACTGCCCGCTCGAGTTCATCGGCTGCGGCCTTCGGGTCCTGGGTGGGCAACCCCGCAAAACCCGCAAAGCGACCGGGGTACTTCCGGACGATCTCCGCCTGGGCATCGTTAATCTGCTTGGCCTTG
Organism: uncultured delta proteobacterium; assembly: GCA_963731045.1. Taxonomy (GTDB): domain Bacteria; phylum Desulfobacterota; class BSN033; order BSN033; family UBA1163; genus CAVSVC01. The sequence goes on along the minus strand of CAVSVC010000036.1, from coordinate 48,762 downwards.
ACGACGGCAGTCTGCGCATCGGCGTACCCCTGAATGCCGGGCGAGCCGGTCGAGATAACCTGCATGGCGATGCCGAATTCGTCCATGAAGGGAAGGCGGAACTTTTCGAAATCAGGTGTCCTCGGGAATGAATAGCCAATCGCCTTTCGGGTCCACCGTGATAGGGTAGCCGGTCCTCTTTCCCCACTCTATCCGCAAGTCGTTCAGTTCCTGATTTGCCCAGTGCTCCTCAAGGGCGATCTTCTTCGTTCTGATGCCGGGCTTGTTGCCCGGGCCGCCTGGAGGCTTATCTTGCGCACCTGCCTCTTTCGATGTCGAGTTCAGAACCGCAGGCACCATTGCCGCAGCGATGGCTGCCTTTCCAAAGAACTCCCTCCTTCCCATTCCCTTCTGCTCGTCCATGTTTCCCCCCTTCAGAAGTCTGATTGGACATGAAGAAACGTAAGGCTCTATGGTTGAGATATAGGCATCTATTTGATAAATGAGATTAGCGAGAATTATGCCACTATTTTTATACTGTAATATCGAATAGATAGAAATATTCTCGTTCGAAAATTGTTAAATGCGACAAGTTACTTGTCATATTAGACAATTTTGTATTTAATTGTCAAATGTGATAAAAGAATAGCGTTCCTCAGTTTAGACAAGCGGTTCAGGAGTTAAACGATGCTCGTAGATGAAAACGAATTCTTCCGACAGGCTACCCTGCTGATCTGCGGAAACCTTGACCTTGAACTGGCCATGCAGAAGTGCCTCCTCTATCTGCGGTCTTTTATGCCGGCGGACCGATTCCAGCTCACACTCTATGATCGGGGGTTGAGCGCATTGAGAACCATTGCCATCGTGACTCCCACCAAAGCCAGCAGAGTCAACACGGTTCTGCCCCTGGATACCGAGGGAAAAAGATTCTTGGATGACCCGAACCTTCCACCCATCCTGATGTGGAACCGTGTATCGATGGACCCCGTCGCAAGGCCAATCATTCAAAGGACTGGAAAATGGAATGATTCCATCCTGGTGATGCATCTGGCCGTCAGGGAAACCAAACTTGGAAACCTGGTCCTGTTCGCAGAGGGGCAGGACCGCTATTCACAGGAGCACGTACGGTTATTCTCCACCCTGTATGAACCCTTTGCGATCGCCCTGTCCAACGCCCTGAGGTTTGATGAGGTGAATCAGCTCAAGGAGATCATGGCCGACGACCTTCGCTATCTTCAAGGCAAGCTTCAGCATCTTTCAGGGGATGAGATCGTGGGCGAAGACTTCGGACTGAAGGAAGTGATCGACATGGCAAGAGAAGTCGCCCCCCTGGACAGTCCGGTCCTGTTACAGGGGGAAACGGGCGTGGGAAAGGAGATCATCGCCACCGCCATCCATAGCCTGTCCCGTCGCAAGAACGGCCCCTTCATCCAGGTCAACTGCGGGGCCATCCCCGAAACCCTTATCGACAGCGAACTCTTCGGCCACGAAAGGGGGGCATTCACCGGCGCCATCTCGCAACAACGGGGCTGCTTTGAGCGGGCCAACGGCGGGACGGTCTTCCTCGATGAGGTGGGCGAACTTCCACCCCAGGCCCAGGTGAGGATGCTCCGCGTGTTGCAGGACAAGAATATCCATCGGGTGGGAGGAGCCGGCCAGATCAAGGTCGACATCCGCATCATTGCCGCAACCCACCAGAACCTCCAGGAGATGGTCAAGGGAAAACTGTTCCGGGACGATCTCTGGTTCAGACTGAACGTCTTTCCGATCATCATCCCTCCCCTGAGGGATCGAAAAGAAGACATCCCAGCCCTGGTCAGCCATTTCATCGAAAAAAAATCGAAAGAGCTCCAGATGCCTCACCTGCCCAAGCTGGTGCCGGGAGCCATGGTTCCCCTGATGGACTACTCCTGGCCGGGCAATGTGCGGGAGCTTGAAAACGTGATCGAGCGGGCCTTGATCCTCAGCAAAGGCCGGCCCCTCGCATTTGACCACATCGTCTGGCCGGACGACATGAACGGGCACGGGAAATCAGAAGTCCGGATTGAGGACTTTCCCAGTCTTGATCACATCCTATCAAAACATATCCGGCACGCGCTGGAGGTGACAAAGGGAAAAGTCCATGGACCGTCCGGAGCGGCACAACTGCTCAGCATCCATCCGAGCACCCTCCGGCACCGGATGAGAAAGCTCCGGATCCTCAGTGGAAGGCGAAAACATTAACAGGATGCTGAAAAACGCCCACCTCCTTTCAATCAAGAGAGAGGATGTCCCCCTTGTCTTTCCTCAATTGAAAATTCCTCTTTTTCCGCCGGCGGTAACAGCACCGGCAAAGACCTAACCTGAAAGAAAACCTTCCAGTTGATTGGCAGACCCGCCGGGAACACTTCCGACGCCTTGGAATGCGGGTTGACTTCCATCGGATGATGAGTAAGAGTTATACCAGTAAGAGTAAGAAAGGAGATTCAGCATGCGGATTACATCAAAGGGCCAGGTCACCATCCCCATTGAGATCAGAGAAAAGGCGGGGCTCCTCCCCCATACCGAAGTGGAATTCGCGGTCACCGGCAACGCCGTTGTCCTGAAGAAAGTCGTATCGCCGTCGAAGCGGAGCCGCGATCTGATCAACCAGATGCGCCGGAAGGCGACGCTGAAGATGTCGACCGATGAAATCATGGCTTTAACCAGGGGGGTAAACCATGGACGTTCTGGTAGATAGCAATGTCATATTGGACATTGCGACCGAAGACAAAGAATGGTTTCGGTGGTCTTCCGAAGCACTGGCAGACTGTGCGGAAACCCATACCTTGGTCATCAATCCTGTCATTTATTCAGAGGTATCGATCGGGTTCGATCGCATCGAAGATGTTGAGATGGTTTTGCCTGTGAGCTATTTCCGAAGAGACGCCATCCCCTGGGAAGCGGCCTTTCTTGCGGGAAAATGTTTTGTGGCTTATCGCCGCAGAGGCGGAGAAAAACGTTCAACCCTTCCCGACTTCTTCATCGGAGCCCATGCCGCCGTCGCCCAAATCCCATTGCTCACCCGGGATGTCTCGCGGTATCGGACCTATTTTCCAACCCTCAAATTGATCGCCCCGTAAGTGCTATGGTAACAGTATCGACGATCCGCCGTTTTTCAATCCCCCGGAGGATCACATGGTGGAATGTTCCGAGTACATCCGATGACAGATGACCAAATCAAGCGGAATGTCCAAAAACTCCCTATTGATTTGATTGCACTTTTGCGTCGGATTTTGCCTGTTTCAAAACCAGGTTTCACCGCAGGCGCGGAGAACGCAGAGAGAATGTGCTTTTGATCCAATCGGGATACCCTCTTTCACAAAAGTTTCGGAGGGCCAGCTTCGTTTGCATGCACTTCCTCGAATCCGGTCCCAGATTGAACTCGCCCGCCGGAGTTTTGACGGAGGCAGGCGGCGATTGCCTGCCTGCGGCAAGCAGGGATCAAAGACCCTTCCTTTCAGGGCTCCCAATGCGTGCTACGTGCTTGTTTCCTGAAGGGATGAACCCTGTCGATTTGCGGTCGTCTCTTCCGGTTCCCGGAATCTTCGACCCGCAAATTAAAAATAACTATCCTGTACTACTCACGGTAAATTTCTTGAAATTTTGTCGAGCTTTTTGCACGGTTGTTTTGTAACTTGTTTAGATCATTTGAATATTCGAATTTGTTTCGGATTTCGAATTTCGTGCTTCGGATTTGGTTGCGGCTATGCCGCGCTGTGTCCTTTGCGCCTCCGCGGTGAAAATGCTATTCTGGACAAGACTGGTATACCCCCCTTCTGTTTGACGAACGGATAGAAAAGTGAAGCTCTCCGCCATAAAGGGCGGGGCCGTTCGACGGTCCTAAGCGTGTTGAAGGACTTCCCGGTAAGGTACTCTCATTAATATATTGTGGCCGTTGACCCCGGCCTGAAGACTTGGAGCTTGCGGGGCACGTGCCGGTCACAAAGGGCGACTCGGTGAAAAAAGGAACTGTTTTCTACGGATACTGGATCCTCGGCGCCGCCAGTCTCATCTGCATGATCACGGTGCTGGCCAGTCTGAATTCCTTCGGTATCTTTGTGAAGCCCTTGCAGAGCGCGCTCGGATGGGGCCGGACCCCGATCATGGCGGGGTTCACCGTCATGCTCGCCCTGCTCGGTCTGACATCGCCCTTTGCAGGCCGCCTCCTCGACCGCTACGGTGCGAGGAAGGTCATGACGTCGGGGGTCTTGATCATAATCACCGGGCTGATCGTGCTCGGCCGGATGACCAGTCTCACCCACTTCTATCTCGGGTGCGCTCTCCTCGGCATCGGGAGCACGGCGTCCGGCCCGGTGGGATCCAGCTACCTGGTCTCCCATTGGTTCAAAAGGCGGAGAGGCATGGCGGTGGGCATCCTGTCCGGCGGCATGTCTTTAAGCGGGATCCTCCTCGTCCCGGTGATGGCCGTCTATGTGCTCCCGGCGTTTGGATGGAGGTCCACCTATTTCATGATCGCCGCGCTTTGCGCGGCGATTCTGATCCCCCTGTTGATTTTCGTCGTGAGGACGAAGCCCGCCGATCTTGGGCTTTTTCCGGACGGCATCGAAGGAGCGGAGGGCTCCGGCGAAGCGGAGGATTCAGGTTCAATCCCGATACGGGGGCTCTCCCCAAGGATGGCCCTGGCGACTTCCGCCTTCTGGTTTCTCGCTCTTTCTCTCATTCTTAACCACACCCACCTGGGTATTCTGCAGAGCGTCTTCCCCCACCTCTCCGACCTCGGCTTTCCCATCGGCACCGTCGCCTCTGTAACGGCCTTACCAGCGGAGCGATCTCCGTCAGCATGTTTCTGTTCGGCTGGCTCTGTGACCGAATCGCGCCCAAATACGCCGCGACCATCGGTCTGGCGGTGGTGGCCTTCGGGATCGTCCTCCTCCTGTTCATAGGCCCCTTGTCATCCCTGCCCTCACTCTTCTTCTATGCTGTTGTCTTTGGGCTTGGTATCGGCAGCTGGATGCCCACGATGTCCATGCTGACGAGCAGGACCTTCGGCATGGCTTCCTATGGGTCTATCTTCGGCATGATGAGCTTCTTTCAGTGCGCGGGCGGCGCGATAGGACCTCTCATCGCCGGTTACTCCTTCGATGTCCACCATTCCTACCAGTGGGGATTCATCGTCATCTTTCTCTGTGTCGTTGCGGCCATCCCGCTTGTTTTGGCGGTTCCGAAGCACCCCATCACCCCCGAAAGAAAAATAGGGGACTAAACTGTTTCAGCATTACCTTGTTACTTACTTCCGTACCCGATACGAGCCACCCATCATGGCTTCAAGGGGGGCCGGTGCCGCGATCCAGAGAAGACCCGGGTCGCAACTGACAGGAATAAATCCTCAGATTGGGCCTTGCAAGAATCTACGAAAGGATTCTTTCAATCTTTCCCACTAAGTCGTAAGGAAGGGCCTTCGTGATACGGGCTTCAACCCAATCACCGGGCTGGGCTTTCCCTTTCAGAAATACGGATCCATCGATCTCCGGGGCCTGGCCCGAGAATCTCCCCTTCAGCGTTCCCTTTTCAGTGTCCGATCCTTCCACCAGCACTTCGATCCTCCTTCCCACCCTGTTTCGATGTTTGCCGAGGGAGATCTCTTTCTGACGTTCCATCAGGACCCCGAGGCGTTCTTCCTTCACCTCATCGGGGACCGAACCGGAAAGTTTTGCGGCAGGCGTTCCTTCTTCTGGGGAATACTTGAAGGCCCCGAGGTTGTCAAACTGGGTCTCTTCGACGAAATCCATCAGGACGTTGAACTCCCTCTCCCCTTCGCCGGGGAAACCGACGATGAGAGAGGTCCGGAGGGTGACTTGAGGTAAGTACTCCCTGACCCTCATCAGGAGGTTGCGAATCTCCTGACCCTTTGTCCTTCTTCCCATTCGTCTGAGAATCCCGTCATCGATATGCTGGATTGGAAGATCAAGGTAAGAACAGATCCTCTCCTCGTCCGCCATCAACCGAAGAAGTCCGTCCGTGAAATACTTCTCCCTCGGATAAGAATAGAGAAGACGAATCCACCGCAAGGTCTCCACGTCGACCAAGGCCTTCAACAGCTTTTCGAGATTGGTCCCATCCCGGAGGTCTTCACCATAGGCCGTGGTATCCTGTGCAATGAGGATGATCTCCTGGACTCCCTGCCCTGCCAATCGATCGGCCTCCGCCAGAATCGAGGGGATCGTTCTGCTTCGATAAGGGCCCCGGATCGCCGGAACGGTACAGAACGTGCAGTTTTTGGAACACCCCTCTGCTATCTTAAGATACGCGGTAAAGGAAGGGGTGGCAAGGATTCGGGGACTTGTCTCATCGTAAAGAAAAGACGGACCGGAGAGAAAGCTTTTCTTTGTTCTCTTCTGCGACAAAAGCCTGGGAAGGTTCTGAAATGTTCCGGTCCCGACAAAGAGATCCACTTCAGGAAGTTCCTCTTCGAGGCGTTTCCCGTAGCGCTGGGGAAGGCATCCCGAGACCACGAGGAGGCGGCAACGGCCTTCCTTCTTGTAGCGGCTGACCTGGAGAATGGTATCGATGGCCTCCCGGACGGCGTCCTGGATGAAAGAGCAGGTGTTGACGATCAGGATCTCCGCTTTCGAAGGATCGGCGGTGATGGAATAGCCTTCCTTCGAGAGAAGTCCGAGGGTCACTTCCGCATCGACCAGGTTTTTGGGACATCCGAGACTGATAAGACAGACGGACTCTTTCATGGACAACATTATACCTGACAATGAACGCCTAATTCCATTTCCCCTTCACCCCCACCCTCTCCCGCAGAGACGACCTGTGTCGTAATGTCATTGCGAGGGAGTGAAACGACCGAAGCAATCTCACAAGGCATCGAGAACGAGAAAGAGATTGCCGCGCTCACCTTCGGTCCGCTCGCAATGACGAAACAGGGATTACGACACAGTCTGAGAGGGGAGAGGGAGAAGATGCTCATGAAAGATTTCCAGGCATTTATTTTTTTGGGAAAGAATGATAAAAAGAAAGAAGGAGTTCGAAAGGATCAAAACGGATGGAATTTCAACTGCTCCTGAAAGGGGCCCGCGTCATCACCCTCGATGATCAATTCCCTGACGCTCAGGCCATCGGGATCGGATAAGACCGGAGGATCAACTGGGTCGGACAGGACACCCAAATCCCTCCGGAGGCGGAAAGAAATGGGCTGAGCCTCGATCTCCGCGGAGCGACCGTTCTCCCGGGATTTATCGATACCCACGTCCATCTCCTGGCCACGGGGATCTACGAACTCCTCGGAATCGACTGCTCCGGATTCCAGAGTCTCGACGAGGTCCTGGAAAACGTGATTCAGAAGGCCGGCGAGGTCCGGAAAGGGAACTGGGTCCTGGGGCACCACTTCGATCAGATGAGGGTCAAAGAGAAACGTTATCCTCATATGGACGAACTGACCCGGGCCGCACCGGAGAATCCGGTCTGCATCTGGAGGAGTGACAGCCATTCCGCCGCAATGAACCGGAGGGCCGCGGAGATCCTCGAAATCCTGCCCGGCCAGCCGGGCGCGGACCTGGATGAGAACGGACAACTGACCGGTGTCGTTCGAGGATTGGCCAATTCGCAGGCGGCAAGACGCATCTATTCGATGATGATGAGCGAAGAACTCTGCCAAAGAGCTTATCATGCAGCGGCCCGGCAGGCGGTCCGGAAGGGAATCACGACGATCGGAGCCCTGATCGGAGGAGCCCAAACCGACATGAGCACCACCTGGCTCCTTGAGTACGGAGATTCCCTTCCGGTCCGGACCGTCGTTTTTGACCAAACCCTGGATATCGAAAAAGTGACGTCCCGGGGATTGAAACGAATCGGCGGCTGCCTCCTGATCGATGGCTCCCTGGGAAGCCATACCGCTGCCCTGCAGACCCCTTATGCGGACCTTCCCGAGTCCCGGGGGGTTCTTTACTGGCGGGACGAGGATCTCCGGGACTTTGTCCTCCGGGCACACGAGGCAGGTCTTCAAATCGGCGTTCACGCCATTGGCGACAGAGCGATTGACCAGGTTCTGGATGCCTATGAGCAGTGCCTGCAGAAAACCCCTCGTCTCGACCATCGCCACCGGATCGAACACTTCCTCCTTCCCGGTCAGGGAGCCATCTCCAGGGCCATCGACCTCGGCCTGGTCCTGGCCATGCAGCCGGCCTTTGAGTATTTCTGGGGGGGACCGAAAAACCTCTACGAAACAAGGCTGGGCCGCGAGAGGGCCGAAGGGGTGAACCCGATCCGATCGATTCTCGAAAAAGGAGGAAGAGTCGCAGGAGGCTCTGACAGCTTTGTCACCCCCATGGACCCTTTGCTGGGGATCCATTCCGCCGTCAATCATCCAAACCCGAAAGAGAAGATCACCGTTCCAAAGGCCATCGATCTCTTCACCCGCACGGCCGCCTACGCAACCTTCGATGAAAAGGAGAAAGGAATGATCCGGCCGGGATATCTCGGAGACCTGGTCGTCCTGGCCGAAGACCCGCGAACGGTGAACCCGGAGGCGATCAAGGATATCAAGGTGCTCATGACCGTTGTGGGAGGAACAATCGCCTTTCGGGCGGAGTGAAGGTCACGAAGCGCATGGAAGTCGCTTCCCTGTTCAGGTTACAATAATTAGAGTCTGTCCCGTAAACTAACGAATTCCAAAAAGGTCGTCATTCCGGCGAAAGCCGAATCCAGTCTTTTCAAGGGTCTCTGGATGCCCCCGTATCAGGTACGGGGCAGGCTCCTCAGGTCCGGCATGACGGAAATGGCAATTTAAAACAGACTCTAATTATTGAGGATTTTTCGGGGGTTCGTACAGAGAGATCATGGATATTCTGAAAACCTACAGCCTGTTCAAGAAGATGAGCCAGTACCCTGATTTGATGGGGCTCATACGGACCACCTTTGCGGAGGTTCTCGAACAGAAGGAAATCGTCACCCGGGAGAGACTCCGCCGACAGGCCGTGGAAGAACTGAAGAGCGGACGGCCTGCCGGATACGGAGGCGAACCGGCAGGAGTACCTCGAAGCCCTCACCGACTATTATGCGGCGATGAACCTGACCCCTGCGGAGATTGAAGACTACATCAACCTCGCCCGGAAAAAGGACAAATCCCAGTCCCTGGGCATCCTGGTCAATTGGGATCAGGCCTCGTCCGAGCAGATCGTCAAGGCCCTTCGTGAGTTTTGCGATATCCCCAAGGGCGAAGTGTACATCTCTCAGGAAGAGGCGGAAGGAATCCGGGTCGCCCTGATCAGCCGTTTCATCTCCGGCCAGCTCCCCTTTGTCGGGGTCGCCAAGAATCACATCACGATCCGTGATATCGACACCCTCCTCCGGAGGACCCTCCTGAGCCACAGGCAGCCGGGGAAACTGGGAGGCAAGGCGGCCGGAATGATCCTGGCCCACAGGATCCTCCTTCCCACTCTGGAGAAGAAAGATCCCGAGCTTGAGAAGGTCGTTCAGGTTCCCGACACGTGGTATCTGAACTCCGGGGTCTTTTCAGAGTTTCTGGACAGGAATAATCTCTATCTTTTTCACACCTTCAAGTATAAAGACCGGGAGACGATCGAGAACGAAGTCCTGCGGATTGAGGAAAAATTCAGGGCTGCGACCTTTGCCCCGGAGGTCGTCGAAGACTTCAGAAAGATTCTGGAGGAGATCGGCGAGCACCCGGTCATCATTCGATCCTCAAGCCTGCTGGAAGACAGTTTCGGCCTGGCCTTTTCCGGCAAGTATCAATCCGTCTTCCTCACCAATCAGGGAGACATCGAAACCCGGCTCACCCAATTCATCGGGGGGCTGAAAACGGTCTTTGCGAGCACCTTTGACCCGGACCCCATTCTCTACCGCAGGGACCACGGTCTGCTGGATTACGACGAGCGAATGGCGATGGTCGTTCAAAAGGTGGTGGGACGCCGGTTCGGCGACTATTTTTTCCCCTTTGCTTCGGGTGTGATGTTTTCGCGGAACGTCTATGCCTGGAATCCGATGATCCGAAAAGAGGCGGGATTGGTCCGACTCGTATTGGGACTGGGAACCCGGGCCGTCAACCGCGTCGGTTCCGACTATCCCCGGATGATCCCCCTCAGCCATCCCCAGCTCCGGCCCGAGGTGACCGCCGATCAGATCAGGAAGTATTCCCAGAGACAGGTGGACGTTCTCAATCTGAAGAAAGGGACCTTCGAAACCATCGACTTCCGGACGCTCAGTTCGATCATCGATCACCCCGACCTCTTTTATGCCGTCTCCGTCCAGGACGACGGGCATCTGGCTCCTCCCATGTTCAAGGTCATGAACCTCCGGGGAAAAGAACTGGTCCTCACATTTGACAATTTTCTCTCCAAAACCGAATTCGTCCCTCTCGCCAAAAAAATCCTTTCCCGGGTCGAGGCCACCTACGGCCGGCCCGTGGACATCGAATTCGCGTGGGACAATGAAACATTCTACCTTCTGCAGTGCCGGTCCCTCTCCACCCGGAAAGAGCTCGACAGGGTGGTCATTCCCGAGGACGTTCCGGACGAGAGGATACTCTTCAAAACGCACGCGGGCCTCTCGAACAGTATCGTGCCCAACATCGAATATATCGTCTATGTCGATCCGAAGGCCTATGACAGCCTGCAAACGGTTCAGGCAGAAGATGCAGGTTGCCGCCGCCGTCAACCTCCTGAACAAGCATCTCGGAGGCAAACGGTTCGCCCTGATGGGCCCGGGCCGGTGGGGAAGCAACGATATCAATCTCGGTGTCCGGGTGACTTATGCCCATATCAACAAGGCAACGCTTCTCGTTGAGATTGCTTTTTCCAGGGACGGCCTCCCCCCCGAGGTGTCCTACGGGACCCACTTCTTCCAGGATCTCGTGGAGGCGGACATTGTGATCCTTCCCGTCTTTCCGGATGAACCCGGTGGCGTTTTGAATGAGGGTGTTCTGCTCAACTCCGAAAACATCCTCCGGACCGTCGCCCCGGAAGCCCACGACTGTGAACAGGTCGTGCGGGTGATTCACATTCCGTCCGTTTCCGGCGGACAGTTCTTGCAGGTTTACATGGATGTTTACAATCAGCGTGGCCTGGGCTTCTTCGGCCCGAAGCAGAAAGAAAACTGAAACAAAAGAATAAAGGGATTCCAAATTCGAAGCACGAAATCCGAATCTCGAAACAATCTCAAATTGCCAAAACTAAAATGTTCAAAACAAACAAAGGGTCGAGAAATTTGAATTTTGAAAATTCGAATTTGTTTCGGATTTTGATATTCGGATTTCGGATTTATTGTTCCAAACGCCTGTTTGGCGCCGGTGATGCCGAGTGAGGAGATGAGTGCATGCTGAATGTGGCCGTGATCGGTGGCGGGATCGTGGGATGTCATATGGCCTATCGGTTCGCGAAGCAAGGGTACGAGACCTTCCTTCTCGAGAAAGAAGGGGCCCTGGGAGAGCATACCAGCACGCGCAACAGCGGCGTGATCCACGGAGGAATCTACTACGCCTCCGGTTCCCTCAAGGCAAAATTGTGCGTCCGTGGCCGTCACCTGACCTATGATTTCCTGAAAGAGCATGCCATCCCTCATCGGAAGTGCGGAAAGCTCATCGTCGCCCTGGAAGAAAAGGAATTGGGGGGATTGGAGAAGCTTTGGAAACAGGGAGAACTCAACGGCGTAGAAAATCTGAAGATGATCGACGCGAACGCGGTTCATAACCTTGAACCGAGAGTAAAATGCCTGGCCGGGCTTCACTCTCCGGAGACGGGCATTCTGGACATGGCTGCTTACATCAGAAGAATGGAGAGGATTCTCACGGACGCGGGGGTGACCATTGTGAAGCGGTGCAGCGTGGTCTCCGTAAGCGACCGAAACAGGCTGGTCACCTCCCGGGGGGAGATGGAGGCCGACATCCTGATCAATGCAGCCGGACTTCACAGCGATGAGGTCGCGGTCATGTGCGGTATCGAGGGTTACAGGATCGTCCCCTTCAAGGGAGACTACTACAACACGACCGAAGAGGTCATTCGCACCCTGGTCTACCCGGTTCCGGAGTCCACCGTCAGTCTGGGGGTTCATCTGACCCGGACACTCGGCGGAGAGACACTCATCGGACCTTCGGCGGTAAGAGTGGAGGACAAGGAGGACTACGGAATCCGGACTCCCCGGGAGGAATTCGAGAAAGGGGCTCTCGCAATCATCCCTGATTTCGACATCGGAAGAATCTATGCCGGTTATTCCGGAAACCGGGCAAAAGTCGCCTTTCAGGGTGAGATACAGACGGATTTTCTGATCCTCCGCCAGGAACCGGGAAGAATCCACCTGCTCGGGATTGAATCTCCGGGAATGACCGCAGCCCCGGCCATTGCCGAGTATGTGGCGGGACTCATCTGAAGAATGGCTCAGATGAATCTGGTGGATCCGCTACGCTTGATCCACCCTACCGATCTGACCGAGACCGGTACGGAAAGGAAGAGAAAGATGAAAGACGGTGACTACGGGAGATATCCGAGGTCGAGGAAGAAGGTTCCCAGTGCCAAGCCGGTCGATGAGGTGGTGAAGGACCTGCGAAAATCCGGCCCTCCGTGGAACGACTATCGGGAGCGGTCCCTTCGGATTCACGGATTGATCTGCGCCAAGTGCGGGCGGGAGTTTGATTACAAGAATAGGCAACAACTCACGGTGCACCACAAGGACGGGAACCACCTGAACAATCCTTCCGACGGTTCCAACTGGGAAAACCTCTGCGTCTACTGCCATGAGGACGAACACAGCCGGGACCTGCTCGGGAAATATCTCAACGAGGGAAAGTGAAGCTCTCCGCCCTGTAGGGCGGGGCCTGCCGGAGGCACATGCCGGTGATATCACCGCTTTCGAGAGACCGTAACCTCTTTGAACCCTCTGTGGGCGTTTCTTGCCGAGATTGGCGTCCGAAGCCCTTTCCGCAGCTCCCTGGATCGCGTCAAGATGATTCTCCTACCCGGTTCAGAAGAAGCCTTTGCAAAAACATGTATTGACAAATTCGGCTTTCGTGTTAATTTTTCATCAAAAAAGAGGGAGTCCGCGTTGGGACAGGACTTTGATGTCATCGTGGTTGGGGGGGGACCGGGAGGATCGACTGCTGCGAGAATCTGCGCTCAGCATGGGTTGAAAACCCTTCTCGTTGAGAAAGAGCGGTTCCCGAGGTACAAATCCTGCGGGGGTTGCCTCTCTCTCAAGACGGTCCGGCTTCTGGAATTCGACCTGGGTCCCATTGTGGAACGCGCCGTTGAAACAGTGAGGTTCACTTACGGTCTGAAGGACCCCTTCACAATCCGGGCGCAGCGCCCCATGGTTTTCATGGTGATGAGGGACCGCTTCGATCACTTTCTGATTCAAAAGGCCTTGGAGGAAAAGGCGGAAGTCATTGAAGGCCGGAGGGTCATAAGCGCTGAAGAGACAGGCGAAGGGGTCGTGGTTGAGACGGCGAGCGGGCAGAGATACTCCTCTCGATACCTCATCGGGGCGGACGGTCCGACGAGCCGGATTGCCCATGCTTTCGCTCTCGTCCCCCGGGACACTCACGGGAGTGGATTCGGCCTGGAATGCGAAATCCCCTATACATCCCTGAAGGGCTTCCCTGAAGAGGCCCTCGAACGGATCCATCTTGACTTTGGCCGCATTCCAAAAGGGTACGGTTGGGTCTTTCCGAAGAGAGAGGGACTCTCCATCGGTATCGGGGGGATGCTGTTCAACGAGAATAAGGTGAAGATCCGCCATCACTTTGATACCTTCCTCAACGGGCTGCCTTACATCCCGAAAGAAGAAGGGAGGGCTGCCGTCGGTCATCTTCTCCCGGCTTTTTGGGACGAGAGGCAGAAGATCGCCCATAGGAGGGTTCTCCTGGTGGGGGATGCCGCCCATCTGATGGATCCTCTGATGGGGGAAGGGATCTATTATGCCCTTCAAAGCGGACGGCTTGCAGCAGAGGCAATCCTTCAAGCCCGGGGAAACGGGGCATTCCCCGCAGACCTCTACCAGGAGGCCGTCCGGGTCCATATCTTCGACAATCTCAAATGGGCCCTCTATTTCTCCCGTTTCGTCTTTCAGTTTACGAAACTGGCCTATGAAACCCTGAAGGCTTATCCCGATCTGGGAGATCTCTACCTTCAGGTCCTGGATGGAACGGAGTCCTATCAGAGCTTTGTCATGGGAATCAAGAAACGAATCTCGCGGAGCCTCAGCGAGCGCTCTCCTCGGTCGGACACCTCAGCGACGACCCAATCCAAACGTCGGCCATGACCGCGATCCGAAAATCCATGTCTCTTCTCAAGGCGCTCTTTCAGAGACTTCTTCACATCGAGGACACCCCCGAACGGACCGCCCTGGCCTTTTCGGTCGGAGTCTTCCTCGGCTTCTCCCCTTTCCTCGGGCTCCATACCCTTCTCGGGATCGCCATCGCGGTCGTTTTTCGGCTGAACAGGATTGCGATCCTTCTGGGGGTCTGGTCGAATACCCCGTGGTTCCTCGTTCCTTTTTACACTTTCGCCACCTGGGTGGGCACGAAAATAACAGGATTCCGGATCGACCTGCCCTTTTTCCGGGAACTGTTTCAACTGGGCGTTGAGGGTGGTTTCTGGAAATCATTCTTCTGGAGCCGGCTCGCTGCGCAATGGGGAATCCTTCTCTCCTTCTTGATCGGGTCGCTTCTCTTGGCCCTCCTGCTCAGCCTGGCGGCCTACCCCCTCTCCTTGAAATGGATCAAACTCCTTCGCTCCCGTGGAAAGGCAAAGAACGGAGGGGTTTGTTGACATCCGGCCCCGTTTAATTGAAAAATGAAGGAATATGGCTATTCCGACCGCGGACAATCTGAACGATCTGGATGGATGGCTTCTCACCGGGGCTCGCGGAGAACAGGAGAGCGGGTTTACCGGATTGAGAGGGTCTTCCGGGGCTTATCTTCTTTCCCGGTGGAGGGGCAAAACAGAAGGCCCTCTCCTGATTGTTCTTCCCAGCCTTGAGGCCGCAGAGACTCTCCTTCAGGATCTTTGCTTTTTTGCCCCGGAAAAGAAAGAACGTTTTCTTCTCTTCCCTCCATGGGAAACCCTCCCTTATGACGAAATCCCTCCCCATCCCGAGATTGTCCGGGAGCGGTTAACCTGTCTCTTCTCTCTCCATAACGGTGAAGAGGTTACCGTCGTCTCCCCGGTCCAGGCCCTGATGCAGAGGGTGCTTTCCCCCCGGGACCTGAAGGAATCGACCTTTTCGCTCTCCGCCGGGGAAGAACTGCCTCGAGAGAAACTGACCGATTTTCTGGAACAGACAGGTTACCTGAACGAACGCATCGCGGAAGAACGGGGTGATTTCAGCGTGAGAGGGGCCATCATCGACATCTTCTCTCCCCTCTATGAAGGACCTCTGCGATTGGAATTCGACGGGGACCGATTGCTTTCCATCCGGAGGTTTGAGGCAGCCACCCAGCGCTCCCTTCCCGGAAGCGCCCTGGACCGCGCCGTCCTTCTTCCCGCCAGGGACGCCCCGTCTAATTTTCAGTCCCCTCCACTGAGCTCTCTTTTCAGCTATTTGAACAGGAAAGGGGTTATCTTTACGCTGGACGGCGAAGGGGTAAAAAGGGGAGCGGAATCCTTCTCCTCTCTGGTCCGCGAGCATTACGAACGGGCCCGTCAGAAAAGCAGGCTTGTGCCTTCCCCCGAGTCCCTGTATCTCGATTCCGGCGAAGTTTCCGCTTCCCTGAACAGGTTTCAAACCCTTTTTCTTGAGGAAGGGCCTCTCGCTCCTCCCGAAGCACCGCACGTTCTCTCCTTTCCTGTGGAATCCAACGAAGACCTGCGAAGGGAGATCACGGCGGCCCTTTCCGTTGAAAGGAATCCGTCGGTCACTTCCCCCTTTTCCGTGCTCACGAAAAAAATCCACGAATGGCAGGGAAAGGGGATTCGGATCTTCATCGTGTTTCATGCCCCGGGCCAGATTGAGCGAATGCAAGAGATTCTCTCCCATTACGGCGTAAAATCCTCCTATGAAGATAAGGGATTCGCCGAAGCCCTCGGAAGGCCCGATCACGGGATCATTCTACTCTCCGGTTCTCTCTCCGCAGGATTCCAGAACCTTCGCGAACAATGGGTGCTTTTAACAGAAGAGGAGATCTTTGGGGAAAAGAAGAAACATCGGGAAAGACGGGGACAGACCCGGCGGGCCCTTGTCTCCCGTCGTGCAGGCAACGGTCCCCTTTCGTCGACCGCGGAGCTCCAGGAAAACAACCTGATCGTCCATGTGGATTATGGGGTGGGAATCTACCGGGGACTCAAGCACCTCGTCATCGGGGCCGGAGCGAATGACTATCTTCTCCTGGAGTATCTCGACGGAGATAAGCTTTATGTCCCTGTAGACCGCCTCAATCTTATCCAGCGGTATGTCGGTGGAGACGAGTCTTCTCACCGGCTCGATAAACTGGGAAGCGCCTCCTGGCAGAGGAAGAAGAAGAAAGCGAAAGCCGCCGTCGAAGAGATGATCAAGGATCTCCTGGACCTCTACGCCGTCAGGCAGGCCTTCAAGGGCAGCCCTTTTCCCCCTCTCGATCAGTCCTACAGCGAGTTTGAAGCCACATTTGAGTTCGAAGAGACCGCCGACCAGATCAAGGCCATCGAAGAAGTGATGAAGGACATGAGCCATCCCAAACCCATGGACCGTCTGATCTGCGGCGATGTGGGATACGGAAAGACCGAGGTGGCGATCCGGGCTGCTTACCGGGTCGTCATGTCCGGCAAGCAGGTCGCCATCCTGGTTCCCACCACCGTCCTTGCCCAGCAGCATTATCAGACCTTTCAGAACCGGTTCAAGACCTATCCGGTGGTCGTGGAGATGTTGAGCCGGTTCAGGAGCCCTCAGGAGCAGAAGGAGGTTATTCGACGCGTGCGGGAAGGAAAGGTTGATCTGGTGATCGGAACCCATCGGCTCCTCCAGAAGGATGTCACGTTCCGTGATCTGGGGCTGGTGATCATTGACGAGGAACATCGGTTCGGCGTCATTCATAAAGAGAGGCTGAAACAGATGAGGAAACTGGTTCACGTCATGACCCTCACCGCCACCCCCATTCCGAGAACGCTTCAGATGGCGATCTCCGGCATCCGGGACCTCAGCCTGATCCAGACCCCTCCTGAGGACCGTCTTTCCATCCGAACCTTCGTCATCCGATATGACGACAGTGCCATCCGGGAGGCCATCGAAAGGGAAATCCATCGAGGCGGTCAGGTTTTTTTCGTCCATCATCGGGTCCAGACCATCGAGGCAGTGGCCAGTCATCTGAAAAAGCTTGTTCCCGAAGCCTCTCTCGCCGTCGCCCACGGTCAGATGGGAGAGAGGGAACTGGAACGGGTCATGTTCCGGTTTGTGAGGCGGGAGTACAACGTCCTCGTCTGCACGAGCATCATTGAATCCGGCCTGGACATCCCCACCGCCAATACGATCCTGATCAACCATGCGGAGCGTTTCGGATTGGCCGACCTGTACCAGCTGCGAGGACGCGTCGGAAGGGGGAGTCATCAGGCCTACGCATACCTGCTCATTCCCGGAGAGCTGGTCCTTTCCAGGGACGCCATGAGGAGAATCAGAGCCATCCAGGAGTTGAGCGAGCTTGGGTCCGGCTTCCGGCTGGCAGTCGAGGATCTGGAAATTCGAGGAGGGGGACATCTTTTAGGACCCTCTCAGTCCGGCCATATCGCCGCAGTGGGATTTGAGTTCTACACCCAGATGATCGAGAAGGCCGTGAAGGAACTGAGGGGGGAGGAGATCACCGAGGAAATTACTCCCGAAATCCGATTTCATCCTCCGGCTTTCATTCCTGAAATGTATGTCAGGGATTCCATGGAGCGGCTCAATCTTTATCGAAGGCTCTCTCTGTCCAGATCCAATGAGGAGGTAGAGGGAATTCAGGAAGAACTCACCGACCGGTTCGGGCGAATCCCCCTGGAAACGCTCCATCTTCTCGATGTCATTAAGGTAAAAATCCTTTTGACAAAACTTTCGATCAAGAAGCTTGAACAGACCCCGGAACAGATCATTCTGACCTTTGACGAATCGACCAGGGTCTCCCCTCAAAAGATCGTGGCCATGGTCCGTCAGGGAAAAGAACAATACCGTTTGACCCCTGACTCCAAGCTGATCATCCGGAGTGGACCGGAAGTCAGGAAAGATCCTTTCGAAGCAACCCAGAAGCTATTGCAAGGTTTGATGTGATATGGTAGATTCTTTCGGGGACCGGGACCGTTTCGGTTCCGGGCGTATCTTTTTCAGGTCAAGGCGCGGGAAAGGGGAGAGGGATGAGGTGAAGGTGCCATGGTTAAGAGAAGGGTCCTGATCTTTCTGGGGTTTGCCTGTCTTTCCGGTCTCTTGCTTCTTCGCTGTGAGAAGATCAAGGGAAAGGACATGGCTGAAAAGGAACTGGTTCGAATCAATGACTCCTCTCTCTCTCTTGAGGAGTTTCATCAGATTACGGACCGTCTCTCTCTTGAAGGCAAGATGAAACTGCTGAGCGAAAAGGGAATGAGGGATTTTCTCGACAACTATGTCATCACCCGGGAGGTTCTTTTTCAGGAAGCCAAAAAAGAAGGGTTTGACAGGAATGAACGAATTCTGTCAAAAGTGGAGGATTTCAAGAGGGCCCTCGTCATCGACGCCTTGCTGGAAGAAGCATTGAAGGGGAAGACCCTTGTCTCCGATGAAGAAGTCCAGCAGTATTATATCGAGCACAAAGATCAGTTCACCGAACCGGAAGAAGTCAGGATCCGCCATATTTTTGTGACCTCCGAGGCGACCCTCAAGGATGTCATGGCCAGACTCTCCAAGGGGGAGAGTTTTGAGAAGTTGGCCTCCACGTACAATGTGGATAAATCCCGGGAGGACGGAGGAAATCTTGGCTATATCCGTCGGGGACAATTGGCCCCTCTCTTTGCTCAATTTGAAGAAGCCGCTTTCCAGCTCAAAAACAGAGGAAACCTGAGCGAAGTGATCACGACCCCTTATGGTTTTCACATCATCCAGCTGGATGACAAGCGCGGCACGGTGCTTCGGTCCCTCGATCAGGTGAAAGAGAAGATCCGTTTTTTCCTTCAGACAAAGAAGAAACAGGACGCCTATCTGGCCTACGTCAAGGAAACGAAATCGAAAGCCAAGATCACTGTCAATGAAAAGCTGTGGTCGGAAGAGGAAAAGAAGGGTGAATCCACGGAATCAAGAAAATGAGAATTTCTCGTTCCCTCACCGTGCTGCCGCTCGTCGCCGTCTTCTTCTGGGGATGCACTCCGTGGGCAGGGGGACTTCCGGAAAGTATCCTGGCCCAGGTTGACGGAGAGTCGATCACCCTTGAGGCTTTTCATCTGGAATTCAAAGATCTGATTCTCAACACGGAAAGAGAAAAGGAACGGGCCGACCGGATTGCGCTGAAGGAGGCCTGTCTCAATCATCTGATCGAGCGGAAACTCCTTGTTCAAGAGGCCCGGCGTTCGGGAATCAGCATCCTCCGGGAGGAATTGGACCAGGCCGTTTCGGAGATCCGCAAGGACTATCCCGGCCAGGGCTTTGATGAGAGACTCGGGTTAAGAGGAATCACGCTGGACGTCCTGAGGGCCCAGCTGGAGGAGAAACTCCTTGCCGAAAAGGTGGTTCGCGCCGCCCTCCGATACGAAGGAAACGTCGATGAAAAAGAGGCCCTCCGATATTACGACGTGCATCGCTCCTCCTTTCAAATCAACTCCAAGGTCCGGGTCCGGCAGATTGTCGTATCGGACGGGGAGGAAGCCATCCAGATCCTCAAGCGGCTCAAGAAGGGGGAGCGTTTTGAAAAACTCGCCATCGAGAAGTCCCTGGGACCGGAAAAAGCCAGGGGAGGAGATCTGGGTTTCTTCAGCAAGGGAGAAAGGCCCGAGGAGTTTGAAAAGGTCTTTGCCATGGAACTCGGGACCCTCAGCGAGGTCATCCGGAGTCCCTACGGCTATCATATTTTCAAAGTGGAGGAAAAAAAGGAATCCCGGTCCGTCTCCTATGAAGAGGCCAGGCCCCGTATTCTTCAGGAGCTGAAAAGAATGAAGGGCGAAGAAGCCTACCAGAAATGGCTGAAGAACCAGAGAGAGAAAGAAAAGATCAAGATCAACAGAAAATGGTTGAATTCATGAAAGGATGCGAACAGACATGAGGATGACGAAGAGCCTTTCCCAGGTCGGTATATTTCTCTGCGTGTGGGGTATCGTCTCTCCCGGTCAGGCTGTTGTGGACCGGATCGTAGCCGTGGTGAATCAGGAGATCGTCACGCTTTCCGAGGTGGAGAAGCGTTCGGGTTCTCTGAAAGAGGAGAATGAGGAGAAGGATCGTCTGGAGAGAAAACAGCGAGCTCATGCGTTTCGCAGAAAGGCCCTGGACCTCATCATTGAGGAAAAGCTGATCGATCAGGAGATCAAAAAAGCGGGAATCAAGATCGCGGGAAAAGAAGTCGATGCGGCGGTAGAGGAGATCAGGCGCCGCAACAACGTGACGCCAGAAGAGTTCGAAAGCGCCCTGGCCAAGGAAGGCTTTGATCCCGAATCCTTCAAGAAGCAGATCGAAAAGAAACTTCTCAGAATCAGGCTCATCCAGCGGATCGTCAAAGCGGAATATACGGCGGGTGAAAAGGAACTCCGGGAATTCTACCGGAAGAATATGGATCGCTACCGGGCCAAGGAATCCTACCGGGCTTCTCACGTTCTCTGCTATCTTCCCAAGGAGGCCACGCCGGAAGATATCCGGGAAGCACGCAAGAAATGCCAGAGCGTTCTGGAGAAGATCAGAGGAGGCGCTGACTTCGCAGAGATGGCAACGCTCTACTCAGATGATGCCTCTGCGAAGGATGGAGGGGACATCGGTCACTTCAGACGGGGGGAACTCGTTCCGTCCTTTGAGACGGAAGCACTCCGGCTCCAGGTGGGAGAAGTGAGCGGGATGGTTCGAAGCCCCTTCGGCTTTCATATCATCAAACTCACCGATCGAAAGAGCGGAGTCCCCGTGTTTGAAGAAATCAAGGACAAGGTTGAGGCGGACTATTACGAAAAAGAATCGGAAACAGCTTTCACGAAGTATCTGACGACCCTGAAGGAAAAAGCCATCATCGAGATCAAACTTTGAATTCAGAATCTTAGTCTCCGGATTTCAAATTCCAGAACAATCCCAGACCCCCCTGTTCGAATGACTGAGGTGAGTCATGTCTCTTCCTCTGATCGGTATTACCATGGGCGATCCTACCGGCATCGGGCCAGAAATCATCCTGAAGGCCTTATCGCTGAAAGCCCCGTTTCAGTTCTGCCGTCCTATCGTCCTCGGGGACAAAGGGGTGCTTTCAAGAACGGCGGACCTCCTCGGTCTGAGTCCGGCCGTGGAGGAAATAACCGAGATTCCGCTCAACGGGTACGAACCCGGAAGAATCTTCGTTCGCCCCGTGAGCCGCCTGGATGCGGCCTTTCTCACATTCGGCAGGCCGGACAGACGGTGCGGCGAGGCGATGGTTCGGTATGTCGAGGAGGCGGTGAATTGGGTCCGGGCCGGCAGGCTGCATGCCATCACCACCTGTCCGATCAATAAACAGGCAATGAACACGGCCGGATTCCTCTTCTCGGGTCATACGGAACTGTTGGCCCATCTGTCTCAGGCCCCTTCTACCGCCATGATGTTCGTGGGAACAAAGTGGAAGATCGTCCTGGTCACCACACACCTTCCCCTGAGAGAGGTTTCAGCCCACCTTACGGCGGAGCGGCTTCTGACCACGATTCGACTGGCCGCGGATGGATTGAGACGCCTTTTCGGTATCCCTTTCCCCCGCATCGCCGTCCTGGGCCTCAACCCGCATTGCGGAGAAGAAGGGCTCCTCGGAGAGGAAGAGAGGCGCGTCATCCTGCCTGTCCTGGCAGAGGTAAAGTCGGAAGGGATTGAAGTCGAAGGCCCTTTTCCTGCCGATTCCTTCTTTCACGAGACCGGCCGTCTCCCCTTTCATCTCGTCATTGCGATGTATCACGATCAGGGGCTGATCCCGATCAAGATGTCGGAATTCAGTGAAGCCGTCAATTTTACCCTTGGGCTGCCTTTCATCCGGACCTCCGTGGGTCACGGAACAGCCTATGACATTGCCGGAAAGGGGATCGCCGACCCGGCAAATCTGATCAATGCCATGCTCGTCGCTTCCAACATTTTGAAATCAAAGAGATATCATCAAACAGAGGTTGACAAAGAAGGCGATTTGGGCTAATAAACTTTAACGTTAGACACGTGGGAAGGCCCGCATTGCGGGGCTCAGGGAATGTTTCCTGCGGCTTGCTGACCGGAGCCGCCGGGTAAAACATCGGTCTGAGATGGATCTCTTGAGGCCATTCCATTTCCTGATTTCAGCGTGTCCCCGCGGCCTCGGGGGATGCAAAAAAAATCCAAAAGGAGAATAAGATATGAAAGAAGTGGTCATTGTCAGTGGTGCGCGAACTGCGATAGGGAATTTTGGAGGTTCCATCAAGGATGTTCCTACTGTAAGATTGGGGGCCCTCGCCATCAGGGAGACCCTGAGGAAGACCGGTCTTAAGCCGGTGACCTCTGCCGGGCTGACGGAAATGGCGCCGGACGTCTTTAAGTCGGCAGGGATGACCCCCCTCGAAAAGAAGCACTACCACTGGGATGAAAAAGCGGCGGAGATCCAGGTGGATGAGGTAATCATGGGAAACGTGCTTCAGGCCGGACAGGGGCAGAATCCCGCCCGGCAGGCCATGATGAGCGCCGGGATTCCCAAAGAAACCCCTGCCTTCACGATCAATAAAATCTGTGCTTCCGGTCTGAAGGCGGTCGCCCTCGGCGCCCAGTCAATTCAAGCCGGCGAAGCGGACATCATCATCGCCGGAGGAATGGAGAACATGAGCCAGGTTCCTTACGCCCTTCCTTCGGGCCGGTGGGGTGCGAGAATGAACAACAAGGAGATGGTGGACCTGATGGTCTTTGACGGTCTTTTCGAGATCTTTTACGGCTATCACATGGGATTGACGGCCGAGAATATCGCCGAAAAGTACGGAATCTCCAGGAAGGAACAGGATGAACTCGGCCTTCTGAGCCATCAGAGAGCCAGGGCCGCCATCCAGAAGGGGTTCTTCAAAGAAGAGATCGTCCCTGTTGAGATCCCTCAGAAGAAGGGCAATCCCCTGATCTTCGACACCGACGAGCGGCCGATGGACACCTCCATCGAGAAGATGTCCAAACTGGGAACGGCCTTTAAAGAAGGGGGCACGGTCACGGCCGGAAACGCCTCGGGGATCAACGATGCGGCTGCCGCCCTCCTCCTGATGTCCAAAGAAAAGGCGAAATCGTTGAACCTGGAACCTCTGGCAAAGATCCGCGCCTTCGCCTCCGCAGGCGTGGACCCGGCCTACATGGGATTGGGCCCTATTCCAGCCGTGAGAAAGGTGATCAAGAAGGCCGGTGTCTCGATCGCCGACATCGGTCTGATCGAACTGAACGAGGCCTTCGCTTCTCAGGCCATCGCCTGCATGCGGGAACTGAAATTCGATATGGCGAAGACCAATATCAGCGGAAGCGGTATTTCCCTCGGCCATCCCATCGGGTGTTCGGGCGCAAGACTCCTCGTGACGCTTCTCCATGAGATGAAACGCAGCCAGATCGGTCTCGGTCTGGCAACCCTGTGCATCGGCGGCGGTCAGGGGATGGCCATGATCGTGGAAAAAGTGTAAACCCGAAACTCGAAACAAGGT
Organism: uncultured delta proteobacterium; assembly: GCA_963731045.1. Lineage (GTDB taxonomy): Bacteria > Desulfobacterota > BSN033 > BSN033 > UBA1163 > CAVSVC01. The sequence continues at coordinate 25,048 of CAVSVC010000036.1, read as the reverse complement.
CGGAAGACCAAAACTCAAAGCTTGAAATAAAGAAACCGAGCGGGACTGGATCATTTTGCTAAGGGATTAGGGAGATTGTCTCGTCTGCTTGCGATCAGCCGCTTCGGCGAAGGCAGGGATTTCGAAACGTGGATTTGTTTCGGATTTCGAGATTCGAATTTCGGATTTTTGATACCTACCGGGAGGGAAGATGGAATACAGGAACATGCTGCTGTCGTTTGAAAGGGATCTGGGAGTCCTGACGATTCACCGTCCAAAGGCCTTGAATGCGCTCAACATGGAAACCCTCAAAGAGATTCAGATGGGAATCCAGGAGGTCAAGGACCATCCGGAGATGAAGGTTCTGATCTTGACCGGATCCGGGGAGAAGGCTTTTGTTGCCGGGGCGGATATCGTTGAAATGAAAGAGATGAATTCCATCGAGGCCGTCAATTTTTCAAAACTGGGGCACCTCACCCTGAAAATGATCCAGGATCTGGACCGGCCGGTCATCGCCGCCGTGAATGGCTTCGCCCTCGGCGGGGGGACGGAGATCGCCCTGGCCTGCGATTTCATCTACGCTTCGGAAAACGCCAAGTTCGGACTTCCGGAAGCGACCCTCGGAATCTTCCCGGGCTTCGGGGGAACTCAGAGGCTTCCCCGGCTCATTGGGAAAGCCAAGGCGAAGGAAATGATCTTTACGGGAAAGATGATCGGTGCCCAGGAAGCCTGTCAGATGGGGATCGTCAACCGGGTCTTTCCTCTGTCTTCTCTTCTGGAAGAGACGAAGAAGGTGGCCGGTCTCATTGCCGCCAATGGAACCATCGGAGTGAAACTCGCCAAGATGCTGGTCGATTCCGGGTTTAACATGGAGCTTTCCGATGCCTGCATCCTGGAGTCGTTTGCTTTCGGCATCGGCTTTTCGACGGAGGACCAGAAAGAGGGAATGAACGCCTTCGTTGAAAAGCGGAAACCCCAATACAAGGGACGATAAGGAGGAAGAACGTGAAGATCGCTGTCTGTATCAAGCAGGTTCCGGATACCACGGATGTGAAGATCAACCCGGAGACCAATACCCTGATCCGGGAGGGCGTTGCAAGCATCAGCAACCCCTTTGATGATTTTGCTCTGGAGGAGGCCCTCCTCACCAAGGAGAAATACGGCGGGGAAGTTCATGTCCTCAGCATGGGGCCGCCGCAGGCGATGGATGTCCTGAAAAACGCCCTGGCCGTAGGGGCGGACAAGGTTTACCTCATCTGCGACAGGGCTTTTGCAGGATCGGATACGCTGGCGACCGCCTACACCCTGTCCAAGGCCATCGAATGGATCGGAGGGATCGATCTGGTGATCTGCGGAAAACAGGCCATTGACGGCGATACGGCCCAGGTCGGACCCGGCATTGCGACGCGGCTGGGCATTCCCCAGCTTACCTACGTGTCCAAGGTCAGGGAAATCAGCCCCGAGAAGAAGAAACTGGTCGTGGAACGACTCCTCGAAGACGGAAAAGAAGTGGTCGAATGTACCTTCCCTGCCTTGATCACCGTTGTCAAGGACATCAATGAGCCCAGACTCCCCTCCCTTCTGGGGATCAAGAAGGCGGCAAAGGCACAGATTCCAACCTTGACCGCGAAGGATATCCCGGTAGATGAAAACCGCATCGGTCTGAAGGGATCACCCACCTGGGTGTGGAAGATCTTTTCTCCGGAAACCCGGGGAGGAGGAGAAATGCTGAAGGGGGAATTGACCGAGATCGTACCCACGCTTGTCAATAAACTGATGGATACCAAGTTCATCAAGTAACAAGCATGCATCAGGAATGATGGAATATTGGAATATTGGGAAAGAAAACAGATAAGAAAATTGAGCAGCCGTGAGTTCAAGTTTGCTGCCTGCGGGTTCCCCATGATTCCATTATTCCATCGTTCCACTATTCCGGTTTGTGATAGGAGGAGAGAAGAATGGCCAGACTGATCATTGACCCCAATACCTGCACCGGATGTGAATCGTGTATTTCCGCCTGCCCCTTTGGGGCCCTGAGCATGAAAGAAGGGATCGCCGCAGTCGACGAGAAGTGCACTTTCTGCGGGGCCTGCGTGGATGTCTGTCCGGTGAGCGCCATTACCCTCGAAAAAGACCAGAGGGTCGTTACGACTGATACCAGCGCCTACAGGCATGTCTGGGTTTTCATCGAACATGAACACGGAAAGATCTCAACCGTCTCCTTTGAGCTCCTGGGCCAGGGCCGGAAGCTGGCCAGTGACCTGGGATGTCAGCTCTGCGGCATGCTCTTTGGTGAAAAAGTGGACGATTTTGTTAAAGAGGTCTTCGCTTACGGTGCCGAAAAGGTCTATATCACGGAGAGTCCCGTCCTGAAAGAGTACCGGACCGGCCCGTATGCCCGTGCTGCCGTCAACCTGATCGGCAAATACAAGCCCGAGATTGTTCTCTTCGGAGCGACGACCCAGGGAAGGGATTTTGCAGGGTGTGTCGCCACCACCATCGAGGCAGGTTTGACGGCAGACTGTACGGGCCTGGACATTGATCCGGAATCGAAACAGCTCAGGCAGACCCGCCCGGCCTTCGGCGGGAACATCATGGCGACCATCCTGGACTATCCCAACTACCGGCCCCAGATGTCGACCGTCCGGCCCAAGGTCTTTCCCATGCCCTCAAAAGACGAATCAAGAACGGGAGAGGTCATTCGTGAGACCCTGCAGATGACGGAAGACGAGGTTAGAACGAAGATACTGGAATTCATCAGGGGCGCGGAGGCCGTCAATCTGGTTGATGCCGAAATCATTGTCTCCGGAGGCAGAGGTTTGGGAAACTCTGAAAACTTCAAAGTGATCCGGGAATTGGCGACATTGCTTGGGGCAGCAGTAGGAGCCTCACGTGCCGCAGTCGATTCAGGTTGGATTTCTTACGAGCACCAGGTCGGCCAGACTGGTCGCACCGTGCGCCCCAAAATCTATATTGCCTGCGGAATATCCGGTTCCATTCAGCATCAGGCCGGGATGAAGACATCGGACATCATCATTGCCATCAACAAAGACCCGGAAGCTCCGATCTTCAAAGTAGCAACCTACGGGATTGTCGGTGATCTTTTTGTGGTCATTCCGATGCTCAGGGACGAGCTCAAGAAACGTCTGAGCCGGTAACGCACCCCGGGCTCGGATTGCAGATTCGACCGATGCCCTCTGTTCCCTCTTCCGGTACGGATGAGGGAACGGGGGTGTCATGGCAACAAGCTCCTTCGGAGGAGGTTCTTATGGTTGTAACCTGTGCCTCTTGCCTGACCAAGTTCAATCTGGATGATTCGCGGATTCCTGCTAAGGGAGCCAAGGTTCGCTGTTCGAGATGCCGCCACGTCTTTTATGTGGCGCCGCCATCGGAACCCAAGGTGGAAGCCCCACAGGATTTCGAATCCTTTGCCAGGCAGCACGAGGAGCCGGCGGAACCGGCTCCGAAAAAAGCGGTGCCCTCCCCTCCTCCTGTGGATGAAGAGAAATGGGAGCCTTCCGAAGAGAAAGAGGAAGAGACGTTCTTCTTTTCGGAGAGGTCCGCATCGGCGGAGGAAGAAAAGAAGCAGAAAGGCACAGGCTCCCGGGCAAGAACCCTGGAGGCCAGGAAAAGGTCCCGGCCGAGGAGGGGCCCTTCCATTGTGTTTGCCTTGATCGTTGTCCTCGTGATCATCATCCTGGGTGCCTCATACCTTTATTCGGAACTGAGGTCCGGCGGGAAAGCATCTCAATTCCTCGGATCCCCTCTTAAAAGGATCTCCAGCATCTGGAATGCCCTTTTGGGAAAGGAAAGAGAGGGGCTTATCGTCGGAGGACTGAGCGGTTATGAGGAAAGAATTGGAGAGGCAACGCTCTTCGTCATTGACGGGAAGGTGTACAATCAGTCCTTCGGCGGCAAGAAAGCATATCAAAGTCAAGGTGACAATATTCGACCAGAACAAGTCCAAGATTGCCGAGAAAGAAGCCCTCTGCGGAAATATCATCAGCCCCGCAGACATCAAGAAGATGCCCCCCTCCTTTCTTCAGGGAGACATGGATATCCGGCCGCAAACGGCCGACGATCGGGCTGTCGCTCCGGGCAAGGGGGCCGCATTCATCGTCGTCTTCAAGGATCCTTCCGGCCAGGCCAAAGAATTCAAGGTTGAAATTGTGGAGGCGCCCAACCTCTGAACAAATCCAGTCACCAGTAGACAGTGATCAGTCATCAGTGAAGACCCACCGGTCTTACCCCTTCTTGATTACAGGTAAGGGGTTTTACTGATTACTGGTCACTGGTCACTTCGATTACTGCCTGATTACTGATCATTTGTTCGGGGTGATTCCCTCTACGTAGATCTCGATCAGCGTCAGGCAGAACGTGGCAATCAAGGGCCCCGCCACCAGACCCACCAGCCCGAAACTCTGTATCCCCCCAAGGACCGCAAAGAAAAGAAGCAGAGGATGGATGTTCGTCTTCGAGCTGATGAAAAGGGGCCGGATAAAATTATCAACCATGCTGATTCCAAATATCCCAATACCCAGGAGGATGACCCCTTTGAGATAGATCCCCTGAAGGATCAGGATCAGGGCGGCCGGGCCCCAGATCAGGGCCGTTCCTCCAACGGGAATGAAGGAAAGGAAGGCCATCGCGGTCCCCCAGAAAACGGGCGAAGGGAGTCCCAGTAACCAGAAAGCCACCCCGCCCACGATCCCCTGAACCATGGCAACCAGAATCCCGCCGTATATCGTAGCCTGAACCATCTGAGTAAAGCGATGAATAAGCAGGTCTCTCTGTTTCGGCGGAAGGGGTGCGATCTCTTTCAACCTACTCAGCAGATGGTCACCGTCCTTAAACAGATAATAGAGTGAGAGCAGGGTGAAGAAAAAACCGAATACGAATGTAGAGAGTCCCTTCAGGATCTTCGTCGTCTGGTTAAAAAGAAAAGTGCTCATCTGCTGGATATTTTTCAACAACATGTCAGGGGAATCCACTTTGGAGAGATCGATGAATCGATCCAGCCTGGCCAGGATCATGTGGAAGACGGGGATGCTCTTGACATCCTCCACATAGGCCTCAAGGCGGCCCGTCTTCACCATCTCCTGCACCCAATGGTAGAAATCCGTCACCTCGTTGGCCAGGGAAATGGTCAGGAGCGTAAAGGGGAGGATGATGAGCAGGACAAGCAGAAGGGTCATGGTCAGGGCTGAAAGAACCGCCTTTTTTTTCATGAGCCGCTGCAGTCTCTGAAAAGGAGGAAAAAAGATGATGGCCACAAGAACGGCCCACAGAATCGGGGTCAGAAACGGGGAAAGGATCTGGTAGAGCAGATAGAAGGAGAGAAAGGTCAGAAACAGAATGAAAATCAGAAAAATATGTTCTTTTTTCATCGCGATGGATGATCCTGTTCCTTTCGCCTCTTCTACCGGCCCGCGGGCCGTATAGACAGCTCGGCACCGGACACGGATGCGGCCTCTTCCCTCCCCTTCTGGCTTCGAATGAAATAGATCAGGGGGAGACTGACGATCGTAATTGCCATCTTGACCAGGTACTGGCCCTTGATGAGGACCCAGACAGGCATGATCCCATGAAAAGCAAGGGTGATAAAGATCACGCTGTCCACCCAGGTTGAGAGGGCATTGCTCGCCAGGACCCGGGTCCATTTGGGTCCTCGAATCCGGGCTTTCCAGAAGGAAAAAATCTCCGTATCGAGAAAGGAACTGACCAGGTAGGCAGCCAGGCTGGCAAAGACGATTCGGGGTGTGCTTCCAAGAACGCCTGCAAAAGCTTCCTGCCCCTTATAAAAAGAGGCCCCGGGAAGGATCACACAGAGCTGAGTGTAAAGTGCGAGGAGGACGTTCGCCAGAAAAGCAGCCACGATCACCCTTCGTGCCCCTTTCTTGCCGAAGGTCTCATGGATCAGGTCGATGAGGGTGAAGGTCAATGTGTAGATGAAGATTGCAGCGGGAACAACAATCCCTCCGAGTTGAACCGGTTTCGAAGCGGTCACATTGGCAATCAGCTCGCAGGCAATATAGAGTCCGGTGAGAATCGTCCCCATGGGAAGGAATTATCCCTTCGCCCGAATGAGAAGCACGGGGGTTTCAGCCCGGGTTAACACCTTCAGGGCAACACTCCCGAGAACCCACCGGCTGATCCCGGACCGGCCATGGGTACACATAATAATCAGATCGATCCCGCTTTCCTTGGCGAAATCGATAATCTCTCCGGCCACCAGCTGTCCGATCTTCACCAGGGAGGTCGCCTTGAAGCCTTTCTTCTTCAAATCCTCGGTGAGACCGTTCAAAAAACCCTCCGCCGCCTCCTTCTGCTTCTCATCGATGACCAGGGGCGTTACCAGCTCGGGGGATCCGTAGATGGGCATGAAAGGAACGACCTCAAAGAGGACGATCTCGGCCCCGAAACACTTCGCCACTCTCTCCGCTTCCTGCAGGGCCTTGATCGCCAGATCCGACCCGTCCAGGGGCACCAAAATCTTCTTGTACATCAATCCCACCTCCTTGGCAGTCTCTTTAATCTTTATATAACAATTCCACCTCCTTATAGCAACTGAAAAAAAGTGAGCCGGGGAACCCCTCAGTTTTCGGAAGTCTTTGCACCGGTAACGCGAGACAGTTCCCCGGGGGCGGGTCGATCGCCCGGAGCGTTTCAGTGGCGGAACCTTTCCCGAAAAATAGCAGACGGTTCCAGAGGGCTACAGGGTCTGCTTTCCACACAACCGATCGTTACCTCACCTGTCAATCGATCCGCCTTCTGGAACGTGAGGACGGATCGGGCCGACTCCGGGGAACACCCCGTCTCTCAGCACCGCCCACTCACCGGAGGGGTTACGGTGCCGGGTAGCCCCTCCCGGCCCGGGAACCCTCTTCCCCCCGACATCCCAAAATAGTGCCGTATTGAGATTTGTGATGAATTCAGCCCGGAGATATTGAAAAAACCGATTTGACTTCAGGGAGGAAGTCGTTAGAATAAATGAAGCCACCCGCCCTGAAGGGAGGGGCAAGCGCGGCACATGCCGCTCGATGGAGGAATGAAAACGATGTCCGTAATCGATTGCCGTGGACTGGCGTGTCCTCAACCGGTGGTGACGGCCAAGCAGGCCCTGGATCAACTCAACGAGGGGGAGCTCGTTGTTATTGTGGGAAATGCCGTTTCCTGCAATAACGTCGAACGGTTTGCCCAAGGCCAGGGATATTCCGTCACTGTGGAAAAGAAGGAAGAGGACTATTATCTCCGAATTCGGAAAACAGCGAGTGCCCGCAAGGGAGAGATTTCCCCGGAGGCCGGCCCCCCCCGAAGCCTCGTGGTCTACATCAACTCCAACCTCCTCGGGGTCGGGGACGAGGCATTGGGATCGATCCTGATGAGGTCCTTCCTGAAGACCCTTCTCGAATTGAACCCGAAACCGAACCGGCTGATTCTGATCAACAGTGGGGTGCGACTGGCCGCGGAAGGTTCCGAAGTTCTGGAAACCTTGAAGAACCTCTCGAACCAGGGGGTAAAGATCCTCTCCTGCGGGACCTGCCTCGATTTTTACGGCCTGAAAGAAAAGGTGCAGGTGGGAACGGTTTCCAATATGTACGAAATTGCGCAATCCCTGCTGGATGCCGACAGGCTGATCAGGCCATGAGGTGTATCCTGATCCTGCAGTCCGTCCATCAGGTGATGAGGGCGGAGAAGATTCTTAAGGGAAAAGGAATCAAAGTCGACCTCATCCCGGTCCCCCGGGAAATCAGCTCCGACTGCGGGGTGGCGGTTGAGCTCTCCATGGACTTAAGAGGTGAGGTTCTTCGAATCTTAGAAGAAAGCAAACTGCGGATCATCGAGTGTTACGTACGAGACGATGAAGGAAGGTTCGAAAGGGTCGGGTAGGTGTCACAACGACGAAAATCAGGGAGGAGAAGACGGTGGAAAAAATTCGTCTGACGGATAAGGTCCGAAAGGCAGGCTGAGCCTCTAAAGTGGGTCCGGGGGACCTGGACCAGGTCTTGAAGGATTTGCCGATTCCAAAAGATCCGAAGGTTCTTGTCGGATTGCAGACATCGGATGATGCCGGGGTTTATCAGTTGACCGACGAACTGGCCCTTGTCCAGACCGTCGACTTCTTCACCCCGATCGTAGACGACCCGTTCACCTTCGGCCAGATTGCCGCGGCCAACGCACTGAGCGACGTGTATGCCATGGGCGGGAAACCCCTGACGGCCATGAACCTTGTGGCTTTTCCCATCAAAGCCATGCCCCCTTCCGTCCTGAGAGAAATCCTCCTCGGCGGGCTCTCCAAGATCAATGAAGCAGGGGTCGCACTCGTGGGGGGACATACGGTCGAGGATTCCGAGATCAAGTATGGTCTCTCCGTCACGGGCGTCGTCCATCCCCGGAAGATGCTCACCAATGCAGGCGCCGTAGCCGGGGATGATCTGGTCCTGACCAAACCTCTCGGCACGGGGGTGATTTCTACGGCCCTGAAGGGCGGGATGGCCTCTGAAACGGCGGTCCGGGAGATGGTCGCACAGATGGCTTCCCTCAACCGGAAGGCGGCGGAGCGGATGCTTTCTTTCGATAGCCATGCCTGTACCGACATCACGGGGTTCGGTTTCATCGGTCATGCCCTGGAGATGGCGGTGGCGAGCCGGGTCGGATTGGAGATTGACTCAAAGAGCATTCCTCTCCTCACCGGGGCCGAGGAGTATGCGAAGCTGGGCCTGATCCCCGGGGGGGCCTACTCGAATCGTGACTATTTCTCCTGCAAGGTCGAATTTCGCTCGGCCCTTTCTCCCCTTCTTCTGGATCTTCTTTATGATCCTCAGACCTCGGGCGGGCTCCTGATCTCCCTCCCCCCCCTGCAGGCAGCCGCCCTTGTGGAAGTCCTCCGGCAGGAGGACGCCATTGAAGCCCGGATTGTGGGCAGGGTCGTTCCGGAGCCGAAGGGAAAGATCCGGTTTCTGTGATCGACCAGGGCCCCCTGCTCCTTACCCATTCGACTTGGGGAAAGGTCCGCTCTTGCTTGATAGAAGGGATCGTTTCCCCTTATAATGCGTAAAGGGCTGGAGAAGAGGAGCAAGGATGGAAATCGAAGTTAAGCTTTTTGCAACGTTGCGAGATTATCTTCCCAAGGGCAGTTCCCAGTTTTCCTGCAGGATAGAGGCCGGCGAAAAGACTCGGATCCAGGACATTCTGACGAAACTCAAGATCCCGGAGGAGATCCCAAAAATCATCCTGGTGAACGGTATTCACGCAAAGAAGGATCAATCGCTGAAAGCGGGGGACGTGGTGAGCGTCTTTCCTCCTGTGGCAGGAGGCTAATCATTCGTAAGGGGCAAGGCGTTAGTCCTTCGACGCCGCTCAGGACCCTGAATTGATCGAAGGGGCGTAAGGGGTAAAGCGACTTGCGACTTACGCTCTCACGAGGATCTGAATTGATCCCTTCGGAAGATTCGGCGGTTGCGGGGACAACCTTTACTTCTTCTCTTTCTTCAATTCCTCTAATTTCTTCTTCAACCTCTCTGCCTGGTCCGGCTTGGGATCGAGCGTCAGGGCTTTTTCGTAGCACTCGATGGCCTTTTCGGTCTTTTTCAGTTTGAGATAGCTGTCCGCCAGATGTTCCATGATCGTCGAGTCATCCGGAATCAGCTGGTTCGCCTTCTCGAGTTGAACGGCCGCCTTGTCGTACTCTCCCATCTGGTAATAAACCCAGCCCAGGCTGTCCGTAATGTAGCCCGTATCGGGTTTCAATGTCATGGCCTTCTGGATCAACGCCAGCGCCTCCTGAAGATTCACACCGCGTTCGGCATAGGAATATCCCAGATAGTTGAGCGTCTCCGCATGATCCGGCTTCAACCGGAGAAGGTCTCTCATCTGGGTAACCATTTTTTCGAAGTTCCCCAGCTTGTCGTAAACGACGCCTGTCTGAAAAAGGAGATCGACATTCCCCTGGTTCTGTTCGAGGCCCTTCTGCAGCGTTTCAAGGGCCTTTTCGAACTGGTTCTCCTTTTCGAAAACCCCACTCAGAATCAGATAAAGCTCTGCTTCCTGGGGTTTCTCTCGAATCGCCTCTTCCAGCAGCAGGAGCGCCTCGTCCTTCCTGTTTTCTTTTCGCAGAATCAATACGATGCTCCTCCTCGAATCGGCAAAGAGGGAGGAGGAGGAAGGGATCTTTTTAAACTCCGCGATGGCCTGTTCAAGCGCTCCTTTTTCAACAAAGGCAGCTGCCAGATAGTATCTGACCCGGTCGTCCTCCGGGTGGGCGGCCAGGACAAAATTGAATTCAAGGACGGCCTGATCCAATTTCCCCTGTTCAAGGTAGATGAGTCCCATCTTGGTCCGGATGTTCAAATCCTCTCTGTCCCCCTTCTGGATTTCCCGAAACTGATCCAGGGCTTCATCCAGTTTCTTCTCTTTCAGAAAGAGCTGTCCCAGCCGGTTCCTTGCCCTTTTGTTTTCCGGATCGAGACGAAGGATTTTCTGGTAGACCTCCATCGCCTTCTTCGGCTCGTCCCGCACTTCGTAAACGAGACCCAGGTCCAGAAGAACGGGAGTCATGTTGGGCTCAATGGCGAGGGCCTTCAAATAGTATCGCTCGGCCTCGTCATAGGATTTCATCTCCCAGTAGACCTTCCCGAGGGCGTAAAGATGCATGACCGAATCGGGTACCTTTTTCAGAAATCCCTGCAGGATCTTGACGGCCTGATCGTACTCCCGGTCGTCTGCATAGAGGTAAGCCAGATAAAGATAGCTCTCCCGGTGTTCGGGGTTGATCTCGATGACCTTCTTGTACTCTTCAATGGCCAGAGGGGTCTTCTTGAGGGCGGAGTAGATCCCCCCCAGAATGATATGGGCATCCAGAAACTCCGGGTCTTCCTGAATCGCGGCAAGGCACTCCTCAACCGCCTCATTGAGCAATCCCTTGTGGACATAGAGGGTTGCCAGCTCCACCCGGAGGGAAGGATCTTTCCCGTCATAAAAGATGACCTTCTTGAGCTCTTCAATGGCCTCATCAACCTTTCCCTCCCTTAACAGGACCTGGGAGAGGAGAAAGTGATAGTAGGCCTCGGAATTAACCGGATACGATTTCTTTTCGTATCTCACCGGGACGACCGCCCGGAAAAGAGAGGCCGCTTCCTTGGACTGGAGCGTCCGGCCCCCAACACATCCCCCAAGCAGCAGAAGGAAGATCAGGACAAAAGGAAAGTCGTTTCGAGTATCGTCTCCATCAGTTTTAAATTAACATTTTCTCCGGGAATAAGTCAATGAACGTCTCGGGAAGGCAGGCAACCCTCAGGGGGTATGAAAAAATCCGGAACTGATACGACAGATTACGACTCGGTTGGGGATTTCTTTTCAAACCGGTAGAGCGTCCTCGGATTAACCCTGAGGATGTCTGCTGCGGCTCGTTTATTGCCGCCCATTTCCTTCAGAATCTCCGCAATGTACTCCGCCTTGATCTCCTCTAAGGACTTTCTCGCCTTGACCCCTCTTTTAATCAGTTTCACAGATTCGTCACTCACGTTCCGGGGAAGGTCCTTTGGCGTTAAATAGCCTTCATCCGCAAGAATCACGGCTCTTTCGATGATGTTTTCCAATTCCCGGACATTGCCGGGCCAGGTGTAATCCATCAGAAGATTCATCGCTTCTTTTGAAATCCCTTTGATCTCCTTCCGGGTCTCCCGGGTATACAGATCCAGGAAATGATAGGCCAGCAACGGAATATCCTCTTTTCGTTCTTTTAAATCAGGGAGAAAAATGGGAAAGACATGGAGCCGATAGTAAAGGTCTTCCCGAAACCTTCCTTTCTTCATGTTCTCTTCGAGATCCTCATTGGTCGCCGCGATGACCCGGACATCGACCTTGACGACGTCCGCACTTCCGATCCTCATGATCTCCCTTTCCTGGAGAACCCGGAGGAGTTTCACCTGCGCCGACAAGGGCAGGGTCGAAATCTCATCCAGAAAGAGGGTCCCCTTGTCCGCTTCTTCAAAGAATCCTCTCTTTGCCTGAACCGCTCCCGTAAAAGCCCCCCGGGTGTGTCCGAAAAGCTCACTCTCCACCAGCGTCTCGGGAATGGCCCCGCAGTTGAAGGGAATAAAGGGTTTGTCCGCTCTGGGACTGTTATAATGGATCGCCTTGGCAACCAGCTCTTTTCCTGTCCCGCTTCCGCCGTAAATCACCACCGTGCTCACACTGGGCGAGACCTTTTCCATGAGCTGGAAGATCTCCTGCATCTTCCTGCTCTTTCCGATGATCTTGCCGAATTCAAACTTCTTCCTGACCTCCCTTCTCAGGAGGCGGTTCTCCTTGACGAGAAGACTCTCCTTCTGGGCCTTGGAAACGTGGATGAGAAGATCGTCGAGGGCGATCGGCTTGGTCACATAGTCATCGGCGCCCAGTTTCATGGCCTCAACGGCTGTCTCGATCGACCCGTGGGCCGTCATCATGATCACCAGGATCTCCGGCCTTGTCCCCTTGACCGTCTTGAGCAGTTCGATCCCGTCCATCCTCGGCATCTTCAGGTCGGTCAGGATCAGGTCAAAGACGTCTTTGTCGATCTTTTCAATGGCTTCGAGGCCATCCGAGGCCGTTTCCACGGAGAATTCACCCAGTCTGGCAAGACCTCTCTTGATGATCTCCTGGATTCTGGGTTCGTCATCGACAACCAGTATATTCATAAGCCCCTGCCTGCAGCTCCTCTTCACCCTGACCGGCCTGTCCCCCGCAAGCCCGCGGCCTTTAGAGCGGAGGCCTTCATTTACTCATACCAAAAAATGGGGTTGGAATCAAGCGGGGTTGACTCTGGCTCATTTTCTTATAAAATAGGATAACATGACGCAAGATCAGGGTTAAGGGAGCAATCGCCATTGGACGATAAGATACTCATTGTGGACGATGAGGAACCCATCTGCCAGATTCTCGCCCGAAGACTGGCCCGGGAGGGATACCCCTGTGTGACGGCCTACAACGGCAGGGAGGCCCTCAACCGCTTCTACAAGGACACCTTTTCCATTATTATTTCCGATATCAAAATGCCTGAAATGGACGGGATGGAACTCCTGAAGAAAGTGAAGTCCCTCAACCCCAAAACCATGGTCATTATTATCACCGCCTACGCCGAGATTGACGTCGCCGTGGAAGCGATGCGCCTCGGCGCGAATGACTTTATCATGAAGCCCGTCAATCTGGACCTGGTCGTGTTGAGTATCCGGAACGTCCTCGAAAAGAAGCGGCTCCAGGATGAACTGGAGACCTATCACCGCAATCTGGAGCGGTTGGTGGAGGAAAGAACCGGCAAACTCCAGCAGGCTTACCGAACCCTGAAAAAGGCCCACCTGGATTCCGTCAAGGTTCTTGCCGAGGCCATTGATGCAAAGGATCCCTATACCCGCGGGCATTCGGACCGTGTGAGACGGATGAGTCTCGATGTTGCGCAACTCCTCGGCTTTCCCGAAGAGCGTCTCGAAAGTCTGGAATACGGCGCCCTCCTCCATGACATCGGGAAGATCGGGATCAAAGACGAAGTCCTCCTGAAGGAAGGACCTCTGAATGCCACGGAGTACCAGTATATTCAGGAACATCCGTTGATCGGGGTCAAAATCGTCGAGGGAGTTCCGTTCTTTGCGGACAAGGTTCCCATGATCCGTCACCATCACGAGCATTTTGACGGAACCGGGTATCCTGATGGTCTGGCAGGAGAAGCGATCCCCCTGGAAGCCAGAATCATCTCGGTACCGGATGCCTATGATGCCATGACGAGTATGAGACCTCATCGGAGGAGCATGTCCCTCGAAGAGGTCCTCTCCGAATTGGAGCGGTGCGGAGGCAAGCAATTCGACCCGCTCATCCTCGACATTTTCCTGAGCAAGAGAATCTATAGGTCATGATCCACGGTGGCATCAAAAAAGCTGAAAAAGGCGGTTGAGTGTGCTGGTAAATCTTTATACCCGAACGCCCGGTCTCACCCGCCGTCATCTTCTTCGATTTCTTGCGGGCCTTCCCCTTCTCTCTATTCTTCCCTTCCCATTCCCCGTCCGGGGAGTGCAGGCAGAGACAGCGGGGAGGTTTCCCGGAGAAACGGGAAAATCGATCTCCGAGTTCTTCAGGAACGAGGGACTCTTCTATGACATCGGTTTCTGGCTGTTCAAGCGTGCGGCCCGGGGAACGCTCCATTTCAGGGAGAGCGAGAAGAAGGGGCACTATGTCGCCACCCTCCGGGCGGAAACCTTGGGCGTCCTCGGCTGGGTGTCCCGTTACCGTGTTGACACGTACCGCGCCACCATGGAAGAAGTGGAAGGAGGACGGCGTCTGAGGTCCCTGTCATTCGAAGAAGACGTGAAGGTAGGCAGCAAGGTGCGAAAGAGAATTCACCGACTTCGACTACCCCAGTCAAAAATGGATCCAGCTGAGACAGAGAAATAACGGGACGATAGAAAGAGAGGAAGAAGGAATCCCGCCCGGCATGGTCTATGATGACTTCCTCACGGCCTCCTACAATTTTCGATTCGGGGTGTATGGACCGATGGATAGGGGAAAACGATACACCGTGACGACCTTCCCCCGGAAAGGGGCCGCCAGTTACGAAGTGAGCATTGCGCCCAAGGAGGAAGAAGAGAAGCGGAGGAGGGCTGAAAAAATCAAAGGCGGAAAGGATTTTCTCGTCAGGCTCTCCCTCGACCCCCAGATCACCCATTCAAAAGAGGGCATGATCGAGGGATGGTTGTCAAAGGAATCCCTTCCCGTCGAGGGAACCATCAAGGATGTCGTCCTCTTCGGGGATGTTAAGGGAACCCTGGTCAAGAAAACCTGAACCGGCCGGGTTAGGGTTACGGTTACGAAGCCCGTTTCGGCTAAGGGCAACGGGCTACGTCAGGTTCTTAGGGCCATGGACGTTACCGAATCCTGTCCTGAGCCGTCGTTCATCCTTCGAGAACCTCAGGACGAACGGCGAGTCGAAGGGGACGATACGGGCATCCTTACCGTTACCGTCAGGCGCTTATTTTCCAACCAAAAATGATGGATACTCACTCTAAATTCTTCAGGCTTTCCCGAAAAGACATTGCCTATCTCAAATTCGTGGTCGAGTCCTATGAGGGGATGGCGGTGGTGCGAACCTGCGACCCCCGCGAAGCCGTGGTGGAACTCATGGTGGCGCCGGGCTGGGAAAAAGAGGCCGATCAACTCATCGAAGGGTTACGCAAAGAGATCCTCATGACCCCCCTGAATGAGGACGTTCATTGAGACCCTTCCTCCCGGACGGGCTCGGGGATGCTCTCCAATCTGACCTTCGCCATTCTTTGGCCGACCATCTCTACGATCGTAATTCGCTTGCCTTCGCTTTCCACCACGTCCCCCACCTGGGGGATCTTCTGCAGTGCGGTCATCAGAAAACCTCCCAGGGTCTCATATTCGGGAGATTCGGGCAGGGAGATCTGATAGTCCTCTTTCAGGTCCCGCAGACTGATGGACGCGTCGATCAGCAGGGCCCCGTTGGCAAGCTGGATCACCGGACTTTCCACATCGTACTCGTCATGGATCTCCCCGACGATCTCTTCCACCAGATCCTCAATCGTCACCAGGCCCGAAACCCCGCCGTATTCATCCACCACCAATGCCATATGGACCCTTTTTCTCTGCATCTCTCTCAACAGGAGACTGATGTTCATCGTTTCAGGAATGAAAAAGGGGGGTTTGATCATCTTCCGGAGATCGATCTGCTGCCCCTTGGCAAGAAGGGTCAGAAAGTCCTTTGCATAGAGAATCCCACGCATATCATTCAGTCCCTTTCCGTAAACCGGGTAGCGGGAGAACTGCTCCTCTTCGATGAGGGCGGCGATTTCCGGTATCGGCCTGTCGACCTGGATGGCAACCATCCGGGTATCGGGAACCATGACCTCCTTGGCCGACATGTCCGTAAATTCGAAAACGCTCTGAAGAATTCTTTCCTCGGCGGGTTCAAAAATACCGTGCTTCCCGCCCTCCTTGATCAGCATCTTCACTTCCTCTTCGGTCACGTAGGCCCTCTCCGTAGAAGATCTTTCTCCCGAAGGGGCTGAGGACGATGCCCGTGCTGAAAGTCAGGATCCTGATGAAGACGGCAGCCACTTTCGAAAACGAATCGATGGACCGGGCCGTCCACAACCCGACCGTTTCGGGGTGCATCAGGGCGATCGATTTGGGAACCAATTCTCCGAAGATGAGAGAAAAAAACGTGATCAGCACCACAGCGATCCCGATGGCAATCGGTTCCGCCGCCGCGGATACCGCTTTCACCGGAACTCCCGCCAGGGCGGGTTTGATCACCATCACCGCGGTCGCCCCCCCCACGGCGGAAGCAAGCACACCCACCAGTGTGATCCCGAATTGGATCGTTGCCAGGAACCGGTCGGGTTCTTCCTTGAGTTTGAGAAAAATCTTTGCAGCCTTGTTTCCGGTGTCCGCCATCTGCTTGATTCTGCTCTTTCTGGCCGTGACCACCGCAATCTCCGTCCCGGCAAGATAACCATTGAGCAGAATCAGGATGGCAATGAAAAAAAGCTCAAAAAAGATATCCCCCATATTCAGCCTCCCACACCTTACCGTCTCCGAGCCCCTTCCATCCGCTCCTGAAACGAATCAGGGAACAGTCTTCCCCCATGCTGCAAAAAGTGAGCTGCAGGAACCCGGGCAGGCCGGTCGGTAGCCTCTCAGAACCGGATCTGTTTGAGCCTTTCAATCGCCTCTTTCAATCTCTCCTCCCCTACGGTCAGGGTCATCCGGATGTAGCCTTCTCCGGCATCCCCGAAACCATTGCCCGGCGTGGCGACAATTCCGGCCTTCTCGATCAGGAGGGAAGCAAGCTGGGCAGAGGTATAATTCCCCGGGACCCGAATCCACAGGTAGAATGTGGCCTTGGGCATTTCCACGTCAAGACCGATTTCCCTGAGTCCCTTTACCATGACATTTCTACGTCCCTCATAGATGCGGATGATTTCTGGTAGAGGGGTTTCGAACCGATTCAGGGCTTCGATCCCCGCCTCCTGAATGGCCTGGAAGACCCCGGAGTCGATATTCGTTTTGACCCTCCCGAGACCGGAAACGATTTCGGGGTTCCCGGCCGCAAACCCGATTCTCCAGCCTGTCATGTTGAAGGTCTTCGACAGGCTGTGAAACTCGATCCCGACCTCGCCGGCGCCCTCCACCTCCAGAAAGCTGAGGGGCCGGTACCCGTCAAAGGCCACTTCCGAATAGGCTGCATCGTGGCAGACAATGATCCGATACCTTCGGGCAAAACGGACGACCTCCTCGAAGAACGATTTTTCGGCAATCGCAGAGGTCGGATTGTTCGGGTAGTTGATGAAAAGGATCTTCGCCTTCTCCGCCACCTCCCCCGGAATGTCAGCGAGTATCGGCAGAAACCCGTTCTCTTTCCGGAGGGGCAGGAAGTAGGGCGTTCCGCCCGCAAAAAGCGTGGAGACACGGTAGACCGGATATCCCGGGGAGGGCACCAGGACGTAATCTCCCGGGTTGACGAAGGCAAGCGGGATATGGGCGATCCCCTCTTTGGAACCGATCAGGGAAAGGACCTCCTTCTCCGGATCGAGTCTGACACGGAACCTCTTTTCGTACCATCCGGCGACCGCGACACGAAATTCAGGCATGCCTTCGTAAGACGGATACCGGTAGTGCCTGGGATTTTCCAGGGCCGTCTTCATCCGCTCGATAATAGGCCTTGGAGTGGGAAGGTCCGGATCCCCGATCCCCAGGTCGATGATGTCGATTCCCTTCCGCTTCATCTCCTCTTTCTTCTTGTCGATCTCTGCAAAAAGATAAGGTGGAATCTGATCAATCCGTTTCGCTTTGTCGATCTGCATCCGTCTCGTCCTTTCTTTTTTGAAAATCTTTTTTATCTTACGGACTTTCCATCTGAAATTCAAGACAAAAAGTTGGGAAAGCCTGAGGACGCTGCGAATTCCGAAACTTTGGAATTGCGGGCATGTTACCGCACATTGCTCCCGACTGATCACCCTGATTTCGAGGCATAGCAGGTTACGGGCAAAGCAACTTGACAGCATCCTTCTCTTTCCATCATAATGAGGAAATTCTGCGGGTGAAGACTCTTATGAAGATCCATGCGATGAAGAAACTGACGATTCTCTTCCTGTTTCTCCTTTCCCTGAACTGGGCGTGTTCGGGAACGACAGGGTCCGATCTCAAAACAATCCAGGGAGACCCGGAGAAGCTATACAAACAAGGCCTGGCTCTATTCAACAAGAGGGATTACGGCGACGCCAAGAAAAAATTCGAAGAGTTGAAATCGAGCTTTCCCGATTCCCCCCCGTTTACCCTCTGGGCGGAGTTGAAGATCGCAGACAGTGAATTCCTTCTTAAGAACTATGTGGAGGCGATCGCCGCCTATGAGGAATTCAAGAAGATCCATCCTTCCCACGAGGAAATCCCCTATGTCCAGTACCAGATCGGGATGGCCCACTTCAATCAGATGCTCACGCTGGACCGGGACCAGACTTCAACGGCCCGGGCCCTCGCAGCCTTCGAATACCTGATCGCCACCTACCCTCCCAGCCTTTTTACGGAAAAAGCAAAAGAAAAGATCGAAACCTGCAAAAAAAGGCTGGCGGACCATGAATTCTATATCGGAAATTTTTACTACCGGAGGGATAAATATCAGGCGGCCGCCGCCAGGTTTGAAGGATTGCTGGAGAAATATCCGCGAATTCAAGGGGAGGACCACACCCTTCTTCTGCTTGCCAGGAGCTATCTGGAACTGGAGCAGGCTGAAAAAGCCGCTCAGAGACTGAATCAGCTCGTCACCCAGTACGGGAAAGGCCCTTACGCCAGGGAGGCGAAAGCGCTTCTTGAACAGGGGGGGAAGGCGACGAAAAAATCCTCGAAAACCGAAAAGAAAGGCTCCGGCGAGGCGGATCCGTCGAGAGGAATAGGACAACAGGACACCCCCCCTCTGGTCAAATTCGATGAAGAGAGAAGAAAACCCGTTTCCCTTTCCCTGACGGCTCCCCCTGACCCATCCCGGACTCTGCCGCCGATCGAAATTCCAAAAACGATCACGTCTTCTTCTTCCGGGATCCCTGCCCTGCAGGGACGGGCGAAACCCTCCCCTCCCTCGTCTCCTCCCTCTGCAAAACCCGGTACAGAAACCAGGCCTGAAGGAGTCAAGCAGGCGGCGGCATCGCCCGGCCTTCCGGCTCAACCGAAACCGGATGGGAGAGAAAGAGCAAAGGAAGGGCTTTTGCCTGGGTGGAAACAGGAGAAAGGGGAGGAGCCTCCCCAGCCCATTGAGATCACCTCGGACAGGGTTGAAACGTACACCAACGACAATCTGATCCTCTTCAAGGGAAATGTCGTTGCCCGGCAGAAGGATATGATCATCTATGCCGATTCCGTGGATGCCGTCCTGGCCGGAGAGGGAAAAGGGATTGAAAGAGTCATCGCCGGCGGGAATGTGAAGATCACGCAGGGAGTCCGAACTGCCCAGAGCCAGAAGGCGGTCTTCGATAATATCGAAAAGAAAGTGGTTCTCACAGGGGAGCCCAGGGTCTGGGAAGGGGAACAGCTCATTTCAGGGGAAGAGATTGTTTTTGATATCGATCGGAACCGGGTGGAAGTCAAAGGGGGATCAGGCGGCCGGGGAAGGGCCAAGGTCTACCCAAAAGGGGATATTGAAAGAAAGGAATGAAAAGAAATCTTCTCTTCCCTCTTTTCATGATCCTTCTCCTACTGGCTTGTCAGACCCCTGAAGAAGAAAAAATACGTCAGACGCTTCAGCAAAGGCAAGAGGCGTTAAGAAACAGAGATCTACCCCTCTATCTTTCCTGTATCTCCAAAGCCTATCACGATAAAGAAGAAGATTTCAGTCAACTTCAGACCCGAATCGGGGGGTACTTCCGGAATTTCGATCGGATTGAATATCTAAGTTCGAACGTTTCAATCCATCGGGAAGGAGATACTGCGATCGTAACCCAGGAATTTCATCTGGAGGTGGAAAGGCAGGGAAAGACCAACCGCTACAGTGGAAAAGAAGCCCTCCTCTTCCGGAAGGAGGGCAGGAATTGGAAGATTGTGGGGGGACTCTGAGGAACAACCCGTCATTGGGTTATTGAGTTATTGGGTTATTGAGTTATCGGGTTATCGGGTATTGAGCCGCCGCGGAAAATCCGCGGACGGGAATTGACAACGGAGCAAAAAACAAATAAAATAGATAATTTGTAATTGTCCTTGGTCTGGGGATCATCCCCGGCCCGGGAGAATTAGGTAGAAAATAGGTTTCGTCCGGCGGTGACGGTAAGGATGCCCGTATCGTTCTTCGGCTACGTCGTTGGGCTCAGGCCCGGGACGTAACCCTTTGACTTTAGACGAAACGGGCCTCGTAACCCTAACCGGTTTTCATGTTTCGAGTCTGCCCTGCGGTAGGCATGGGCGCCCTCCGGACATGGGGCGTTAATGTAGGTATCTCTCGTGACGCTATGCGCTGGCTGTCCTCCGTAGCAAGTTCGGCGCAGGAGATGCTCTTGCGCTATGCGATTTTTCGGGTTAGGTATTTGCCCTTACGCTATGCGCTATGCCCTCTGCGCTATGCCATGTTTTAGGTTTATATAGGGAACGACGATGTTTGAAAGTCTCTCAAATAAGCTGGATGCCGTATTTAAGAAACTGAGAGGTCACGGGAAACTGACCGAACAGAACATCCAGGAGGCCCTCAAAGAGGTGAGGCTTGCCCTTCTGGAGGCGGATGTCCACTTCAAAGTGGTGAAGGATTTTGTTCAGTCCATCCAGCAGAGAGCCATCGGGCAGGAGGTCATGGCCAGCCTCACGCCGGCCCAGCAGTTGATCAAGATCGTGAAAGAGGAGATGACCTCCCTGATGGGCGGTCAGGAGCAGGGGATTCGCCTCTCGGGGACGCCGCCGGTTCCGATTATGCTGGTAGGTCTTCACGGGTGCGGAAAGACGACCACCGCCGGGAAACTGGCGCTCTATTTTAAGGAGAAGAAGAAACTCCCCTATCTGATCCCTGCGGACGTCTACCGTCCGGCAGCCATCGAGCAGTTGCAGAAGCTGGGGGAACAGTTGAAAGTGAGTTTCTATCGACCTACCCCATCTCAGACCCCGCTCGATATCTGCCTGAAGGGAAGGGAGGCCGCCCTCAAGGGGGGCTTCGACGTCATGATCATTGACACCGCCGGAAGGCTTCACGTCGACGAAGCCCTGATGATGGAACTGAAGGAGATCAAGGATCAGATTAAACCGAGAGAAGTCCTGCTCGTTGCCGATGCCATGACCGGACAGGAAGCGGTCAATATTGCCAAAAGCTTCAACGATCGACTGGACGTGGATGGAGTCATCCTCACCAAGATGGATGGAGATGCCCGGGGCGGGGCCGCTCTCTCCATCAAGGCCGTCACCCAAAAACCGATCAAATTGATCGGAATCGGGGAAAAGCTCGACGCCCTGGAGGTCTTCCACCCGGAGCGGATGTCCTCCCGGATCCTCGGGATGGGCGACATTCTGACGCTCATCGAAAAGGCGGAAGCCACATTCGATGAGGAAAAGGCCAAAGAGCTTGAGAAGAAGATCCGGAAAGACACCTTCACCCTTGAGGACTTCCGGGATCAGCTCCAGCAGATTCGGAAGATGGGATCCCTGGAATCCATCCTCGGCATGATCCCGGGGCTCCCCAAAATGATGAAAGGCATGAAAGGCGCCGACGTTGACGAAAGGGGACTGGTCCGGGTGGAGGCTATTATCAACTCCATGACTCGGAGGGAACGGGTGAATTTCGCCATCATCAACGGGAGTCGCCGGTTGAGAATCGCGAAGGGAAGCGGAACGAGTGTCCAGGAAGTCAACCAGCTGTTGAAGCAGTATGCGCAGACCCGCAAGATGATGAAACGGTTTTCTCAGATGGATAAGAAAGGGACGGGAAGGATGAGGGTTCCCTTTTTTTCGTAGAGATGCAAAGGGCATAGGCCATGGGGCCAAGGGTACAGGATATAGGGTGCAGGGTGTAGAGCAGAGACTCTTTTGCTCTATGCTCCACGCACTATGCAGGCACTCTGGATGCTGTTTCGAGTTTCGATATTCACCTGCCTGCCCTGCCTACCGCAGGCAGGCGCAGGCAGGAATTTCGGATTTATAATTCTTGAAAGAGGAGGTGAACAAAAAAATATGGCCGTAACCATGAGATTGATGAGATTTGGTGCAAAGAAGAAACCTTTTTATCGCATTGTCGTTGCGGATCGCCGGTCTCCAAGGGACGGAGCCTTCATCGAGCAGGTGGGAACCTACGATCCCAAAAAGGACCCGGCAGAGGTCAAGTTTAAGGCAGAAAAGGCAATTTACTGGCTGCAAAAAGGAGCTCAACCCACCCCGACGGTCCGTCAGCTCTTAATCCGGTCCGGGGTTTCGAAAAAACCGGTTGTGACGAATCAGGAGACGAATCAGGAAGGGTAGTCCCTTCCTTTTCCGGAGGCCCTTGCTTCTTTGGCGTATCTCGCGAGACCATTGCGTCGAGTGGAGGTGAGAGATGAGCACAAGAGAGTTGATTGAGTACATCGCAAAGGCATTGGTCGATCATCCGGATCAGGTGAAGGTTTCCGAAGTTGAAGGGGAAAAAACATCGGTCATCGAGCTCGCCGTGGCCAAAGAGGATTTGGGAAAAGTCATCGGCAAAGCAGGGCCGGACCGCCAAGGCTATCCGGGTCATCCTCGGCGCAGCCTCTGCAAAACTGGGGAAGCACTCGGTCCTGGAAATCATCGAATAATGGCTGCCGGAGAGTCTCTCGTCGCCATCGGCAAGGTGATCAAACCTCATGGCCTCCGGGGACAGATCAAGATAGCTTACTTTGGAGAAGATCCGGGCGGTTTTCGTCACTACCGCAAGATCCTCATCAAGGACAGCCAGGGCATCCCCCGGGTCTACGAAATTGAAGAGGTCGCCTCTCAACCCACCCATCTTATCCTTCGTCTGAAAGGGATTGGAAGAAGAGAGGACACCGATCTCTTGCTTGGAAAGGAGATTCTGGTTCCCCGGGAGGCCCTCCCCCCTCTGGAGGAGGGAGAATATTTCTGGTTTGAGATCCTGGGAATGACCGTTGAGACTCAGGAGGGGAAGAATCTCGGGACGGTGAAAGAGGTTCTGGCCACCGGAGCCAATGACGTCCTGGTGGTGGAAGGGAAAGAGCGGGAACTCCATCTGCCGGTCACGAAGGAAGTGGTCCGGAGGATCGACCGGGAAAAAGGGACCATCCAGGTGATCCGGATGGAAGGACTGTGGGAAGAAGAGGATGAGGTTTGACATTCTGACTCTGTTCCCCGGCATGGTCACAACGCCTCTCCAGGAGAGCATCCTGGGAAAGGCGATTCAAAGAGGGTTGATCGACATTCGGGTCGTCGACATCCGGGACTTTGCCACGGACAAGCACCACACTGCGGATGATACGCCGTACGGCGGCGGACAGGGGATGGTGATGAAGGTCGAGCCCATTGCCAAGGCTGTCGAACGGATCACGTCGGAGAACCCCTCTGCCCATACGATCTACCTGACGCCCCAGGGGAAGCCGTTCAATCAGGAGACGGCAAAGGCCCTCTCATCCCGGTCTCACCTGGTCTTCCTCTGCGGCCGTTATGAGGGCGTGGACGAACGGGTGAGGGATCTTCTCGTCGATGAAGAGATCTCCATCGGGGACTACATCCTGACAGGGGGAGAACTGGCAGCCATGGTCCTGGTTGATGCGGTCTCCCGGTTGCTGCCCGGGGTTCTGGGATCGGACCGGTCGGCGGAGGAAGACTCCTTTTCCAATTTTCTTCTGGAGTATCCCCAGTACACCCGGCCCTATGATTTCAGGGGATCCCACGTGCCGGACGTGCTTCTTTCCGGCAACCACGCTGCGATCTTCCTCTGGAGGAAGAAGGAAGCGTTGAGGCGAACGTGGATGAGACGGCCGGAGCTTCTCGAAAGGGCTGAGCTGACCCATGAGGACCGCGAACTCCTGGACGAGATCCGTCAGGAACACGGAAGTTGATTTCAGATTTGGCTGGATTTCACCTTTTTCAAAATCAGGTCTACCGCAGAGGCGCGGAGATCGCCGAGAATGACTTTTTCTCTGATCCAATCGGGAGACCCTCCATCACCGAGGTGTCGGAGGGCCAGCGCAGTTTGTATACATCTCGCCACATTGGTTCGCGATATAACTTGCCCGCCGGAGCTTTGGCGTAGGCAGGCGGCGATTGGATCAGAAATCTCCTCGCTTAGGCTTGTATCACGGGACAAACACCTTTTTATTTGGCGGCCTCTCACCGCCAAACAAAAAAATGGTTTCTTTGCGTCCTCAGCGTCTCTGCGGTGAAACATTTATTTCTGACTGATTTGAAATGGCATTGGGTGGATGAGCATTTTTCAACATCCTGCAAACCTTTATCTCGGGCTGGTTCATTATCCGGTTTACGATAAAAATAGGGAAGTCGTGGCCTCGGCGGTAACCAACTTCGATATCCATGACATCGCCCGCTGTGCCAGAACCTACGGATTGGAAGAGTTTTACATCATCACCCCGCTGGAGAGTCAGATTCAGCTGACGGAGAGATTGATTTCTCACTGGAAAGAGGGGTACGGGGCGACCTACAATCCAACGAGAAAAGACTCTCTTTCCGTGGTCCGGATCGCCCGGACCATAGAGGAGACCGAGCAGGAGATCTCTTCCGCGTGGGGGAAGAAGGTCAAGCGGGTGGCTACCGGGGCCTCGCCGCATCCGGACAATGTGAGTTTTCAGGACATGCGGGAGCAGATTCGGGATCCGGAGACGCCGTTTCTGATACTCTTCGGGACCGGGTGGGGCCTGACCCGGGAAGTGAAAGACGGCGCGGATTATGTGCTTGCGCCCATTGAAGGAAGAGGCTATAACCATCTATCCGTTCGTTCGGCCGTAGCCATCATTCTGGACCGGTTGCTCGGCGATAGACCTGTGAAACAAATTTGAGATTTCAGATTGCAGATTAAAGATTTCAGATTTAAAATTTCACATCGTAAATCTAAAATCTGAAATCCATAATAGAA
>CAVSVC010000035.1:0-93202 GCA_963731045.1 uncultured delta proteobacterium | reverse complement strand
GGGGTTGCCATTCTTCTGGTGGTCTGCCTTCTCGGGAATGGGCATAGAACTTGTCTCTCATCCGCGAATACCTCGTACTATGGAGCTAATCTCTTGTGGTCGCAATTTGCGACCATCTCGTTTCATTCTTCTTCGACCAGTTGGGTATATAAAGTGTCTCGGAATAATATCACCATAGGTCCCCTCAGCCCTTCGACTCTGCTCAGGCCAGGCTCGACCCTTCCCCTCAAGGGCAAGGGAGATTAGAAAACACCCTAATTTCCCTTACTTTTCGTCCTCTGGTTCCCCTGGCCGAAATCCAATGGGCCGACGCTTTTTCTGTTCAGGAGTCTCCATCAGCTGGCGAAGGGCGTCGAAGACCACCTTGAACTGGGCATCGTACTTCTTTTCGAGAGCATCCAGTTTCCGCGCCAACGTAACGTGAGACGCAAGTAACTGCCGAAGGCGAACGAAAGCTCTCATAATTTCGATATTCACCTGAATAGCACGTTCACTATTCAGTACGCTGGACAGCATTAATATCCCATGCTCTGTAAAGACATAGGGTCGATATTTCAAGTGTTGGCCTCTCTTTAAGGTCACATTTTGTGACCTTAAACGGCTTGCCATAAGCTCCCCCACCACGCTTTCGCCTCTTCTAATGTCAGTTGAAACATAAAGTCTTCCGGGAACCTATCCTTATGTCGTTTGACCGCCTGATTTAGAACCTTCGCGGGCACCCCATAGAGGTACGCCAGATCACGGTCCAGCATCACCTTCAGACCGCGGATAAAGAGGATCGATTGTTCGATACACTTGGGAGGGATCACTGCCACGTCTTTGTTCATTCTTCGAGCTCCATCTCAGGTCAGTTACCCATTCCGTCATGAAGTCACGAATCGCGTTTTTGAGTTTGGTTCACGCTCTCGATACCCTGTTCTTAAGGTGCCAATTTGGGACCTCAAATCTTTTGGCATTCTGTCCTTACTCCTACTCGATTACCCCCTGGAGATTTCGCCACCTACTCTGTTTTACAGAATATCATTCTACCATCCTCACTCCCCCATAAGATGTCCTACATCCTTATAAAAATAAGGTGAAAGGGTGAACGCGCCTCCCCTCACCCTCGCGCTCTCTCTCAGGGGAGAGGGTATTCAGGGATATCGCCTCCCATCGATGGAGAGGAGAGCTCGCAGTTATGTTCTACCTGTAGACCTTGGTCATTTCGGCGATCTCACTCTTGACTTCGTCTCTCAGCTCCTGTGGGGAAAGGACCTCGACGTTCGCCCCGTACTTGAGGATCTCCCTGCGGACTTCGCGGAAGTCCGCCACCGGGAACTTCAGGCAGATGCTTCCGTCGCCGTTCCGTGATTACCTCCTGACCGCCGTGCCATATCTGTTCGGAAATCCAATTCGAGACATTGGAGTCAAACTTCAGGCAGACCTCGACCGATTCGTCACCGGCCATCAGACCGAAGTTCTGCCTGATGTAGTCCCTCACCGGGGGGAGATGGTCCGGCAACCGAACCGGCTCAGATATGGCCTCGATAGCACGGATACGGGAGAGAGCAAAATCCCGAAGGTCCTCCTTCAAGGTGCAAAAGGCGATAAGGTGCCAGCTTCCCATGTAGCAGAGCAGATGAAGGGGCCGGATCACCCTTTCGGTTAACTCATCCTTATGCGGGGTGTAATAAGAGATTTTCAGAGCCTCGTCCCGGAACAGGGACGCCATAACCTGATGAAATACGGGTTCCTTCACCTTGTAGTATTCAACATTCTTGACGGATACTTTTTCCTTGATATGCTCCAGGCTTGGAGGAGAATCGAGAAATCGAAACCTAAGGAATTTTTCGAAAAGGTGGTAGAGGGAAGTCTTGAGCTGATGATCCGGCAGGGTCGATGCCAGTCTTAAAGCCAAACAGAGGGCCAGAAGTTCATCTTCCTTGAACCAGACAGGAGGCAATTCATAACCGGCATCTTCATACTCATACCCTTTTTGGGGTGGATTGTATACGAGAGGGGCTCCGAGCCTGTCCCTGATAAACTCGATGTCCCTCTGGGCCTGCTTCTGTGAGATCTCGAACCTTTCGCAGAAGGTCCGGGCATTCGGGAAACGGTCTGCCTTGATCTGTCCATGGAACCAGTTGTATCTCTCGATAACAAGCTTCTTTCCCATGGCTTTGGTCCTGTGAGGTTTGAGATATGCAACTTGAGTACACCATATCCGCATTTATTGCAACAAAATAATGGTCCTTCAGGTAATGCGTCACTGAAGCGGGGAGAAATCCCAGATCCGGCAGGGATATCTCCAGAAATCTTGTCATGCGGACGGATAGGATCTTGTCAGGTAAGGGTAACATTTGTCCACAATGAGATAGGTCTTAGAGTGATCTGGAAACGCTTTGAGTTCACGAACAAGCTGAGGTTGCCGCGACAAGATTTCTTCCGACATCCCTCCCGGACCTGAACAAAGCCACGGTAGAGTGACGCATTACTCCTTCAGGCTTTTGGGCATAACTCCCCCTTACCCCCTCTTATCTTAAGAGAGGGGAACAGAGGAGAAATCATCGTATCTCAAAAAGCGGTAACGGCGGCCTTCTGGCCGCGATAGCACGCAGGCTAAAGCCTGCGCCTACCGGATCTTGATCACTGACTGAAGACCTTTCCCCTATGTTTGACAGGGTCCGGCAAATCAATTACCATATCTTCAAAACAGGCAGGAGGAAGAGGATGACGGAAAAGGTGGTGGGGGTTATCGGCGGATCGGGGCTTTATGAGATGGAAGGTTTGCAGGACATCCGGATGGTCTCCCTGGCGACCCCCTTCGGAGACCCTTCCGATTCGTATGTGGTGGGCCGTCTGGAGGGCATCAAGGTCGTTTTTCTGCCGCGCCATGGCAAGGGACACCGCATTCAACCCTCCTCCCTCAACTTCAGGGCCAATATCTTCGGGATGAAGATGCTCGGCGTCCAGTGGATCATTGGTGTCAGCGCCGTGGGCTCCATGAAAGAAACGATTCATCCGGGTCACATGGTCATCCCGGACCAGTTCATTGACCGGACCGCGGGCCGTGCCAGTACCTTTTTCAGTGACGGGATTGTCGGCCACGTGGGTTTTGCAGACCCGGTCTGTCCGGACCTCAGCCAGATCCTCTTCCAGGCGGGCAGGGAGGCCGGCGCCAAAGTTCAGCGTGGAGGGACCTATCTCTGCATCGAAGGCCCGCAGTTCTCAACCCGCGCCGAATCAAGGCTTTACCGGTCATGGGGGATCGACGTCATCGGCATGACGAATCTTCCCGAGGCCAAACTTGCCCGGGAGGCTGAGATCTGCTACGCCTCACTCGCTTTCGCGACGGATTATGATTGCTGGCATGGGGAGGCAGGCGATGTCTCCATCGGCGACGTCCTCCGGATCCTGGCACAGAGCGCAGAGACGGCCAAGAAAGCGATCCGCAACGCCCTTCGGAGACTTCCCGAAAAACGCGAATGCGTCTGCGCCACGGCCCTCCAGTACGCCCTGATCACCGACAAAACGATGATTCCGGAAAAGACGAAGAAGGACTTGAACATCCTCATCGGAAAGTACCTGTAACCAAACGACGCATAGCGCATAGCGCAAAGGGCATAGCGCATGTCGCATTGGGCAGGAACACACAAGTCGTTAGGCATCAGGCGGAAAGCGGCAACCGAATAACAGGGTATCTCTCGCAGAGCCCACAGAGATCACGGAGAAGGATTTGTTTAAGGAGAATCGGAGAGACATCGATTCTCCTTAAGATCTTGCGACTTCCGGCCGACAAACAAACAATGCTCTCTCTGAGTACTCTGTGAACTCAAGCGAAGCGGGCGAGAGAAATCAATGAAGTTCCTTGCGGACCGGACTCTGGGGAAACTGGCAAAAGGGTTGAGGATGCTCGGCTACGATACGATCTATTATCGTGGAGAAGATATGCACCGGCTCTTTCACCTGGCCCGAGAGGAGGGCCGTGTCATTCTAACCCGGAACACGAAGCTCGTTCCCAAAAGGCCCGAGGATAAGATCATCTTTGTCGAAGAGGACAAACCCTTTCTGCAATTGAAGGCATTGATTCGAAATAAACTCATTTCCGGGGGCGACGAGAACCTCTTTTCCCGGTGTCTTCTCTGCAACGCAATCCTCGAAAAGGCTGCGCCCCGGGAGGTGGAGGAAAGCGTCCCGGACTATATCTTTCATCAACAGCAGGAGTTCTTCCGGTGTCCGGAATGTCATCGAATCTACTGGCCGGGCTCCCATCAGGAAAACATGAACAAAAGAGTGAAAGAACTCTTTCAGTAAAGCAAAATTCGAAGCACGAAGCACGAAATTCGAAACAATTTCAAATGTTCAAATTCCAAATGCTCTAAACCTACATAAATTGACGGCTTCTATTTGCAGTTTCGGTCTTGTTTCGTAATTCGATATTCGGATTTCGAATTTTTGGTTTAACGATGCGGATCATTGGGGGAACATCAAAAGGACGGAGGCTTGTCGCGGTGCACGGCCGGGGAATCCGGCCTACCTCGGACCGGGTGAAGGAGTCTCTCTTTAACATCCTGGGAGACATCGAGGACAAGGTCGTCCTGGATCTTTTTGCCGGCACCGGGAATCTGGGACTCGAGGCCCTCAGCCGGGGAGCCTCAAGGGTTCTCTTTGTCGACATGAGGAGACAGGCCCTGAGCCTGATTGAAAGGAACCTTTCTCAATGCGGTATGCAGGACCGCGCCGAAATCCTCCCGACGGATGCCTTGCGGGCCGTTGGGATTCTCAGTCGTCGGAGAGCGGTCTTTGATCTGATCCTGATGGACCCCCCTTACGAGAAGGGACTGGTCCAGAGAATGCTTTCAAAGATCGGAAACCTGGGGATCTGCCACTCCGAGTCCGTTCTGGTGATCGAACACGATCGGCGGGAACCCCTTCCCCAGAGGGTCTATGGGTGGAGTCTCATCCGCGAGCGACAGATTGGAGATACCCTGATTTCCTTTTTGAAGCCGGCCTCTGACGAACCCAGTGCGGCATAGCCGCGACCGAATAAGCTTACGGAGTTCGAAACACCTGAAATCCCAGCCTTCGCCGATGCGATCACACGCAGGCAGGCGAAATCAAAAAGGAGACGACGCACCGATGGAAAAGGTTGCCATCTACCCGGGGTCTTTTGATCCCATTACCTACGGACACATCGATATCGTCGAAAGGGCCCTCGAGATTTTCGATAAAGTCATTGTGGCCATCGCCAATAACAGCGAGAAGCGCTCACTCTTCACAGTCGGAGAACGGGTCGACATCGTCAAAACGGTATTCGAGGATACCGCCAATGTGATCGTAGACAGTTTCACGGGGCTTCTCGTGGACTATGTTGCGAATACGAATGCCATCGTGATCCTGCGGGGCCTTCGGGCCACTTCCGACTTCGAGTACGAGTTTCACATGGCGTCCATGAACCGGAGTTTGAACAGCCACCTCGACACCCTCTTTATGATGACCAGCAAGGACTACTTCTTCGTTTCCTCCCGGACGATCAAGGAGGTTGCAAGCCTGGGAGGGGCGGTGGAAGGACTGGTTCCCGAACTTGTGGTCAGACGGTTAAAGGAAAAGTACAATCTCCCTGTCGGGAAAAAGAAGCATCTCGGCTGGGACGACTGAAAGAGAGAAGATAAGAGGATAGGAAGATAAGAAGTTGAGAAGTTGAGAAGTTGAGAAGATGGAAGATAGCAGATGGAAGATAAGAGGATAAGAAGATAGGGTGATGAGGGGGAAAACCAATATTCAAAAGAAGACGAAGCAACTGATTCTCTGCGACTTTGATGGAACCATCGCTGCCCGGGACGTGGGATATGATCTGTTCCAGCGCTTTTCCTCGAAAGATTGGGAAGCCGTCGACCGGGAGTTCCGAAAAGGGGGAATTGGATCGAGGGAGGCCTACTGCCGCATCGCAACCTTCCTCTCAGGAGATGAACAGGCGTTCCTCGATTTCGTTAAGCATCACGCGTCGATCGATCCCTTCTTTGTCTCCTTTTATCAATTCTGCCGAAAAGAAGGGATCGATGTCAAAATCGTCAGTGACGGCCTCGACTTCTATATCAAAGCCCTGCTGGAGTCCCATGGCCTTTCGGATATACCCTTCTATGCCAACCAAACCCAATTTCTCAGCGGAAACAAGGTTGGGATCTCTTTTCCGTTTGCCAATGAGGAGTGCGGCCGCTGCGGAACCTGCAAGAAGAGGCTCGTCCGAATGCACCGGGAGACCTATGATTTCATCTTCTTCGCCGGAAACGGTCTATCGGACAGGTGCGGGGCAAAGGAGGCCGACCTCGTCTTTGCAAAAGAAGACCTCTATCCCTACTGTGTCGAAGAGGAATTGCCCTGCCACACCTACGAGAGCTTCGACGATATCCGGAAGGACCTGCAGAAAAGGATTCGGGGAATCCTCTTCGATCTCGACGGGACCCTGATCGAGGCTTACGAAGCGATTTATCTGGGATTGCAGGAGGCCCTGAAGCAGCTCGGGAAGGCGCCTTTTCCCTATCGGGCGTTGAAGGATCATCTGAAGGGCGATCTTGAATCCACCCTGGCTCCCTTCTTTGGACCGGAGGAAATGGGTCGGGCCATCCCGATGATGCGAAGGAAATATGAAGAAGTGTATCTTGGAAAAAGTCACTTTATCGACGGGGCAAAGGAGGTTCTGGAAACCCTCTCTTTACAGGGAATCGCTCTCGGAGTAGCCTCCAACAAGCTGGGCCGTTTCGCCCGGGGGACGCTGAACCACCTCGGCGCCCTGCATTACTTCAGATCGATCATGGGGGCCGGTGACGTTCCCCGAAACAAACCCTGTCCCGATATGATCGATGGCCGTTCTCGGCGAGATGAAGATGTCCCCCGAAGAGGTTGTTTTCGTCGGCGACACCCTCACGGATATCGAAACAGGCAAGCGGGCGGGCGTCGATGTCTACGCCCTTGCGACAGGATTTCATTCCAGTCTGGAGCTGTCGTCAGGAAAGCCCAAGCGCATCCTCCCGAACCTGGGAGAACTGCCCCGGGCCATTATCCCCCTTTCTTCTCTTCATCGCCCGGTTTCTTGAGAAAGGCCTGAATGTAGATGACCTTCTCCTCTTTTCCCCCGCCCGTTTTCCCGGACAGCGGAGAAAACTCCTCGGCGCTCTGATAGACCTCTTCCAGCTTGCGAATGACCTCCTGAAGCTTGGGATCCTGCTTCACAAGCTGCTGAACCTGCTCATCGAAATAATCGCTGGTCCTCTGTAAGTCAGACAGGTCGAAATCCGCCTCCAGCAGGTCTTTCAGCTTCTTCAGGATCCCGTAAACGACTTTAACATTCCTGCCCTGAAGATAATGGGGGACGTGCCCCCACAGACTGAGCCCCTGGATCCCCTTCTTCCTTGCCGCCTCCAAGATCGAGGTGTGGATGCTGATCGGACCCGTGTACTCAGCCAGTTCGAGGCCTGCCTTGAGAATCCTCTCCTTCACATCCTCTTGATTGAATAGGGCGCTGACCTTCGGAGGATAGGTATGAAGAACGTAGTCATAAGTCCCTCCGAGGGTAATGATCTGTGTGATACCGAATGCGTCCGCCAGGGAGAAAAGGAGTTCGACAAAGGCTCCCCACCGCAAATGAGGTTCAACCCCGTGGAAAAGAATCAAGTCGCCCGAAGAGCCTCCTCTCGAATAGTAGAAATAATTTCCTGCGGGCCTGATTTCAACCAGCCTTCCCTCCTTGATGACCGCCACCGGCCTGTGGGAAGTCATCTGGTAGAATTCTTCACCGCCCATGAAGGCGAATTTCTTCGCCTCCGTGGCTTCGATCAGCTGCATGGAGGGCAAACGAAGATACCTCCGCGGCGTTAGGCCACCCGTCAAAACCGATGATCAGAGCCGGATGGGAGAGGACCGGCTTTTCTTGATAGATGATTCCCTCCATATGCGCCTTTCACTTTTATGATACTCCCAAGTTCCATCCCCTGTCAAACTCGAAGTCTTCAACCCGGTCGATGAAAAAAAAGTTTTTAAAGCCCCTCGAATCTGGTATAACGAAGAAAATAGAGCGACTGCTTCAATTCACGCATCAGGTCGGCGCCGGCCGGGTCATCGGAACGGATAAGGAGGTGGACGATGGCGAACCATCCCTGGGTTAAGAACTACGACCAAGGCGTTCCCGAATCACTCATGCCTTATCCGGACCGCACGCTTCTGGATTATTTGAGCGAGGCGGCCCGCCAGCGTCCTGATTTCCCGGTCCTCCTGTTTAAAGGGGCCCAAGTCACCCTGGACGAATTGGAGCGCCTCAGCAATGCTTTTGCCGCAGCCCTGATTGAGCTCGGGATCAGGAAAGGAGATCGCGTGGCTCTTCTCCTGCCCAACTGCCCTCAGTTTCTCATCGCCCAATTCGGAGGCTGGAAGGCCGGCGCCATCATCTGCCCCCTCAATCCCATCTACACGGAGCGGGAGTTGGAGGGTCCTCTCGTCAAAAATGGGGCCGAAACGATCGTGACGCTGACCCCTTTCTACTCCCGCATCAAATCGCTTCAGCCCCGGACCGCACTGAAACGGGTGATCGCCACCAATATCAAGGAGTACCTGCCACCTTTCCTGCGAATCCTCTTCACGCTCGTTAAGGAAAAGAAGGAGGGCCATCGTATCCGCCTGCGAAAGGGGGACTTCCGGTTTGGAGACCTGATCCGCAATCATGCCACCGCATCGAAGCCCTTGATTCGGGTCGGACCGGAGGACCCGGCGGTCATCCTGATGAGCGGCGGAACAACCGGGATCCCGAAGGGGACTGTCGGTCAGCATCGGAGTTATGTGATCTCCGGCCTACAACTGCACGCCTGGGTGTCTTGCCTGATCGAGGATTGGAAGGATATCATGACGCTGCCCCTTCCTCTCTTCCACGTCTACGCCAACCTCGGGATTCAAAGCGTCGCGTTCATCGGACACAATCCGATGTCCCTCATTCCGAATCCCCGCGACATCAAGGACATCCTTCATACCCTCTCCAAAGTCCGTCCTGCGTTTTTTATCAGTGTCCCGACCCTCTTTATCGCCATCCTCAACCATCCGCATGTCAGGGCGGGGAAAGTCAGCTTTCGTTCCATCAAATTATGCATCTCGGGCGCCTCGGCGCTACTGGCCGAAACGAAGCAGGCCTTCGAGGACATCACCGGCGGAACGATTGCAGAGGGATATTCCCTGACCGAGGCCATGATGGCCTGCATCGTCAATCCCGCCCTGGGAAAGAAGAAAACGGGGTCGATTGGAATGCCGGTCCCGGACGTGGAGGTTCGAATTGCGGACCCCGATAGCGGGGACCGAATCCTCCCGACCGGCGAGGTGGGTGAAATCCTGATGCGGGCTCCCCAACTGATGGCAGGGTACTGGCAGAATGAGGCGGAGACTGCCATGGCCCTCCACTCCCACGGGGAAGGCCCCCCGTGGCTCCATACCGGGGACCTGGGCTACATAGACGCCGACGGATATATCTTTATTGTGGACCGGAAGAAAGACGTCATCAAACCGAGCGGGTTTCAGGTCTGGCCCCGGGACGTGGAAGAAGTGATTGCATCCCATCCGGCGGTGGCCGAAGTGGGCGTGGCAGGAGTTCCCGACGATTACCAGGGTGAGGCGGTCAAGGCATGGATTGTGCTCCATCCCGGAAAACAGGCCACTCCTGAAGAGATCCGCCTCTTCTGCCGCCGGAAGCTGGCCGCCTACAAGATCCCGAAACACGTGGAGTTCCGAGACAGCCTTCCCAAGACCATGGTGGGCAAGGTACTCCGCCGGGAACTGGCCGAAGAGGAGAGAGCGAAGATGGCAAAAAGGTAATCCGGTTTCAGTGAAAATCGGGTTCACCGCGGAGTCGCGGAGAACGCTGAGGGAGATTCTCATTCTGATCCAATCGGGAGACGGCGATTGGATCAGACAGTTCGTCCCTGTCGGTGATTCCCTGCAGCAGGCAGGGCAGACAGGGTTTCAAGACAAGATCCGGGCGCCCGTCCGGGACTTGCCCTGAAAAAACAGGAGCCTTTTTATTTGGCGGCATTTCTCCGCCAAATAGAAAATGCTTTCTTTGCGTTCTCAGCGTCTCTGCGGTGGAGTTGTATTTTGTATGAGCACGGAACTGCTCACACCCCCAACGGTTTCCCGACTAACCTCTCATAGGCTTCAAGATACTTCTCCCGGGTTTTTTCAATGATTTCCTCAGGGAGCTCCGGAGCGGGAGGCGTTTTATTCCACTTGATGGAAAGCAGATAATCCCTCAAGAACTGCTTGTCAAAGCTCTTCTGGGAACCTCCCGGACGGTATTCGTCCTTCGGCCAGAACCTTGAGGAATCCGGCGTCAGGAGTTCGTCAATCAGCAGAAGCTTTCCCTCATTCATCCCGAACTCCATCTTTGTATCCGCGATGATGATCCCTCTTGTTTCTGCAAAATCCCTCGCCTTTTGATAAATCGAAAGAGAGGCGGATTTCAAGCGACGGGCCATCTCCTTTCCCACGATTTCTTCCGTCCTCTCAAAAGTGATATTCTCATCATGAAAACCCGCTTCGGCCTTTGTGGAAGGGGTAAAGATGGGCTCCTCCAGTTTTGACGATTCCACCAGTCCTTTCGAAAGCGGAACCCCGCAGACCGTCCCTTTTTTCCGGTATTCCTCCCAGCCCGACCCGGAGAGGTATCCTCGCACGACACATTCAACCGGAAGCGGTTCGGCTTTCACCACCAGCATGGATCGGCCTTCCAGAGCCCTCCGGTAAGGGCCACAGGAGGCAGGATAATCTCCTGTCTCCGCGGAGACAACGTGGTTGGGAATGATCTCTCCGGTCAACTCAAACCAGAACTTCGACAGCTGCGTCAGAACCTGGCCTTTATCCGGTATCGGATTGGGCATAACCACATCAAAGGCTGAAATTCGATCCGTGGCTACAATAAGAAGGGCGTCTCCAAGATCATAGATATCCCTGACCTTCCCCCTTCCCTTCAATACCAGGGACCCGAACTCCGTGGTTGAAATCGCATTCGATGTCATGAACCCCCCTTTGCAGAAAAAAGTGATGGGTTGGAGGACTGAGGTTTGAGCCAGATGCTGATAGCCTTCAATACCTTAGATTTGGCCTCCAACCTTCCACCTCCCGCCTCGCCCATTGTGCCGGCGAATTGACCCGTTCGACGGCACGAAACCTCCGGGTTTAGTACCGCTCAGGGTCTACTCCGAGCAAGCCCCGGCATTTACGCCGGGGAGCCAATGAGTTGACTTTTTCTCCAAAAATGTTATGTTCTTTGCCAAAACCCTCCCGGCTCTTTCCCTTTTTCACAGGGCCGGAAGCATTTGAACGGCCCACCCTATATGATCGGCAACCAGATCGGGCATCGGCTCGACCCTTTCCTTCACGGCATCCTCAGAAGAACCTGCGGGGACCGGGGAAATCCAAACTTCTTCACGCTCGTGGGATTCTTGACAGGTCTTGTTGCGTCCGTCCTGATCCTGAAAGGGTTCTGGGTGTTTGCCGGACTGGCAATTCTCCTTTCAGGCTTTTTCGACCTCCTCGACGGTGTGGTCGCCCGAAAGACAGGACAGGTAACGGCCTTCGGTGGTTTCTTCGATTCTGTTCTGGACCGATACTCGGATCTCTTCCTGATGATGGCCCTACTCATTTATTACCTGAATCGCGGGCAACCGGGCCTGGTCATCCTTTCTTCTTTCGCTTCCCTTGGGATAGCCCTCGTGCCTTACGCCAGAGCACGGGCCGAGGCAGCTCACCTCTCCTGCACGGTCGGCGTGATGGAACGAGCCGAGCGCATGATTCTACTCTCCATCGGCGCCCTCTTTCACCTGATGGAACCCGTCCTCTGGATCCTCGCTCTTCTCACCCACGCCACGGTACTTCACAGGATTTACTATGTCTGGAAGAAGCTGCAACCACCCGAAAAATGAAAATCCGAACGATTCGAAGTCCGAAACAAATCCGAATGCTCAGGAGTCAAATGGCTTAACCGTTTCCTTGTTTCGAACCTTGGAATTCGATCGTCTGAATTGCCTTCCACGGCAGGTTTCTGCTTCGGATTTACGTGTGCCTTAGGTCATTTGCAGGATTTCTTTCATCAGGACTTCCGCAAAATCCTTCTCCTTGATCTTCCGAACGATCCGCCCCTTTTTGAAGAGGACCCCCGCCCCTTTTCCTCCTGCAATCCCCACGTCCGCTTCCTTTGCCTCACCGGGTCCGTTGACCACGCAACCCATGATCGCCACTGTCAGCGGAACGGAAATCTTATCGACACCCTTCTCGATTCTTTCCACAAGGCGGGTTAAATCAACCTCACATCGACCGCAGGTCGGGCAGGAAATGATCTCCACGCCCCTCCGCCTGATCTTCAGGGCCCGCAGGATCTCATAGCCCACCCGAACTTCCTCAACAGGATCGCCCGTCAGCGAAACCCGCAGGGTATCCCCGATTCCTTCCTGGAGAAGGAGCCCGATCCCGATGGAAGACTTGACGATGGCCCCGGTCCCTTTTCCGGCTTCCGTAATTCCAAGATGGAGCGGATAATTCGACTTCTCTGAAAAGAGGCGGTAAGCCTCCAGGGTCCTCGGGACATCCGAAGCCTTGAGAGAAACCTTGATCAGATCAAAGTCGAGAGCCTCCATCCCCTCGATGGCGCGGAGGCTGCTTGACACCATGGCTTCGGGAGTGGCACCTCCGAACTGATCCAGCAGGCCCTTCTCCAGAGAGCCTGCGTTCACTCCGATGCGAATGGGGACCGCCCGGGCCTTTGCCTGGGTCACAACCGCCTTCAGTCGATCCCTTCCTCCGATATTCCCAGGGTTGATGCGAAGACCGTCCGCACCCGCTTCCATGGACTTCAGGGCGAGGCGATAGTTGAAATGAATGTCGGCGATCAGGGGGATATGAATCCTCTTCTTGATCTCGGCGATGGCCGCCGCAGCCTCTTCGTCCACCACGGCGACCCGGATCACCTCACACCCCGCTCCTTCGAGGCGCCGAATCTGGCGGACCGTATTCCGGACATCCCGGGTATCGGTCTTGGTCATCGATTGGATGGAAACAGGGGCGGTTCCCCCGATCTTCACGGAACCAAGGGAGATCTGACGTGTCTTTTTGCGAAGAATCATACAAGATCTATTTCAGATTGAAGATGTGAGATTTCAGATTGAAGACGGCGCATCCTCAGTTTCAGATTTTTGATTTTTCAATCTACAATCTAAAATCTGAAATCTTAAATCTCATTGGGCGCTTGGGATTTGGTATTGGCTTCGCTGGAGTCGCCATTTCTCAACGACGAAGTAGAGCGTCGGGACAAACACCAGGGTCAGAAAGGTCGAGACCGACAGCCCCCCGATCACGGAAATGGCCAGAGGCGCGTTGGCCTCCGCTCCCTCCCCGATTCCAAGGGCCATCGGGATCAGTCCGCAAATCGTGGTCAGAGTGGTCATTAAGATCGGCCGAAGGCGAACCCTGCCTGCCCGGACAATCGCTTCTTTCAGCTCGATTCCTTCCTTCCTGAGCCGGTTAATATAGTCGATCAGGATGATGGCATTGCTCACAACGATCCCGACCATCATGATGATCCCGATGAAAGAGACCACACTCAATGTGTTGTCTGTAACGAAAAGCGCCCAGATGACTCCAATGAATCCCAACGGCACAGAAAACATGATCAGGAAGGGGTGAAGAAGGGAAGCGAACTGTGAAGCCAGTACCATGTAAATTAAGACGATGGCGAGTCCCAGAGCAAAGAAGAGTGTCCGGAAGGCCTCCTGCTGCTCCAGTCTGGCCCCTTTCAGTGAAACCGAAAATCCCTCCGGAATCTTCATCTCTGAAAGTTTCGTCTCAATTTCATTGGCAATCGCCCCGAGATCGCGGCCGCTCGTGTTCGCGGTCACATGCACAATGCGTTGCTGGTATTTTCGCTCCAGCTGAACAGGGGTCGCTGCCCGGGCAATCTCCACGACGTTTTCCAGTGAGACGACCTTCCCTCCTGACACCGGCACCGGAAGGTGTTCCAGATCTCCCGGTCCTTTCCGGTCCTCTTCCCGGAGTCGGACCCTGACCTTATGCTCCCGGCCTGTCTGCGGGTCCACATAAAGGGAGGATTCGGACCCTTCGATGGCACCCTTCACGATCTCCGCCACGCGGGAAGTCGATAGACCTAATGCTGCCACCCGGTCCTGCCTCACCTTGATCTGATATTCCGGAAGACCTTCTTCTCGGCCGACCTGGATATCGGTGACTCCCCGGACCTCTCTGAGGATTCGATCCACTTCTCTGGCCAGACGACTACCCGCCCCGAGATCATATCCGAGAATCTCCACATCGATCGGGTCATCGGCGCCAAAGGTCATGATTCTCGAGACAATCCCGCCGGGGTAAACGGAAATGACGGCTCCCGGAATGTTTCTGAACTTCTGCCTCAAAGACCTCGCGACCGTCTCGGAAGAACGCTCACGTTCGGCCTGGTCTACCAGCATGACCTGTGCGTTCCCGGTATGATGACCCGAGAACCTCCCGGAGAAGATCCCTGTCCCTCTGCCTGACCCCGACCTTGCTGAGAGAGAAGAGAGTTCAGGGACATCCTCGAAAATAATCCCCTCCACCTGATCCATCACCCTCTTCGTCTCCTGGACGGTCGAAGCAACGGGCAGTCGGAGGGTGACCCGCATCTGGCCCTCATCCGATTGAGGAAAGAACTCTTCCCCGATGAATCGGATGACATTGTAGTGGCCGAGGAGAAAGAAGACCATCGTCACCGCAAAGATGCCGACAACGCCCGATACCACCATTCGCCTTCGGAGCAGGGCAAATTCAAGCAGATTCTGGTAATGCTGGTCGACCCATTGAAAGAAGGGTTCGGTCTTCCGGAAGATCTTCTGAGTCCAGGAGACCTTCTTCTGCTCACTCCTGGGCTTTAAGAACTTGGCCGTCAGCACCGGGACAAGGGTCAGGGAATCAAAGAGCGACGCAAGCAGGGAAAAGGCGACGGTATAAGCCATCTGGACGAATAGAAGGGCAGAAACCCCTTTGACAAAGGCAAGGGGAGCGAAGACCACGATGCTCGTGATGGTCGCTGCCACAACGGGTTTGCTGACTTCGCTTGCCCCCTTATAGGAAGCCTCCATGGGAGACTCACCCTTCTCGATGTGGCGATTGATGTTTTCCAGCACGACGATCGCATCATCCACAAGGCGGCCCACCCCCAAAGCCAGACCTCCCAGTGTCATGATGTTCAGGGTGAAATGGCCGAAATGGAGGAGCACAAAGGTGGATACGATGGAAATGGGGATCGAATGGGCGATGATGAGTGTACTGGTCCCGCTCCCGAGAAAGATCAAGACGATAGCCACCGCCAGGAGGGCCCCCATGATAGCCTCGTGCTGGAGGTTCTTGATCGACTTCCGGATGAACGTCGACTGGTCGGAGACCACCTGGATTTTGATGCCTTTAGGAAGGACCTTTTCAACCTCCGGCAAGGCTTTGAGGATGCTGTCCACGACGGAAACGGTGTTGCCGCCGATCTGTTTCTGGATCCCCAGGATGATGCCCTTCGTCCCGTTGACACTGACTTCCGTTTCAATATCTTCGTATCCGTCTTTGACACGCCCGAGGTCTCTAACACGGACGGCGGTTCCGTTCAGTTGTTGAACAATGATCTCCTCGATGTTCTTGAACTCCGGGGACCGGCCAAGGGTCCGGACGGAAACCTCCCGCTTCTCGCCTCTCAGACTCCCTCCCGGACTGTCCGTATGACCGGCTTTAACCGCCTGGGCCACCTTGTCAACGGAGAGATTCATCCCCTC
The DNA here is from genome assembly GCA_963731045.1 of uncultured delta proteobacterium. Lineage (GTDB taxonomy): Bacteria > Desulfobacterota > BSN033 > BSN033 > UBA1163 > CAVSVC01. The sequence goes on along the minus strand of CAVSVC010000035.1, from coordinate 77,390 downwards.
GAGTGTGCGCCGGTTGAGATCGACCTGAATCTCTCGGACTTTGCCTCCAAAGACGTTTGCCGAGGCGACCCCTTTTAGACTTTCGAGCCTTGGCGCAACAAAATCCTCGGCAAGCTCCCTGAGGCGAAACTCATCCATGGGACCTGTGATCGCCAGCGTAATGACCGAAATCTGGGAAGGATCGAATTTGAAGATGACCGGCTGCTTTGCATCGTCGGGCAGATTGTCGAGGATCTGACTGATGCTTTGCTGGATATCACTGGAGGCCACATCGAGATTGGTTCCCCAGTAAAATTCAACGATCACGGTGGAAAAGCTCTCCCTCGAACGGGAGGAGACGTGCCGAACGTTCTGGATCCGGCTTACCCTTTTTTCAATGAGACGGGTGACCGAGATCTCAATATCCTCCGGACTGGCCCCCGGATACTCGGTGCTGATCGAAATGATGGGATAAGAGATGTCCGGAAAGAGGTCGATGGCAAGATTGGAAAAGGCGATGACCCCGAGCAGAATGATGGCGATCGCCATCATGAACCGGGCTACGGGATTCTTCAGTGAGCCACGGATGATGTCCATAAGGGTTTAGCTTCCCTCCACCACGCGGACGATGGAGTTTTCTTTGAGGAGGTTTTGGCCTCTCGTAATCACCCGGTCCCCTTCTTTCAGTCCTTCACGGACCTCCACAAGCGGACCCTCCTCGATGCCGGTCACGACCGGCTTGCGGGCCGCCTTATTTCCCTCAACCGTAAAGATAAACCTGGCTCCGTTTTCTTCAAGGACGGCCTCCCGCGGGACCGCCACCACACCCGGCTTTTCCAGGAGGGAAATCTCAATGTGGGCGAACATCCCGGGTTTCAGAAGACGGTTTGAATTCGGAATCTCAACCTCCGCCTGGAGGGTCCGGGTCGACGAGTCCAGACCCGTGTTGATGCGTGCAACCCTCCCTTCAAACAGTCTTGTCCGGGTAGGCGTCCGTCCGAATCCTGGCAATCATCCCGGGTTTCAGAAAAGGGATATCCTTCTCGAGGACATTGGCCACCACCTTGAGGGTGGCTGTGTGAACCAGATGGACCAGCGCTGTTGACGGAGAGACCAGGGCCCCTCCGTCAACATACTTCCTCATGATATCCCCCTGGAACGGAGCCGTGATCACCGTGTTTTCAAGTCGAATCTGCTCCTGGGCCAGAAGGGCCTCCATCTCCCTCAACTTCGCCTGACTGGCTGTCTTCACTTCCTGACGGGCCCCCTCCCGAAGCAGTTTCAGCTGCTGCTGACTCCCCTCGAGTTGAGCTTCCGTCACCTTATAATCCATCTCGGCGTTATCGAAATCTTTCTTCGAGACAATCTGCCTGCCGTACAGGGCTTCCATTCTCTCCTTCTGGAGTTTCGCATGATCGAAACGGGACTGGGCCTGCGTGACGGACTCTTCCGCCTGACGCAATTCCTGGCTCCTTGTCCCGGCTTCAAGCTCAGCCAACTTGGGCCTTTGCATAGGCCACCTTTGCTTCCACTTCCTTTACCTTCTGGAGAAAGTCCGACCGGTCGATCTGGGCAATGACCTGGCCTTGCCGCACGGAGTCCCCGATACGGACATCGATGCGTTCCAGGTAGCCTGAAACCTTGGGGAAAAGGGCAACCTCGGTCAGCGGAGCAATATCCCCTGTAGCATAGAAAGAGTAAGTCAGATTCTTACGAATGACCGGAGAGAGTTGAACGGACACCTCTCCTCGACCGACCCTCTGGGCGGCATTCTTCTTCTGGGACAGGGCCCACCCGCGATAGATCAGCAGGCCGGCAATGATGACCAGCGCGCAGAGCAACACGGCCCTCCAGAACTTGCTGCTCTTTTTCTGCGGATGGATCGGAGACCTCTCTTCAATCATGTTCCCATCTCCCAGGAAGACAAATAGTGTTTCTGTTCCTCAGTCAGTTGGTCAATCCGGACCCCCTACGGAAAGGAGTTTCATCCGGGCGATTTCCCGGTCGATATCGGACGGAACCGTGTAGATTTTCTTCTCCAGGCCCCGACAGTTCTTGACCAGATACTCTACCGAGAGTGCCTGGTTGGCAAAACTCATATCCATGACGCTGGAAGGATGGCCTTCTGCGGAAGCAAGGTTCACCAGCCGGCCCTCTCCGAGAACATAGACCCGCCGGCCATTGATCAGACTGAACTCTTCAACAAAGTCTCGAATGTTCCGCTTGGATGCCGCTACCCCTTCAAGACCTTTTAATTCTAATTCTACATTAAAGTGGCCCGAATTCGCAACAATGGCCCCGTCTTTCATCTTCAGGAAGTGTTCTTTCCGGATGACACTGATATTCCCTGTGACCGTGCAGAAGATGTCTCCCTTCTCCGCAGCCTCTTCCATGGGCATGACCTGGAAGCCGTCCATCAGTGCCTCCAGGGCCCGGAGCGGATTGACCTCGGTGATGACGACCTTCGCGCCCATGCCTGAAGCGCGCATGGCCAGCCCTTTGCCGCACCATCCGTAGCCTGAAACGACAAACGTCGAGCCTGCCAGCAGCCGGTTCGTAGCCCGAACGATCCCGTCAATCGTGGACTGCCCTGTCCCATAACGATTGTCAAAGAAATGCTTCGTTTCGGCGTCGTTCACGGCAATAATGGGAAATCGTAACACCCCGCTCTTCTCCATCGAACGCAGCCGGATCACGCCGGTTGTCGTTTCCTCGGTGCCTCCCAGCACCCCGCGGATCATCTCCGCCTTCTTCTGAGCAGTGAGACCCTGCGCCCAATCCCGGACGGAAGGCGGAAGCTCTCCCCACTTCTCCAGGGCGATAAAGTGGAAGGAAGAGACCAGGTCCGCTCCGTCGTCCATCGTGAGGTTCGGACGAAAGGCAAGGGTTTTTTGAATGTGGGTGTAATACGTGTCGCCATCCTCGCCTTTGATCGCAAAGGTGGGAACCTTCAACTCCTTGACGAGGTAAGCGGCCACATCATCCTGCGTACTCAATGGATTCGAGGCGCACAGGGTCACCTCCATTCCTCCTGCCAGAAGGGTCCGCATCAAAACAGCCGTTTCCGTCGTCACATGAAGGCAGGCTGAGAGGCGCACTCCCTTGAGGGGTTTTTCTTTCTCAAAACGGCTCCGGATGAGTTTCAGCACAGGCATGGCCATCTCCGCCCAGTCCACACGGAGACGGCCCTTATCCGCTAATGAAATGTCTTTAACGTCGTAGTCCATCATCGCTCCTCTCGATCGCAGATTTCAGATGTAAGATGTGAGATGTGAGATTTCAGATTTCAGATTTCAGATTGAAGATCTGGGATTGAAACATCTGCAATCTACAATCTGAAATCTGCAATCCATCAAAGTCCTGCCGCTTTTCTCAACTCGTCTGCGTGGTCAGTCTTTTCCCACGTGAATCCGGATTCGTTGCGGCCGAAATGCCCGTAGCACGAAGTCTGCTTATAAATGGGCTTAAGGAGATCCAGATCCTGGATAATGGCTTTCGGCCTCATATCGAAATGGTCCCAGACGATCTTGGCGATCTGGTCGGGAGGGATTTTCCAGGTCCTCGACGTATCGATCATCATGGAGACAGGCTTCGCCACACCGATGGTATAGGCGATCTGGACCTCGCATTTCTCCGCCAGCCCGGCGGCGACAATATTCTTGGCAATGTGCCGAGCCATATACGACGCACTCCGGTCCATCTTCGTGGGATCTTTCCCTGAAAAGCAGCCTCCTCCGTGGCTTCCCACGCCTCCGTACGTATCCGCAATGATCTTTCTTCCCGTCAGGCCGCAATCCCCCTTCGGGCCACCCACCACAAACCGGCCCGTCGTGTTGACGTAGTAGGTCGTCTTCTTGTCCCGCAATTCCTCAGGAATGATCTTGAAAATGACCTCCTCGATAATCCCTTCTCTTATCCGCTCATAGCTCACTTTATCGGAATGCTGGGCGGCGATGACGACGGAGTCCACACGGACGGGTTTCCCGTTGACGTACTGAATGGTCACCTGAGATTTCCCGTCAGGTCTCAGGAAATCGAGGACCTTCTCTTTTCGCACCTGGGCCAGCCTCCGGGTCAGGCGATGAGCGAGAATGATGGGAAGAGGCATCAACTCCGGTGTTTCATTGCAGGCGTAGCCGAACATGAGCCCCTGGTCTCCCGCCCCCATTTCGTGATTCGCCCTCTCCTCGACTCCCTGCCGGATATCGGGCGACTGCTCATCGATGGACGTCAGGACCGCGCAGGTCTCCCAGTCGAATCCCATGGAGGAATCGGTATAGCCGATCTCCTTAATGGTTTCGCGAACGATGGAGGGCATATGAACGTAGCACGACGTCGAAATCTCACCGGCAATGAGCACCATCCCCGTGGTGACCATGCGTTTCGCATGCCACCCGGGAGTTCGGATCCTGACCGATGATCGCATCCAGGATGGAATCGGAGATCTGATCGGCAACCTTGTCCGGGTGACCTTCCGTCACCGATTCGGATGTAAACAAAAAGTCCGTCATTCCCATAGAGCCTTTCCTCCTTTATATTTAGAAAATAGAATCAGCACTTTTGCAGGAGCACCCTCCTGGTGCGACCTGGTCGCGCCTGCCTGCGTCAGGCAGGGCGTTTTTCAGCAGCCTGCTAAACCTTCCATTCCTCCAGATAATGCTGCGTGACGTCGGCGGGAAACCGCTCGATCATCCAGGACCGGACGTACCGTTTGATCTCCGCTGCCGTTGCAAGCTGGAAGATCTGTTCCACCAGGGCTCGGCTCTCCTCAAACCGGATCATGCGAAGCATCCGTTTCACCTTGGGGATGGAAAAGAGGTTCATACTGAACTCGTCCAGCTCCAGGCCGATCAGGATCAGAAGGTAGGCAGGTTCTCCCGCCATCTCTCCGCAGATGGCGACTGGAATCCCGGCCCGGTGAGCCGTGTGGACGACCCCCCGGATGATCCTGAGAATGGCCGGATGAAGAGGCTCATAGAGATAAGAAACATGCTCGTTGACCCGGTCAATGGCCAGGGCGTACTGGATAAGATCATTCGTTCCGATACTGAAAAAATCGACCTCCTTGGCCAAAATGTCCGCTGTGATGGAGGCCGATGGAATCTCGATCATGGCGCCCACCTCGATCTCCCGGTCGTAGGGAATCCTTGCTTTGTTCAGACTCTTTTTCACATCCTCCAGGATCCCTTTGGCCTGCCGGACCTCCTCGATTCCCGAAATGAGCGGCAAAAGGATCCTCAATTTCCCGTAGACGCTTGCCCGTAAAATTCCCCTGAGCTGGGTGCGAAAGATTTCCGTCTCCTTGATGCTGAAACGGATGGCCCTCAGTCCCATGGCGGGATTGGTCTCGTTTTCGGCCGAGTAATTCGGGAGAAACTTGTCTCCCCCGATATCCAGCGTCCGGATCGTGGCAGGAGCGGGCTTCACCGATTCCGCCAGCTTTCGATAGACCTGGAAATGCTCCTCTTCCGTGGGAAGGTCTTTCCGGTTGAGATAGAGGATTTCGGTCCGGTACAGCCCGACGCCTTCGGCCCCGTGCATCTTGATCGCCGGGATCTCCTCCACCATCTCGATATTCGCCTGGAGCCGGATCCGGACACCGTCACGGGTTTCAGCGGGAAGGCTTGCATATTTGTGGACCTCCCGTTCCAGGAATTTCAGATGACGATTCCGATCCAGGAAATTCCTCGAAACCTCCTCCGTCGGGTTGATCACCACCTCGCCGGTCTCCCCGTCCAGGATCAGGAGATCTCCCCCGTTCACGAGAGTCGTTGCTTTCTCCAATCCGACCACTGCCGGAATTCCCAGAGACCGGGAGAGAATGGCCGTGTGGGAGACTTTTCCCCCGATGTCCGCAATGAACCCGGCCACGTGATTTAGATTCATCTGAAGGGTGTCTGCCGGCGAAAGATCGTGGGCCACCACGATCACCTTCCCTTTGATCTTGGTGATATCATCATGTTTCTTCCCCAGGAGATTCCGGAAGATCCTCGCTGAGACATAGTGGAGGTCGCTCCGGCGCTCCCTCAGGTATTCATCCTCGATCGCCTCAAAGGCGGCATCCAGTTTTCCCAGGGTCAGATCCAGCGCCCACTCCGCGTTGACCTTCCTCTTCCGGATGGTGTTGACGGTATCCTGAACCAGCATCTTGTCGTTCAGGATCATGAGATGAACATCCAGAATAAGGGCGTGCCGCCGCACCCGAGGATCCAGGATACGTTCCTTGATTTCCGTCAGCTGACTCTTCGATTCCTGAAGGGCCGCCATAAAGCGTTCCACTTCCTGTTCAACCTGCTGGGCTTCGATCCGTTTCTGCGGGAGGCGGGCTTTCGACCGTTCGATCAGGAAGGCCTTCCCCAAAACGATCCCCGGGGAAGCCCCGATGCCATGGAGGAACTTATTCGTCAGCTGCTGTAAAGCCATCGCATCCTCAATCCGGAAAAACCGCCGCAACAGACCCGGAGGGTCTGTCCGGTTCACTCCTCTCCGAACTTGTTCTCAATCAATTTACCCAGGGTCTGGATCGCCTGAACGGCGTCTTTTCCCTCCGCTTTCAGGGTCACCTTGGTTCCTTTCGATGCCGCCAGCATCAGAAGCCCCATGATCGACTTTCCGTTCACCTCCACGCCGTCTTTCTCGAGGATCACCTCCGAGGTGAAACGATTTGCCGTTTTGACCACGAGGGCCGCTGCCCGGGCATGCAATCCCAGCCGATTCCGAATGGTAAAGGTTTGAGTTTCCATCGTTGCTTTCTGATCCGCTCAGTCCTTTTTCTTGTCGCTCCTCTTCTTCAGTACCTCGCTTGCCACATTGATGTTCCTCTGTCCATACTGTGTGATAAACAGCGCGAGGTCTTCCAACTTGATATCGTCCTGATAGGTGGCCAGCTTCAACAGCATCGGAAGATTGACCCCGGTAATCACCTCGATCTTGGTCTCTTTCAGAAAAGACAGACTGATGTTGGAAGGCGTCCCGCCGTACATATCCGTCAGGATTAAGATTCCCTGTCCTCCGTCCACTTTCCGGATCGCGCCGATGATCTTCTCCCGGATGTCTTCTGAGCCCTCTTTCGGATCAATGGAAACCGCTTGAAACTGCTTCAGCTCTTCTCCGAGCACAAGCTGAGCGGCTCCGATCAGTTCTTCCCCCAGACGGCAATGCGTCACAACCACCACTCCAATCCTCATGCTCCCATTCCCTTCTCCGCATCACGGTGCCTGACGGACAGCAGCACCCCCCTGTCCGCCCATTCTGTCCGCAGGAGCTCCGCCAGACGATTGACGATGACAATCGACCGATGCCTTCCTCCGGTGCATCCCACGGCTATGGTTAAATGGGTTTTCCCCTCCCTGACGTAAAGGGGGAGCAGAAACCCTATGAAATCCTGAAGGCGCTTCACAAACTCATTCGCCTCGTCTCCCCGGAGAACATATTTCGCCACACCGGAATCGTTCCCGTTCAGGGGCTTCAATTCGTCCACGAAATGGGGATTCGGCAGGAACCGCACATCGATAAGAAGGTCGGCCTCATAGGGTACGCCGAAACTGTATCCGAAAGAGAGCAGGGTCAACGTCATCTGATGGGACCCCTTCCCCTCCTGAGCATAGTGCTGAATCTTCTCCTTGAGTTGATGCACATTGAAATCCGACGTGTCGATCACCTGATTGGCCATGTCCCGGATGCCTTGAAGCGTCTTCCTTTCAAGATGAATCCCTTCCCAGATGGAACCTCCCACGGCCAGAGGATGCTGACGCCGCGTCTCGCTGAAACGCCTCATCAGAATCGGATCCGAGCACTCCAGGAAAAGGACCTCCAGAGGATAGCCCTCTTTCCGGAGTTCCTGAAGGATTCTCCTGGAGTCCTCCAGATAGCCGTCTCCCTTGATCTCCGTTCCTGTACCCCGCCAGGGAGGGTAGGAAGCATATCCCCGGATATCCTCCACGACGGCGACCGAGGAGATCTTCCCTTCGGATTGCTCACACAGTTCCAGAAATTTGGGGAAGAGAAGGATCGGAAGGTTATCGACGCAGAAAAAACCAATGTCCTCCAGCGCCTTAATGGCCGTCGTTTTCCCAGACCCGGAAACCCCGGTAATCAGAATGACCCGGATATTCTTCACTCCACTTCGTCCTCGCCCTCAAGGCTCGCACCCCTTCTTTCTTCCATTCTGCGAAGAAGATTCTTCTCAAACTCCACCGCCGAGTTCACTCCCATGACCTTCAGCAGATGGTTGCGCGCAGCCACTTCGATGATGGTCGTCAGGTTCCGGGCGGGAGTGACCGGAATCCTGAGCATCGGAAGTTCCACCTCCAGAATCGTGTACTTCTCCTCTTCGAACCCTAATCGGTCATAGTCAAGGAGGTTGCTCCATTCCATGAGTTCCAGCACCAGTTCGATCTTCTTCCGTTCCCGTATGGCCTCGACCCCGAACAGGCTTCGAATATTGATAATGCCGAGTCCCCGGATCTCCATGTGGTGCTGAATGACCTCAAACCCCCGGCCGAAAACGGAGGCCGGGGATCGCTTCTGGATGTACACCATGTCATCGGCCACGAGCCGGTGGCCTCGAAGGATGAGATCCAGTGCGCACTCGCTCTTGCCAATTCCGCTTTTCCCCAGGATGAGAACCCCGACTCCAAAGACGTCCATCAGAACCCCGTGGAGGCTCGTGGTCGCCGCCAGCTTCTCTTCCAGAAATTTGGTGACTCGCTCGATGAACTCGATGGTCTTGAGACCCGTCCGAAACAGGGGAACCTGCTTCTTCTCCGCTTCCCTCAGGAGAAGGTCAGGAATTGCGAGATTCCCGGTCACGACAATACAGGCCAGCTCCGGCTCGCAGATTCGCCGGATCACCGTCTCCTGCTGCTCGGGAGGCAAGGTCTGGAAGTAAACCATTTCGCTATTGCCGATGATTTGAAGCCTTTGGGGATGGACGAACCGAACGAACCCCGTTAAGGCCAGCCCCATCTTCTGAACCTGGGAATGGGCAATACTGCGATGTAACCCTCCCCTCCCCGCCACGAGGGTCAGGTCTAAGTGGTATCCCTTATCCTCCTCCAGTTCCTGAACGATTAAGCGGTTCATCACTCAATACTTCTCGTCTTCTTCCGAGATGATCTGGAACAGTTCCTTCCGGGAGGGCGCATCCATCAACTGCTTCTTGAAAGAGCCGTCCTTCAGCAGGGTCACGATTCGGCCCAGGAGCTTCAGATTATTCACGGCCGAATTCTCCGGAGCCATGACGAGAAAGAAGAGATGGCTTGCCTTGTGGTCGATTGAATCGAAGTCCACTCCCCGGCTGGAACGTCCAAAGGAGATGGAGAAGGTCTTCAATTTTTTCAGCCTGCCATGGGGGATCGCAATGCCGTCTCCGATCCCTGTGGACTCCAGTTTTTCCCGCTCGAGCAGCACCCGGAGCAGTTCCTCCGGAGAAGAGCCCTGGCAGGACTCCAGGAGAAGGCTTGAGAGCTCTTTCAGAACTGAGACCTTATCCGTTCCCTGAAGATCCGGAAGGATCCGGTCTTCTTTCAAGTAATCCAGGATTTTCAAAGAATTCCTCTTCTTCAAATCCGCTCCGGCTCCACCCATTCCACCTCTCCGCCTTTGCCCCGGTAGAGCGCATTCATCTGTTCGGAATCCGAATTGATGAAGAAGAGAACATCCTCCCGTGACAGCTGAAACTGGGCCACCGCCTCTTCCAGAGACATGGGCTTGGTCAGAACGCGCCTTCTTCGAATCGAAGGAGGCGTCTCAGCCCCCCCGCTCTCCTCCGCCTGCGAGTCGCTTTCTTCCTCAGGGGCGACAGCAGGCCGGGACGCATTATTGGGCCTTTTCCGTTTGATCTTTCCCCGCTTTCCCTGGATCTGGCGCTCCATCTTGTCCACCATCTGGTCAATGGCGGCGTAGAGGTCATTGTCTTTGCCTTGGCTGTTCAGCGTCAGCCCGTCTGCGACGATCACGACTTCCGCATTATGCCGGAATTTCTCGACGGAAAGAACGACATGGGCTTCTCTGGCATTGTCGACGTACTTCTCCAGCTTCCCTACCTTCTCTCGCACATACTCCTTGACGCCTTCATTCGTCTCCATATGACGAAAGGTTACCGCAATCTGCATGACTCGCCTCCTTCTCCCACCCCGTGGAGGTGTTGGTTCTCAGGTTGACCCGCACGTTCCCCTTCCTGCCTATCCGTAGGCAGGAAGGAGGCAATCTAAATGAAACGACCTTACCGGGAGTCCTTCAACACACTGAGGACCGTCGAACGGCCCCGTCAGAAGATCTTCCTGCGTTCATTGGAGGACAGGATTTTCATTAATTCCCGGTATTTTGAAATGGTGCGCCTCGCGATGTGGATGTTCATCCCCTTCAGGAGCTGAACCAGCTTCTCGTCACTGTAAGGTTTCTGGGGATCTTCTTTGGCGATGATATCCCGGATTAGGTTCTTGACGCTCTCTGAGGCCAGGCTGTCTCCCTCCGTCGTCGCAATTCCGGCGTTAAAAAAATACTTCAATTCATAAATCCCCTGCGGGGTATGGGCATACTTATTGTGTGTGACGCGGCTGATGGTGGACTCGTGCATCTGGATATCTTCGGCCACATCTCGAAGCACCAGGGGCTTCAGGTACTGAATGCCTCTGTCCAGGAATTCCCTCTGAAACTTTACGATACTGTTGGCCACTTTGTAGATGGTCCTCTGACGCTGCTGAATACTCCGGATGAGCCAGAGGGCGGATCGCATCTTTTCCTGAATATACTTCCGGTCCCCCTCTACGGCGCTGCGGCTCTCGGTCAGAATATTCCGATAGAAGGGATTCACTCTCAGCCTGGGAATCTCTTCATCGTTCAGATGGATGACGTACTCGCCCTCCAATTTGTAGATGTAGACATCGGGAACGATCTCCTGCGTCACTTCTCCCCCGAAGGCTCTTCCCGGTTTCGGATCCAGCCTGGAGATCACACCGGCGGCATGCTTCACCCTTTCGAGGGAAACCCCCACCCGCTTGGCGATGGCCTGGTAATTTCGGTTCTTGAGCATGGAGAGGTGTTCTGAGACGATCTTTTCCGCGAGAGGTTCCCGGACCGACATCTGTTCCAGCTGAACGAGCAGGCATTCCCGAAGGTCTCTTGAAGCGACGCCGATCGGATCGAACTGCTGGATTTTTTTGAGGGTCTTTTCAACCGCATCGGGAAGGAGACCCGTTTCGGAGCAGATGTCCTCGATGCTGACCTTCAGGTACCCGTCTTCGTCGAGATTTCCGATGATATGGGTCCCGACCTCCTGCTCCTCCCCGGTAAGACGGGAAAGCTGAAGCTGCCACTGGAGGTGGTCCGTAAGCGTTGTCCGCTTTGTCAGAAAATTCTCGAAAGACGGCCTCTCCTCCCCATCCCCCCCGCGTTCGTTCTGCCGTTGAATGGACGCCAGGTTGGAGTTCTCAAGGTAGTTCTCCCAGTCGAAATCCTCGACCCCTTCCCCCTCTCCCTTCACCTCTGCGGTTTTTTCAACCTCCACCGCAGGAGAAGTCTCCTCGCTCTGTTGAGGGGCGGCCTCGTCGGAATAGTCCTTCTCCTCATCCATCTCTTCGAGAAGCGGATTCTCTTTAATCTCCTGGCTGATCATTTCAACCAGTTCCAGACGCGTCAACTGAAGCAGGCGGATCGCCTGTTGAAGCTGAGGGGTAATGACCAACTGCTGGACAAGTTTAGGGGTCTGCTTGATCTCTAAAACCATTTGGCTCCTATCATTCTATGGGAGGAACAGCACCGCGTTTCCTCATCTCGTCATCATGACTCGGACTTCTCGATGAAAGTTCAAATCCGTCTCCCAGGTAGAACCTTCTCGCCTTTTCGCTTTGGGCAATCCTCTCCGGGGGACCTGCCTCCAAGACTCGTCCTTCGTTGAGAATGTAGGCTCGATCACAAACCCCCAGTGTTTCTCGAACATTATGATCTGTAATTATAATGCCAATCCCCTTTGATTTCAATTGACGAATAATGGTCTGAATATCCAGAACGGCAAGGGGATCAATCCCGGCGAACGGTTCGTCGAGGAGAATGAAGGAGGGAGACAGAACCAGGGCCCTGGTAATCTCCACTCGCCTGCGCTCTCCCCCTGAGAGGCTGAAGGCCTTCTGCTTTCGGAGAGGGGAAAGTCCCAGTTCCCTTAGAAGGCCGTCCAGACGATCCCTTCTCTCCTCTTCCGGAATGGAAAGCGTCTCCAGGATGGCCAGCAGGTTCTCTTCCACCGTCAGCTTCCGAAAAACGGAGGGCTCCTGCGGAAGATAGCCGATCCCTTTTCTGGCCCGTTGATACATGGGCAGGAAGGTCATATCCTCGCCGTTGAGAAAGATCCTGCCTCCATTGGGCTGAAGGAGCCCGACGATCATGTAGAAAATCGTCGTCTTTCCTGCCCCATTGGGCCCCAGGAGCCCGACAACCTCTCCGCCCCAGATCTCCAGGTCCACGGAATCGACAGCCTTCTTGTCACGGAAGGATTTGACCAGCCCCTGGCCTGACAAAAGCGGTCGCCTCTGTCTCGGTTCCTTGTTCATTGCTTACAGCCTATCCTTTTGAGATCCGCAACCCTGCCCCGCGCAGGCCCCTTCAAGCCCCCTGTCGGAGGGCTCCCCTGTTCTGAGCCGGCTACTCCTTCTTCGAAGGGGTAATGGTCGTCATCACGCGGCCGGCCTTCCCCCCCTCGACGACACTCCGCTCTTCGTTCACATAGTAGATCACTCTCTCTCCCCTGACCACATTCTCTCCTTCCCGGACGACCGCATCCCCGTCCAGGATGATCTTATTTTCGTCCTGATCAAACGTGGCCCTTTGACCCGTCGCTCTTCTTTCCAGTTGAACGATCTTCACGTTCCCTGTGGCGACAATCGTCTTCAGCTTCTTTGTCTCCGGGTCATGATGGACGACCATCGTGTTGGCATAGAGAGTTGAATCCTCCTGCTTGGCGATCACATTTCCCTTGAACGTGATGCTGTTCTGCTTCTGATCGTATTCGACCGAATCGGAGGTAATATCGATCGGTCCCCGTGTGGCCGTGAGACCGAACGCGCCTGGTCCGTCTCCGATTTCCTTCCTGCCTCTTTCCCGATCTTCTTCTTTTCCTGGGCCCCTCCCACGGCCACGGAAAGAACCAGCGAAAGAATCAGGACCAAAAGAGCGATGCCCCTGCCTTTTCTCATCCCTTCCCTCCCCTTTTCCATTGGGTCTTCACCTGGTTGAGGATTTTGAATGTCTTCGCCTCCATATCCACCAGCATTCCCTTTCCTGTCAGATGGAACAGGTCCCCATCAATTTCCACGGAATCGGAGGAAACCACCTTCTTTTGAGCATGATCATAGGAAACGGAATGCGTTTTGAGGCGATATCCTTCGTTCGATTCGAGCATCACATCTCCCACCAGTTCCATGTTCCTGGAATCCTGGTAAAATTTCCCCCTGTTTCCGGTGACGATGAAGGACTTTCCCTCCTTCGCATAATACGTCACCTTGACCCCTTCCAGGGTCATCACATTCTGTTCTTCGAACTGGTGAACCGATTTCGCCTCCAGTTCCCATGTCTTCCGCCCATCTTTATCTTCAACCAATTGGATCGTTTCCATGCGCATCTTCGCGTCTTCTTGCGGAATCTTGGACGCCTCTTTCCGGCTTTCCGGAACCCCTCTTTCCCGCAGGTTGAACCACAGGCTGATCAGGACGATCCCTCCAATGAGGAGAATAGCCGCCAAGACAACGATCTTGAAGCGCTTCATCATCCCGCCGATCCGGTCCCGCGCAACGGACTGACCCATGGAATACTGGAGTACTGGAATACTGGGGTTAAATCAGGTCCCGCAGGCGCGTTTGGTTTTCCCATCATTCCATTATTCCAACATTCCAGTATTTGCCATGCCGTTCAGACGACCCCGGCCTTCAGGAGATCATGGAGATGAATGATCCCCACCGGAGCCCTGTCCTGCACATCATCAAAAACGAAGAGAGACGTGATGGAATGCTCCTCCATCTTCCGTACCGCCTCGGCTGCGAGGGCCCCCTTCTCAATCCGTTTCGGATTTCGACTCATGACCTCTGTGACCCTTCTCCTGATAAGATCATCGTACTTTTCCAGGGCCCGCCTCAGATCTCCATCCGTGACGACTCCGGTCAACTGTCCCTCTTCGTTGCAGACTCCGGTGACTCCCAGTCTCTTCGAGGAGATCTCAAAGATCACTACTTTCATCGGCGCCATCTCTCTGACCATCGGAAGCGACTGGCCCGCGTGCATCAGATCCTGCACCTTCAGGAGAAGTTTCTTTCCGAGGGATCCCCCAGGATGTCGAAGAGCAAAATCCTCTTTCTTAAAACCCCTCTTCTCCATCAGCGCTACGGCCAGCGCATCTCCCATGGCCAGCGTTGCCGTCGTACTGGCGGTAGGGGCCAACCCCAGGGGGCAGGCTTCTTCCGCCACATGGATGTCGAGAGAAACATCGCCGGCCCTCGCCAAGGCGGATTTGAGATTTCCGGTCAGGGTCACCAGCCGATTTCCATACCGTTTGATGAGAGGGAGCATCTCCAGCAGTTCCCTTGTCTCTCCGCTGTAGGAGATGGCGATGACCATATCCTCTTTAGCCAGCATCCCGAAATCACCGTTCAGTCCTTCGGCCGGATGAAGGAAGAAAGAAGGCGTTCCCGTACTGGCAAAGGTGGCCGCAATCTTTCGTGCCACCAGTCCGGATTTCCCCATTCCCATGAGGACGACCTTCCCCCGGCAGTGAAACAGGAGGTCCGCCGTTTTCTCAAATTCCTCATCAATCCGCTCGGCAAGGTCGAGAATCGCGGAAGCCTCCACCCTCAACACCCTTCTCGCCTCTTCTATCACACCCACTTCTTCAACCCCTTTTCATCATGTCTATGAAAGCAAGAAGTTCTTAAGTTCTAAGTTATGAAGTTTGAGTTTCAGCCATCGCAATTCATGAAGTTAGGAACTTATCGATCTTCTCATTGAGCTTCCCAACCTCTCAAATCTTCCCATCTTCTTATCTTTCCATCTTCCAAACTTCTCAACTTCTTATCTTCGTTATCTTCGTCTTCTTCTTTCCTTTTTTTTCGGCCTTTTGACGGCCAGCCGCTTTCTTTAAAGAGGCTTTAATGAAATCCCGGTAGAGGGGATGAGGGTCCATCGGCTTTGATTTGAATTCGGGATGGAACTGACATCCGAGAAACCAGGGATGGTCCTTCAACTCAACGATTTCCACCAGTTCCTTGTCCGGCGACAGACCGCTGAAGCAAAGACCGGCCTTCTCCATCGCCTCCCGATAGGCGTTGTTGAATTCATATCGATGTCTGTGCCGTTCGTGAATGAGCTTCTTCCCGTAGGCCTCGTTGGCCAACGTCCCCTCTTCAATCCGGCAGGGATAGGCTCCCAGCCGCATGGTTCCGCCCTTGACGGACTCCGAGGATCGCTTCTGAACGGTCTCGTCCCTCCCCACCCACTCCTCCATCAGGTAAATCACCGGATGAGGGGTCTGGGGGTCGAACTCCAGGCTGTTGGCTCCTTTCAGGCCGGCGCAGTGTCTGCCGATCTCAATGACGGCACATTGCATCCCCAGGCAGATGCCGAAAAAAGGAATCCGGTGCTCTCTGGCGTAGCGGATGGCCTTGATCTTTCCCTCCACTCCTCTGGTTCCAAACCCTCCCGGAACAAGGATTCCATTGGCTTCCTGGAGAAGCCGCTCCGGTCCTTCTTTCTCCACTTCTTCCGAATCGACGTACCTCAAGTTCACCCGGGCGTCGTTGGCAATCCCTGCATGGATGAGGGCCTCCGTGAGACTCTTATAGGACTCGACCAGGCTCACATATTTTCCTACTACCGCAATCGTGGTCTCCCGGTTCGGCTGCTTCACCCTCTTGATGACCCGTTCCCACCCCTGAAGGTTCGGTCTCCCCGTCCAGATATTCAGCTTCTCAACGATCTTGTCATCCAGGCCTTCTTGATGGTAAATGATGGGAACCTCGTACACCGTTTCAACATTCTTGGCCGTGATGACCGCGTCACCCTCCACATTGCAGAAAAGACCGATCTTGGCCTTGATGGAGGGAGAAAGGAGACGGTCCGTCCGGCAAAGGAGAATATCAGGCTGGATCCCGATCTCCCGTAGCGCTTTTACGCTGTGCTGCGTGGGTTTTGTCTTCAGTTCCCCGGCCGTCTCGATGTAAGGAACGAGGGTCAGATGGATATACAGGGAATTCACCCTGCCCACCTCCCCCCGGATCTGGCGGATCGCCTCCAGGAAAGGGAGGCTCTCGATGTCTCCGACCGTTCCCCCTACTTCCACAATCACGATATCCACATCCTGTGAAAGGTCAAAAACCTTTGACTTGATCTCATCCGTAATGTGAGGGATCACCTGAACGGTCGTCCCCAGATAGTCCCCTTTCCTCTCTTTCGAAATGACGGCATCATAAATCTGCCCCGTCGTGAAGTTGTTCCTTTTTCCCACGTTCGCGTTGGTGTAGCGTTCATAGTGCCCCAGATCGAGGTCCGTCTCAGCTCCGTCCTCCGTCACGTAAACTTCTCCGTGCTGAAACGGATTCATCGTCCCCGGGTCCACGTTGATGTAGGGATCGAACTTGAGAAAATTGACCTTCAACCCTCTTGCCTCCAGAAGGGCTCCGATCGATGCCGAAGCCAGTCCTTTCCCCAGGGAAGAGACAACACCTCCCGTCACAAAAATATACTTTGTTCTTGAATTCGCCACGGACTCCTCCATGCCCCCATTTCGAATTTCGAAAGCATTTCAGATTTCAGATCTGCAAATTGCAGATTGAAAAAAAAGGACAATCTCAAATCTGAAATCTAAAATCTTAAATCTTAAATATGAAATCCCAAATCACCCTCTTATGAATCTCTCGATCAGTTCATGCCCCCGCTCAACAAATATCCCGCACCTTCGGGCCGAATCCTCGTCAAAAGACTCCGCGCAATCCCTCCCTGAGGAACCCTCGCTGGAGTAAATCACAAAAGGAACGGGATCCCCCACATGGGTTCGCACCGAGAGCGGGGTCGGATGATCCGGAAGAACCATCACTCGGTACCGTTTGAATTCCCGAATTCCTTTCAGTAGCGTTCCCACCACCTTTTCATCAAACGCTTCAATCGATTCAACCTTTCGTCTGAGATCCCCCATGTGGCCCGCCTCATCGGGAGCCTCCACGTGGACGTAGACGAAATCCCTCTTTCTCAGACCCTCCAGGGCATAGGCTGCCTTCCCTTCGTAATTGGTATCAAAGTACCCGGTGGCGCCGGGGACGTCCATGACTTCCAGACCCGCCAGGATCCCGATGCCTTTCAGGAGATGGACCGCGGAGATGACATATCCTTCAATCCCGAACCTCTCCTTCACCGTCACCATCCGGGGGGATCGTCCCTGCCCCCAGAGCCAGATGGAGTTTGCAGGGCGGAGTCCCTTCGATTTTCGCGCTCTGTTCACGGGATGATCGCTCAACAAGCCCTGGGAACGCAACGTCAGATCACGGATCTCTTCGGCTCCGTCCATTCCCGCCGTCCCGTGCGCGGCCCCTTTTTCGGGGAGCAGGATCGAACCAATCTCCTTTTCGACGATGTCGTGGGGGGGCGCCAGCGGAAGGCTTTCCAGGCCGGGGAAAGATGCCATCCCCTGCTTCCAGACCATGAGATGACGATAACTGACACCCGCATAGAAACGGAGATCGGGGGTCCCCATCGCTCCGTTCAGATCCTGAACGATCTCTTCCGACTCTTCGCTGGTGATGTGCCCTGCGCTGAAGTCCTCCATGACCGTTCTCTGCCCATCCTTCCGAACCGTCACAAGGTTGCATCGAAAAGCCAGGTCTTCGGGCTCAAGTGCGATATTCAGGCTGGCCGCCTCCAGGGGACCTCTCCCTGTGTAATAACGAACGGGATCGTACCCAAAAATGGAAAGGTTCGCGACCTCGCTCCCCGGAGTAAACCCATCCGGAACAGTCTTCACCAGGCCGGTCGTACCATGTTTCGCAAGCCAGTCCATGTGGGGGGTCTTTGCCACCATAAGAGGGGTCTTACCCGCCAGGGCCTCGTCGGGGTAATCCGCCATCCCATCCCCCACCATGATCACGTACTTAATCCCGTCTGCCATTCCACCGATCCTCGAAACCTCTAATATACCAAAAACTTACAAATGTCAAATGTAAAGCGGAAAAAATAAGCAAAAGGTATGCCAAACCCGAATAAGACTGTAAGGACTGATTGAAGGCGGGTAGTGAAAGGACGCCTCTCTCAATGCAGCACCAGGGGGAAAATAGTCTTTTTGACTTGTTTAACCATCCGCTCCGTTTCGGACCTAACTTCCCATCTCTGGTTTTCGGACGCGACCTTCGGATGGGGCCCCCTCAATTCCCTTTCATGGACCCCCAGTCTCCCCGCTTTGTCCAGGAAGGCTTCCGGAAGTTTCTCTTCAAGTTCCACACCATTCATCACGGCCCAGGCCAAGGTCCATCCCCGGGCCACATTGGAAATCTCGTATCCTCCCCCTCCCAGAGCAACCCATCTCACGGACAACGCCTTGATGCGGCGGACGATCTTTTCAAAACCGTAAATAGACAGGTTGAGATTCGTGAGCGGGTCGCTCTCAAACGAATCCACTCCGAGTTGCGTCACCAGAACATCGGGCGCAAACCCCTGAATCAGGGGAGGAACGACCTCCTCGAAGGCCCACAGGTAGGTCTCATCATCCGTGTACGCAGGAAAGGGGAGATTGACGGAATACCCTCTTCCCTCCCCTTCTCCGATTTCATGTTCATACCCGGTTCCCGGAAAGAGCGTATGTCCTGTTTCATGAAGTGAAATGGTCATCACTTGATTCGTCCCGTAAAAGGCCTGCTGAACCCCGTCGCCATGATGGGCATCCAGGTCCAGATAGACGACCCGTTTTCCCATTTTCAGGAGCTTCAAGATCCCGATGACGGCATCATTCACATAGCAGAACCCCGACGCCCTGGATGGAAAGGCATGATGCAGTCCCCCCGCAATATTGAAGGAGATTTCCGCTTTTCCGTCCCCGACACATTCGGCGGCTTGGAGGGTCGCTCCGGTTACCCATAAAGACCAGTCGTAAAATCCCGGGAAAATGGGATTATCACCGGGCCCCAGGCCGTGGGCATGTACATTCTCCCGTACTTGACCATCATTGGCCTCTTTCATCACGGTCAGGTACTTCCGGCTGTGGTAGGTCTCCAGGTCTTCCTCCGTCGCTTTCTGCACAGGAAACAGTTGGACCGAGGGCAGGTCGAGGAGCCCGTAAGCATTCATAAGATCATAGGTCAGTTTAAGACGAATGACCTTCAGCGGATGCAGGGGACCGTAATCAAAGTCAACATAGGCATCACTGTAATAAAAGGCCGTCTTCATCTTTTATCTCTAACAACCCAGGCTAAGGTTGAGGTTCAGGGTCAGCTTTGAACCCCAGATCAGAAGTGTCAGAAACCAAATGCTTCGATATAGGCGAATGTTAAATGCTGAATTCTCACATCCATGAAATCTGAAATCATTAGAGTGAAGCTTCTCACGCCCCTAAAGGACGGGGCCGTTCGACGGTCCTAAGTGTGTTGAAGGACTTCCCGGCAAGGTACTCTCATTTATATTGTGCCCCTTGACCCCGGCCTGAAGACCGGGGCTTACGGGGCACGTTCCGGTCACTTCAGTTCGTTCTCCACCCGAATGACCATGGTCTTTCCCAGGATGACACCCAGCCGGTCGATCTCTTTCAAGGCCCGGTGAACATTCTTTTCCAGGGCTTCATGGGTCATCATCACCACCGGAACCGCCCCCTTGACCTGTCTCCCTTTCTGAATGACGGAAGCAATACTGATCTTGTTCTTTCCAAGGATTCCCGAGATCCGGGACAGCACCCGTGGCCTGTCCAGAGCCGAGAACCTCATGTAAAAGGGCATTGTCACTTCCTCTATCCTTTTCAGGGGGATCCTGCGGATGGCGGATTCCCGGTAGGCAAGAAGGGGAACCCGACGGCCCGATGCCTTGACAAGGAGGTTTCTCCCCAATTCAACCAGGTCACTGACAACGGCGCTGCCCGTCGCCATCTGCCCCGCTCCCTGACCGTAGAACAACGTCGGACCGACGGCATCTCCCTGGATATAGATCGCATTGAACACGCCGTTCACCGTAGACAGCAGATGGGTCTCGGGAATCATCGTGGGATGAACCCGTGCTTCGATCCGTCCGTGGTCCATCTTGGCGATGGCCAGGAGTTTGATCCGGTATCCGAACTCCCGGCTGAATTGAATATCTACGGGGGTAATTTCCGAAATCCCGGCCATAAAGACTTCCCCGAACTGGAGGGAGGTTCCGAAAGCGAGACGGGCGAGGATCGTCAGTTTATGGCCGGCGTCAATTCCTTCGATATCGTAGGTCGGATTCGCCTCGGCATATCCCTTGGACTGAGCCTCTTTCAGGACGTCCTTGAAACTTCTTCCCTCGTCCGTCATCTTCGACAGGATGTAGTTGGACGTCCCGTTCAGGATTCCAAAGACCGAGTCGATATGGTTCGCCACAAGACCTTCCTTGATGGAACGAATCAGCGGGATCCCTCCCCCGACGGAAGCCTCGAAACCGACGTCCACGCCCCGCTCCTGGGCTGCCTTGAAAATCTCATCGCCGTGAAGGGCGATGAGGGCCTTGTTGGCCGTCACGACATGCTTTCGGTTCTCAATCGCCTTGAGGATAAACGTCTTGGCAGGCTCCACACCGCCCATCAGCTCCATGACGATATCAATCTCCGGATCGACGATCACCTCTTGTGCATTCCGAGTCAGGGTCCCGGGCCGAACCTTAACCCCTCGATCTTTCCCAATCTCGATGTCCGCAATCCGCTTCAGGACAATCCGCACACCGACGCGCTCCTCGATCAACTTCGAATTCTTCTGAAGGATCTTGACTACCCCGGTTCCCACGGTTCCGAAGCCAATGAGACCCACCTTGATTTCTT
Source organism: uncultured delta proteobacterium (assembly GCA_963731045.1). Lineage (GTDB taxonomy): Bacteria > Desulfobacterota > BSN033 > BSN033 > UBA1163 > CAVSVC01. Next base: position 56,407 of record CAVSVC010000035.1, on the reverse strand, counting down.
TCATCTCAGCCTTCCTATCCTGCCAAGGAAGAATGGAATGGTGGAATACTGGAATACTGGGTAAAAACCAGTCAACCCCAACTCTCGATTCCCCGGTTTTTTTGTTATGCTCTTCTTTCTCCATTATTCCATCATTCCAGTATTCCAGGGTTCTTCCTTTTACTTTAGAACTCTTCCTATCCCTTTGACAGCCTGTTTAATGCGCTTTTCGTTTTCCACGAGGGCAAACCGTACAAACCCTTCTCCATATTCTCCAAAACCGATTCCCGGTGAAACGGCAACCTTCCCTTCCTTCAGAAGCAATTTCGTGAATTCGACGGAACCCATCTTTTTGAAGGGCTCCGGAATCTCCCCCCAGACAAACATCGTTCCCTTGGGCTTTTCAATCTCCCAGCCAACCCGCTTCAGGCCGTTGATCAGGGTATCCCTTCTCTTCCGGTAGATCTCCACGGTTTCCTGAACGCAGCTCTGATCCTCATTGAGGGCGATGATCGAAGCGATTTGAATGGGTTGAAACATTCCGTAATCAAAATAGCTCTTCAACTTGGCCAGAGCGGCCAGCATCACCGGGTTTCCCACGGCGAATCCGACCCTCCACCCGGGCATGTTGTAGCTCTTCGAAAGAGAGAAAAACTCGACTCCCACCTCCTTCGCGCCCGGCACCTGCAGCAGGCTGGGAGCCCGGTACCCATCAAAAACGATATCCCCGTAGGCCAGGTCATGAATCACCATAATGCCATGATCCCTTGCAAAGGCGACAAGACTTTCGAAAAAGTCAAGGTCCACCACCTTGGTGGTCGGATTGTGGGGGAAACTGACGATGATCATCTTCGGATGAGGCCAGGTTTGCTTGGTTGCAACATGGAGGCGCTGGAAGAAGTCCCCCTTCGTCAGGAGGGGAACGGAGCGCAGGTCTCCGCCGGCGATCACGACCGAGTAGGCGTGAATCGGGTAGGTCGGATCAGGGACAAGCACCACATCCCCGGGCCCCAGGGTTGCCAGGGTGAGATGACCGAGTCCCTCCTTTGCTCCGATGGTCACGACACACTCCGATTCCGGATCGAGTTCCACGTCGTAACGCTTCCGATACCAGTTTGTCATGGCCAGCCGAAGCTTATAAATACCCTTGGAAGCGGAATACCGGTGGTTCCTCGGGTTTTCAGCCGCCTCAATCATCTTGTCCACGATGTGTTTCGGCGTGGGGAGGTCGGGGTTTCCCATGCCCAGGTCGATGATATCCTCTCCCCGTCGTCGGGCTTCCATCTTCAGCTGATTGACAATACCAAAGATGTAGGGAGGAAGCCTCGTCATTCGATGAAATCCGGAGCCGTCGGGGTGAAGATGATCCATATCTTTATTTCCTTTTTCGTAGGGATTTCACTAAGGGTTAACATACTTTGGGTCTCTTTTCAATTATCCGATTGTCCCCAGTTCCAGCCTTCCTTTCCACCGGCTGAGCAGGATCTCTTTGAGTCCCCGGTTGGAGGGATGACTCAGATCAGGGTCCTCTTCCACAAGCTCGAAAGCCTCTTTTCTCGCTTCGGCAAGAATGACGGTGTCCCGAAGAAAATGACCGACCCTGAACTCCGGGAATCCCGATTGCTGGACCCCGAGCAATTCACCCGGACCCCTCAGGGCCAGATCCTCTTCTGCGATCTGGAACCCGTCAGCCGTTCTCTCCATCGCCCGGAGACGGATCCTGGCTTCCTCTGAAGAGCGGTACTGGGCCAGGAGAAGACACTTCGAAGGGTGCCGCCCCCTCCCGATTCTCCCTCTCAGCTGATGGAGTTGCGAGAGACCGAACCGTTCGGCATGTTCTACGACCATGATCGAGGCATTGGGGATGTCGATTCCCACCTCGATGACGGTCGTCGCCACCAGAATCTGCAACTCCCCCCGCTTGAAGGCAACCATGACCGCTTCCTTCTCATCGCTCCCCATTCTGCCGTGGAGCAACCCGATCCGGCACTCGGGAAACACCTCCTTCCGAAAGTGCTCCGCCATGCGAGTCGCATCCCTCAGGTCCAATTTTTCAGATTCTTCCACAAGGGGATAGACGATAAAGGCCTGGCGGCCTTTTCTGACTTCCTCTTCGATGAGGCGGTAGACTCTCTCTCTGGCGGATTCGGGAAAAACCTTCGTTTCAACCGGCACCCTTCCGGGAGGCATTTCATCGAGGACAGACACGTCCAGGTCTCCGTAAACGGTCATGGCAAGCGTCCTTGGAATCGGAGTGGCCGTCATCACCAGAACGTCCGGATGCTTGCCTTTCTTCTTCAGCAGCCCCCGCTGAACGACGCCGAACCGGTGTTGCTCGTCAATGATGGCGAGCCCCAGACTCCGAAATTCAACCCCTTCCTGAATCACGGCATGGGTCCCGATCACCAACTGGATTTCCCCTCGCCGGATGCCCTGACAGAGGTCTTCCCGCTCCGATCCCCTGATGCTGCCGGTCAGCAGGGCGACTCGAATCCCCAGGGGTTCCACCCATCGATGGAGGTTCAGGTAATGCTGCTCTGCCAGAACCTCCGTAGGAGCCATGATCGCTGCCTGATAGCCACACTCGACCACATTCAGACAGGACAGGACGGCCACCAGGGTCTTTCCGCTTCCCACGTCTCCCTGAAGCATCCTGTTCATCGGATAAGGTTTCTCCATATCCTTCCGAATCTCGCCAATCACCCTTTCCTGGGCTTTCGTCAGAGAAAAAGAGAGAAACCCCATCAGCTTTCCGGACAGCCCCCCGTCCGTCCGAAAAGAGCATCCCGGTTTCAAGCGCCTTTCCCCTCTTTCTCAACGCCAGCCCGAGCTCCAGAAAGAAAAATTCCTCAAAGACGATCCGTCGGTGCCCCTCGGACCGAAATCGGTTCAGCTCTTCGACGGAGGCCTCGTCCGGAGGAAAATGCACGTATCGAAAAGCCTCCTGAAAACCCATCAACCGCTGTCGCTCCAGGATCTGCCGGGGGATGGGACTCGAAAGCTGACCTGCGTAATCCTCCAGCAGAGTCTTGGCCAATTTCCTCAGAGTTTTCTGGCGGAGCCCCTCTGTTTCCGAGTAGACCGGGACGATCCGGTTGAAATTGAGAGAATCCTCTTCCATCTTTCCATCCACCATCTCCACATCGGGATGATGGATCTCTCTCTGTCCGTTAAACCATTTGACCTCTCCCGAGAAAACCAGCCTGTTTCCCTTCTGGAAGCGGGTCCGAAGATACCGTTCATTGCCCCGAAACCACTTCAACACCACCTTGCCGCTTCCATCCGTCACGACGGCTTCGAAACCCCGCCTCCGTTGATGACGGTAATAGACCCCTCCCGATAGGAGGATTTCACCGTATCCGGTCTCCCTGCCCCCTGCCTTCAATTCCGAAATCCTCTTCAGCGTTCGGCGGTCTTCGTAGCCCCGGGGAAGGAAATAGAGGGCGTCCTCGATGGTCCGGACGCCCTTCCGCTCCAGGAGCTCGGAAAGCCTGGGACCAACGCCTTTCACATACTGGATGGGTTTTGAAAGCAGATCTTTATCCTGACGTTCCATAAAGTCACATGAACCCGGACAGACCTCTCGGAAAGGCTTCGAGGCGAACCTTTTAGCCTATCAGCACCATCGAACCGCTTGGTCGCCTGAAGCCGGTTGCAGTGAATCCGTCTCGTTTCCGTTCAATCTCCTGAAAACCGCCATTCGAAACTTGGAGAGCGGTTTGTCCGGGTTCATTCCCGCGACCGCCGGGTTCACTCTTTCCAGGATCCGACACCACTTTGATGAAAATCCGATTGCAGGAAGGACACAGGATTTCGTTCTCTCCTGGCTTCAAGTCCAGCTGATCATACCGGAGGATTCCATCACAATAGGGACAACGATGGGGAAACTGCTGCACGACCTCTTCTTCCAATTCCTTCAACCTTCCTTCTTACCAAGAACCCGTCCGGAAATATTTCCCCCTGAACCCTTATTCAGCGGCGGACCTTAGATTGAGAAAAGGCCCCTCTTCATATACGGATTTCCTGTATCGTTTCCTTAACCCAGGAGATATAAACGGCAGGGTCAGGATCAGTTTCTGCTTTTCCTCCGTACTGTAGCCGACGATTCTCAGCATCAGACGATAGGGACCCGTTCCCGGAAGATATTTCTTCTCTTCCAGGATCGTCCTCTTCAGCAGGGATCTCATATCATGAAAATGGTTTGAATCGAGGAGGGCCCCCCCTTTCTTCCCATCGATGAGATGGTGATGTTCGCTCAAAACCCCCTTCAATTCCCGCAGGTCACGAGTCTCCGGCCAACTTTCAAACTCAGTCTCAAAATGATCGAGCGTTCTTTCCAGCAGGGCCGTTCGTTGGGCCGGGCGAACATCCAGCACCGTTTCTCCGTCCCAGAACACCGGCCTTTCCCCGTCTATTCCATACCGTTCCGGATCAATATTCTCCAAAGTCTGTTTCTCTCCGTTCCTGTAGTATAGAGAAAGGTGGAGGTGGGGGGGCTGAACGGATCCGTACTCCCTCGGTCCCTTTCCTGAATTCCCGGACAAGGCGATCGCCTCATCCCTTCCCAAGGCCCTGACCGGTTTCTCAAGGAATCGCATGATCTCTCCCGCAATCAGGTACCGCTTGTCAACCAGGACCCCTTCCAGATGGCCGAAGCTGATTCGAAACGAAGGATTGAAAACGTCATGGAACAGAACGTACAAGGACCCGTTTCGGTCCGTGTCGATCTGTCTGAGGTAAGACATCATCGGGGGAACGAGGAGGGTTCCTGAGGGCACGTCATAGTCAACGCCCGGGATGGCTCCTCCGCGCAGGTGACCCTGAAAATCACCCCGCCCTCCGTACCGGGAAAACCACTGGACCGGGGGACCGAAAACCGGGTCCCAATTCTCCAGCGGCTCGTTGTAGTATCCTTTTCTGAGACTTTCCTCGAGAGAGTTTCTGTCCACGAAGAAAGCGCCGCATCCGGAGAGGGAGATCCCGGCAGCCGAAGAGGCCACGGCGGTTCTTCCGATTCTTTTGAGAAAATCCCTGCGGGAAGAATCGATTCCTGCCATCGCCGCTTCCCCTGAAAACGCTGCCAGTGTCGTGTTTACGTAAAGAAATGTTCGACAGACGACACTCCCTTGCGGGATTCAGCGTCAAGAAGAGCTTTTCGTTTCCATGCCCTTTGAAATATGCCTGACCATTTGACCGAAGACGGCCTGCATGATTTCAGCAGAAAGGAAGTAATCCGGGCACCGTCCGAAGAAGAGAGAGGTCAGTTTCCTGGCCGTTTCGTTGACGTCCCGGGTTTCGCTGAAAGCCTTCTCGATCACAGACCTCTGGTTCTTTGCCGCATCAATGGTCATGCCGATGAATCTCTTCGCCTCCTCGCCCGTGATATAACCGTAGTGATCCGCACACAGATACGCCACGTCAAGATCTTTCAGTTTCTCGAGACTTTTCTGATACTGAGTAAAATCGGAGTTCCCCGATGGAAGAATCGATTCTTTGAAAGGAATCCCTCCTCCATCCGAAGGAAACAGCGTCTTCACTTCGGGGACGTAGGCGGCAATCGAACAGGAGGAATGCCCTGGAACCTCCAGAATCAGGACACTCACGTCTCCCAGATCAATCCGCGTCCCCTCCCGCACCGCCTGACCGGTGACGTCGTCCCGCCAGTCGAGGTCATATGTGGAAAAGACCCCCTCTTTGCCCATCCGGTTTGCGACGCTCCGGCTGAACTCGTTAATCGTCCGTACGGCTTTGGGCATTCTAAGAATCTCCCAGCCTCTTTCCGAGGCATAGACCTCCATCCCCGGACGCCGGCGTTTGAAAAAGGGGACGATCCCAACATGATCAAAATGGGCGTGAAGGATCAGTTGTTTCGTGATCCTGCCCTCGTCGATACCGAACTCCCCGAACTGCCGGAGGAGTTCCGGGACAAGATAGCTCATTCCCCCTCCGATCAGCATGGACTCCTTCTTCCCTTCGAGGACGTAGAGGCTCGACTCTTCACTGCCCAGGTACCAAAGATGCTCATGAACCCTCCCGGGCTTCCGTATTCTCATGCCGAAAGTTCCTTTCCAGAGGTCCTCTCTGTTTCCCGTCGCCCCGGGCCCCTTCTCGCGGATGAGTTATAACCACAACCTCTTTTCCTGTCAAATCGGTTCATTGGGTTCTTTGGGTTCCTTGGGTTCCTTGAGTTAATAAGTCAACTGCTTATTGATTACTGATCGCTGGTCACTGCTTTTTCTGCCTTCTGCCTTCGTGCTTTCCGTCTGCGGTTCATCTGATCACTGATCACTGATCACTGATTACTGATTCATTGATTATTTGATTTTTTTTATGGTTTTGTTTAAAATGATTTTGTATTGATCCCCCTACATCTCCTCCAGGCGCAGGGTGATATCATGAAGTCTTCGGGTTCCTCCTTCAGCTATCATCCTTTTGAAGAGATCAAGGCCCTCCTCGAAGCCAAGGCGGTCTCTCTCCCTGAACGCCCGTCCCTCCGGATGGCGAATCGAGGGAACGAGCAGGATCCCGGATCCGACCAGGAACTCTTTGCAGAGGCCATGGGAGACGTTGTCCCCATCTCAAGGGATAACTGTGTCGAAAGGATCTTTCCGGCAGGACTGCCGCAGGGCTCCTGGAGGAATGAAGATGCGGAGGTCCTTTTGAAACTCAGGAACCTGATTCAATATGGCGAGGGGTTCAATGTTTCCGACACCCCCGAATACATTGAAGGCACGGGGTATCATGTCCACCGGGAGATCGCCAGACGCCTTCACCGAGGAGATTATTCCATACAGGCCCATGTTGATCTTCATGGTCTGACGGCAGACGCTGCCCGGGAGGTTTTTGAAGCTTTCATGAGAGGAGCTGTGAATGCGGGCAAAAGAGGCATCCTGGTGATTCACGGTCGCGGGCTTTCCTCTCCGTCCGAGCCCGTGCTGAAGAGAAAAGTCGTCGACTGGTTGACCCGGGGACCGTGGCGAAAATGGGTCATTGCTTTTTCGAGCGCGAGAGGATGCGACGGTGGAGCAGGTGCAACCTATGTGCTGTTGAGAGAGCGCCCCATATCCAGGCGGACCAAGTTGAGACGCCGCCCCTCTTCTCTTCACCCCGGAGAAAGACAGTGACGGGCGCTGTCATGACTTGAATACGGATCGATAGTTCAGGAAGGCAACAAGGGTCAGAGCGCTGATCATCAGGTAAAGAGCAGGGAGGCTCGAAAAGGCCACGACGGAAGTGGCCATCATGGGCCCGACGGCATTCCCCGCAAATCTTGCGGAGTTGAGAAACCCTACGGTGCTCCCCTTGGGTCCTGCCATGAGAAACAGAGAGATGACCATTGGAATGGTCGCTGCGATCACCCCGGTCTGGACCATCCGGATCACCGTGAAATCCACGATTCCCCTGCTCAGAGCCAGCAGGGCCTGAAGCAGAATCCCTCCGCAAAAGAGAAGGGTGATCATCTTGTGAATCCCCACCCTCTTGGATAGCCTGCTCCACAAATAAGTGCCCACCATCGTTGCCACCGTGTAGATCATCACAATGGTACCGGCCAGTTTCAGGGCCAGGTCGTGCTCGATGCGGAATCCTTCAAAAACGTTCGGCAGTACGCTCGGGAGGAATACAATCTGAATCTGCGCTGCAAAACAGAGGCCCCACCCGGCCAGAATGCGCCTGTCCATAGCAGGCCATCCGAAAGATTTCTTCCCTCTTGGAAGCTTGGGGACATCCTTGACATAAAGCCAGCAGAAGACAAAAGAGGCAAGCAATACAACCGACGCGGCGAGAAAGGCCCACCGGTACCCGAACGCCGCCGCGGCAAAGGAACCGAGGGGCGGACCCAGTAGCTGCCCCACCGTCATGCAGGACTGGAAAATCCCCAAATCCTCCGGAATTTTCTCCGATGGCGATGACGAGGAGACGATAATGAATCCGATGGTCGAAACCCCACCCGTCAGCCCTTGAATGATCCGGAGAAAAAGGAGGGCGTAAAGGTCGGTGGTGAAACCCATCAATACAAACATGAGCGTGTGAATGAGAATCCCCCGGAGATAAAGCATCTTAGGGCTGAAGTGGTGTGTCAGGCTTCCCCAGAAGGTGGAGGTCAACGCGGTAACAATCCCGGAGGAGCCGATGATGGCCCCGATCCAGAGAAGGGTCCCCTCGGACGAATAAGGGCTTATCCGAAGAATGTAAAAAGGTAGAAAGGTCATGACAAAATTGAAAGCGAATGCTGCGGCGAATTGTGAAAAGGAGATCAGTAAGAGATTTCGACGGTCCATTGGCAGTTTCAGAGAGACACATTCGTCATTGCAAGCCGGTTGAATCTTAACAAACAGAGACAGGATTGACAACAAAATTCACCGGGACGGCGCCTTGAGCAAGAAAAACCCGCCGGTGGAAAGAAATACCTTTCCCCGATATGGAAAAACATTTCCCAAAAAAGAAAAAGTCATCCACAACCGCATTTCGTGTGGGCTTTAGCAGACATCCCAAATCCCTCTTAACTTCTTAAGAGATGAAGGGTTTTATGGCCCCTCTCCGACAGATATGAGTATGGTACAGGGATTGCTTGATAATAGCTGACCCTTATTCGCAGAAAGCCGGTCTGGAGGTTTCGTGAACTGGACATTGACGGGAGAGAACGGCCGAATGGTCGCCTATGAATTCTACCTGAAGGATGGAGAAAGAGGAGACCAGTTGCTCGGGATTCTGCCGGAAAGACGAACCAGTGCCGAAAGAATCAGCCACGAATCGATCATGAATTGGGCCAGAATGGCCTTCAGCAACAGTCTGGATGTCGAAAAGATCTTCTTTGTTCAGATCCGACTTGAAAATGGCCTGGGTCTCAAACCCCTCTGACCCCGGGCCTGATCCCGCCCGTAATCCCTCCGTTACCGGAAATCTTCCTTCCAGCGGTGCACATCGGTTCCCAGGGGGCGGGCCGATCACCCGGAGCGTTTCAGGGGCGGAACCTCTCCAAGGAAAAGCATGCTGTTCCAATGGGCTATGAGTGCCCCTTTCAGCACGATCACCTCGTTGCCTCACCTGTCAATTCATTCGCCTTCCGGAACGCGAGGACGGATCGGACCGGCTCCGGGGAACATCCCGTTCTCAATATCTTCGCGCGTCACTGAGGGATGACACCCGCCCCCCTTTTCACCCTTGATTTTCATCCGCAAATATTATAAAAGTTTGCCAATCGGACCGTTTCATGCCTATGCCTGCCGGAATTTTCATCGCCCTGTTTGGTTACCTCCTGGGTTCGATCCCCACCGGGGTCATACTCACCAGATTCTTCTCTCCCGTTGACCCCCGCCAGGCGGGGAGTCGAAATATCGGGGCAACCAATATCTTTCGAACTGCCGGCAAAACCCTGGGAATCCTCACGCTCATCGGAGATGCCCTGAAAGGTGTCATCCCGATTGCTATAGCCGGCTGGTGGGGAGTATCCGATCCCTGGATTGCCCTCGCAGGCCTGACTCCCCTTCTTGGCCACGTCTTTCCCATCTTTCTCGGGTTTAAGGGCGGCAAAGGAGTGGCAACTGCACTTGGGGTCTACCTCGTTATCTACTACCCGGCGGTGCTGATCGAATTATTTCTCTTCGGTGCGATCGTATGGAAATGGCGGTACGTCTCCTTAGGGTCCATTACGTGTGCCGTGACCATGCCGGTTCTGATCGCCTTCTTCAGAAGCAACTCCCAATCCTATTTTGTAGCAAGTGTCATCATTGCCGCACTGATCCTCTACCGTCACCAGTCCAACATCTCCCGTCTTCTTCAGGGAACAGAAAACAAATGGCAAAAAGACAGTAAGCAGAAAGCAGAAGGCAGTAGGCAGTAGGCAGAAAGAAAGTGATCAGTCAACAGAAGGCAGTAGGCAGTAAGCAGCTTGCAAAAAAACACAACCCTCCGGAAAATCCCCAACAGAAAATCTTTATCTAAATAGAGTCTGTCCATAACCTAACGAATTCCAAAAAGGTCGTCATTCCGGCGAAAGCCGGAATCCAGTCTTTTCAAGGGTCTCTGAATGCCGGATCGGGTCCGGTATGACGGAAAAGGGAATTTATAAACAAACTCCAAATACTGATTGTTCTATTCTGCTTTCTGCCTTGCGCTTTCTGCCTTCTGGATCTTCAGAGTTTCTTCAGAGCAGCCCTTGCCCTTTTTTCTCTTTTCGACAGTGTCCTTGAGGGCCCCTTCCTTTTTCCGATGCCTTCTTCCCCCTCGTCGTCATCTTTCCCTCTCCAGGATGAAAGGCTGCGCCCTCCATCCTTTCCCTGAATTGCTGAGAGGAAATCGCCGAGACCGACAACCGCTCTGCGTATCTCAAAAGCTCCCGGTCCGAGCTGATAAGAACCGAGCCGCCTCCCCTGCTCGCGAATCCGCCTCTTAATAACCTCGTCTGCTTTCTCCCCCAACCTGGAGAAGACGATTTCAATTCCTCTCCTCTTCTCTGTCTGCTCGGTCACCCATCCGCCCTGCCAGCCGTCAAACACAACCGTGATATCAGCGGGCTTCCGATGCCGGTAGACCGAGAGTTCGTCGATGAGGCGATCCCTTTCCTGCTGAAGTTCAAGCGGAGTGAGAGAAGTCATGGATCTGTTTACATGGAGAAGGTTGTAGCCGTCGATAATGAGGTGCATGGGTCTCTTGGTTACTCTGAGTCGTGCAGCTGGGTGGGAAGACCGTACTGCGTCAAGTCCGCGGGAATCCGGTCCTTTGAAGGGATAAAGAGCCGCATCTCCACCCGGGGCTGGAGTCTCGCCCCGGCCGTCTGGACACCCATCAGAACTTCGGGGAACTTCTCCTCTCCTTCAGCGAAGCAGATACGAAGACCGGTAACCCAGTCGCTGTCCCCCCGCTCTCTTCCTTCGTCCCCGTAATCGGCAATCCCTTCCAGAATGACCCCGATCAGCTTGCTGCAGTCCAGATTGTAGTTCTCTCCATGCGGAAAAGATACGGAGATACTGGCGACCTCCAGTTTCCTCAGGGCGCTGAGCAGAAAGGGAAGAAGTTCTCTGACGCGAAGGGAGCTGTACTCTCTTACCTTCCCCAGACCTGTCAAGAGTATCAATCGAGGAGTGATTCGTCCCTGGGAAGGAATCAGGACCGTCTCTTTCCAGTTCCCGGTCAGCCTTTTTTCGATCAGAAAATTAGAGAGCAGTCCATTCAGTCTCCAATCAAGCCAGCCGCTTGTTCCCTTTAAAGGTCTTTCATCCTGGAAAAACCCGGTCGCAAGCAGGTCACATTCCTGAAGATCCACTCCCTCTGTCGAGACAATCACATCCATTTGGGTTGCTCGGGTTTGTTGGGTTTGTTGGGTTCGTTGAGTTTATTGGGTTAATAAGTTAATGCGTTAATGAGTTAATAGGTCAACTGCTTGCTGCTTGGGTTTATTGGGTACCTTGAGTTACTTGGGTTCATTGGGTTAATGACTTAACTGCTTACGGGTTACTGGTCATTGGTCATTGCTTTCTGCCTTCTGCTTTCTGCTACTCTGTTTCCTGTTTCGTTAACCCAAGGGGTTTCCGAACCGCCTCGTTCAGGATTCGATCCAGAATCCCGTTGATGAAACCGCCGGAATCCTCTGTCCCGAACCGTTTTCCGAGGTCAATCGCTTCGTTCAGAGTTACTTTGGGAGGAATGTCGCTGCAGTACAGGAGTTCAAAAGCGGCAATCCGGAGAATGTTCCGGTCCACAATGGACATCCGTTCCAGTCTCCAGTGTTCCGAGTAGGTTTCGATCAACTCATCCAGCTTTTCCCTGGACTTCATCACACCATGGACGAGACGCTCTGCAAACTCCGCTTCACCTTTTTCCAGGGGGAAAACATCCGCCGCCTGTCCAATGGCCCGAGAGACGTCCTGCCTGGTAATTTCCCATTGATACAGAATCTGGAGCGCAAATTCTCTGGACTTCCTCCTCTTGTTCAAACGGTTTTCTATTCCTTTCCTATCTCCTTCAGGAGATTGGCCATTTCGATTGCCGTCATGGCCGCATCAAAACCCTTGTTCCCGACTTTGGTTCCGGCCCTTTCAATGGCCTGTTCGATCGTATCCGTAATCAGGACCCCGAAGGCCACCGGTATTTCGCTCTCCAGGGAAATGACTCGCAATCCCTTTGGTGACTTCCGCGGCGATGTACGAAAAATGCGGGGTCGCACCCCGAATGACGCAACCCAGGCAAAGGACAGCGTCATAACGCCCGGTCTTGGCCATCTTTTTTGCGGCCAGAGGAATCTCAAAAGCCCCTGGAACCTTGGCCACGGTACAATCCTTTTCCTCCGCCCCGCTCCGCTTCAGGGCATCCATCGCCCCTTCCAGGAGTCGATCCCCGATGAAGCTGTTGAAACGGCTCACCACAATCCCGAATTTAAGTCCCTTCGCAATCAGTTTTCCCTCGAGGTTCTTCATCATTCTCCCCTCCAGACCGAACCCGTTCATCCAGGCCTTTGTTTCGAACATTAAAACCGGGATATCTGAAAGTGTTTCGTTATTGCGATTTTGGCTTTTTCAATCTCCAATCGCACATCTGAAATCTCAAATCCCATCATTCTCCTGTCTTGATCGAAAGCAGGTGCCCCAGCTTCTTTGCCTTCGCTCGCAGGTATTCGATATTTTCCGTAAACGGCCTGGTCTCAATCGGAATTCGTTCCACGACCTGGATTCCGTAGCCCTCAAGTCCGATGATCTTCCGTGGGTTGTTGGTGATCAGCCGGATCTTATGGAGACCGAGATCGACCAGGATCTGTGCTCCGATTCCGTAATCCCGCATGTCCGCTTGAAACCCCAGGGACTCGTTGGCTTCCACCGTATCCTGTCCCTGGTCCTGAAGGGAATAAGCCTTGAGTTTGTTGATCAGCCCGATCCCCCTGCCCTCCTGCATCATGTAAACGATGACGCCCTTGCCCTCTTTTTCGACCAGGGCCATGGCCGTATGGAGCTGTTCCTCACAGTCACAGCGTTTCGATCCGAACACATCGCCGGTCAGACATTGGGAATGGACCCTGACCAGAACCTCATCCTCCGCAGTGATGTCACCCTTGACCAGAGCGATATGGTGATGGGCATCCACATCATTCTCGTAGCCGATCGCGGTAAAAACCCCGCCATATTTCGTTGGAATCCGTGCGACGGCGATTCGGCGGACCAGAGACTCTTTGTTGATCCGGTATTTGATCAGGTCCGCAATGGTGACGATCTTCAAACCGTGTTGTTCGGCAAAAACCTGAAGGTCCGGCATCCTCGCCATTGTTCCGTCATCGTTCATGATCTCGCAGATCACCCCGGCGGGCTTGAGTCCCGCCATTCGGGCCAGATCGACCGATCCTTCCGTTTGGCCCGTGCGGACCAGGACCCCGCCTTTCATCGCCCTCAGGGGAAAGATATGTCCGGGAGCGACGAGATCCTCCGGTTGGCTCCGTTCATCAAGAGCCACCTGGATGGTTTCGGCCCGGTCAGCCGCAGAAATACCCGTCGTCACCCCATGACAGGCGTCGATCGAGATGGTAAAGGCCGTCTGAAAACGGGAAGAGTTCTCCGAAACCATCATGGGGATACGCAGTTCGTTCAGCCTTTCCTCCGTCAGGGAGAGGCAGATCAGACCCCGTCCGTATTTCGCCATGAAGTTGATCGCCTCTGAGGTCACCTTCTCGGCAGCCATCGTCAAATCGCCTTCGTTTTCCCGGCCCTCGTCATCGACGAGGATAACCATCTTCCCCTGGCGAATCTCCTCCAAAGCCTCTTCAATCGTACTGACCATTTGACTTCCTCATGACCCTTTGATGAACCCGTGCTCGGCAAGAAAGGAGAGATCGACTCCTCCCGTTTTCCCCTTTCCTGACGCCATCAGTCGTTCAATGTATTTCCCTATGACATCCGCTTCCACATTGACCCGGGAACCCACATGCTTGCGGGAAAGGGTCGTCTTCTCCAGAGTAAACGGGATAATCATCAGCTGAATTTCGTCGTTGACCAGATCGTTGACCGTCAGACTGATCCCGTCTATGGCAATCGAGCCCTTCTGAACGATATATCGTGAGGCGGACTCGGGCACCCGGATTCCGAATTGAAGAAAGTCCTTCTCCTTCTTCTTCTCCGTAATCACACCAACGCCGTCGATGTGCCCGGTCACGATATGACCGCCAAGACGGCTGCTCCACGTTAAGGCGCGCTCGAGATTGACCTGATCCCCTTCTCTGATCTCCGACAGGAGGGTCTTCTGCAGCGTCTCGGGAGAGAGATCAAGTTCTACAAGCTGCCCCTTCATTTCAACAACGGTCAGGCAAACACCGTTCGTACTTATACTATCACCCGGTTGGACCCCTGTCAAACCAGGGGGAAGCAGGAGACTCAGTCTTTTTCCCTCTCCACGGTATTCTGACCGGACCGCTTTCCCTGTCCCTTCGACAATTCCCGTAAACATATCTCTGCTACTCTTTCACATATCCTTCCACAAGGATATCTTCTCCGAACCTTCTTGTCCTGACCTTCTTGAGTGAGAGGGCATCCCGGAGTCTTTCGGACCCTTTCCCGCCGAAGATCCCCACTGCCTCGGGGTCTCCAAGCAATCTGGGTGAGAGAAAGAGGAGCAGCTTGTCGAAAAGACGGTCGTCCAGCAGGGCACCGCTCACCTGACTCCCTCCCTCCACCAGGAGGTTCGTCAGCCCCATCCCTCCCAGTCTGGAAAGAAGGCATGCCAAATCCACCCTTCCTTCTTTTGAAGGGTTGATCAGGATGCGGATTCCCCGGTCTTCGAATCGCTTGATCTTATTCCGAGGCGCCTCCTTGGTTACGGCGATCATCGTTCTCGACGGGAAATCCTGGAGAACCTTCGCCCCTTCCGGAACCCTCAAACGGCTGTCAAGAATGATGCGGAGGGGATCCCGTCCGCCTTTGATGCGGGCCGTCAGGAGTGGGTCATCCCGCAGGACCGTCCCGACCCCGACAACAACCCCGTCCACTCGATTCCTGAGCTGATGGACGAATCGTCTCGAGGTCTCCCCGGAGATCCACTTCGAGTCCCCATCCCGTGCCGCGATCTTCCCGTCAAGCGTTGCGGCAACCTTCAGAATGACAAAGGGCTTTCCTTCAACAATATATTTGCAGAAGGCCTCGTTCAGTTTCCGACAAGCGTCTCCAAGGCTTCCTACACGGACTTCGATACCGGCTCTCTGTAACTTTCTGATCCCTCTTCCATGGACTGCCGGGTTTGGATCTTCCATCCCGATCACAGCCCTTTTCACCCCTGCCCGGATCACCTGAGGAGCACAGGGGGGCGTCCTGCCATAATGCGTACAAGGCTCCAGATTGACATACAACGTCGCCCCGCTTGCTTCTGCCCCGGCCTGCCGGAGGGCGATCACCTCGGCATGGGGCTCCCCGGCTTTCGCATGATACCCTTCTCCGACGACCCTTCCCGCCTTGACCAGGACGGCGCCCACCATCGGATTGGGCGAAGTCCTTCCGGCTCCCCTTCCGGCCAGATGAAGAACCCTTCTCATCCAGTACTCGTCGTTCATTCGCCCTCCCGGCCCGATGAGGAAACCCGGTTATCGAAACGCAAACGTTTTTCGCGGGGATTGGTTTTGCGAACTCGTCATTGTTTCGCCTGCCTGCCGCAGACAGGAGTTTCGCGGTTCGATATTATTTCTTTTTGGGTTCTACCCGATTTCCCAGGAGGTCCTTCAACTCATTCATAAATTCATGAATATCCTTGAACTGACGGTAGACAGAGGCAAAACGCACGTAGGCAACCCCGTCCAGCTGGTGAAGTTCCTCCATCACCCTCTCTCCAACCTCCGTGCTCTTAACCTCCCGGTCCCCTTTCTCCTGAAAATGAAGTTCGATCCGGTTGACAATCTTCTCGATCTGGTTGATGCTGATCGGTCTCTTCTCACAGGCCCTTTTCAGGCCATTGAGGATCTTCAGACGGTTGAAGGCCTCCCTTCTTCCATCCTTTTTGACAACCAGAGGAAGGGCATCCTCTGCCCGCTCGCTCGTGCTGAAACGCTTCTGACACCCAAGGCATTCTCTTCTC
This sequence comes from uncultured delta proteobacterium, assembly GCA_963731045.1. Classification (GTDB taxonomy): domain Bacteria; phylum Desulfobacterota; class BSN033; order BSN033; family UBA1163; genus CAVSVC01. The sequence goes on along the minus strand of CAVSVC010000035.1, from coordinate 40,390 downwards.
CGGCGGATGTTGTCTTTATCCTTGCCGAGGCGGGTATCCACCACTTTGCTTTCCGCGTGATTACAGAAGGGACATTTCATAAGACCTGCTTTTCTTATCGGCCGGTTGCAGGTAGAAGAATTTCCACAAGCCAGGCCGTTCTCCTCTCCCTCTTCTATTTTCCACTCCCAACCGTTGCCTTTCTTTCAAATCTCTCTATCTTGATTCCCGACTCCTTCAGCATCCGGCCGGCCAGCGTATCCGCGTAGCCTTCTTCATAGACAATTCTTTCGATCCCGGCGTTAATGATCATTTTCGAGCAGATGATGCAGGGGTGGTTGGTACAGTACAGGGTCGCCCCCTGGATCCCCACGCCGTGATAGGCCGCCTGAATAATGGCATTCTGCTCCGCATGAAGTCCCCGGCAGAGTTCGTGCCGCTCTCCCGAAGGAATCTGCATCCGTTCCCGGAGGCAACCGACCTCCAGACAGTGGGCCAGCCGCGAAGGGGCCCCGTTGTAACCCGTGGCCAGAATTTTCTTATCTTTGACCAGGAGGGAACCCACCTGACGCCTCAAACATGTAGACCTCTTGGCAATCAGATGTGTGATGTCCATGAAATATTCCTCCCAGGAGGGGCGTTGCAGGATGTGGCTTTTTCTTCATGCTCTGTTTCAATGGCGAGCCATCAAATCGTGGGGCAACTGAGTGCTGATGGAACTGAATGGATGTCAGATTTAAGATTTGAGATTTACTAATGAGTCCATAATAGAAAAGACATGCTCTTAAGAAATCTCCCCTCGCCTCCCTTTGTAAAGGGAGGGAAGGAGGGATTTGGTTTCCGGTGTCTACACAATTATGGACCGACTAAAGACCCCAGATTTGAGATTTAAGATTTTTCAATCTGAAATCTGAAATTTCTTTACTTGAATTTTTCTTTCTCAAGGGTTTCGATCTTTTCCAAACGCCTGCTGTGCCTGCCTCCCGCGAAAGGAGTGTTCAACCACACCTTGACGATCTCTTTCGCCAGCTCCTTCCCAATGATCCGGCCGCCGATCACCAGGATGTTCGCATCGTTGTGCTCCCGGCTGCACCGGGCGGAGTAGAGATCATTGACCAGCGCGGCTCTCACCCCCGGAAACTTATTGGCCACGATCGACATGCCGATACCTGTTCCGCAGATGAGAATGCCCTTCTCCATCTCCCTCCTTGAAATCCTCTCCGCCACCAGAATACCGTAATCAGGGTAGTCGACCGAATCCTCCTGGAAGACGCCCATGTCCATGATCTCGCAGTTCAATGATTTCAGAAAGGACTTCACTTCCTCTTTGAGCTCGAAGCCGCCATGATCACACGCCAAACCGATCAACGCCATCGCGCTCACCCTGAATACTTTCTGAAAATCAGCGTGGCATTCGTCCCGCCGAACCCGAAGGAGTTCGACATGGCCACGTTGAGGGACTGGTGTCTTGCCACGTTTGGGACGAGATCCAGATCACAGGCCGGATCCGGTTCTTCGTAGTTGATGGTCGGGGGAAGGATTCCGTCCCGGAGGGCGAGGACACTCAATATGGCCTCGGTGCTTCCCGCAGCACCCAGGAGATGGCCGGTCATTGATTTCGTCGCACTCGCAGGGATCTTTTTCGCGCGTTCGCCGAAAACCGTCTTGATGGCCCGGGTCTCCGTGGCATCGTTCATCTGGGTTGAGGTTCCGTGGGGATTGATATAGTCGACCTCTTCCGGTTCCAATCCGGCATCCCGGATCGCCATTCGCATACAACGGGCCGCTCCCTCGCCATCCGGGGAAGGAGCCGTAATATGATAGGCATCCCCGGTATAACCATAGCCGACCAGTTCGCCGTGGATCCTTGCTTTTCGATTCAAAGCCGATTCCAATTCTTCTAAAATCACGATCCCCGCTCCCTCCGCCACAACAAACCCGTCCCGATTCTTCTCGAAGGGCCGGCTGGCTTTCTCCGGCTCCTCATTCCGTGTCGAAAGGGCCTTCATGGCATTGAACCCGGAGATCGTGAGGGGCGTGATGTTCGCTTCCGTTCCGCCCGCAATCATCGCATCCGCATCCCCGTAAAGGATGGCGCGAAAGGCGTCCCCGATCGCGTGAGCCCCGGTCGCACAGGCCGTCACCACACAGGTATTCGGTCCCTTCGGACCGAACTGTATGGCAATCTGGCCGGAGGCCATATTGGCAATCAGCATGGGGATAAAGAAAGGACTGACCCGGCTCGGTCCTTTCTCCAAAAGGATTTTGTGATATCTTTCGAGAGAGGGGAGCCCCCCAGCCCCGTACCCACGATCACCCCGATCCGTTCGGAATTCTCCGGGGTAATCTTGAGCTGGGCATCTTCGAGGGCCTCTTTCGTGGCCGCCAGGGCGAATTGAATGAAGAGATCCATTTTCTTTATCTCTTTCTTGTCGACATAAAGCTCCGGGTTGAATCCCTTCACCTCGCCCGCAATCCGCGTCTCGTAACCGGTGACGTCGAACCGCGTCAGGGGGCCGATACCCGACCGGCCTTCACAGACATTCTTCCACGCTGTTGCAACGCCGATACCGGTAGGAATGACGAGCCCCATTCCTGTGACCACAACCCTCTTTCTCAAGAGACCACACCTCCTTTATGCCATTCCGACGACCCTGTTCACTGAGTAGTATGACTTTTGATGTACTCGATGGCATCCCCCACGGTGAGAATCTTCTCCGCATCCTCGTCGGAGATCTCCATATTGTACTCTTCCTCCAGGGCCATGACCAGCTCAACCAGGTCGAGAGAATCCGCTCCAAGGTCATCCACAAACTTAGCCTCCGGAGTGACTTCGCTTTCATTGACACCCAGCTGTTCCACAATAATCTCTTTGACCCTCTTTTCAATAGACATGAAATCACCTCCTTGTTTTCATAAATAGGTAAGAATCAAAATCCGAGATTTGGTGCTTCGAATTCAGATTTCTCCCTCACATGTAGATTCCGCCATTGACGTTGAGAACCTGCCCTGTGATATAACCGGATGCGTCCGAAACCAGAAACAAAACGGCCCGGGCCACATCTTCCGGCCGTCCCAGCCGTTCCATCGGAATCATTCGTTTCAGCTCTTCTTTGGCCTTCTCAGGAATCGCATCCGTCATCGGTGTTTCAATATACCCCGGGGCAACGGCATTGACATTGATGCCTCTCTGGGCAAACTCCCGGGCGATCGTCTTTGTAAGGCCGATGACCCCCGCCTTCGAAGCGGCATAATTCGCCTGACCCGCATTTCCCATTTCACCGACCACGGAAGCGATGTTGACGATCTTGCCGGATCTCTGTTTCGACATATGCCGGACGACTGCCCGCGTGCATAGAAAAGTCCCTTTCAGATTGACATTCAGGACGGCATCCCAGTCCTCATCCGTCATCCTCAGGATCAGTTTGTCCTTCGCAATCCCGGCGTTATTGACCAGGATGTCGATTCGGCCAAACCCACTGAGGAGGGTCTGGACCATCCGTTCCACGTCCTCCGAATCGGCCACGTTGGCTTTCACTGCCATGCTTTTTCGACCCAGGGCCCGGATCTCTTCCGCTGTCTCCTCCGCCTTCTGGAGATTGACATCTGAAACGGCAATATCCGCTCCATGATCCGCCAGAAGCAGGGCAACCGCTCGTCCGATCCCTTGAGCTCCCCCCGTGATCAGGGCCACCTTGTCCTTGAGTTCCAACGCCGCCTCCTTGTCGTAGTCACCAGGGTCTCGTCCAGCAGTAACGGTGACGATACCCGTTTCGTCATCCGGTTACGTGATTCGTCTTGAAGACTCTACGTTGCCGTCAGACCCTAAACGATACGGGCTTCGTAGCCGTAACCTTTATGCACACCTATCCCTAATCCGGAATCTTCTTCAGCGTCTTGACGTCTTCGATGTTGAACGTCTCAACCGCCGGTTCAATCCGTTTCATGAGTCCGGAGAGCACCTTTCCCGGGCCGATTTCCAGCATCCGCTCTATCCCCTTCTCAACCATCTTCCGCATCGACTCCTCCCAGCGGACAGGACTCGAGACCTGAGCCACCAGGAGCCCCTTGACCCGATCTCTCTCTGTGTTGAGTTCCGCCTCGACGTTCGTCACCACGGGGATACCGAGATCGAAGATCGAAATACTCTCCAGTTCCTTTTCAAGCCGGAGACCGGCCGATTCCATAAGCGCCGAGTGAAACGGGGCGCTCACCGGAAGGGGAACGGCCTTCTTGCCTTCCTTCTTGATCCTCTCAATCGCCCTTTCGACGGCCTTCGCGTGGCCGGAGATCACGATCTGTCCCGGACAGTTGAAATTGGCTGGAGAAAGAACTTCCCCGGAGGCCTCGTCCTGACAGATCTTCTCCACCTGATCCCGCTCCATCCCAAGCACGGCAGCCATCGCTCCCTCTCCGACCGGCACGGCTTCCTGCATGAATCTGCCCCGAAGCCGGACCATTTGGACCGCATCGGCAAAATGAAGGGCCCCTGAAGAAACCAGGGCGCTGTACTCCCCAAGACTGTGGCCTGCAACCAGTCTCGCTGTGGCCCCCTTCTCCTCCCGGAGAACCCTCAGGGCCGCCACACTGGTTGTCAGAATGGCGGGTTGAGTATTCTCGGTCAGTTTCAGTGACTCTTCCGGTCCCTGGAAGCAGAGAGCTGAGATCGGAAAACGGAGGGTATCGTCCGCCTCTTCGAAAATCTCACGGGCAACCTTAAAGTTCTCGAACAACTCTCTTCCCATTCCAACGGATTGGGATCCCTGACCCGGAAAAACAAAAGCGGTTTCCTTCATTTCCTTTTTCAACCCTCGCCCAAAGCCGACATAGCGTCTATTGGGTTCATTGAGTCGTCATAGCGTTAATACGTTCATGAGTTAATACGCTCAACTGGTGCACTGCTCATAAGTCATCCGCCTTGGTTACTGGTTACTGAGTTTTTAGCCTTCGCAATTCACTGAAGTTAAGAAGTTGTTCACTTGATGAACGGTAGGCCTCAAAACCTCCGAATGTCTTCCCAACTTCTCATCTTCTAAACTTCTTATCTTCGTAATCTGTCTTTCAGCTTTCTCGCTTTCTGCTTACTGATTACTGATCACTATCTCTTCCCCGCGTACTCTTTGCTGAGTTCCTGGCCGATAACATTACGCTGAATCTGGTTGGTCCCTTCATAAATCTGCAGAATCTTTGCGTCCCGCATCATCTTTTCCACCGGATACTCGCGCATGTATCCATAACCTCCAAAGACCTGAATGGCATCGGTCGTCACGCGCATCGCCACATCGGATGCAAAGACCTTCGCCATTCCCGACACCTTGGAGATCTCCTTCGGATTCTTTTCCTGATCGATATACCGCGCCACGGAATAGACCAGCGCCCTGGCCGCTTCGACCTGAGTGGCCATGTCCGCCAGAAGATGTTGAACCGCTTGAAAGGAGATGATCTTCTTTCCGAACTGTTCCCTTTCCCTGGCGTAACGGACTGCCTCATCCAGGGCTCCCTGGGCGACGCCGACCGCCTGGGCCCCTACTCCCGGCCGTGTTCGATCAAACGTCCGCATCGTCACAATGAACCCCATTCCCTCTTTTGCAATCAGATTCTCTTTGGGGATGAAACAATCCTGAAAAACGAGTTCCCGGGTCGCAGAAGCCCGGATCCCCATCTTTTTCTCCTTCTTTCCGAATTCGAAACCCGGAGTTCCCTTCTCCACGATGAAAGCGCTGGCTCCTCTGGGCCCCTTCGTACGGTCCGTTATGGCAATGATCGTATAGATTTCCGCTTCTCCGCCGTTCGTAATCCACTGTTTGGTTCCGTTGAGAAGGTATCCGTCCCCCTGACGCGTGGCAGTCGTGCGAATGGCCCCCGCATCGCTTCCCGCGCCTGCTTCCGTCAGACCAAAGGCGGCCAGTCTCTTCCCCTTCGCGATATCGGGAAGATACTTCTTCTTCTGTTCGTCGTTGCCGTACAGGATGATGGGGTGAGCACCGAGACCGCTTGCCGCATAACTGGTCGCCACGCCAAGGCAGACCCGGCTCATCTCTTCCACCGCCAGGCTGTTTTCGAGCTCCCCGCCTCCGAAGCCCCCGTACGCCTCTTCAATGGAAACCCCGAAAAGACCCGCCTCGCCGCAGACCTTCATGATCTCCCAAGGAAACTCTTCCTTTTCATCGAGCTCCGCCCTGACGGGTTTCACCTTTTCTTCAGCAATCTTCCTCGCCAGGTCCCGGATCATCTCCTGATCTGGAGTCAAAAAATAGTTCAACGTTCTTACCTCCTCGCTTCTTGATTCGTCTCCCGGGAGAAGGGCTCCCGATCATCCCTTGTCAGGACGTTTTTGTCCCAGCCGGAGCATCTCCTGTTTCTCAGCAAGTTCCTGGGTGAGATGTTCGTTCAACTTGTTCTTGGCCAGGTTGGCCGCCAGGAGGATGGCATTCATGATGGCCTTACCGTTGGATGAACCGTGGCTGATCACACAATTCCCGTTGACACCCAGAAGAGGCGCTCCCCCGGTCTCGGCGTAGTCCATTCGCTTCGCGAGACGCCGCATGGCCCGCCCCATCAGGAAGTAAGCCACTTTGGCCCTGATATTATCCTTCGCTTCATCCTTGAGAATCGTACTGATCGTCTCCCAGAGTCCCTCACTGATTTTCAACGCCACGTTTCCCACAAAGCCGTCACATACAATGACGTCCACGGTCCCGCTGTTCAAATCCCGGCCTTCCACGTAGCCCACGTAGTTGAGGTCCGTTGCCGAAAGAATCTCATGAACCTCCCGGGTCAGTTCATTTCCCTTGCCTTCCTCTTCCCCGTTGCTCAGGACCCCGATCCGGGGCTCTTCCTTCCCCAGGATGTATTTTGCATAGGCGTCGCCCATGATGGCAAACTGAACGAGATGGAAGGGCTTGCAGTCCACATTCCCCCCTGAGTCGATCAGGATCGTGGACCCTTTCGGGGCAGGGTGAATCGTTGCAATGGCAGGCCGTTCCACACCCTCCAGCTTCTTGAAGAGGTACATCGCCAGGCCCATCGCCGCCCCGGAGTTCCCTGCGGAGACAACCCCGTTGGCCTGCCCCTCCATGGCCAGATCAATGGCCACTTTGATCGACGTCTCCTTCATCCGGCGGATGACCAGAGAAGGGGAATCATGCATCGCGACCACGTGCGGAGCATGGTGGATGAAGATCGGGAGCTTGGAGGTCCGATACTTGGACAGCTCCTTGCTGATCTGGTCCTCATCCCCCACCAGGACCACTCTCACGCCGTGTTCCTTCGAAGCCAGATAGGCCCCTTCCACAGTGGCCTGAGGGGCGACATCACCTCCCATGGCATCTACGGCTACTTTCATATTCGATTCCAGATCCGGGGGCACGAAGGATTCATTTCTCCTCTTCCACCGGAATCACTTCCCTCCCCTTGTATGTTCCACAATGGAGGCACACGTGATGCGGCAGAACAGGTTCATGGCATTGAGGACAAAGAGAGACCCCCGGCGGACTCAGCTTGTCGTGGGCCCGACGCTTACCCGTTTTGCCTGGCGACGTTCGACGTTTTGGAACTCCCATTCGGAAACTTCCTTTCTTCCAATCAATGATGAATGAAAAGGTAATGACCCCTGATTCCCCGAATTGCCGGGGAAACACCCATGAAGACCCCCTGACGTTTATCTCTCCGTCTTCAGCCCCCTGAAGGCGGAGGCAGTGGAGGATCCCCCTTCCTTGCTGCACTGGCACTCTGAAACATTAAGATCCTTCCCACATCCCTGACACAACCCTTTGCATTCCTCGCCGCACAGCGGTTGGTAAGGAATCTCCAGGAAAATCTGTTCACAGGCGATCTCCGACAGACGGATTTCCCCCCCTTCAAAGAAATTGGATTCCATCTCTTCTTCGCTCAACTCCTTCTCGTCCCCGAATGAGGTCTCCTTCAGCGGATGAAGTGTCAGGTCGAAGGTGGACGCAAGCGGAAGAGAAAATTCCTTCAGGCATCTCACACATTGCAGTCGAAGAACGGTCTGGACACCTCCCTTCAGAAAGACGGCGCGCCCCGGCTTCCTGACCTCCACGGAAACACGGAGGGGGGCTTCAAAGTCAAAATCAATCCGGGAGAGGCCTTTCAGATAGGCAAGAAGAGGTACTCGCTCCTCTTCCCACTGGAGGTCCAGTCCGCTTTCCGGAATATCTTCAATTCTCAGCGTACGCAAGTCATTCCCGCCCAATCTCGATAAATTTAAAGAAACAAATATATAAGAAAAAAAATTTTTGTCAAGACAAAGATTGAGAGGTGACTGATTCGGCGTGAAAGCTTTCTTCTGAAAAATCCATTTAGTATGTTAACAAACCAGGAGATATTTCTGCAAGACCGGAGAGAAAATAATTGTACCTCCTGTGAAGCTGTGAAAAAATTGAATTTCAGGCGTCACCTTCGCATGAAGACGATGCGCTGTCCCTTGTCTGATCCTTCATTCCATGTTATTTTTTGCTCTGAAGGGTGTTGTCGACATGAAACTGTCCGTCCTCAAGGCCATCTTCGCTTCCATGGAACAGGGGGTCGTCTTTATCGATGACAAAAGCCGGGTTGCCTACTGCAATCCGGCAGCGGAAAATATCCGAAACATCCGCATGAAAGACATTGAGGGTCATTCGATCCTTGAGAACCATCCCGCCGGGGTTCATCCCAAAGTTCTTAAAGTCATTCGGGATTTGAGGTCCGGAAAGATCACGGGACACCACCGGATGAACATCCAGATGGTGAATGGAAAATTTTACGACAACACCTACTCTGCGGTCCGGGGAACCGACAACCGGTTCCTCGGAGTGATCGTCGTCTCCCAGGAAGTGTCGAAGAGAAAGAAGGCGGAAGATGAACTCAAAGAAACGCTGAAAAAACTACAACAGGCCAATGAGGAGCTGAAACGCCTGGATGGGATGAAGGACGATTTCTTATCCAACGTAAGCCATGAGCTGAAAACCCCCATGATCTCGGTCATGGGCTATGTGGGAATGCTCCTCAAAGAGAAAGTGGGCCCCCTCACAGAACAGCAGCGGAGGTTCCTGGAGACCTCTTACAGGAACCTTCTGAAGCTGCAGAAAGATATCGACAACCTTCTGGAATTGGCCGAACTGGGGATCAGAAAGGAAACGCTGACCTTCGAACCCATCGATCTGAAGAAGGTGATTGAATTCTCCTGCGTTACGGTGGATCCCCTGGCCAAAGAGCATCAGATCCGGCTGGACTTGAAACTTCCCTCCGCTCCGCTTCTGATTTCAGGGGTGGGAGATAAGCTCGGTCAGCTTTTCGACAACCTCCTCACGAATGCCATCAAATATAACCACCAGGGAGGGAAGATCGAGATCAGCCTCTCCCGGGACTCAAACCTTGCCATCGTCCGTGTGGAAGATACCGGGATTGGAATATCCCACCAGTCCCTTGAAGGAGGTCTTCACACGGCACTTCCAGGGAAAAACGAAACCTCTCGGAGATGCAAAAGGCCTGGGGATCGGTCTCTCCCTCGTCCAGGAAATCGTCCAGTTCCACGGAGGGGAGATCCAGGTCGAGAGCGAACCGGGGAAAGGCAGCGTCTTTACGGTCATGCTTCCGGTGACCGAGTCCACAATCCAAGGGCAACCCTTCTTCCAAAATCCTAGTCCCGAACTCTGAACTCCGAACCCCGCAGGGACATTCTAAATAGAGCCTGTTTATAAATAGGCTTTTCCGTCATGCCGGAACTGTCCAACATCCAAAGGTCCTGAAAGACTGGATCGCTTTTGTCGGAATACATTTTGAATTTGAAACGGCAGTTTGTTCACCTGCTGCTTGGGATTCGGCCTACCCCTGCATTTCTTCCCTGTCTGTCCCTCCTGCTTTCCGATATCGATAAACGGCACAACCCCTCCGGTGACCCCCGGCAATACGCCGTTCCATTTCTCTATGCTTTTATACTGGACCAGGATGGGACTGATTGAGCGGGAAAGAGCATCGTTTGCCTTGGCTTGCCCCTGTGCCACGACCTGAATCGATTCGGCTTCTCCCTTTGCTGTCGCCACCTTTTGCTGGGCCTCGATCTCCCGTTGTGCCAGAACCTGTCTCTGAGTCTCCACCTGTTGTTGGGCCACCTGTTTTGCCTCGATAGCCTTCTCATATTCCGGGGAAAACCGGATATTGGCAAAGTAAATATCATCGACGATGATGTGGTATCGGGTCAGGTTATCTCCCAGCTTCCCCATCGCCCTCTTACGGATCTCCTCCCTTTTGGGAAGGATCTCTCCGATCGGATAGGTCGGCACGACTTCCTTCACAAAGTCATTAAAGGCCGGATCGATCACCTTGTCGGCAAAGTCAAGGCCCACCTTCTGGTAAAGATCGTTGACGTAGGCCGGATCGATGTGGAAGTTCATCATCCCCGTCATTTTAACCATCTGGTATTCCTTTGATGAGGCGTCGATCTCCTTGAAGGGATGAGGCTGGACCTTCACGTCGACCTTGATCACTCTCTCAGCAATGGGCACCTTGAAGTTGAGCCCTTCCCCCATGATTCGCTTCTCAACGCTCCCCCACATGAGGACCACTCCCCGGTGGCCTGCTGGAACGATGGCGAATGTGCCCCAGGCAATGATAAAGATGATGAGCAGAATGAGAAACAATCCCACCGTCCGAGGCTTCGGCCCCCGGATATCAATGGCATCCAATGTACGTTCCGGCATGATTCACCCCCCTATTCGATTTATAATTCGAAACCCCTGTCTGCGGCAGGCCGGCAGATATCGACATCCCTGCCTATCGATAGGCCTTCAGAAATTCCGCAAGCTTCGGATCGACGATCATTCCCAGTTTCCCTGCCTGGTCCAGATGCCGGGCAGCCAGTTTATACTCCTTCTTCTCGTAATAGATGATCGCCAGCTGATAATGGACCTCCGCATACCCCGGTTCGATCGCCAGGGCTTTTTCGAACGAAGCAATCGCCTCGTCCGTTCTCCCCTGCTGCCGGTAAATGTTCCCGATATTGAAATGCCCCCGGGCGTAGTCCGGCTTGATTTCTACCACCTTCAGGTACTCCGCGAGAGCCTCGTCCGGTTTCCCTCTCCGGAAGTAGATATTTCCCAGGTTATTCCGGGCTTCGACAAAGTCGGGAGAGATTTGAAGGGCCTTCTGGAACTGCAGGAAGGCATTTTTCAGGTCTCCCTTTTCATAATAGGCTACCCCGAGATTGAAGTAAGCCTCGGCAAACTGAGGATCCATGCGGAGGACCTTCTTGTATGCCGCAATTTCACGATTCCAGTTCCCCTGCCTCCCGTAAACAATGCCAAGATTGAGGTGGGCCCTGATGTGTTTGGGGTCCAACTGCAATACCTTCCTGTATTCGGTCACGGCTTCTTCCAGGTTCCCTCTTTCAGCAGCCTGGTAGGCCATCTGAAAGTGATCCTCGACACCCAGGGGCTTGTCCTTCTTCTCCGTCTTTGATCCTCCCGCGCAGGAGGTCAGCAGAAGGAGTACCGCAACAGCACACAAAAGTTTCCCGGTTGTTTTGAACACGTTCTTCCTCCTCGGTAAGCTCTGATGAGCCCTGTAATCCTTAACAAAAAAGCAACGGTAAATCAAGGAAATTCTTATCGTCCCCATAATCTGTCAGGTACAGGAGACCCGGTGAAAACCCCGCCGAAGCCTTTTTTTGCCTTTCGAATCCTCTCTATGGTAAAATTTCGGTGATCCTGTCCGTTAGGAGGCACCGCCATGTTTGAATTCACTGAAGAGTATGAACCCCTGGTCAAGGAAGTGAAGGATCTCGCCGCCACGGTCATCAAACCCCGCGCCAAAGAGATTGAGGAGAGCGACGAATTCCCTGCAGAGACGATCAACGACCTTTTCACTCAAGGATATCTTCAGATTCTGATCCCTGGACATTTTGGGGGGCTGGGAAGAGATATTACTTCTCTCTGCATCGTTACGGAGGAAATAGCGAAAGTCTCCGCCTCCATGGCCCTGCTGGTCATCGTCCAGACCGTGGGAACGCTTCCCCTGCTGATCGCCGGAAGCGAGACGCAGAAAGAATCGCTCTGTCCCCGGATCCCCCGGGACCGCCTCCTGATGGCCTTCTGCCTCACCGAGCCTCAGGCGGGATCGGACGTGGGTTCTATGCGGATGGCCGCAACCAGGAGCGGAGACCGGTATCTCCTCAGTGGAAAAAAGAGTTTCGTGACCAACGGGGGCGTCGCGGATAGGTACGTCGTCTTTGCCAAGAGCGACGCCTCGCGAGGCAGGCGGGGCATCTCAGCCTTTCTGGTCGACAAAGGGGCACAGGGAATGGGCTTTGCGCCGAAAGACGATAAGATCGGAATGCGGGGGATCCCCTCCTGTTCCATGATCTTCCATGATGTTCGCGGTCGACCGAGACGGTCTTCTGGGAGAAGACGGCGATGGGTTCAGGATTGCCATGGAGACCCTGAACCAATCCAGGCCTGCCGTCGGTGCTCAGGCACTGGGAATTGCCGAGAACGCCATGGAGACGGCAACCCTTTTTGCCATGCGGAGACGCCAGTTCGGAAAACCGATTGCCAAACTGGAGGGCATGCAGTTCATGCTTGCGGAAATGGCCACGATGATCGAATCCGCGAAGGCCCTCGTCTACAAAGCGGCCTGGCACCTGGACAAGAAACTCCCCCGGGCAACCAAGTATTCGGCCATGTCCAAGTTTTTTGCATCGGATGTGGCGATGAAAATCAGTTCGGACGCCATCCAGATCCTTGGTGGGTACGGGTGCCTCAAGAGCGGGAATCTCGATCGGGCGATGAGGGATGCCAAGATTACCCAGATCTATGAGGGAACCAATCAGGTTCAAAGGTTCGTTGTCGCCGAACAGCTCATCAAAGAGTCCCTTGAGAAATACGGCCTGGGCGGAGAAGGCTCCGAATTCCTCTGAGGGGCGCCTTGCATCCGGGCATTTTTGAGCAGCCTGCGAATATTGACTTTCTTTGCTAACGGATAGGGCAACCGACGATTTCTATCCTTCCCTTTTTCCCTGCCTCTCCTCCGACTGAAACGCCAACGTCAAGAAATTGCTGCATCACCCAGAGGTTCGTCAAGAGATGTTGTGTGATTCGAGAGACCGTAAACGCGGAGACCCCGTCTGAGAGCCCCATGAACAGCACAATCTGATCGGCCAGATGGGGATCGATACATCCACCGGACAGCAGATAGTCCTTCAGGTCATCGACCGCCTCCCCGGCCACGTCTTCCGCCCTCTTTCCCTTTCTGCCCAGCGAGGAGAACCCCGCCACGACATTTTCCGATTCGACCGCCAGAAAGACAAAAGACCCCGCTCCGGCAGCAGGCGCATCGGAGACGACTTCAATCTCTGCATCCACGCCGAATTCCACCTTGATCCTTTTGACCGCTTCTTCCTTCTGCCTTTCCGGAATGTGAGCAGGAAGATTCGAACCCACGGACAGGCCCCGAATCCTTTTCAGGGGGCCCCGTTCCGTCAGGATCAGCGGTTTCATCCCGCAGGGAGAGTGAATCTCGACCTGGACGATCCCTCCTCCTCTCGGATACCAGCCCCATCTTTCAAGGACTGCCGAAACCGGCATTCGCATCTTCCTGAGGACCGGAAAGAGAACTCCTTCCAGGTAATGAAACGGGGGACTCCACGCAACATGAGTCCCCCCGGTCAGGGTCAGCCGGAAATCTCCATGGGTCAGAGACATCGGCGGAAGAAGGGCTTGGAGAAGAAGCGTGACAGAGCCTGCGGTTCCCACATCCACCCTGTAATTTCCCGGGACAATATCCTGAGGAACGAAGGTGATGGAATCAGAGCCGACCTTTGCTCCCGTGAGCCGCCCCTGGGTCATCCGGGTCAGCGCTTCCGCCGCCTTCAAATGCTGAGGCTTAAGCCCCGGGTTCTTTCTTCCCGCTCTTATTCTCTCAATCCTCAAAGGTCTTCTCTGAATCGCGGAGAGGGCAAGGGCCGTTCGAAGAACCTGGCCGCCCCCTTCCCCGTAAGACCCATCGATTTCAATCAGGCCTTCACGATGAGATCCCATCATCGTTTCAGCTTACTCAAAAGACCTGCAGGCTGTCAAATATGCTCTGAAGCTGCAAAATCGGAACAAAAAAAGGGGACAGCCTGCCTTTACCCGAAAGCAGCCTGTCCCCTCTTCCTTGCTTATTCCCGCCTACTTGCGCAGGCCGATCTTCTTTGCTACGATCAGCGCGGCGTCGTAATCTTCCTTCAGTTGCTTCCTCTGTTCCGCAGGGGACTTATAGTCGGCGAAAAATCCCATCTTATCCACTTTCGCCTTCAATTCGGGATTCCTGATCGCTTTTTCAACGGCGGCCACCAGGGTCTTCTTAACATCCTCCGGCATCCCGGAAGGACCATAGAAGGCAAACCAGGTGGAGAGAAGGCCCTGCTTGTATCCCAATTCAGCGGCAGTAGGGATGTCGTACCCGGGAACTTTCTTACTGGTCAGAAGGATCCTCAACTCACCTGCATTGACATGGGGAATGATCTTTCCAAAGGCATCAAAGGTGACTTCCACATGTCCTCCCATCAGGGCGGTAATCACCGATTCCCCTCCTTTGAAAGGAACGTGAGTGAATTGAGTGCCTGTCATGGACTGCATCACTTCAAGATTGAAATGATCGATGCCCCCCGATCCCATCGTGCTGACCCGGAGCTTTCCTGGATTCTTTTTTGCATAGTCGATCAGGTCATGATACGTTTTCCAGGGGGACTTTTCCTGAACGGCCACGGTCAAAGGAACAAACACGTGGATTCCCAGGGGCTCTGTGTCTTTATCCACATCAAAGGGAAATGTTTCCGGATTGGACACCCGGGCGTACACAAGCCCTCCAACGCTCAAATAGCCGAGGGTATAGCCGTCCTTCTTGCTCTTCACCATCGCATCGGAACCGAGTGTGGTGGCGGCTCCCGGCTTATTGCTCACGACGATCTGGGTCCCAAGAATCTTTCCCAGTTCGTCGGAGAGAACTCGCGCATTGATATCCATGATGGAACCCGCGACATTGGGCACGATAACCTGAATGGGACGATTGGGAAAGGGCTGTGCCAGAACCGGTGTTCCTTCTGTCCCAAATCCGCAGATGATCAGAAACAAACCGACAACAAGAACCAAATACTTCATCATTTACCTCCCTTTTTAACAGAGTCTGGTTATGGCCGACTGCGCTTCGGCGCCCGCCTATAAGCTTATAACACGTATCCGCCGAGATTGACCACCCGATTATGGAAACAATCGAACGCCCGATTTCCCCGCTTCCGCTACCCGACCAGGAGATTCTCCACCTCCGCGATACTCCCGAAGATGAAGTCCGGCTGGAGTGGAGACCCTTTCGAGGCCCTGAGCGTTTCTTCGTCGGTAACACCCGTCAGCACAATCCCTGCGGCCATACCGGACTCCTTGGCCATCCTGATATCCGTCTCCAGACGGTCTCCGATGAGAACGCAGTCATCGGGCTTTAAACCCAGGACATCCAGGACTGCCTCCACCATGATCGGAGAAGGCTTACCCACAACGACCTCCACTTTTTTCAGGGTCACCGCCTCAATGGCGGCGATGATCGCGGCGCAGTCAGGGATCTCCCCCCCTTCCACCGGGCATGTCCGATCCGGATTGGTCGCGACGAAATGGGCCCCCAGCTTGATCGCCTGAAAGGCCGTATTCAGTTTCTGATAGTCGAAGGTCCTGTCGAAAGCGGCAACCACGTAGTCGATCTCACGGGGACGATCCGTGATGGCAAAGCCGGCTCTCTTCAACTCGTCAACAAAGGGGGGCTCCCCGATCGCAAAAAGCCTGGCCCGGGGGGCGTTCTTCTTCAGATAGTGGATCATGACAAAGCTGGAGTTGATGACCTCATCCGGCTTTGTGGGAATCCCGAGCCGCGTCAGTTTCGATGCATAATCCTCCCTGGTCTGGAGAGGCTTGTTCGAGAGAAAGACGACCTTTCTGCCTCTCTCCCGGATGAACCGGATCGCTCGATCCGCTCCCGGAATCAACCTGTCGCTCAGATAGACCGTACCGTCCAAGTCAAAAATGAAACCTCTAAACATCCCGTGACCTCGCTTTATCAAATGTGGTTAAAGACCTTTAGTAACACTTTGGCTCTTTGAAAAGATCCAAAACAAATCGGGACAACGGCCAGGGATGCTGTAAAAGCTTTAGAGCGGCAACCTTTTATCGTATGCTCCGTAAATCCCCAATCAAAATCCACCGCTCTCAAATTGAAAGCGATTATGACCCATAAGATACAAAACAGCCGCATTCTAAAGCTTTGGAAGTATTCCTGGCCGCTGTCCCTTCCAAAATCCGACTTAAAAGAACTAAAGTGACACGACCTTTATATGCCAGACACCTCCCCGATGTCAATTGAATCGCCTGAATCAATGGCAACCCCTTGGAGGCTGTGAAAAAATCAAGACAAACGAAAAAATATCCCGGGACCGATGAGGGGGGCTGCTTTTCACACTTGCTTGGTGATGTATGGAAAAATAAAGATAAATCCGGGTGGGAGGAACAGTGGTTTTTTCAGGTGAACGAATCGGGTTGGATTACCCGGAAGGTCTGGCCGGAAAGAACGGTATCGCCTTCCCTGGCTTCGACTTTCCAGGTTCCGCCCTGGTGGGGACGGAGGGTCACATAGCTATATGTCGACCAGGTCGGTGGTCTGACCTCGATTTCTATGCGTTGAATCTCTTTTCCATCGAGAATCCAAACGTGTGCAATCTTGCCTTCTTTTTGAGTCCGGACCCTCGTATAGAAATAGATCCGCTGGGAATCAGAGGCAAACTCTGAAGATTCTCCAATAAGTCTCGGCCCCCCTTCTTCCGCGTCAATCCCTTTCCCAACCTTTGCCGTAAGAATCTCCAGGCCCGGTTCCTCTTCAAGGATGGTATTCCCCGGCAATTCAAGCCCGGATTTCGTCGTCTCGTTCCCAGCTATTTGACGAGGAGCAGGCCCCTCCTTCTCGTCCCCGATGATTTCAGGCGGGGAGAAATCTTTCATCCCTTCCCGAGAAGGGAGAGAAGAAACCACGGGCCGCAGGGATTCTGAGGGATGATGCCTTTTCTGGGCAGTACGGGAGGTAAAAGATGTAGACAGGAGTACCAATATGATCATTCCTAATGCGGGAAGAGATAAGACCCAGAGATTGGAACCCTTTCTCGAAACAGGAAGCGGTTTCTTAACCTCCGGGGGGATGGCGCCGGGTGGGTCCTGCATTTCCTGATATCGGTGAATCGCCTCCTCAGGGTCAATTCCGAGGCATTTTGCATAGAGCGTAATGTAACTTCTCGTGTAAAATCGGGGAGGAAGCCGATCGTACTGGTCCCCTTCGATCGCCTCCAGGTAGCGGCATTGGATCTTTGTAGACTCTGAAATCACTGTCAGCGGCAAATTCTTTAGCTCTCTCTGTTTTCTTAAATATTCTCCAACAGATTCCATAAAACGATCCCGCTACGAAAAAGAGGCTGAGAATGGACAGCAGACGTATTAGAAGATACAAATTTCGTGCCAGCCTCCCTGCCGATCAAAAAGGCCTGCGCCCTTCTGCCCGCCGTTTGCCCTGAGTCTGTCGAAAGGTTCACCTCTGGTGGATTTTGACAACAAAGCAGTTCCAATGTGCGGGTACGATCGATCCTCGCTGGAAAGACTTCTCCGGGGGAAAGTTGTTTGGGGAAAGGAAGCTATGGTGGGATGGCACTTTTCTGACCAGGCAGGATATTATGTCATGCCCTGTGCCGAATCCTTCTTTTCAACCCTCTATTTTCCGCTGCCGAACAGGCTCTTCATCCTCATCAAAAGACTGATGTCGCCTTGAACGGTATACTTTCCTTCCATGAAAGCCTGCTGTCCGTCTAATTCCTTATTTGCGACAGCCAGCCACACTTCCGACGGCGTCGTGACGGTAAGTGTAGGAGACTCCGCTCTGCCCTCGCTGCAGGTACATTTTCCATCGGTAATCGACAGGAACCAGTTGCCGGGTTGTTTTCCGCTGACCTCAAACTGAATTGAGGCCCTCAGAGCCCCGGCAGCCTGAGCATCGAAAGTGATGGCCATCCCCTTAAGAAGGAGCCTCATATCTTCAATTTTACCCTGCGTGGCCTTTCCCCGGGTCACTCCTTCCAGGTGACTGTCCCACCATAGATTGGCCATCTCCGCCATTTCTTCTGCAGAGACGACCGGTTTCTGGATCTGAGCCTCCGTCTCTTTCGAGACCCTTCCGTCCCGAACAACCTCTATCCCAGCCTGGTAGGCCGCCTGAAGAACATGCTTCACCTTCTCTCTCATCCCTTCCTGTTTGAGGAGTTCACCTGCCGGCATCAGGAGCCGTCCAATAAGCGGCATCCCTTCCGTCCCTTGCATATGTTGAAAGACGCGGCACAACCCGTCGAAGTGAGAGGGTTCAGGGAAACCGCAATTCGAGATGAGGACCGTTTTGACGTCCATATGGTACCTTAAAGGATGCCGGTAGGTTTCCCCCTTTCTGACGAGATGAGGATCCAAGAGAGGAAGCAGTCGTTCCTGAAATGCCTTGAGATACGCGGTCACGTTGAAAATGTAGAGAGGTGTTGCGTAGACAAGCATATTGCAGCTCCGGACCTTCTCCAGGAGTTCAGGCATATCGTCCTTGAATACACAGACCCCGGGTGTCTTCGTCCAGCAGGTGTAACACCCGACGCAGGGGTGGATGTCCTTCTCTTTCAGGTAAACCGTTTCGCATTCCGCCCCTTGACTCTCAGCCCCTCTCAGGAATTCCTTGAGAAGAACCTCGGTATTGCTTTCCTTCGGCCTCGGACTTCCCTGGACAGCTAAGATCTTCATCGTTTTCCCTCCTCTTTTCTCTGTAGCAGCTTCTTCCCGGCGTGAATCCATTTCGACAGGTCCTGTCGGGGGATGAAAGAGATCCCCCATTTTCATAAGCAGGCCCATGTCTCCCTCCACCCTGAAAAGCCCCTCCATCAAGGCCCTGGGCCGGTCGACCTCGCCCCGGGCGATCTTCAACCACGTCTCTGCGGAAGAGTGGAGGGTCAGCGTCGGACCAGGGACCTGGCCTTCTACAAACGTACACCGTCCGCCTGAGATGGAGAGGGCCATCTCTCCGCCCCCTTCTCCTGACAGGACAAACTGGATCCTTGCATCCAGCCCTCCGCCTGCCGCGGGATCAAATCCTGAAGGCATTCGTTCAATCAGTTCTCGAGCCGTATCCGGAAAGAATGAGGGATTGACTGAGGGGCGTGCAAACTTCCGCTTGAGGTAATTGGCCGGATACCACCTGGAAAACGGAAACCCTATCCCGAGGAGGAAGACCAAAGGCAGTACAATGGAATAGAGAGGTTTCCCCTGCCCCAGCCGGCTCGACAGGAGCGACAGTAAGAAAAGAAAACTCCAGACATAGGTGATGTGAAGATTGATCGTCCTGAACTGGGGAACTTTCCAGACCGTTTCCGGATACCACTGTTTGGCGATCGCATAGGTGAAGGGATCGCATCCGAAGACCTGGGGAAGCAGTGTCGTCAGGAAGAGGACACAATAAAGAAGAGCGGTGGAGTGGCTGACGAAAAGGGCGGAAAATTGAGGCGGGGTTAAGTAGACCCAAGCCACCCCTGCCCCGAGAAATCCGAGAAAGGCCTTCTCAAGGTAGGTCGTATGTTTCAGGTATTTCCAGGAGATCAGGGACTGAAGCAGCGCAAGAGAAAAACCAAGAACCGCGGCAGTCTTGGCCCGGGTCAGATCTGCCTCACCCACCCTTGCAATCACCTTGAAGACGATGACGGGAATGAAGGAAGTGATGAAGAGCATGTTTGCAGGCTTGAGGGCCATGGTTTTCACTCCTTTCTCCGGGGCTCATCCCGGGACTCACTCCGGGCGGTCAGGATTTCATCACACCAGTCTACCACCATCTTTGCGTGGCGCCGGCCGAAATCGAGGGTAAAATTCCAATATCGGGCATCCTCCTCCACACCAGCCAGTTTCGCAGAATGGTCGATGATCGGTCTGATTTCCTCTTCGTACCTGCGGAGGAGGCCGGCATAGTATTCCCGCCACATCTGTAAATGTGAACGAAAATCCTCCGGCTCTAACCGGTTTCCGAAGAAGACCTTGATCAGCATCGGCTCACGATGTTCCGGAATCTCCGGGACTTCTTTCAGCCACCTCCGGTGTTCCCCCTGTCCGGCCTCTGTAACGTGGTATCTTTTGCGGCTTGGTTTTCCGTCCTGATGCTCCACCATTACGGTTAACCATCCTTTCTCCTCCATCTGCTTCAGGGTCCGGTAGATCTGGGGCAGTGTGGCATTCCAGAAGAAGTGGATGGACTTGTTGAAGGCGGTCTTCAACTCATATCCCGTTGCAGGACGATAGGTTAGAAGACCCAGAAGCGCATGAGGGAGAGACATGATTACCTCCACAAGCAAGTATATATCACTGAGTTTACCTCAACGTTGTAAAAATACCGGCATGACAAACCTGCCGGGGACACTGGAATAAGCCTTGGAGCGGAACCTCTTGAGTTTCAGCACGGCCGTTTGTTACCCAAACAGGACCTCACTCTTGGTGAAGTCTTGGGTTTCCCCTCCCCTGTCAACAAAACCCGCATTCCAAGGCGTTGGAAGTGTTCCCGTCGGGTCTGCACAACTGGAAGGTTTATATATGCTAATGCACATATTATATTAAGCCTATATAGTTGTCAAGATTCTTCCCAAAAAAATCTCTTAGAAAGCGTTCACAAAAGGATGTGGTTTGAAGTTCTCAGGAGGGATTAAGAGGCTTCTATCTCGTGAGACATCCGCTGGACGATATTCCTGTCGGGATCAACGGCTACGTCGATATCGCCGTTCTGGAGTTGGTTCCGGATTCTGATCAAAACAGGTTATTTTCTGCCGATCGTATAGGCCCTTCCGATAAACCTTCCGATCCCATGGTAGACACGGTTCTCCGGGCGAATAGAGAAGGGGTTTCACCTTCTCGATATCGGGTATCCCGTTCTCTCCCAGGACGCTTTCATCCGCCTTGATATCCAGGATCTCGCCGACAAAATGCGTATGGATCCCGACTTCACGACCATGGAGCAGTCTGCATTCGAGAATGAGAGGAAACTCTTTGACATAAGGGGCGTCGACATGGTCCCCCTTAACCGGGGTCAAGCCTGTCGCTGCAAACTTCTTTTCATCCCTCCCCGGAATAGGTTCCGAAATAATCCGCTTCTTTCGCAAAAGATTCCGAAGGGACATTCACCGTAAACGCCTTCCTTTCCATCAGGCCGGCGTACGTGTAGGTAGCCTTGCGAACGGAGATGGCGACACAGGGCGGGATTGAACTGCAGATCCCTCCCCATGCGACAGTCATCGCATTTGGATTACCCTCCAGGTCATAGGTCCCGATGACCCATACCGGAGTCGGAAAAGCCAGCGCTTTCGCTCCTATCGACTTCTTCATGATGTTTCCTCCTCAGCCAAGAAATCGCAAAGCGCATAGCGCAAAGCGTCAAGCCAAATGAGAGGAAGGGTGGAGTACTGGGTTACGTGATACCATTATTCCATCATTCCATTATTGATGCTCTCGTAAAAAGTCGTCTCACCGGTGAAAACCGGTGTCCACTGTTTTCGTAATTATTTGAAATTACTGGATTCCGGCGTTCGCCGAAATGACGATCATTAGGCTATTTCGACTTCTTACGACTCCATCATTATTCCAATCCCGCAAAGGAATTTTTTTTCAACTCCGTGAGCTAATCTCCTGTAACCATCTCGTCGATCATGAGATCGTCCTTGATCCGAATGCACCCCATCACACTCTGGGCTGCAGGGCAGGACATGAGATAGGACGAAAAAGCGTCTCTTGCTTCTCCAGCCATTCCCTGAGGGACCTTCAGGTGGTATGTCACCCGGATCTCCGAAATTTTCAGAACCTGATTGACATTCTCAATATCTCCTTCCACATCCGCCCGGTAACGGTCCTCGGGAGTGGCAATCTTCTTTCTGGCCAGCATCGTGGCCAGTGTGCCCATCATTCACCCCGCAGTGGCGGCAACGATATGGTCCAGGGTGGCTGCATGCTCCTTTTCAGGCTCGACCTGGTAGAACCGTTTGATGCCGCCGTGAACGCCGTAATAGACGGGCTCGCTGAACCCTTCAATCATCGCCCGCCTTGTGGGTCCCTTCTCCCTCACGATCCTGATACGTGACGTATGAACGATCTCTCCCATATTCTCCTCCTTTGTCCGCTTCGAGATAGCTTTCGAGGGCGAAGACACCTTCTCGCGATAAGGGCTAAGCGATCTTTGTACGCTCTATGTGGTGCGTATTAAATTCTTGTTACTGCCGCCACGCATTCCAAGGGTAGGTCCCTATTCCCGGAGTGAAAAAAGTCCCCTCCATCCGGTCACCCGAGAGGGTGCCGCTGTATTGCTGGTTGCCATTTACGCGGCGGAACTGCACCTCTCCGGTGTGGGAATCGAAGAAAATGTCCGTCAATTCCTCCCATTGACCGGAGCTGTCGAACAGGATTCGGCCATGCCATCCGTTTCGAGTCCAATACAATTCGAACCTACCCGGATGAACAAATGCTTTGAAAAACCACATGCCCTCAATCTTAGATATGTGGGCGGGTCTTGGTCCTGGTCCATAAGGTCCCGCCTCCCGCCACGCATTCCAAGGGTAGGTCCCTAATCCCGGAGTGAAAAAAGTCCCCTCCATCCGGTCACCCGAGAGGGTGCCGCTGTATTGCTGGTTGCCATTACCGCGGCGGAACTGTACCTCTCCGGTGCGGGAATCGAAGAAAATGTTCGTCAATTCTTCCCATTGACCGGAGCTGTCGAACAGGATTCGGCCATGCCATCCGTCTCGAGTCCAATACAATTCGAGCCTACCCGGATGAATAAATGCTTTGAAAAACCATGTACCCTCAATCCTCGATATGTGATCGGGTCTTGGTCCGTATCCCTGACGATCGTGTTCCCTCCCCACGCTGACTCGGCAGGAAAGCAGGGAGAACAAAATAATAGACATAGCCGGAATAAACAAACTAGCCAAAGTAAAATGGAACATTCCTTTCGAGTCTCTGTGAAAGTGGCTCATTATTGACTTTTACCTCCTTTCATCTCTAATAATGGCATCCCCCGTCTATAAAAGAAAATACTTCAGGAGGACCCAAATGTCAACTCGTGTTCACCTCAACATTGCATTCCCTTCGGCGTCGGGGAAAAGGGACACGCTGCGACACAGAAAGTAGCCTGTTTCCTTTCCCCTCCCTTCGAGCGTAATGAGACCGCCTCCCCTCACCCATCTTTCTATCAAGTCGAAGCTGCAATTGAAGTCTTGCATAATGCGGATTTCTTCGGTAATATGTCACCAATCTCAGGCAGGTCGGGTCTCATATGAATTATGAATAAGGAGGATATTGACATGAAACCTTTTTCTGAAGAATCATGGGGGCAATTTCGGGAAATCCTGGGGTTGAAGGAATCGCCGCTGGGCGCTTATTACACGAACGACAAACCCGAAGGCATTACGCCAAAGGAGGGGATCTCGGGGTGCGCGATCGGACTCCTTCAGAATGCCAGGAAGAAGGGGGAGACCGTCTTCTATGACAGGAACCACTTCGGGTGCCCGGGAGGAGGTTATTACATGGGGTTTATCGAGTCACCCAGACCCGGGCTTGAGTATTTTCTTTCCTGCGGAATCGAGGGAAAGATGGAGGGCGAACGCTACGTCAAGACGCCGGAGCTTGCCCGTGAATTCATCCGGCTGGCGAAGCCGAGGATTGCACCGGCCGCTTACTGTGTCTTCAAGCCCATAGAGAAGTTCCTCGGTCCTGAGAAACCGGAAGTGGTCGTCTTCTTTGCCCCGCCGGACATTCTCTCCGGACTCTTTACATTGATCAACTATGCCCAGGAAATGACCGACGCGGTTCAGGCGCCTTTCTGCTCGGGATGCGCTTCGATCCTCACCTTCCCTTTGAAAGAGGCTGAGAAGGAGTTTCCGCGACCGGTCCTCGGGATGTTCGATGTTTCTGCAAGACCCATGGTTGAAAAGGATATCCTCACTCTGGCGATGCCTTTTGCCGTTTTTCTGAGACTGATGGAGAACGTCTCCCGGAAGTTTCCTCGAAACGGAGAGCTGGAAGAAGGTTCTTCAAAGGATTCATAAAGGTTGAGGTTAAGGTTAACCCCAGTGATGCAAAAAATCTCAGCAAACGAACATGGGTATGCCGGTCGGAAAGGCTTCGGCCTGCCTGCGCGTAGCCCCTTCGGCGAAGGCAGGGGCGAACCTCTAACTCGATGAGCCCATGCTTTCCCGACCCGTGTCGGACGTCACTTCGGGTGACTTCCGCTTAAGGCCAAGAACGTTACCCAATGACGATACGGGCATCGTTGCCGTAGCCGATAGACGGCATCTTCATCGGAGAACATCATGATTTATTCCGAGACCCTTTCCGTTAAGACGAAAGGTTTTTGTGACATGATTGACATGACCTCTCAGGTTGTTGGCCTGACGAAGCGTTCGGGAATCGAGAGCGGACTGGTCACGGTCTTCTGTCAGGGTTCAACGGCGGCCGTGACGACGATTGAATATGAACCCGGGGTTCTGCAGGATCTCAAGAGGGCAATCGAAAAGATCGCTCCGTCCGATATCCCTTACGAACATGATCGGCGGTGGGGGGATGGGAATGGCTTCTCCCACGTAAGGGCCGCCCTGATGAAGCCCTCCCTGACGGTCCCCCTCATCAACGGAAAACTCTCTCTTGGAACCTGGCAACAGGTTGTCTTCATCGACTTCGACAATAGGGGCAGGCAAAGGGAAATCCTCGTCCACATCTTCGGCGAATAAGACTGAAGATGAAAACAATCAGGACCGGATGGGGAATCTGCCTGACGCGCCCTCGCTGTAGAGCCTTGGTTTCCTTCTCTTTTTCTCGCGACAGGTCCCTCCTGATTCAAGACCCTCCTTGATGAGCCCGTGGTTGGGTTGTATAATTCGTTTGTACCGCGTCTCCAAACTGCGAGAACCAATCTTCATAACCAAAAGGAACCTCCATGTCTAAAAATCAACACAGCTTCTCTCGCCGGCAATTTCTGAAGACCACGGCTGCTGGAGTAGCATTCGCGCTCGCTGGAAATTCCACAAGGGTCATGTCCAAAGACGACCAGGACCTGGTGGTCATGTCCGGAGACCCTGCCGGCGCTACGAAAAAGGCGCTGGAAGCCCTCGGGGGTATCTCCCGGTTCGTCAGGAAAGATCAGCGGGTCGTCCTGAAACCCAACATGTCCTTCTCCAATCCTCCGGATCTCGGAAGCACGACCCATCCCCTTGTGGTGGCGACCCTCGCCCTGGCCTGCATTGAAGCCGGCGCCAGGGAGGTCCTCGTTCTGGATCATACCCTTCGCCGGGCCGAGCTCTGTCTGGAACGGACGGGCATCCGGGATGCCTGCAAACAGATCAAAGGGGTTCATGTCCTTGCCCTTCAGGAGAGGAAGTTCTTCCGCGAAATCAAGGTCCCTCAGGGAAAAGTGCTTGAGCGTATCGAGGTGATGAAAGAGGTCCTTGAGAGCGATGTTTTGATCAATGTTCCTGTGGCGAAGTCTCACTCCGCCACAGGTGTCAGTCTTGGAATGAAGGGACTGATGGGCCTGATCTGGGACCGTGAGAGCTTCCATTCCCAGTATAATATGAGCCAGGCCCTGGCCGACCTTGCCACGGTGATCAAGCCTCAGCTCACGGTTCTCGACGCGACCCGTGCCCTCGTTTCCGGTGGACCCGGAGGACCCGGCACGGTCGTAAAGCCCAATCTCGTCATTGCCGGTATCGACCCTGTCGCCGTCGACTCCTACGGCGTAACCGTGGTGCCCTGGTACGGCCAGAAATTCAACGGCCGTCAGGTTGAACACCTTCTGGTAGCCCATCAGCGGGGTCTCGGTAAGATCGACGTCGACCAGCTGAAGGTTTATAAAGGAATAGCATAAGGACGCATGGTTCGACAAGCTCACCATGATCGGTTTAGGCCGTTCGTCCTGAGCCTGTCGACGGGTGAGAGGCCGGGGCGGTGAAAGCAACTTGAAAACATCTATGAGGACTTTTCTTCAGACCCTATCCCTTCTTCTCTTCTCCATCCTCTTTGTCTTTGCCACATACGGACTTCCAGACTGGCTCCCTGCGGATCTCTACCTCCGCCTCGATCCCGCTGCTCGGCCTGAACGCCATCTTCGCCACTCGATCCATCATCAGCCGGGCCTTGTGGTCTCTCGCCCTCATTGGGACAACACTCCTCGTCGGCCGCTTCTTTTGCGGGTACGTCTGTCCCATGGGGGGGGCCATCGATTTCGTCGATCGACTTCTGTTTGCGAAGAAAAAGCGATACGGCGTAAAGGGTGAAAGGAATCTTCGAAAGGTCAAATATCTTCTGCTCATCATTTTCTTGGGAGCCGGAATCGCAGGTCTTTCCCTGGCTTTTCTCATGGACCCCATCTCTCTGTTGACGCGCTTTTACACATTTATTCTCTATCCTCTGGCGATCACACTGATCAATCTTTTTTTCGATCTTCTCCGTCCGGTCTTCGGCGGCCTGGGCTGGGTCACGCTGTCCCACCTTCACTACTTCCAGCCGGTCTTCTACATGGCGACGATCACTCTCCTGATCTTCGGGGCCATTCTCTTCCTGAACCGCCTGGTCCCCCGCTTCTGGTGCCGTTATCTCTGCCCTCTCGGGGCCCTTCTCAGCCTGGTTTCTCCCCTTGGACTTTTCAAAAGGAGGGTCAATGAGGACTGTAACCAATGCATGCTGTGCCGGAAGACGTGCCCCATGGGAGCCATTCCGGACGATCCGGCAGCGACCCGGACTTCCGAATGCATTCAGTGCAAGCGTTGCGCAGAGGTTTGCCCCCAGGCGGCCATAGCCTTTCCGTCCTCACTCTCTCTCGGGGGTGAATACTCGCCGAGGGATCTTTCACGGAGAGGGTTTCTTTACTCTCTGGCAGGAGGATTCTCCCTCGGGTTCCTGACAGTGCAAACCCCTTTTACGTCCCTTCAGGGCAAATCTCTGCTCGTGCGGCCTCCCGGGGCGATTCCGGAAACCGAATTTTTGCGAACCTGCATCCGGTGCGGGGAATGCATGAAATCCTGTCTGACAAACACGCTCCAGCCCTGCCTCTGGGAATCCGGGTTCTCCGGGCTCTGGACGCCCAAAATGGACCTCCGTTTCGCCCCATGCGAGCAGAACTGCAACGTTTGCGGAAAGGTCTGTCCAACCCAGGCGATCCGGTCCATCTCTCTCGAAGAAAAGACCCATGCGAAAGTGGGGACCGCCATCTTGCGAAAAGAGATGTGCCTGGTCTGGGCCCAGGACAAACCCTGCCTGATCTGTGATGAGATCTGCCCCTACAATGCCATCGTATTCCGGCCTGTTGAAGGGTTTCGCCGGCCCGTTGTCATCGCCTCCAAATGCAACGGCTGCGGATTCTGCGAACAGAGATGCCCCGTCAGAGGGGAGTCCGCAATCGTTGTGGTTCCTAACGGAGAGATTCGTCTGAGGGAAGGGTCCTACATCAAAGAGGCGAAGAAACTCCAGCTCGAATTCAAGCCCGATCCCGGAGATGACAAATTTCTCCTTGAGGAATCGGGTTTCAAGATCGAAGACAGAAAAGAACCAGGAGGGAGCCTTCCGCAAGAGCCCCCTTCTCCCAAGAAACCCAAAGGCTTTCTCTAACAGGCTGCTGAAAAACGCCCATCTGCGGCGTTGCCCTTATCCTTCGTCATTGCGGCGTACATCCAAGTACACCTCACTCCTCAGGATTTCGGGCGCCTTGCATCTGGGCATTTTTGAGCAGCCTGTTGAACAGGAGTTTTTCAGCAAACGGCTGAGGGTCTCTGAGAATGACAGGAATCCCCTATGGAAAAGAACCTGACTGAAATCTCCGCACTGCACTTGGCAGCTGAGATCCGTTCCGGGGCCTTGACCTCGGAGCAGGTTGTGAGGGCTTGTCTCGATCGGATTGCCGAACAGGAGGAACTTATTCGGGCCTGGACCTATCTCAATCCCGACGATGCTCTCGAACAGGCCCGCTCCGCAGATCGCGCAAGGAGAGAAGGCTGTCCGACCGGACCCCTTCATGGGATTCCCGTGGGAATAAAAGATATTATCGATACGGCAGACATGCCTACGGAGAACGGGACAGCCCTCCATCAAGGCCGTCAGCCTGCGGAAGATGCCACCCTTGTTTCGTTGCTCCGATCCGCAGGCGCCGTCGTCATGGGCAAGACCGTCACCACGGAGCTGGCAACCTATCACCCTGGAAAGACGAGAAATCCTCATCATCCGGAGCATACCCCGGGGGGCTCTTCCAGCGGCTCTGCCGCGGCAGTGGCATCCGGCATGGTTCCTCTTGCCGTCGGAACCCAGACCAACGGCTCCGTCATCCGTCCGGCCTCGTATTGCGGGGTTGTCGGCTTCAAGCCCACGTACGGAACGATCTCCCGTTACGGCGTCCTGAAGCAATCCCGTCACCTGGATCAAATCGGCGTCTTTGGCCGGACGATCGACGATGCGGCCCTGATCGCACAGGAGCTCATGATCCTCGACCCCCGTGACTCCGACATGAGGCCCTTCTCTCGACCCTCCCTGCTCGACTGCGCAAAGCAGGAGCCACCTTCGGGCCGCCGCATTGCTTTCGTGAAATCGCCGGTCTGGCATCAGCTTGAGGATTCCGTCCGTCCCCAATGGGTAAACCTGATTGACGGACTTGGGCAGTGGGTTGCGCAAGTCGATCTCCCGGTCCTATTCGACGAAGCCATCCAAATTCATCGGACCATCATGGAGGCCGATATTGCGAGAAGTTTTGCAGAAGAATATGATCATGGATCTCAGCAATTGAGCGGGAATCTCCGGGAGATGATCGAGCGCGGCCGGAAGGTACAGGCGAACGATTATGACCGCGCTGTGGAGAAAATCCCTTCTCTGAATGCTGCGATTGAGAATCTCCTCACCCGGTATGACGCGATCCTGACCCCGGCAACAACCGGACAGGCCCCCCAGGGCCTTGAATCCACGGGCAGCCCGATTTTCTGCACGATCTGGACCCTCTGCGGGGTTCCGGCGATCACGCTCCCTCTGATGGAAGGCCCTGATCATCTTCCCGTCGGAGTGCAGTTGGTCGGACGGAGGCACCGTGACGGAGAACTCCTGAGAACAGCCAAGTGGTTGGCGAAACAATTGTCAGGATAAGATTGAATTCTAAAAAGATCCTTTACCACAGAGGCACAGAGGGCACAGAGGTAAATGACTTATGATCCAATCGGGAGGCCCTCCTTCCGCAAAATGTCGGAGGGCCAGCGCAGTTTGCATCCGCCTCTGCCAGATTGGTTATCGATATAACTTGCCCGCCGGAGCCCTGGCGTAGGCAGGCGACGATTGGATCATAGATTCCTTCGCTTCGCGATCCGAATCATAGACGGTCCAAAGGCACTCTGGGAAAGGATGGAATCCATGCTTTGCATAAACAGGAATCCTTTTTGTTTGGCGATACCCCTTCGACTTTCCTCAGGGCCTTGAGCTTGCCGAAAGGCTCCCGCCAAACAAAAAATGCTTCCTCTGTGCTCTCTGTGACTCCGTGGTGAACATAGTTTTTATTTGACTGAAAGGTGAAACAATGGAAATCGATAAGAAGAAATGCGTCGGATGCGGAAACTGCCACGCCGTCTGCACCATGGGCGTCATCTACCTCGATGAAGACGGCAAATCCACGGTCAATCAGGACGAGTGCGTGGAATGCAATACCTGTTACCGCGTGTGCCGGAGTGAAGGGTATCCCCCCTGGATCGTCCGTGGCATCCGGAGGGTCCTCTCCCTCTTTCACCTCAGTTACCTTGCGAAGGTGGATGTCTGTCCAACGGGTGCGCTCACCCTTCCCCGGCTCGAATGGCCAAGGAGCGTCCGTGCCACCTTTAGCGATCCTACGACCGTTCATCCTGGCACCGGGGTCATGGGGAGAGGAACAGATGAGATCAAGAGCAACGACGTGACAGGAAGGCTCCGCAGCGGAGATGCAGGATTTGTCGTCGAAATGGGGAGACCCGGAACCGGTGCCTTCTTTCGCGATATTGAAAAGGTTGCCATGGCCCTTGCACGGCTGAAGCCTCAGTTCGAAAAGGAAAACCCGGTGACTCAGTTGATGGTCGATACGGGGACGGGCAAGATGAAAGATGACATTCTCAATGAAAAGGTCCTTTCGGCGATTATCGAAATCAAGACGGAGCTGGAACGAATTCCCGATTTTCTTCAAACCCTGGAAAAGGTCCAAAAGGAAGTCGATACGCTGATCAGTGTGGGAGTGGCATCGAAGTGTCTTCCGGATGGACAGATTCCTCATGAGGAGTGGGGCAGAAAGGCGGGATATCGACTTTCGCCAAATGGAAAAACAAACATCGGATTGGGACGTCCTTTATTTAAGGAGGATTAACTCGTGACCAATACACTCCATCGCCAAGGATCTGCAATAAGTCTAAAGGATGATTACGTCATCTTCGCGCACACGGCAAAAGGAATAACCCGTGAGGGATCTGCCCCTAAACTGAAGGAATTCATGCGCATCTGCCTAAAATACAACCCCGTGAATATGGGGGACAGCAGGCAGGGCAACGTCCATCAACCCGACATGGATATCCAGAAATTGATCGCCAACCAGGATGACGGCTCCGGGGCAGCGGCGGTCTTTACCGACCTTGAGACCCTTCAGAACGTAATCGAAGAATTGATTCGGGCAGACCTGGGACTCTCCATCAACATCAGCGGCCTTTTGGAAGAAGTGCAGGAATGCTGCCGCAAGGCCGGGATCAAGAGACACAGCGTCGAGCATTCACTCGGGTTCTGGGGGGCCGGGGACCGGCTGCCCGAGAGGGAGATCATGGAGTTCAACACCATGTGCGGCCACGGCATGGTCTCGTTTAACTTCATTCGCAAGATGATCGAGTATGTGAAACTGCGGAGACTCACCCCGAAAAAGGCCGCAACGATCATGGCCAGATGCTGCGAGTGCGGGGCCTTCAATCCCATCCGCGCTGAGAGGCTCCTCGAAAGAGTCAGAAAAGGCGACCGAGCCCTGCCGTCGCCGTAAGTAATAGGAACTCGCAACCGGGTAATCGAGACTGTAAATAAACCCTCACTCATCACTCCGTCCTCATTCCTCAGTCCTCAAGAGTCAGCCCTCATGACTCCGTCCTGTCCCTCAGCCCTTCCGTCTCCGGATGACCAGGACATGACAGGGGCTCTCTCGCAGCACCCGCTCTGCCGTGCTTCCAAAGAGAACGTGCTCCCAGCCGGTCAGACCGTGGCTGGAGAGAACGATGAGGTCGATGCTGTTCTCCTTTGCGTAGCGGATGATCTCGGTGTACGGCTTTCCCCTCTGCATCCTGTACCGGCACGGTACCATTTCAGCGGAGATCCCGGAGCAGACTTCATTCAGTTTCTTTTCCTTCTCCGCTCCCAGACTGCGGGCCACCTTGATCCAGTCCATCTTCATCTCCGAAGAGATCTCAAATTCCGCGATGTGCCCGGGATCCTGATAAACATGGACGAGGTGAAGCGTCGCTCCATATTTTTTTGCAATATCCACGGCAAAGGGCAGCGCCTCTTTGGCATTTTCAGAGAAGTCCGTGCAATAGAGAACGTTCTTGTATGTCACCATGGCATTCCTCCTTCCCCTCGCATTAGGACAACACAGCAGATTGGCGTTTTTCAGCAGCCTGTTAGAGCATGAAGATGGCTACGATGATTACCCCCACAAATCCCAGGAGAGTGGGCCAGAGATTGCGACGGGCCATCTCAACAGGGTCCGTCCCGGTAATCGCCGCCGCCGGAATCACTGCCCAGGGAATGATGCAACCTCCACCCACGGCCACGGCAAAATATTGCCCCAGCGCCCCCAGCGTTGCGATATCCAGATTCGTGGCTCCGCCCAGTGCCTGGGCCAGTGTTCCGACCAGGGGCAACCCGTCAAACCCGGACCCGTCCAGACCCGTAATCCCCCCGACCAACCGCCTGGACAATCGCCACTGGAATACGGCTGAACGGCACGGCACTTGCCATGGCCTGTCCCAGGTCGAAGCAGGAGCCCCTTGCCCCCTCCCCGAAGATCGCTTTTGCTGTTCCGGGAGAGCCCATGAAAAAGAAACTCGCGATGAGAAAGACCGGGGCAAAGATGCTGATTCCAAACATAAAGCCGGCCCTGGAGTGCTCCGACAGTTTGTGACAATCCATCTTTTCCATAGGCCCCGAAACCGACACGACCATAATAAGCCCTACCGTGCCTCCGAGCAAAGCGGTTGCATCACCACCCCGGAGTTTGAAAACGATCATCCCGAGAATATCCAGGGCAAACAAGACGGCAATGAGCCAGAGGGCCACCTTCTTGAAACCCGGAGCACCTCCTGGTCCACCTGTCCCTTTCCGTGACCGCGTCCGGTGCGATCTCAAAAGGGGCCCACTCAATCACCTTGCCTGCACAGGCACGGATATCCTTTTTTACGGTCCAGAACGCCAGGGGAAGGGCAATGACCGCCCAGACGATGAGCATGGGAACGCTCTTCGCCATAACATCTCCCACCGGGATCCCTGAGGCTTTGGCCGTAATTCCGGGTGCGCCCTGAATGATGAAGTCCGTGGTGAGGGCGCAACCATATCCAAAGAGGCTGATCGCCATGGCGGCGCTGATCGGAGGAAGGCCCACCTTGATGGCCCCGGGTAAAAGCAGCGCCCCGACCAAGGCAATCGCAGGCGAGGGCCAGATCACCCAGGCAACGATCATAATGACGAAACCCATCACCCAAAATGCGACTCCTGGAGATTTGATCAGTCCCTTGACAGGCTTGAACATCATTTCAGCCAAACCGACTTCTTCAAGCATCTTCGCCATGGCCACAATCAGCGAAATGATGGTCACGACACCCAGAAGTTCGCTGAAGACCACCGTAATCGAATTGAAGACCGCCTGGACTGCACTGATCACGTTCCCCGTGATCACCCAGCCAAGGATGAAAGCTTCCGATGATGCAGATGAGGGGCGTCTCCCGCTTTAAAATCATCGTAATCAGAACGATAACGATAAAGAGCGCGTAAACCCAATGTGCTGCCGTCAGTTCAACCATAGGACACCCCTTTCTTTAAGTTGGTCGCTCAGGAATTAATTTGCCCCCCCACTTAACTCCCCTCTGAGATAAAGGGAAGGTTAGTCGTCGCCGTCCGTTACCGCCGTTAGGAAGCCGGCGTTATAGAGAACATCGCCTGTTACCCACAAAAGATGACCAAAACCGGCGCTGTAAAGGTTTGGAAGCACACGCGACGTAATCCCTCAGTTACCGGGAATCTTTCTTCCAGCAGTGGATATCGGTTCCCCGGGGGCGGTCCGATCACCCGGAGCGTTTCAGTGGCGGAACCTCTCCAAGAAAAAAGCATCATGTTCCAATGGGCTATGGGTGCCACTTGCAGCACGATCGCCTCGTTATCTCACCTGTCAATCAATCCGCTTTCTGAAACGTGAGGATGGATCGGACCGTCTCCGGGGAACATCCCCTCTCAATATCTTCGCACGTAACTGAGGGATTACCACGCGACTGCTTTTTCACGGCAACGTTAAGGTCCTGACATGTCAGGACACGACTTCGACTTTAACAACCTTTTTCGTTGAATCGGTCACCTTGACACGGTCATCCATTCTGTAGCCAACGACCCAGACGATCTCCTCCCCGGAGAGAAGAAGAGGGATCATCGGTCTCTCAAATCTCGGGATCTTGTGATCGATAAAAAATTGCTTGATCTTCTGCGTCCCTTTCATTCCCAGGGGATGGAAACGGTCGCCCGGCCTGAAACTTCTTATCTTCAACGGCATCCGAAGCTGCTGAGAGTCCAGATAGGCGACATCCGGAGAACCCTCCGGCCTCCCCGTGCCAGAAGGAACGTCCATTTCCTCCACCTTCACCGTCTTCCCGATTTCCCTGATGACCGTCTGTCCCGGAAAGATCAGCTCGATTTCGAAGGGAGGCACCTCCCTCGAACTCCCCCGGGTCAGGGCCACCTGATCATACCGCCTCTCTAAGAGCATGCCCCCGGGAAACGCCTGCCTGAAACTCGGCCCGGAGCCGGTCATTCTTCTGTAAACGGCGTCGATGGCCGGCCAGGCCTCTTCCTCCGGAACGGCCTCATCCCGATCCATTCGTCGGATCGCCTTTTCAAGAACTCTCCATTGAAGGGCCCTGTGGAGGAGTTGAAACTGCCCCCAGCTGAACGAGAGGTGGGCCTCCCTTTGAACGACAAGTCTCCGAAAAGCCTCCTCCGCCTCCCCTTCGATGAAACCGTCCTCCTCCCGAAGCCGTGCCGACGTCCGCATCATCACGGATCTGAAGTTCGGCTGAAACTCTTTCTCGATGAACGGTATCAGCTTCAGACGAATCCGGTTGCGGAGATAGGCGGGTTTCAAATTGGACGAGTCGGCGAGAAAAGGGATCCCCTGATCCCTGGCGAAGGATTCGATCTCGTGTTTCCACGATTCAAGCAGAGGCCGAATGACCCAGCCTTCCCGAACGGGAAGCATTCCCCTGAGGCCCCTCAAACCTGTCCCCCGGATCCATCTCAGGAGAACGGTCTCCACCTGGTCGTCTGCATGATGGCCCAGCGCAAGCTTCGTTGCGGAATATTTCGAGAGCATACCCCGGAAGAAACGAAAACGGACTTCCCGTCCTGCCTCCTGAAGAGACATACCCCGGATTTTCCGGAACTTCCTGACGTCGAATTGACCGTATTCGAAGGGGAGGCCAAGCTGGTTGCATACCTGCCTGACCAGCCCGGCTTCCTTTTCAGATTCTTCGGGGCGAAGCCCATGATTGACGTGAGCAACAATGAGGAAAAGATTCAACTCCTGACGGTACGCATCGAGCAGATGGAGAAGGACCATCGAATCTACCCCGCCTGAGACGCCGACAACCAGCCGGTCATCCCGGTCGAGCAAATGATAGCGTTCAATCGTCCTTTTGACCTGGTTGGAGAACATTATCCATACTCACATCCTCTTGACCCCGATGGGACCAATCCGGACCTCCACTTCAGTCGATCCGTACCATTTATCGGTGATCTTAATGGCACAGGCCTTCTCCGGTTTTGAAAAATTGAGGATGGATTCCTTTCCGCGGTAGCTGTTGACCAGCTTCCAGTTGTCTTTCTCCATATGATAGATAAAAAAATCGACCAGCGACCCCGATTCAACCCAGAATTTTGAAAAGACCAGGGAGCCCGTCTTAAACTCGGGGGTCTCGTAGACAAAAGACTTCTTGGCCTTGTATTTCAAATCGTTCGGGATGAGAACGTCACTAAAAAAGTAATACTTGCCTGCTGCGGTTTCAATCCCTTTGGCCGGGTCTCCGTTTCGCTCCCTGATGGTCGACCCGCAACCAAGGCACAGAGCCCCCGCCAGAGCAAGCAGCAAGAGACCGACGGCGAACCTGATGTGAAAACCCTTTGAGAACATGACTCACCCTCCTTTTTCATGTGGATAAGAATCTTTATCATCCTCCGGGGAGAAAAGCAAGAGGAAAAGAAAAAGGGCACGCTCAGGTGCCCTTTTGTGATGACTTGTTTTTTCGGCGAGAGAAATCTCTAATGCCTGTGAAAGGGCCTCGCCGAATTGGTGAGGCTCGGATCGATCAAATCGATAAAGACATTTCCCAGTTTGGCCACCTCCCCTTGATCAAAGGGGGCAGGAGGCTTGTAGGCGTATGGATCGGGAACACCGGACTCAAAGGTGAAGGGAAAAATCACTTCATTGCTCCAGTTTCCTGCCTTGTCCACAATCGCCACCTTTAGCACGATGTTCGTCCACTCTCTCAGGTAACCCCCAGTTGGGCTGAAGGTATTCCATTGGACGTAACCCTTGAACTTCTTCTGGTATTCCGGTTTGATATTAATCCAGTCCGGAGGATAGAAACCCTTACCGACCTGGTCCGCCGTGGACGCAATCCTGTACATGTCACCATCCGGATCTTCCGCCTCGATATAGATCTTCCATACAGACCCGTAGTACCCTCTCTCTACAGCAAAGGTATGGGTGATGACAGGGGGATGGGTTCCCACCTTGCTCGGAGGAACCCCCGCGCAGGCGGCAACCAGCACGACGAGCGGCAGAATCATTAACAAATACAAAGGTTTTCTCGTTTTCATGATTCCCGCACCTCCTTCACTTTTAGTATAATTACCCGGCCGCTTCATTTCAAGGAACGGGCCTCCCTTCCTGCCTCTTCAAACACCTCTTTAAGGGAGACCCCTTTCTGAAGGGCCGTCTTCTTGCAGTCTTCGTATTCCGGAGAACGGTTTACGATCCTCCCATCCCAGCGGGCAAGCTTACAGCGGATCTTTCCGTATTTCGTTTGAACCGTTGCGATTTCCCGATCCAGCTTGGCCCGTTCTTCCTCCCGCCAGCGCAGGCCAAGGGTGGTCGTCTCCGTCAGAAGAAATCCGGTGACGGAAGACAGCTTCTCGGGCCCGCAGATCACGGTGAGAAGCGTACCAGGCCTGTTCTTCTTCATGAGAACGGGTGTCAAAAACACATCCAGCGCCTCCATCGCGAGAAGCCTCTCAAGGGCATAGTCGTAGAACTGGGGATTCATATCGTCGATGTTCGTTTCCACTACAACAACCTTTTCCCTGCCGGAAAGAGAGGTAGAAGTTCCTATGATCAATCGAAGAAGGTTCGGGTGTGGAAGATCATCCCGGCCCGCCCCGTATCCTGTCTTCTCCACGGTCATGGTAGGCATCCGGCCGAATGCGCTCGCCCATGGAGGTGAGGATGGCTGCTCCTGTGGGAGTAAGCAATTCCCTCTCGACTCCCGAGGAATAGATCGGCTTTCCTTTCATCAGTGACAGCGTAGCAGGGGCAGGGACAGGAAGCAGCCCGTGTTCACAATTCACAAAACCTCCTCCGACGTTGATCTTCGACACATGGATCTCATCCACGCCGATCTGGCCGAGTCCCCAGACAGAGCCCGCGATGTCGACGATGGAATCCAGTCCCCCCAGTTCATGGAAATGAACCTCATCAACCTTCTTTTGATGGATCTCCGCTTCCACAGAGGCAATCCTCCGGAGGATCTCACTGCTCTTTTCTTTCACCCCGGCTTCCAGGCCGCTTCGGTGAAGGATCCTCTCCATTTCCTTCAAACTCCGGTGATGTTGGTGCTCCCCCTTTCCGGCCACCGTAACCTGGGTGCCGGCAATCCCACTCTTCAGAACCTTTTTAATAATTAGACGGATTCCGGGCAGATTTATTCTTTTTATCTGCTCCCTCATCCCCCGCGGACTGACTCCTGCGTCGATCAACGCCCCAAGAATCATATCTCCGCTTGCTCCTGAAAAACAGTCAAAATAAGCGATTCGCATCTCTTCTCCCCTTTGAATGGGTTTATTGAGCTTATTGGGTTCCTTGGGTTCCTTGGGTCATTGGGTTAATAAGTGAATAAGTTAATGAGTTAATAAGTCAACTGTTATTGCTTTGAGCTTACCGCCTTCGCAATTCATGAAGTTAAGAAGTTATGAAGTCAGGCCTCAAAACCTCCGAATATCTTCCCATCTTCTCATCTTCTAAACTTCTCATCTTCGTTATCTTTCTTTCTGCTTTCTGCCTTCTGATTTTGCCTAACTGATCACTGGTCACTGATGACTGATCACTGCTTTTTACGGTTCTGTGAGCATTTCATATACAGTCCAGTATATCGCCCTTGTCACATCGGTCAGCTTGTCAAAATCGATCAACTCCGGCTTGTCACGCAGCGAGTGAAGCTTCTTGTAATCGGAAGCAAAAAAATCGATCGCAGGAATCCCTGCCTGGTGGAACGGGAAATGGTCGCTTCCGTATGCAAAAGCGTATGGGTCGATATCCTTTCCTTCTTTCAATCCCAGCCGTCCGAGGTACTTTCCGGCTCTCTCCGCCAGAGAGGGGTGTTTTGTCTTCCCGACGATGAAGACCTCTCTTGCCTCTCCTGATCCCTCCGATCGCATCGACTGAGAGCATCGCTTTGATCTCCTGAAGCGGAACAAGGGGTTCCTTCACGTAATGGCCGGATCCCATGAGACCCCATTCTTCCCCTCCGAATAGAAGGATCAGAAGACTTCGCTTCAGGTCCGCCTTCTTCTCCATCAGGAGTCGCCCGATTTCGAGTACGGCTGCCACACCGGAAGCGTTGTCGTCGGCCCCCGGATAATAGGAACCGCTCTTTTCATCCCGTCCCAGATGGTCGTAGTGGGCACCGAGAACGATGAACTCTTTCTTCAACTGGGGATCGTTACCCTCAATGATCCCTCCGATATTCGCGTCTTCGATCTTTTTGTCCTCGAAATGAACAAGAAGTTCCACGGGGACTTCCTTTTGAGCGAAGAGACTCCGGATTCTCTCTTCCTCCGCCTCGGACTGGAGAACGAACAGGACGGGGACATCGACAGGGAACCCGGGCGCCGCTGCCCTTGACGCGATCTTGGAGGCCTCGACGGACCGATTGAAAACATAACCGTCTTTCTCTTTCGCCTTAAGCCTCTTCTCCACCTGCGGAGGAAAGAAGGAAGGGTAGGTCATGTAAGGCCCAAGCTGTTCCAGGTCCTCTTCCTTGATCAGGATCAAGATGGCAGAGGCCCCCCTCAACTGGAGGTCTACGATCCTGCTGAAGAGAAACTCCCTCGCTTCCGCCTCATGGCATTGGCTGCAGTAGAAGAAAGCAACCGCCTTCCCGTAGAAATCATCCAGCGGACCTGCCCCGTCTTCCCGGTCGAGGAGGCAGGGCCCCCTCCACTCCCCCTGCTTTGAATACCGGAAGGGAACGACGGTAAAAGAGTCCCTGGTTCCGGAAGCCAGCATGGCCAGTCGCGCCGATTCGACGTCCCTTACAGTGAACGAAAAGCGCTGGAGCATGGGCTGGATCTTCCTGTTCACCAGAAGTCTCAGGAGGTAGGGCTGAACTTCCTGATACTCCTCGGTTCCCGAAAGTCTGCCCGCCAGACTCCTTGGAGCTGAGATGAGTGATCGTATCTCTTCAGCCGACCGGCATCGACTCTGACCTGACGCATCGTCCGACAGGAGATCATGGACGAGGGGAGAATCCACCGGGAGAAAACTCCCCCGTTCCTGGGGCCTCCCCTTCTTGAAGAGAATGTAGCTGTCCCACCCGTAGAAGAAGATGTAGCGGGCCCGCGAGAGGGCGGCAGCGGAAGATCCGAAATAGATCGACACCCATCTTGTCCCGTCGATGAGGATGAGGGAGAGTGAGAAGCAGGGCCTCGTCCTCCTCCCCTACCCTCTTCCCGTCAAAGAAGAGGGAATCCCCCCTCACCTGAAAGGGAAGAGGAAGGCTCGACAGAAGCGTTGAAAAGGCCGGCGATTTCCAGCTTTCCCCGAGGAGCATCAAAGAGGAGTCCCGGATGTCCGCCTCCGTCAGTTCTCCGGCGGAAAGGACCCTGCCCCCCTTGTTCTCCTTTGCCATGGCCGCGAGGTCGGTATAGACCTTTCTCTTCTCCTGATCCTCCCGGTTCGGATCGGGGAGGACGAAAATCTTCTCGCGGTCACTCAGATAGGCGTTCAGACAGGGAAGGATCTCCTGCGGAGACAGTCTCCGAAAGACATGGTGGGCCGGATCGATGGAAACCTTCAGGGGCATCGTCGGGACTTCCATCGAAAAGAGACCGCTTTGCTCCGACACGTCCGCCAGAAATGTCTTCTTCTCCTTCCCCAGGTCGACTTCGATCGGAAGCTGGAGTTGGTAAACCTCACCCTCCTGAATCACCTCCGCCGAAACGACATAGCCCTTCGGGGAGACCCGGTGCCTCGTCTTTCCCAACTTCAGTTTGGGCCCTCCCGCACGATTCAGCCACTGGGAGAAGAACGGTTCGAGATTCTCCCCTGTCGCCTCTTCAAAGGTCTCCCGGATCTCCTTCCAGCCTGCCTGCTTCCCTCCATATCGGCCGGAGAATTTCCTTAACGTGGAAAAGAAAAGATCTTCCCCCACCTTCCGCCTGAGCATGTGAAAGACCATCGAGCCTTTTCCGTAGCCGATCTCCCCGTCGAGTTCTTCGGCCTTGCCCTCGAAATCGGCAAGAGGATAATCCCTCTTGGGGTCCACCTGGATGGCATATTTCAGCATCACATCCTGCCGGTGCTTCCGGGCTGCATCCTCTCCGATCTGCCATTCCTTATAGTAGTAATTCGTGCAGTAAGTGGTCAGGGCCTCGACCCAGTTCCCCTTTCCCGGCTTCACCGAGACGGCGTGGCCCCACCAGGAGTGAACGATCTCATGATCCAGGGCACCCGGTCGAAGGAACTCCTTTCCCTGGCGAATGGTCTCCGGCGCAAGGAGCGTGAACGTCGGAATGCCGTACCCGCTGGAAAA
>CAVSVC010000034.1:0-10844 GCA_963731045.1 uncultured delta proteobacterium | reverse complement strand
CGGTTTCTTCTTCGTACCCGAAGTAGATTCTCTGCACCTCTCTGTTATTCTGCACCTCTTCAACGGTTCCCTGAATTACGATTCTTCCCTGGTGGAGCATGGTGACGCGATTCGCCAGCTGCAATGCAACCGTCATGTCGTGTTCGATAAAAAAGAGGGTCGTGTCCTTTGCGGATTCCTTAATCAGACGCATCATGGATGCCCGGTTTCCCGCTTCCAGTCCGGCCATGGGTTCGTCGAGCATGAGGAGCTTCGGCTTCTGGAGAAGGGCCATAATGATCTCCAGCTGCCTCTGGACACCGTACGGAAGTGCTGCCACCGGGACATGTCTCGTGTCCCACAGCCCCCATGTTTCGAGCAGCTCTCTCACGGATTCCAGGTTTTTTTCGGAGAATCGGCCCGACTTGAGGAAAGGGACCCTCGTTGCAGGCAGGGCTTCGAGGGTCAGGCGCAAGTTGTCGAGCACGCTGATGGCCCGGAAAAGGGTCGTGATCTGAAAGGTCCGGCCGATTCCCAGATGGGCATGCCGGTACGGAGGAAGGGACGTGGTTTCTTTCCCCAGAAATTCGATCCGGCCGCGGGTCGGTTTGATGAACCCGCAGATAATGTCGAAGAGCGTCGTTTTGCCCGCCCCGTTCGACCCGATCAGGGCGTGCAATTCACGAGGGAGAATCTCAAGATGGATGTCGGCCAGAACCTCCAGCCCCCCGTAGCTCTTGAAAAGATTCTCGATCTTCAGGACGGGATTCTTCTCCGCTTGAATCTGTTCCATTCCTTTCTCCAGAGTCCCACTATTCCTGTCGGGGCGCAAATCACGACGACGACAAAGAGAATCCCGATAACCAGTGTCCATCGTTCCATGAACGTGCTCAGGATATTCTGCATGTAAATCACCAGAAAGGAACCGATGACCGGTCCGATCAGAGTTCCGGCCCCTCCGAGAATGATCATGATGATAGCTTGGGCGGATGTGTCCACGGAAAAGTACTCGGGGCTGACATATCCGTTGAAATAGACGGAGAGAAGCCCCGCGATTCCGCCGAATCCGCCTGAGACAACAAATGAAAGAAGCTTGATCCGGTCGATGGGATATCCAAGGCTGGTCATCCGTTTCTCGCTCTCGCGGATTCCGATCAGGGATATTCCGACCCGGGATCTCGCGAAAAAGCGGAGGAAAAGGAAGACGGCGATAAAGACGAAGAGGGCGACGTAGTAGAATGTTTCGACGGAAGTCATCCAGGCCGGTCTGGGGAGATTGGCAAGCCCATCCCCGCCGCCGGTCACGGACCGCCAGGAATGGGCAATGGCCCGGAAGACCTGCGAAAAGGCAATGGTCAGCATCATAAAGTAAACCCCCCGGCTCCTGAGCAACAGCCATCCGAGAACCAGTGCGGCAAATGCGGAAACAAAGAGGGCCAGGCCGACTTGCAGGAAGAGATTGGGAGTTAAGAACCGTGCTGACAGGCCGATCGTGTATGCGGAGACTCCAAAGAAGACAGCATGACCGAGAGAGATGATGCCCCCCAGGCCGAGGATCAGGTCGAGGCTCATTGCAAAGATGGACCAGATCAGGGCCAGGGTGAATAACCTGATATAGTATGTGGGAAAAAGCGCCGGAGAGAGCAATCCAAGAAGAAACAGGCAGACCGTCAGTATCGGGGTGAGAGAGGGATGGATGAGCCACCCCATGCTTGAGCTTCCTGGACGGACGGTTCGCGAAGGAGAAGCCTCAAGGAACATCTCCTCCGAGAGCGAGGCCTGACTGGGGGGGACGATGGGTAAGCCGAAGAGGCCCGTAGGTTTTAAGATCAACACGATGGCCATGAGCGCAAACATCGAGAACATACCTGTCTCCGGCCAGATGGCCTTGGCCATAGAGTCAACCAGACCCACCAGGAGGGCTCCGAGAAATGAACCCTTCAGGCTGCCCAGACCGCCGACGATGACGACGGCCATGGCGTAGAGCAGTACGTCCAGATCAAGCCCCGGGTAGACCCCGAGGAAGGGGGCACCGATGCTTCCGGCCAGCCCGGTCAGCAGGGTCCCGAAGCCAAAGGTCACCGTCATCAGAAGGTTCATGCGAATTCCGACACCGTTGGCCATCTCTCCGTCATCCACGGCCGCACGGATGAAGATACCCAACCGCGTTCGCACAAGAATCCACCAGAGGAGAAAGAGAATCACCAGGCCGACCAGAAGGATCAGCAGCCGATAAGTCGGGTAATAGAAACCGAAGAGATTCGTTGCTCCGGTGAGGACCGGGAGCTTTTTTAACAGCAGGGGGGTTCCTCCCCAGATCCAGATGGCCAGATCCTGAAAGACGAAGATGAGGCCAAAGGTCAGGAGCACCTGCGACAGAGGTTTCATCCGGAACCGGCGCAGGAGGAAACGTTCCGTCATCATTCCGATGAGGGCCATGGAGAGCATGGCCACAAGGATGGAGAGAGGAAAATTCCCGGTCAGGGTGGCCGTGGAGAACCCGATATATCCTCCAAGGAGGTAGAAAGAGCCATGAGAGAGGTTGACGATCCGGCACAATCCGAAGATCAGAGAGAGTCCTGCAGCCAGGACAAAGAGGAGCATGCCGAAGGAGAGACCATTTACGATGTGGGTCAACCAGTAGAAGATCATGAAAGAGATTCTTTCCGGGCAATCGGACGCTGAATGCGAATCCGCCGGGTCGGCGTCTATGCAGGTTTGCAGCGTCTGTTTCACCTCAGGAATTCTGCCTGAGGTCTGACGCATGTTACATCCTGACCGGGAAAAAATCAAGCGTGTTTTCCATTTTTCGGCTTTCCCTCTTGACAGCCGCGTGGATTCAAATATAATGCTGAATCAACCCGTCACGAACGGTTGCTTCCTCTTTCCCGCGAAAAGAGAGGACGTGCTGGACTGAGAGGTTGTAAGTTCAAGCGGGATCATTCCCAGAAAAGGAAAGGAGAGATTATGAGAGCCCTTCAGAAGATGGTAGTTGTCCTTTTGAGTGTTACCGCGTTATTGCCCCTGACCGTCTTCGGCGCTTCAGACCAGCCGATTACCATCGGTCTCCTGCTCCCACAGACGGGCCCGTTTACCTTCCAGGGAACCGCGATTACCCGGGGGTTCAGCCAGGCGCTCGATGAGGTGTCTTACCGCGTTGCCGGCAGAACCATTAAAGTGATCACGGAAGATGAAGTCGCTTCTCCCGCAATCGCGCTCACCAAGACCCAGAAACTGGTCGAGAAAGACCATGTGGATATCCTGGTGGGACCGGTCAATGCCGCTGCTTCTCTTGCCATGCGCGACTACGTCGTCCAGCAGAAGGTGCCGTGGGTTGTCCCTATTGCGATGCCCGAGGGTCTCACCCTTCCGCCCCTGGCGAACAAGTACACCTTTCGGCTTCAGATGATCCCGAGCCAGGCCAATTTCCCGTTTGCGGAGTGGCTCTACAAGAATAAGGGATACCGCAAGATGGCGGGATTGGGAATGGACTTTCCCGCAGGCCGCGATTCCGTGACCGCCTTTAAGAAGGGTTTTGAGCAGGCCAAAGGCCAGTTTGTTCAGGAGATCTACACCCCGCTCAATAACGCGGATTTCGGGCCGTTTCTTTCGCAGTTGAGAAGGGATGTCGACGCCGTTTATGCATGGTTCGCCGGCGCCGATGCGATCAAGTTCGACTCCCAGTACGTGGATTTCGGACTGAAGGACAAGATTCCCCTGACAGGCTGGATCGGCATCACGGAAGAGGTGATCATGGATTCCGTGAAGGACTTTATCAAAGGGCATACCGTGATTACGTCTTATACCCCGTCGATCAAC
The DNA here is from genome assembly GCA_963731045.1 of uncultured delta proteobacterium. Taxonomy (GTDB): domain Bacteria; phylum Desulfobacterota; class BSN033; order BSN033; family UBA1163; genus CAVSVC01. The sequence continues at coordinate 7,046 of CAVSVC010000034.1, read as the reverse complement.
CTTCCGGAAAACAAGAAATTCGCGGCGACTACCGCTCCAAGTACAATGCGGACCCTGCTTTGCCGAGCTGCAACGGCTATGATTCAGCCAACGTGATTCTATCGGCGGTGACGGCGGTCAAGGGGAATCTTTCGAACAAGGATGCCTTCCTGGCGGCCCTCTCCAAAGTCAAACTCAACAGCCCCCGGGGCCCGATCTTTTTTGACGAGCGGGGACAGGTGGTTGGGGACCTCTATATCTGCGTGGCGGATGTGAAGGACGGGAAGATGCAGAACAACGTCGTTGACACGATCAAGGAAGTCAGGCAGAGGCTGCCGTAAGCTTGAACGGATGGCAAAGCGCATAGGGCATAGCGCATAGCGTGGAACCCGAAGGTTTCGTTTGTCGTTATCGATGCTCGTATCGATGCAGGAAATCGGGAGACGAGGCTCGATAACCGTTTTTTCCTACGAGCTTCGATACGAGCTTCTTCAACGATAGACGTAACCCTTTTTGTAGGGGCACCATCCTGGCGCGACCAGGCAGACGCCGCAAGGGCGTTATGTATAACGCCCCTGCAAAGAATCGAAAACCAAATCATGTATTGGGGTTGGGTAGGGGCGTCATATATGACGCCCTGTACGGTGAACGATGGATTTGAGAAGGGAGAATCTTGATGGCGGACAGCCCGGGTTTCATGAGCAAGAACATGGAGATGATCGCCTATCACGACCTCGATGAGAGGCCCGGATTCAAGATGGCGATTCAGGAAGCAGGGGGGCGGTGGTACATGTACATCGGCCACTTCTGGCACAGAGGGTGGACCATCATGGATATCACCCGTCCCTCCTCGCCGGAGTTGGTCAAGTTCATTCCGGGCCCGGCCAACACATGGACACTGCAGATCCAGGTGGCTGACGGAAAGATGATTACGGGTCTGGAGAGGATTGGAGACGGGATCGTGAGCCGTGCCCACATGTGGGGTCACGATCCACCCTCGACTTTGACGAGGGGATCCTGATCTGGGACGTGAAAGACCCGGAAAACCCAAAACAATTGGGTTCTTTTAGAACCGGGGGTTACGGAACGCACCGGAACTTTTACGCGGGAGGGAAGTACACTTTTTCTCGCGGCCAACATGAAAGGCTTCAAAGGGAATATCTTCGTTGTCGTGGATATCAGCGACCCGGTCCGGCCCAGAGAGGTTTCAAGGTGGTGGGTCAAAGGGCAGTGGGAAGGGGGGGGAGAGACCTCCGACCGGTTCTACCAGCTCCACGGGCCTCCGTATGTGGTTGGAGAAAGGGCGTATCTCCCTTACGGAAGGGCCGGGTTTATTATTCTCGATATTTCGGATATCGCTCATCCGCGCCAGGTCAGCCGGATCGACATCGGAGATTTCGGGAGCGTTGTCGGAGCGCACACGTATATGCCCATTCCCTCCCGTAAGCTGGCCATTGGAACGACGGAGGCCATTCTCGAGGAAGAGCGTGATCCCCTCAACCTCGCCCTGGTCGTGGATATCCGCAACGAGGAGAAGCCCAAACCGATCGCCAATTTTCCTGTTCCGGTCCCTCCGCCGGAGATCGGGGTTCCGGATTTCCATGAACTGGGAGGAAAGTTCGGTCCCCATAACATCCACATGCCTCACCATCAGCCCTGTCTGGCGGAAGTGGACGATATCATTCCCATCTGCTATGAGAGCGGAGGACTCTGGCTTTACGACATCAGCGCCCCGGGTGTTCCGAAACCCGTCGCCTATTTTATTCCGGCCGCACCGAAGAAGAAGAGGGGCCTGCTGCCGGACAAACTGGAGACCCAGACAGAGGACGTGATTATCGACAGGCGGGGATATATCTACATCACGGACAAGAATCACGGGTTGTTCGTTCTCAGGCATGTGAAATAGGAAAAGAGACCGATCCCGTATCATTTTTCGTAAGCCTCTATTGACGGATGGTATGGGATAGGGGAGGCCTTGATCAGGGTGGGAGGGGCTATCTCCAAAACCTTGGTAAGCGGTTATTTGACGGTAGGGTTCCTAAGTGGAAGAGGGTTGCAGACACTTTTTTTGCCATTCTACTCATGAATTTCCACAGGGGAGGTTCCGCTCCAAGGTTTTTCCGACAACCCCACCCCCCTGATCTGATTTTGTTTTTCCACCAGTTACGGAAGAGTTACCATATTCCCAATGTAGGGCATTATATATCGTGCCTCTACAACCTCTGTGAAGCTGCGGGCAACCCGGTTCTGAGATCGGCTCATGCCAAATTCAAAACCCCGCTGATCCTGTTGCGGAAAATGGAACAGAAGGTTTGTGGCCTATTGCCATAAGAGAGAGGAAAAGTTATATTTATTACACGTTTTACTGGACGTTGACGGAGATGAAAATCTTTTGTATTTCGGTCGGAAGTGAAAAATATACCTTATTCCTGGTAAAACCATATCAGGCCAAATGGAAACAGGGTGAATACCGGCCGATTTTGGAATCAGTCGGGCTGTTTTCTTCCCACTTACCAAAGAGATCCTCCAAAGGCCCATTCTTTCTGATTTCTCTTCAGTCGCCAATCCGCATGTCTGCTCCCGCAGGAATGAGAGAGAACGAAGAACTGCAGCCGATATAAAATCGACCTTAAGGCAGCCCGGTTTGGGAAGCCGTTGCCCTCGATACGAGGCAGGGTTCAGTTCAGAACCTTTACGAGAGGACATGAATGAAACACGCTGGCATCATCGGGACGGGGTCTTACGTCCCGGAAAAGATCCTTACGAACCAGGATCTGGAGAAGATGGTGGATACCACCGACCAGTGGATTCTCGAGAGAACAGGCATCCGCGAACGAAGGATTGCCGGTGAAGATGAAACCAACGTCACCATGGGTCGGATTGCCCTTGAAAGGGCCATCGAAAACGCCCGGATCGACTCGAAGGATATCGAGATGCTTGTGGTCGGTACCAATACCACCGACCCGGTCTGGCCTTCCGCCGCCGGTCACATCGCTCGTCTTCTGCATTTTCGCCGGAACGTCCCTTTCTTCGATCTTCAGGCAGGCTGCACCGGGTTCAATTATTCTCTGGCCGTGGCGGAACAGTTTGTCAAATCAGGCCAGTATAAGACGGTCGCCGTCGTCGGATCGGACAAACTTTCGGCGATCACCGATTATGAGGATCGAAACACGTGCGTTCTCTTTGGAGACGGGGCAGGCGCCGTGATCCTGCAGCAAAGAGACAGAGAAGGTATCATCCGGTCGCATCTTGGGGGTGATTACCGGTCTCGGGATACCCTTGTTCTTCGCAAAAGCGAGACAAACGACCACCGATTTATGTGGATGATGGGTAAGAAGGTCTATGCTTTCGCCAGGGCCGCGATGGCGGAAAGCTGTATAAGGGTTCTTGATCCTGAGGGAGTGGCCGGCAAGAAAGACCTCTGTGGACTGTTCGATCAGGTTGACAGGATCATTCCCCATCAGGCCAACGCGAGGATCATCCAGAGTGCCGCAGAGGCCATTGAAGGCAGGCTGGCGCTTCCTGCTGGAGCTGTCAGCAACAAGATGGTCTTGACCATTGAAAAATACGGGAATAACTCCACGGCTTCCATTCCTCTCGCTCTCGATGAGTGTTACCGGAAAGGGAGCCTCCGTGCCGGACATCTTGTCATTCTCGTCGGCTTCGGAGCCGGCCTGACCTATGGAGCCAACCTGTTAAGGGTTTAGCAGGCTGCTGAAAAACAGCCATCTGCGGCGTTGCTCTCATCCTTCGTCATTGCGGCACCTTAAGGTACCTCATTCCTCAGGATTTCTGGCGCCTTGCAGCTGGCCATTTTTGAGCAGCCTGTGAAAAATGACTTCTTCAGCAAACCGTTAGACCCGTTTTCTGGCCCTTCTTTTTTTATTTCTCCCCTGTTTTGGAAATGACCTCGAAGTTCTTAAGGATGATGCCGTGAAGCTGATCCATCAAAGTTTCCCGGTCCCTCATGGTGCACCCCTTTGTCTCAACAGGACGGTCGAGGCGGAGAGTGATCGAGCCGGGGTAGACCCTCATTTTCCCCTTCGGAATGATCTCGTTGCTTCCGGAGATCGCGATGGGGACGATGGGGACCTGCGATTTGATGGCCAGTGTGAACCCGCCTTTCTTGAAAGGCTGAATTAAACCGTCGGGGCTTCTCGATCCCTCCGGGAAGATGAGGACGGACATTCCCTCATGAATCTTTTTCGCGGCGTCGTTCATGGCCTTCACTGTCTCCCGGGTCCCTTCACGATCGATGGAGATGTAACCCGTTGCCTTCATGGCCATTCCGAGGATCGGGATCGAAAAGATCTCCTTGGCCAGGTATTTGAATTGAAACGGAAGATACCCGAGCAGGGCAAAGATGTCATAACTCCCCTGGTGATTCGACATGAAGACGTAAGGTCCTTTTCCGGGAACGTTTTCGACACCTTCCACTGTCACTCTCACCAGATTGGCCCAGATGGAGACCTTTCCCCAGAGCCCCGCGATGCGGTGATTCAATCGCCCTCTTCTCGGGTTGAGGGGATAGCAGAGGATGCACAACGTGGCGAAGATGGTGCCCGAGACAACGATCCAGAACCAGACAAAGACTGTTCGAATCATAATCCTGAAAACCTCATGGTGAGATCATGCTTCCACCCTGTAGGTACGGGATTTCCGCCCCGAACTCTGCCGGAGATGAGCTAAATCCTAACCAAAGACGGAATTGTGTGTCAAGGGACGGGTTTCCACCCGCCCCAGCAGACAGGTTCCGGAGAAGATTCGGGTTGACCGGTCGGGAGCAAAGAAGTAGAATGATCTAAGATAAAGAAGGAGGGCACTGGATGGGAATAGAGCAAAAAGAAAATGTCCATGAAGGGTTTGCGGCAGGAGTCAACCGAGTCGTTGATCTGGCTGCCTATCAGATGGGGGCGGTGGTGAGTCGGACCATCATCGATAAAAAGACAGGGACGGTCACTCTTTTTTCTTTCGATGAGGGACAGGGGTTAAGCGAACATACCGCCCCATTCGATGCCCTTGTTAACGTTCTCGACGGAGAGGCCGAGATTTCCATCGCGGGCACTCCTTTCCGGTTGAGGGAAGGCGAAATGATTATCATGCCGGCGAATCAGCCCCATGCCCTGAAGGCGGTGAAAAGATTCAAAATGCTTTTGACGATGATTCGGTCTTAGGATTCTATATGAGGCAATCCGGATTGCAGCTGTGAAGCGGCTGGTGTCTGAAATGACCGTTTAACCGCGGCACTGGAGCACGAATAACCGCCTTTTCCATTTTCCATTTTTCGCTTGACATCAGGGGTTATTTTTCTTAAATTTAATTGAGTTTGATCCCTCCGTGTTTCAACAAGCCCGACAACTTAACTTTTGGCTTTTCGGATTGATGGACTGGCAGGAAGGCGGAACGAAAGTCTTCGATGATGGGAGCGTGTTTCGTTGTCTCTTCTATTAAGCAGTCAACTCCTTAAGCAAAACATGAGGCCAGAACGGAGTGCCAGAGTTGACAGATCCGGAAACCCCTTTGAAATAGGGGTCAGTTGTCCGGAAGAGATTTCATCTCTTCTGGGCATGTACATCACCTTCAGTCCGAAGCCCGTCTCCCAGGGACTGCCGCCTGAGGACCCCGAAACCTGTCATGACTGGGTGAAGACGCTCTGCAACCTGGGTATAAACATCCTGGCCTGGCGAGGCGATCAGGTTATCGGACACGTTGCGCTGGTTCCCAATGTGGAAGGGAAATCAGGGGAATTTGTGATCTTTGTGCATCAAGACCACAGGAATCTCGGGATCGGGACAGCCCTTGGGGAGGTTGCCCTGGAAATGTATAGACAACTTGGTTTCGAATTGGTCTGGCTGACAGTCAGGCTGTTGAATTATGTTGCCATCAAGCTGTACAAGAATCTTGGGTTCGAGTTCTGCGATTCGGACAAGTATGAGCGGCTGATGATGCTCGAATTAAGGCCTATCGGTCGATCCGGCTTCCCCGTTTGAAAAGCCCGCAGTTGACCACACCTGCCCCGAACACTCTTGTCTAAAATAGATTCTTCATCTCAGGACACAGCTTTGTTTGACGGTATCTCTCTGTCAAACAAAAAGGATCTCTCCGAGTAATCAGCGGTCTCAAGCGAAGCGGGCGAGAGATGATCATTGCTTTTTATAAAACCGGCCGGAAAACCCCAGGCTTTCAAATCTGGGGATGAATGGCCACCTCTGTTTTGGGAAAGCATTCGAAGCCACCGGCCTAGAAAAAGGTTGATTTGCTCTCGCCGCGTAAGGGCCGGTGCAGCGGGTCGCTTGATCCACTCTACAAGGTTTCTATGAAGATCAACAAATTGTTAATCAGAGAGTCCCTCTTTTGTGAGTGGCGGGTCAGACGTTGGAACTGAAATGTTTTGTGTGAAGACCCGGGTGGTGGCGGGAAATCATTTCGAAATGCTCATCGTGATGAGCCAATATGGACTTGTTCTCGATGGCAAGAGCAGCAATCATCAGATCAACGGTGGGGATCGTGAGTCCTTTTCTTCGAAAGACGAATCCAAGCCCGTTAAGCTTCTTCCCAAACGTCTGAGGTCATCTCGAACATATCGAGACTCTCCAGTTTGAGTCTGAGTGAATCCCGTTCTCCGGTTGTCTTGCACCCCTGAAGGAGTTCCAAGATGATGATGGGGGATGTCGTCGCGAGACCGGAGACGGTCGCTTGTTTTACAAATTCCTTAAGCCGGTCGTCTCCCGTTTTCTTAAAGCTGGCGATCCATGCAGAGGTATCAACCAGGATCATATCAGGAATCCTCCCGCATCTTTTTCAAATCCTTCAGGCTGACATCGAACTCGTCATAATTGCCGACCAGGTCACTCAGTTCCTTTCGATGTTTTGCGCGGAGAAATTCCTTCATGGCAATCTCGATTGCCTTTTTCTTGGAACGGGCTCCCGTCTTTTCGACAACTTTTTCAAGAAGCTTTGCATCAATATCAAGCGTTGTTCGCATATAAAGCTCCTTTAGAATTATGCATAAATCATATATGAAGTGATGCATTAAGTCAAGACACAATATCCATTTTCTATCGCAT
>CAVSVC010000033.1:0-13898 GCA_963731045.1 uncultured delta proteobacterium | reverse complement strand
GATATTGCCTTGGCTTGCTGCCTCAATATGCGCTTCGTCGATACATCTAAAGAAGAAAGGTCAAGAAAAAGTAGAGTTTGTTACGTATAGCATCTACAAAGAGAGGAAATCAGTTTGATTAAAATTCTGTTGATTATCATTGAAATATGCACTTTTTAAAGAATTATGAGGAATCGGCTGTGATCAACAACCGATTCCTCGTCGTCTAAATAATGACACCCATATTGTTTACAAAGAAATTGTATATCTCGTACCTACCGTGTTCAGAATAAACTGGCCGGGCATCTCACTTGCGAAAGCCGCAACGGCCTCATACCCTGTACAGTGTGCAGGAACTATGTAGTCTGGTCGTATGGCTTTAATATCCGCAATCGTTCTCTGAATAATTTCGGGTTTAGCTCCTGTCAAGTGGAACCCCCCAATGATAAGATGAACCTTGTCGACGCCAGTGATGTTTTGCGCGTGTTTTACTGTATTCACAATCCCTCGATGGGCGCACGCCGAAACCACAACGAGCCCTTTCCCTTTGGCATTTAGCACGATGACCTGCTCCCCGATAAAGTCTTCCTGAATATATTGATCACCCTTCGGCTTTACAAAATTTGGAGGTATCTTCTCATAATCCGTAACCTGCTCAACCCTCCCTGCAAGGTAGGCTCCCTGGACGATTGGCGTTGGTGTCTTTACCTCTGTTATCTTTACCGCGCCCAAAGCCTCAAGATCCTCCCTTTTCAACGCAATAACGCTACTGATCTTGCCATCAGGTGTTCTGGAATAGGTACCTATGAAAAACTGCTCGCCTACATAAAAGGGGATCCCGCGAGGAATTTCATCCTGCTTAGCCTTGAGGAGTGGAATGAGCGCTGCCTGATGGTCAAAGTGGTCATGGCTCAGGGCCATGGCCTCAATCTTCTTTAGGTCTATGTTCAGTAATTCTATATTGTTTAGTATTCCATTAGCCTGACTTCCAAAATCGAAGAGAAAGGAATGGACCTGGCCGTCTACTGTCGTCTCCACATGATAAGCGAGACCGTGCTCGCCTTGCATATTGCGAGTCGTCGTACGTACAAATCTCTTTGCAATTTTATAGTCCGGTCTGAGTGCATCGGCGTAATTGTCCGTGATGACGGTGATGACTATTTTTTCTGCCTCAGGTATCTTGACTGATCCTTGGGCAAAGGCACGGGTCTGAAGGATATCCCCTGCCAAAAATACTGTCCCGGTAACTGCTGCGGTCTTAAAGAAATCCCTTCGATTCATCTCCTTTAACATAACCGTATACCCCCTTTCTTGAATATCTAAAAGGATGAAGTATTCTCGACAAGAAAAGGATTTTCTGAAGAGTAAAAAGCCTCCGAAAGGATAATCAATCCCTTTGGAGGCTACAAACGCGGACGCGCTGGAAGTTCCTTTTCATGTTCGACTCCAAAAAGTTAGGAGGGAGGTTAGCTTTTAAAGCGATGTGATTCGATATGACCGTACTAATTCTAATCGAAAAAGTCAACAGGAATTATCAGGAATTATCGATTACTGGAACTTTTTATATCGGAGTTCCAACGAGGGTTTCGGTCTTCTTGACAGACTACCCTCTTTATTCTATATACGACTCATCCTGAGGCAAGTTTTTGCCGTTTCGTTTTCGAATGAATGACTTTACATCAGAAGGAGGTTACGGAGAATGGGCGCGAGCAACCGTTGGTTCGGGGGGCACGGAATCGTTCTGTCTTTTGTCATCGCTGGCATCCTGATTTCACCCTGGCATGGGCGGACTCACAGAAGCTCATATCTGCTATTGACGGGGCGGCCGGGAACTGCCAGGTCGTCTCCCATAAGATCTGGGAGTTCAAGGAACTGGGGCAACAGGAATTCAAGAGTTCCCAGCTTCTGATGGAAGAACTGAAAAAGCTCGGTTTTACGGTGAAAGGAGACCTGAAGGTTCCTGGTGACCTTGTCAAAGACGGTGTTTCGAAGACGGGATTCCGTGCAGAATTGAATGGAAAGGGTCCCGGGCCCACCATCACCATCATGATCGAGTACGATGCCCTTCCAAATGGACATTCGTGCGGACACAACCTGATTGCTACATCCGGACTCCTTGCGGCGGCTGGTCTGGCAAAGGTGATGGCCGAAACGCCCGGTCGCATCCTTGTCATCGGGACGCCTGACGAAGAGCGGGGATCAATGGGAGGAGGAAAGATCGCCCTCCTTGAGGGTGGACACTTCGAAGGTTCGGACATCGTGCTGATCACCCATCCCGGAAACAGCTGGAATGTGGATCAGAGACAACTTGCCATGAAACGAGCCATGTTTACTTTCAAAGGCGCCTCTTCCCACGCCGCATCAGCCCCCGAAAAGGGGATCAATGCCCTGCGAGCCGTCATCCTGACCTTCAATGCCGTCGATATGCTTCGAGAACATCTCCGTCAGGATGTGCGTATTCATGGGGTGATTCCCAAAGGTGGCGGAGCGGTCAACGTCGTGCCGGATCTGGCCCAGGCCGAGTTTGCGGTCAGAGCCCTTGACACGGGCACCATGGATGCCACCTACAAAAAGCTAATCAACTGTGCAAAGGCGGCCGAACTCGCCACCGGCGCAACACTCGAATTTAAGGAGCCCCGTGTTGCCCTTAAGGCCCCGGTTCCGGTTGAGGAACTGACGAGCATGGTTATGGGTCACGTGAAGTCTCTGGGGGTTCCCGAGAATGCAATTAAGAACAGAACGGAGTTTGCCTCATCCGACCTTGGAAACGTTGGCCACGCCTATCCTACGGTAAACCTTTCGTTCAAGATCGCCCCCGAGGGAACGGCTGGTCACTCCGATGCGTTGAGGGAAGCTGCTGCCTCTGAGGAAGGATGGAAGGCCACTGTTACTGCAGCAAAGGCTGTAGCGCTCACAGCCTACGACCTCTTGACCCATCCTGAGAAGGTAAAGGTTATCCAGGAGGCTTTTAAAGAGATGAAGGCCAAAGAGGGGAAATAATGGGTTCATGACCCGACATTCTAATGTCGCGGAAGGATGAGAACCATCAGTTTCAATAAAGGTGGGAGCTCAACGAAAAGATCCTCAAACATCTTGGCACTTGTGACCGGCACGTGCCCCTTGACCCCGGTCTTCAGGCTGGGGGCAAGGACATCCTCCCCATTGATTTCCATCGATCACTCAGATTCCCAGGTACCATCTTCTGCCGCCTCCTTTTCTCTCCGAACCCCGATGACCCGATGGGTTCCTGCAGGATTTCAAAAGGGTACGGAGTGAATTCCATGCATGTCTCATCGACATCGTGATTTCTATCGGCAGTCTTCGATTCTTATGGCATGCCTTGTCTAAAGAAATGTGCGCCCTTTGTTTTCCCTTTCTCCATTGAACCGTCCCCCTTTCTTCACTCTCCCGAAGATCTTTCCTGTTATGCCCCCTCTTCACCGATAGGGCTCCCTTGCAGAACCATTGCGGCATAGTGTACGTTTAGAGTGACTCCGTCATACGGGTAAGATCTTAACCATGGAACATCTTGAAGAAAAACTCAGCCGTCTGCCCACCCATCCGGGGGTCTACCTTTTCAAAGATGAAAAAGGGACCGTCCTCTATGTTGGAAAAGCGGGAAATCTCAAGAACCGGGTGAGTTCCTATTTTCAGAGGGTTGCGGACAAGGATACGAAGACCCTGACTATGCTCGAAAAGGTAACGGACCTCGACACCCTCGTCACGGACACGGAGAAAGAGGCGCTCATCCTGGAGGACCATCTCGTCAAGGAGCACCATCCCCGTTACAACGTGAAACTTCGGGACGATAAGAGGTACCCTTGCCTGAAGCTCTCCATCGAAGAAGACTTTCCCACCCTGAGCATCGTACGAAAGATCAAGAAAGACCGTTCTCTCTACTTCGGCCCCTACCCTTCTGCGACCTCCCTGAGGGAAACGCTGAAGCTGATCCGCAGGCTCTTTCCCATCCGGACCTGTCTCGACACCAAATTCACCAACCGGTTGAGGCCGTGCATCAACTTACGAGATGGGGAGGTGCCTTGGCCCATGTTCGGAAGAGGTCGACCCTGTTCGTTATCGGGAGATTGTCCATCAGGTGAGGATGTTCCTCGAAGGAAAGGATCAGGACCTGGTGGCCCGTCTCAGAAAGAGAATGGAAGAAGAGTCGGAGAAGCTCAACTTCGAAGACGCTGCTAAAGATCCGAGATCAGATGGCCCATATCGAGCGAGTGATCGAGAAGCAGAAGATCGTCTCCCAAGATTTTCTCGACCAGGACGTGATCGGTTCCTTTCGGCAGGATCACAGGGTCGTCGTCTATCCCCTTTTTGTCAGGGCGGGAAAACTTCTCGGAGGGAAAGGGTTCCATCTCCCCTCTTCCGGACTCCCCGATGAGGAAATCCTCCATGCCTTTCTCCGTCAATACTACCAAGAGGGAAAGTTTATTCCCGACCGGATCCTCATTCCTGCAGCGATCCCCGAGCAGGAACTTCTCGAACAGGAGCTAACCGATCTGAAAGGAAAGCGAGTCCGGATCCTCCTGCCCATGAGGGGAGACAAGAAGAGGCTCATCGAAATGGCCTGCGAGAATGCGGAGAGATTTCTTTCCAGACAAAAAGACGAGGAAATGGACCAGGCAAGCCTTCTTGAATCGCTCAGGGAGAGACTGCAGTTAAGAAGGGTCCCGCGGAGGATTGAGGCCTTTGACATCTCCAATCTCCAGGGTGGGAATGCCGTGGGGTCCATGGTGACGTTTCTGGATGGAAAGCCTGCAAAGGAGAGATATCGCCATTTCAGGATCAAGACCGTTGAAGGGGCGGATGACTACGGAATGATGTACGAAGTGCTCCTCCGCCGTTACCGAAAAGCCCTCGCGGAAGGCGATCTCCCGGACCTGGCCTTGCTGGATGGCGGGAGAGGACAGCTCAATGTCGCCGTAGAGGTGTTTAAAGAGCTGGATATCGGAGAAGTCGATCTGATCAGCCTTGCCAAAGAAAGAGCCCTGCAAGGAAGCCGGTCCTCAAGGGTGGAGAAGACCGAAGAGAAGGTCTTCCACCCCCTGCAGAAGGAGCCGATCATCCTCGGAAGGCATTCCCCTCTGGTCCACTTCCTCGACCGGATTCGCGACGAGGCCCACCGCTTCGCCGTCACCTATCATAAAAAGATCAGGGACAGGGAGACGATCAAATCCGTTCTGGAAGAGATCCCGGGCATCGGCAGGGCCAGACGGAATGGGCTCATCCGGTTCTTCGGAAGTCCTGAAAAGGTGAAAGAGGCCGCCGTCGAAGATCTGACAGTGGCCCCAAAGATGGATCTCAAGTCCGCGCGGATCGTCTATGATTTTTTCCATTCTCCGGAAGATGACGTTTCGAGCGCACAAACAGATCCCCCGGATCCTCCGAAGGAGGATAATCGAGAGTGAGAATGGGAAGGTTTCCGGTCCTTGTCATTGCCCACCGGGGGTTTTCAGGGGCCGCCCCCGAGAATACCCTCTCCGCCTTCAAAAAGGCCATCGAGGCCGGCAGCGACATGGTCGAACTTGATGCCCGTCTCTCCCGGGACCGAAAGGTGGTCATCTTTCATGACAACACCCTGGAGAGGACGACAAACGGCACGGGGAAGGTGTCTGATCACACACTCGAAGAGTTGAAACGACTCGATGCGGGTTCGTGGTTCAGCCCTGCCCACTCCGGAGAAAAGATCCCTGCCCTCCGGGAAGTCCTGGAGCTGGCACGAGACAGAATTCTGGTCAATATTGAATTGAAAGCGGCAGGCTTGGGCCGACATAACATCGTCGATCTGGCGGACCGGTCCCTCCAGGACGTCGAAGAAGCCGCAATGGGAGACCAGGTCCTTTTCTCCTCATTTGATCTCTCCGGGATTCGAAGAATCAGAGAAAAGAATCCGGGGCTCCCTCTGGCTCTCATCACGGCATCCCGCTGGCGCATGCCCGCCGATCTCATCACCACTCGACTTCTTTCGGCGCTGAATTGCAGGAAGACGATTCTAAACGCCGGGATCCTATCGAAGGCGCATCAGCAAGAAACCAAAATCAACGTCTGGACGGTCGATACGGAAAAGGAGATGAACCGCTTCATCGCTATGGGTGTTGACGGTATCATTACCAACCATCCCGACCGACTGATCGAAGTCCTCCGGAAGAGAGAACTCGGTTAAGGTAACGGTAACGAAGCCCGTTTCTCGGAAAGGTTACGTTTATCGTTGGGGAAGCTCGTATCGAAGCTCGGTAGATAAATCGGTCACGGCTACGTCAGGGCGTCTAAAGCCCCCTGCGTTACGGACGAACCCTTTGACCTTAACCGAAACGGGTTACCCAGGCAGAACAGAACGTTACCGAGTGACGATACGGGCATCGTAACCGTCACCGCTATACGCTTATTCTCTAGACTGAATGCCAATCAGGAAACGTAAGTGACCTTGAACCCCGCCTTCTTCAGATCTTTGACGATGGGCCCCGGATCTTTGGAAAGGACCCGTGAAAGAACCATCCAGTCACCCTTCTCAGGCCGCGGCAGGGTCATCAGGCTCAGGAGGACCGTTCTGTGCTCATCCACGATGGAGATGATCTTCTGAAGCTCTCCCAGTTCTTTTCCCAGACCCTCGATCGTAATTCTCGAACCCTCTTCCCGCAGCCCGAGAACGCGGGTCATGACCCGGACAATGTCCGATTCCGTCGTAATCCCCACCAGTTTCCCCTTTTCGTCAACGACCGGAAAAGAACCCACCTTCTTCTCCTGTCCGATCCGGAGGGCATCTTCAAATGGGGTATCCGGACCAACCGTCACCGGGTTCTTCTTCATGATATCCTTCACCTTCATTCGTGCCAGAAGATAATTCAATTCATAAACACTGAGCGAGGTCGCAGGGGAAGGAGACGCCTCCAGGAGATCGTGCTTGGTCACGATCCCCACCACCTTCCCTTTCTCCACCACAGGAAGTCTCCGAACGTTATTCTCCTTCATGATCTTCTGAGCATCCAGCACCAATGTTTCCGGTTCCACGGTCAATGGATTCTTCGTCATCACGTCCCTGATTCTCATCTTTCACCCTCCTCTGATTGGAATTTCTTCACGAGCCTGCAAGGAGAAGCATCAGCACTCCCATTGCCCAGCAGTAATAGGAAAAATGGGATACTTTTCCTATGCTAATAATTTTCATCAGAATTTTCAAGGAAAAATATCCCACGACACAGGCGACACCGGTTCCAATCAGGATTGTTCCGACATCCCCGGCAGATACAACCTTTCTGGACTCCAGAAGGGCCGCCCCAAGAATCGCCGGGATCGAAAGAAGAAAGGAGAATTTTCCTGATAGGACCCGGTCCAGGCCCAAGAACAGCCCCGCGGAAATGGTGGATCCCGATCGGGAGATCCCGGGAATGATGGCAACCCCCTGGGCGACCCCGATCAGAAGTGCGTCGAGCCAGCGCATCTTCCTGATGTCTTTCCCTTCGCCCTTCACCCGCCGGGTCAGCCATAGGATCAAGCCTGTCACAAGAAGCATCAACCCAACGAAGCGGGGCCGGGCAAAGACGGATTCAAACCAATCCTTGAGGACGATCCCCATCACACCCGTCGGGACAGAAGCAACGACCATCCAGAGAAACATTCTGAGCCCGTCCCGACCTTCGCTTTTCCCCCGAAGCACCGCCCATAGGCCCTGAATGATTTGCAGGATCTCTTTCCGAAGGTAAATAACCACTGCAAGAAGGGTTCCCACGTGAAGCATGACGTCAAAAAAGATGGGAGGCTCCTTGAGCCCGAAGAGAGACTGGAAGAAGACAAGGTGACCGGAACTGCTGACGGGAAAGAATTCCGTCAACCCCTGGACAATTCCAAGAAAGATGGCCTGAATGAGAGTAATCTTGGTCCTCCTCTCGGCATTTTCACCCGCAAGCAACAGGCAGATCACGTGAAATCCCAAACCATAGTCCAAATCCGCATTAGATTGCCAACTTCCCACTGCAGGCTAGCCGGAACGAGAAATGCCTCGATCCTGATTATTGAGCGATTTCGGTCATTGCGACGCATTAGGTTGGTATTTGGTACTGGGATTTGGTGCTATCTTCCGGTACCTAAGTTGCCAATGGATCCTTCGACGTGAAATCCAAGAAGACTAACCTCGCCAAGAGCCGCCACTGCCACCCGGACCTTTTCTTCGATCAGTGCTTTTATCTCCTGCACTCTCTTATCCGATTCCGCCTCGAATCTCAGGACGAGGACCGGCTGCGTGTTCGACGCCCTCAGAAGCCCCCAGCCGTCTTTGAACACCACCCGCACGCCGTCCACATCGATGATCTTATGATCCCGTTTCAGCTGCTCCTTCACGGTATCCACAACCCTGAACTTGATCTGGTCCGGGCAATCCACCCGGATTTCAGGGGTGATTACCGTCCTGGGAACGTCCTCCAGAAGCTGGGACAACTTTTTATCCGTCTTTGAGAGCAATTCGATGAGGCGGCAGGAGGCGTAAATGGCATCATCGTATCCGAAGTACCGATCGGCGAAGAAGATGTGGCCGCTCATCTCGCCTCCGAGGACCGCCTTCACCTCTTTCATCTTCTCCTTGATCAGGGAATGGCCTGTCCGCCACATAATGGCCCTGCCCCCGTTCCGCTCGATGTCATTGAAGAGATTCTGGGAGCATTTCACCTCACCCACAAATGTCGCACCCTTCCTCTCCTTCAGAATCTCCCTCGAAAAAAGGATCATCAGCTGATCGCCCCAGATGATATTCCCCTGGTCGTCCGCAACACCGATGCGGTCGGCATCCCCGTCATATCCGATCCCGGCTTCCGCCTTCGTCTTCCCCACCCGGTCGATCAGATCCTTCAGGTTCGCAGGAATGGTTGGGTCGGGAAAATGATTCGGGAACCTTCCGTCGATCTCGGTAAAGAGTTCCTCGACCTGGCATCCCAGATCCTTCAAGAGAGGAACCGCAACCACCCCGCCTGTTCCGTTCCCGGAATCGACCACCACCCTCATCTTCCTGGCCAGTTTGATGTTCCCCTTAACGTAGTCCTGATAGGAAGGGATGATCTGTGCTTCCGTAACCTTCCCGCAGCCCGAGGCAAAGTCCCCTTTGTCGATCAATTTCCTCAGGTTCTGGATCTCCTCACCGAAGATCGTGCTCTTTCCGACCGATACCTTGAAGCCGTTAAAGTCCGGAGGATTGTGGCTTCCGGTAATCATGACTCCGCCATCCTTGTTCAGATGGAAGACGGAGAAGTAATAGACCGGTGTCGGGCAAACGCCGATGTCCACAACGTCACACCCCGTGGAGAGCAGGCCTTCAACCAGTGCGTCCCTGAAGGCCTTGGAACTCAGCCTGCCGTCCCTGCCGACGACCAGCTGTTTCATATTCAGGTGGACCATGTGGGTCCCGAATCCTTTCCCGAGAATTCGAACGACGTCAGGGGTCAGATCCTTATCGACGACTCCTCGGATGTCATACTCTCTGTAAATCTGAGGATTGATCTGCATGTAGCTTCTCCTTCAATAGAAGACGCATAGCGCAAGGCGCATAGCGTTGAATACTCTCTTAACCTAAGCCTTAACCTCAAGCTCGGAATTCCAGGTTACCCCAAATCTCATCAATAATCAACCGAAACTATTTGGAAAATGCCAAAGAAGCAAAACCAAAGGAAATGAGATCTTTCCCGGAAGAACGGGGCGGTTGGAGGAACTTTAGAGCGTTACCTTATACGGTTAACCTTCAGGGGTGAGTATGGGACCATTTAAAAGTCTTACTGCCCAAGACGGAAAACCATCTCTCCAATGCCCGCAATTCTAAAGTTTCGGAAATCGCCCCGTCCCTCCGGGTAAAAGTGATGCGGGACCCGCTTTTTCACAACTGCGAGGACTTATAAACCATTTCGACACTTTGACTTTTTGGAACGGATAGGCTAAATTATGAAGATTGTTCAGGAGAGGCAATCCATGGAAATCAAAGCGATTCGCGGCTTTAATGATGTCCTTCCCGACGAGATCGGAAAGTGGCAGTTCGTCGAGAAAACGGCCAGAGAGGTCTTCGAGGGGTTCGGTTTCTCAGAGATCCGCATCCCCGTCCTTGAGCGGACAGAGCTATTTTCGAGGGGGATCGGAGAAGCGACGGACATCGTGGAAAAAGAGATGTATACCTTCACCGACCGGAGCGGAAACTCCCTTACCCTCCGGCCCGAGGCGACGGCCTCCATCGCGCGGGCCTACCTGGAGCACCAGATCTACTCCTTCGATCCGGTGGCAAAATACTACACCATCGGCCCCATGTTCCGTTACGAGAGACCGCAAAAGGGCCGCTACCGCCAGTTCTATCAGATCGATGCCGAGGTCTTCGGGGTGGAGAACCCCATGGTGGACGCCGAGGTCATCCTCATGCTGGTCCACTTTCTGAAAAGGGTCGGCCTCGAAAACCTGGAACTGCAGATCAATTCCCTGGGTTGCCGGGAATGCCGTCCCCGGTATCGGGAAGACCTGAAGCGCTTTCTGCGAACGGTCGCCTTTCAGCTCTGTGAGGACTGCCAGCGCAGGTTGGAGACCAACCCCCTTCGCATCTTTGACTGCAAGGTCGAAAGCTGCAAGACCGCCATCTCCGGGGCTCCGCAGGTCACCGAATTCACCTGCGAGAAATGCCGGACCCATTTTGACAAGGTGAAAGAGTACCTGACCATGGCCGGGCTCTCTTATGTTCTGAACCCCAAAATGGTAAGAGGACTCGACTATTATACCCGGACCGCCTTTGAGGTGGTCTCGAACCAGCTGGGCTCACAGAACGCAGTCACGGGCGGCGGCCGCTACGACAATCTGTTCCAGGAGATCGGGGGCCCGGATCTTCCGGGAATCGGTTTTGCCGTGGGCATCGAAAGGCTCGTCTCTCTACTGCCCGCAGAGAAGACGTTTACTTCTCCTCCGCATCTTTTTATTGCCACCCTGGGGGAAAAAACCGCCGCAGAGGCGTACCGGCTGGCCCATGAGCTTCACCTCCAGGGAATCCGGGCTGAGCTGGATTACGGAGGAAAGAGCCTGAAAAGCCAGATGCGGAGAGCCGACAAACTGAAGGCACGGTACACGCTCATCCTGGGTGAAGACGAACTGAAGCGGGGCACCGCCGTGTTGAGAAACATGGGAAACAAATCTCAGGAGGAAATCCCCCTGAACGGCCTTTCGGAAATCCTCAATGAAAAGATGAGGGATCAGGAAAAAAGCACGGGGGGTTGAAGTTTTATTTTGTTTGTGATAAAAGAACTCTATCTGCTTTGCAGGTGTGAAATGATGGGGGATCGTTCAAAGGTAGGACAACGGACTCTGACTCCGTGAATTGGGGTTCAAATCCCTATCCCCCAGCCAATCTTTTCAATAACTTACAAATCGTCTGATTATCTCATAACCTTGTTTCCCGCTATTTTCCCACCGTTTTGAATTTCGCAATGGACCCACGGGCCTTTCAGTAACCCGGCCATGTCCCCTGCCCTGCGCTGTCTGGTTTTCTGAATAGGCCACCTCCCTCAAAGATCTTTTTATCATGTTTTGATCTAAGTCAAGGAAACCCTGCGCTCATTTGTTATCATTGAACCATACGCGACGAATTTGATAAAGGAGGAAACCGGTGAAGAGAGCAGAGTTGATGATCAGGCCTTGGGGGCGATGTCTGGGTATCCTTCTCCTCATATCGACATCCGCCCTCCCCCTGGAAGTCACGAAATTGAGTAAAGACTCGGACGATCTCCCTCAGAGAAATCGATCAGAGAAATCGGTTGAAAGGCTTCTTTTATCTGTTATAATTCCTTCTAAGAACACCTCTTCATGCTTTCCCTGAATAGGCTGCTTCGGTGAAAGGAGATCCCCATGAGATCAAAGAAGCTCCTCCCATTGCTTATGATCACAGGTGTTCTTGGAATTTGCCTCATTGCCTTTTCAGCATGGGGCCAGTCCGGGAACCTCGTCAAGGAAGAGATGCTGGTCCTTGATCCTGCTTTCAAAAAGACCATTGATGCCGTGGTACTCGGAGACATGAGAATCGTCAAATCGTCAATGCGCGAGGTCCATGAGGCAAGGGAAGAGGTTGAGAAAGCGGTCAAGACCGGGAAAAAGATCACGCTCCGGAAAAACCAGGATCGGTTGAAGGAATTTCTTGAACTCGATGACAAATTCCATGAAGAGTTCGAAGCTCTCGAAAGGGCTGCTGAATCCGGGAACAAAAAGATGGTCCAAGTGCAGACTCACAAACTGCTCGATGCCTGTGTGGTCTGCCACGAGAGGTTTAGGAAATGAGACGCCTTCTAACCCTCCTATTCCTCATCGTCGTGTGTCCCTCTCTCATCACGTGTGTCGGCCCTCTTAAAAAAGTGGAAGAGCCCATCGACCCGGGGTTCTGCATCAATTGTCATCAAGGGGTGACGCCGGGAATTTTCCAATCCTGGGCGGAGTCGAAACACGCAAAGAAAGGAGTCCAATGCGTCTCTTGCCACATCGACCACCAGGCCGCTTCCGAACAGAAGGCCATGGTCTTTCCTGAGAAATGCGGGGAATGCCACAAAAAGGAACTGACCGACTTTCGGAAGAGCCGTCATTCCATCGGCTTCGACCGGATGCGAATCCAGGGAGAATACCTCGGTATTCCGCAGGGAGATCCGTGCTGCCTTCTGTGAACGCTGCCACATCATCCAAAAGCGATGCAACAGCTGTCACACGTCTCACGGGTTTTCCTTAAAGGAGGCCAGGGGGCCGGATGCCTGCGGAAGTTGTCACCTTGGCCCGGATCACCCTCATAAAGAGATGTACGAAACCTCCCTGCACGGGACGATCTACAAGGTCACCCAAGATCCGGAACGGGCCCCGCGTTGTGTGACATGCCATATGCCCAACGGGACCCACAACTCCAGTTTCGGCATTGCCCGAGGGCCGGCTGGAACACGTACAGAAGTTGTGGATCTAAAGGAAACTCCGATTTCTGAAGAAGAAGTGGCAAGGAGACGGGAGGAGATGATCGGGGTCTGTACGAAATGCCACTCCAAACGCTTTGCCCTGGAACAGCTGGAGAACGCAGACCAGGTAAGAGAAGAAGGGTTTCAGTTATTGGAGAAGGGAAAGGAGGCCATCCGGGAGATTGAAAAGGAAGGATTGATCTATCCCCCCGTTACGGAGAGGATGCCTCATCCAACCGAGGGAAGGGCCATGGTCCTTGCCGATCCTCAACTCTACATCGGGACCTCCCACATCGAAAGACTCTTTCACGATGTTTAAGTTCCACAACATCAGGGTTTGGAAGAGTGGTTACCATTTCAGCCCAGCTTACACTCATGGTCAGGGTTGGACTGAGATGCAAATGGACTTGATTGATATCAAAGAAGAAGCGCAGAAACTGAGAGAACTCTTCAAAGAAATGAAGAATTAGAAAGAACCCGAAGGAGGTCCTCCGTGCTGAGAAAGGTCACTTTGCTCTTCATCATCCTTTACGCGGGATTCTTTTCCGTCCTCGTATCGGCAGAGGAGAAGATCGGCGATTGCCTGGCCTGCCATCAAAAAGACACCCGGGGTATCTTTCAGTCATGGGTGAATAGTAAACATGCCCAGAAGGGGGTTGATTGCATCACCTGTCATACGAACCACGATGAAGCCAGAGTGAAAAAAGGAGCCGTTGAACCCGAGGTCTGCGGCAAATGCCATAAGGAGAAATTCTATGAGTTCAACCAGGGAAGGCACTCCGTCACCTGGGACCGAATGAAGGAACACGGCCAGTACAAGGCTCTTCCCGGATCATTGCGAAAAGCCTTCTGCGAACGATGTCACGCCATCCAGAACAAATGTAACAGTTGTCACACCTCCCATTCATTTAAGGCTGAAGAAGCGAGAGAACCCGAAGCCTGTAAAAAATGCCATACGGGGCTGGCAGGTCCCCACGA
>CAVSVC010000032.1:0-33589 GCA_963731045.1 uncultured delta proteobacterium | reverse complement strand
ATCCGACCCTCCTCAACCCGTCGGCGATTCGAATGGTGATGCCGCGCCAGGTCGGGACGATTGCCGCAATCAGACCCACCAGAAGAGAGGCGCCGATGTCCAGGTAAATTGTCTCTTGGGCGACGTGGAAGACCGGAAAGTAGGTGCCGAGAAGGCTCCTGAAGACGCCTGCGGCGGGAAACGTCAAAAGGATTCCGAGGGTGCCGCCCATCATGGTAATCAAGAGAGATTCCCCGAAGATCATTACGGCGATACGCCAGCCCCGGAAGCCGAGGGTCTTGAAGATGGCGTACTCCCCGATCCGTTCCCGGGCGGTCATGGACATGGTGTTGGCCACCACGGCAATAATAATGATAATGACAACGAAAGAGACGAGCTGGATGGCGATGATAATGGCCTCGGTCATGGTGATAAACGAGAGCTGAAAGGCCCTTTCCGTCTCCGTCAGGGTTTCAGCCAGTGAATTCTTGAAGGTCCTGTCAATGGCCAGGGTCACGTCGGCGGCACGGTCCGGCCGGGTGATCCCGACCATGTAAAAGCCGACCTGATCGGCCCGGGCAGGGAAGCTCTTCTTCACGGTTTCGTTCAGATAATTCCAGTGAAAGAAGAACTGGCTTTCGTCCGTGCTCTCACTTCTTCCCTGATAGATACCCCGCAGCACGAACTCCCAGTTGCCGGGAAAGATGGTCCCTCTCAACGTAATCGTGTCCCCGATCTTCCATTTGTATTTGGCGGCAAGCTTTCGGCCTGCGACAAAGGCCTTGCGGTCGCGCAGAAAGGCCGATCGCTGATCAGGGGGGAGAATGTACTCCGGGTAGAGTTCCAGATAACTCCCGGGTTCAACCGCGAAATTGGCAAAGAAATTCTTTTCCTCGATATAGATCCCGCCAAACCAGTTTCCCCAGGAGACCTGCTTGACCCCGTCAATCTGTCGGATCTTATCTTTGTAGGAGAGGGGAAGGGAGAAGATGATCGAGACCGAATTCCGGGTGATGAGGCGGCTGGCAGAGGACGCCTCGACCCCTCCGTACCAGGCGCGGATGACGGTTCGGAGCAGTCCGAAGGCCAGGATGGCGATCGTGATGGCCAGGATGGTCAGAAACGTGCGGAGCTTGTGGCGGAAGGCATTCCTAAAGAGGAGCTTGAGAAAGTGCATTGGTCAGGTAACCTTTTTCCAGATGCCTCACCGTTCGCGCCCTTTTCGCTGCCCGGGGATCATGGGTGACCATGATAATGGTTTTTCCGGATTCGCGATTCAGCCTTCCCATCAAGTCAAGGATCTCCTCGGCGGAAACCCGGTCGAGGTCGCCCGTAGGTTCGTCTGCAACGAGGATCTTCGGATCGGTGACAACGGCCCGTGCGATCGCGACCCGCTGCTGCTCACCGCCGGAAAGCTGAGCAGGGTAATGGTCCATCCGGCCTGCGAGGTTGACCACCTGAAGGGCCAATGCCACATGTTCGCGCCGTTCCCTTCGCGAAAGACCGCTCAGCAGCAGAGGGAGCTCCACGTTTTCAAAGGCTGTCAGGACCGGAATCAGATTGTAGAACTGGAAGATGAAACCCACATTGACCGCCCGCCATGCGGCCAGTTCGCTCTCCGAGAGGGTGGTGATATCGACGCCTCCCACCCGGATCGTGCCGCTGTCCGCGTTATCCAGGGCGGCGATCAGGTTGAGAAGGGTGCTCTTCCCGGAGCCTGACGGACCCATCAGGGCCAGGAACTCACCCTCTTCAATGTCCAGACTGATATCCACAAGCACCGGGACGGCCGGTTGCCCCTGCGATAGGATTTGCTGATCTGCTTGATTTCGACGATCGGAGTTATGGTTTCCATTTAGTCAGAAAATAGAAGTATCGTCTACCGGTTAGGGTAACGATGCCCGTATCGTCCTTCGGTTACGTCCTTCGGTTCTAAGAACTTCGTGTGCAGCACGTAACCCTTTGCCCCTAAACGAAACGGGCTTCGTAACCGAAACCTTGACCGACTCCGGGGAACACCCCGGCTCCATACGGCACCCCGTATCTGAGGGGCTACCAATTACTCTTCCTTTATCTTGATGCTTGAGCCATTCTTCAATCGATCCGGAGGATTCAGAACCACCTGATCGCCGGCCTTCACTCCGCTGAGGATTTCGACCATCTCCCCGAAGGCCGGTCCGGCTGTAATCGGTTTGAGTTCCACCCTGTCCCCTTTGACGGAAAAAACCGCTTTCTGGCCGTTCCGGTTGACGAGCGTCGCCTCTTTCACTGCGACCCGGGGTTTCTGCTCCTGAGCGGTAGCAGGCCGGGAGAGAAACGCCACCTTGGCGCTCATCTCCGGCAGGACACGGCTGTCCTGGTCGACAAATCGGACTTTGACCATGACCGTGGCTTTGCTCCGGTCTGCAGTGGGGACAATCATATGGATCGCCCCCCGAAGACGCAATTCCGGAAGGGCATCCAGTTGAATCTCACAGGGCTGGCCGGGACGGATCAGGCTCAGGTTCGACTCGGAGACGTCCGCTTCCACCTGGAGAGACTTCATATCCGCAATGGTGACCACAGCGGATTTGGCATTCGCAGCGGCCCCGATCGGGGTGACGATGTCGCCGATGTCAGCGTTCTTGGTCAGAACCACCGCATCGAAAGGAGCCCGGATCAGGGTATACTCCAGGGCGATCGCAGCTCCTTCCAGGGCGGCGGTATTGGCCTTGATCGTAGCCTCCGCCGCCTCGACAGCTGCAACCGCCCTCTCATAACGGGCAAGAGCCGTGTCATAGGTGGCCTGGGCCACAACACCCCGGGAGAAGAGCTCCTTGTTCCGATTGAGCGACAGGGTCGCGTCCCGAAGCTCGGCCTTGGCCGAATCGAGGTTGTACCGGGCGACTTCGAGGGTGGCTTCCGCCTGATTTCGAGCCGCCGTGACGTCCTCACTCTCAAGACGTGCGACGACCTGTCCCTCTTTCACATGGCTTCCTTCTTCCACAGCCAGAGAGACCAGGCGCCCGGTCACCTTGGCCGCAAGGGCCGATTTGCGCTGCGGCACGACATAGCCGCTTGCATTGAGAACCGTAAAGGTCTGGGAGGGGTAGACCTGTGTTACCGTAACGACCCGGACCGGAATGGATGGGGTGAAGACCCCCCGGACGTAGAGGAGTACCAGGACGAACAGAAACAGGACAGCCAGGATCCCATAAATGAGCTTCTTTCGTTTTCCGGACCGGAAGACCACCCTGGACTTGTCTATTTTAAGTTTTGATAGATCTTCATCTGCCATGAAGAAGGAGTCCTCCTCGAAAGCAGGTCACCCTGCCACACCGGACAAAAGGTGAGTTGCAGCCCATTTTAGCATAACCCCTGAGGGACAACGTATTTGCTCCCCAAAACCCGGTATAAAAAAAGAATCCTTTTGCCCACGTGTCATTGCGAGCACCTGTAAGGTGCGTGGCAATCTCTCCGGAAGACGTGACTGCTTCGATTCACTCGTAAGCATCTTCTGAACGGGACTTGTTCCTCTTGACTTTTGACGGGCAGACTGAATAGAATATTCTACGGCAAATACGATGAACATTCGAAAACTCGAAGAACTTCTCAAGGATGTCAAATCAGGAAAGGTCCCGATCGATTCGGCGGTGACCAGGCTCAAGTCACTTCCCTTCGAAGACCTGGGTTTCACCCGGATCGATCATCACCGGAGCCTTCGCAAAGGATATCCGGAGGTCATCTGGGGGGAGGGAAAGACCTCTAAGGAGATCCTCGCGATCTTGAAACAGCTGAAGGCGAAGGGACAGAACATCCTCATCACTCGCCTGGATGAGAAAAAAGCCAAAGAAATCAAGAGAGTCTTCCCAAAGAGCCTTTACTATCCGAAATCGAGGGTCCTCACCTATCATACCCATCCCGTGTCCGTGACCGGAAACGGACTGATCCTGGTGATCACCGCCGGAACCACCGACATTCCTGTCGCGGAAGAAGCAGCGGTGACGGCCCAGTTCATGGGAAACCGTGTGGAAGTGCTCTTCGATGTGGGTGTGGCGGGGATACACCGCCTGCTGACGGAGCGAACGAAACTGGAAGCGGCTCATGTTTTGATTGTCGTGGCGGGGATGGAGGGGGCGCTCCCAAGCGTGGTGGGAGGACTGGTGGACAGACCGGTCATTGCGGTGCCGACCAGTGTTGGGTATGGAACGAGCTTCGGCGGCGTCACGGCCCTTCTGGCCATGTTAAACTCCTGTGCCTCAGGGATTGCCGTGGTCAATATCGACAACGGATTCGGGGCAGGTTATCTGGCAAGCCTGATCAATAAGGACTAGGAGGCTGAAAAAAGCCCCTGCCTGCTGCAGGCAGGCATCTGCGTCGTTATCCGGCCGCCTCACCGTCTCGACGGCGTGCCAGGAGTTGCTCCTTATTCGTCGCAACGGCACCCCTCGCCCTTCGTCGTTGCGACCTACATCTGTAGGGGCGTTATACATAACGCCCAAGAGTCTTTGGATTTCGCCTACCTGCGGCAGACATGGGTATTTTTGACCAGCCTGCAGGCAAGGAATTTTTCAGCAAACTGATAGAACGCTTCGGAAAGGGATCATGAGCGGCGTTGTCTGGATTAGATTGATCAATGAGGTTGTTCCTCTTATTCTCCTTGCCGGTCTGGGGGTTGTCCTCTATCGGGGACTCAAGAAGAACCAGATGATCCTCGCGGAGAGGGAGGAACTCCTGAGACGTTACCTCATCTTCCGGGGAGACAAGCAGTCCCGCCTGAGGATCCACGGAGGAGACGAAAAGGTGCGTCAGGACCTGCTCAAAAACCTTTCCAGCAGCTGGAAGGAGTTTAAGAAGGCCTATGACGGGTATCTTCATTCCTTCTCAAAGAATACCTCTCAAACAAAGATCCTTTTGCAGTTGATCACGCTGGGATTTCTGATCAACAGCAGCCGGAACCTCCTCGATGAATACTATTTTTTCGGCGTGAGGGCCCGATTCTTCTATCTGGGGCTGAGAGAACTCTCAAATTACGTTTTTGTCATCGTCAGCTTTCTTATTCTGAGGGCTCAGACCCATCAGTTCCTTTCCCTGGAAGGGAAGATCCTTGAGATGGAGAGGGATACGCTCTTTTCACCAAACGGACTTCTTTCCGAAGGCGATTATGAAGGTCTTTACAACGAATTCGATCCCCTGGAGAGAGGAGAAGAGGGGAATGAAAAGAAGGATCAGGATTCTGGCCGGGAAAGTGACGGCCGAGGCGGAGCTGAATGAGTCCGGAACAGGACAGCTCATCTGGGAAGGTCTGCCCATCGAGGCGAAAGCCAACCTCTGGGGCGAGGAGATCTACTTCTCCATTCCGCTTCGGACCGGACTGGAGGCCGGGAGCCCGAGAGGTCCTCTCGCCGGGCGAACTGGGATATTGGCCGACGGGAAACGCCTTCTGTATCTTCTTCGGGCCCACCCCGGCAAGCCGGGGAAGAGAGATCCGCGCCGCCAGCGCGGTTAACGTCATTGGAAACGTTCTTTCCGATCCAGGTCTTTTTCGACAGGTGAAAGAAGGGGAAAAAGTCGTTCTCGAAAAGGCCTGACCGGTACATCCCTCTTCCTGTCTAAACTCCTACTTCGATGCACCCGCCAGGTCGATTTATGCCGAGCAATCAAACCCGCTGGAAAATCTAGAATCAAGTCACCCCAAAAAGATGAGTTGACCCATTCGACGGCACTAAACCCGGGGGTTAGTACCGCTCAGGGTCTACCCAGAGCCCCTCGGCCTGAGCTCGGGTCGAAGGCAAGCCCCGGCATTTATGCCGGGGAGCCGAAGGGTTGACATTGATAATTACCCATGTTAAAAGGTTCACAAAATTCCGTGAGGGGGTCTAAGTCTTGCGATAGAAGGACTAAAGAACATGCCGTGCTCTGAGGCCTGAGACGGGTTGGAAGAGCGGTATGTCTTCGAGCGGTTTAACCCAATACAAATTTTATTAGGAGAAGGAATTATGGGACAAACAAGTGCTTGGTTGAAACGAATGTGGATGATGGCGGTTGTTTACGTGCTGACCCCGCTGGTGGTTTTCGCCAGCGAGGCAGATCTGGCAATACCCGACCTGCATAAGGGCGCTCCGTATACCCTGCTGGGCGGTATCAAGCCATGGGATCTCCTCTTCTATGGTGCGTGCATCATCGCCGGTACGCTGGGGATCAGTCTGTACCTGCGCCACCAGGTCAAGAAGATGAGGGCCCATGAGTCCATGCTCAAGGTGGCAGAGATCATCTACCAGACCTGCCGGGCCTATCTGATTCAGCAGGGCAAGTTTCTTCTCATGCTCTTCATCTTTATTGCGGTCTGCATGTGTTTCTACTTCCTCGCCCTGAAGGGAGAAGCGGTCTCCACCCTGGTCCTGGTTCTGCTCTTTTCGGTCATAGGCATGCTCGGTTCCTACTGCGTGGCCTGGTACGGCATCCGGATCAATACCTACGCCAATGCGCGAACGGCCTTTGCTTCCCTTGCGGGAGAGCCCTGGGATGTGGTGAATATCCCATTGCGCTCCGGTATGAGCGTGGGGCTTTTCCTGATCTCCCTTGAACTGGTGATGATGGTCATCATCCTGCTCTTTGTCCCCCGCGCCATCGTCGGGTACTGCTTCCTCGGATTCGCGATCGGCGAGTCGCTGGCCGCGTCGGCCCTCCGGATCGCCGGAGGGATCTTCACCAAGATCGCCGACATCGGCTCCGATCTCATGAAGATCGTTTTCAACGTGAAGGAAGACGACCCGCGGAACCCCGGTGTCATTGCCGACTGTACCGGCGACAACGCGGGCGACAGCGTAGGCCCCACAGCGGACGGCTTTGAAACGTACGGCGTGACGGGCGTTGCGCTGATCTCCTTCATCACCCTGGCCGTCGTGAGTCCCGACAGCTCGATCAAGGAAGCCATCCAGGGCAAGCTGATCGTCTGGATCTTCGCCATGCGTTTCCTCATGGACTTCTT
The DNA here is from genome assembly GCA_963731045.1 of uncultured delta proteobacterium. Classification (GTDB taxonomy): domain Bacteria; phylum Desulfobacterota; class BSN033; order BSN033; family UBA1163; genus CAVSVC01. Next base: position 26,640 of record CAVSVC010000032.1, on the reverse strand, counting down.
CTCAGGTATTTCCTACTTCGTCAACCAGGCCATTTCATCGGCCAAATACAGGGGGAAGAAAGAGTTCGATTTCGAAGAGCCGCTCATGAGACTGATCTGGATCGCGGCCGCCCTCTGCATCAGCACTTCGTTTGTGGGGAGCTACCTGCTCATCAGCGACCTCCAGGTGCTCAAGAACGGGGTGCTGACCCCGATGCCCCATGTCTGGTGGCAGCTTGCCATGATCATCAGCTGCGGGACGCTGGCCGCAGTGCTCATTCCCGAGTTCACCAAGATCTTCACCAGCTCCAAATCCAAGCATGTTCAGGAGATTGTGACTGCGTCTCGCGAGGGAGGCGCGTCCCTGACCGTTCTGTCCGGGATCGTTGCCGGTAACTTCAGCGCCTTCTACATGGGGATGCTGATCGCCTTCCTCATGGGCATCGCATACTTTGTCAGTCTTTTCATCCCGGTCGAAGTCATCAACTATCCGTCGATCTTCGCCTTCGGTCTGGTGGCCTACGGGTTCCTCTGCATGGGCCCGGTCAACATTGCGGTGGACAGCTACGGTCCTGTGACGGATAACGCCCAGTCCATCTTCGAGCTCGCCCAGACAGAAAACATCCCGGGCATCAAGCAGGAGATCAAGAGGAACTTCGGGTTCGACCCCGATTTCGAAATGGGCAAGTTCTACCTCGAAGCGAACGATGGGGCGGGAAACACCTTCAAAGCGACGGCAAAACCCGTGCTCATCGGCACAGCCGTTGTCGGCGCCACCACCATGATCTTCTCGATCATCCTGCTCCTCCAGAGCAAGAACATGCTGCACGTGCAGCTGACCGACGCGCCGATCATTCTCGGCCTGATCTGCGGCGGCGCGGTGATCTTCTGGTTCGCGGGCGCCTCCATGCAGGCGGTGACCACGGGTGCGTACCGGGCGGTGGAGTTCATCAAGAAGAATATGAATCTGGATAAAGCAGAGGCCGATATCGAGGATTCCAAGACCGTCGTCAAGATCTGCACCCAGTACGCGCAGAAGGGGATGTGGAACATCTTTATCGCGGTCCTGCTCATTACGCTCGCCTTCGCGCTGCTGAACCCCAACTTCTTCGTAGCCTATCTCATTTCCATCGCCTGCTTCGGCCTCTTCCAGGCCATCTACATGGCGAACGCCGGTGGGGCCTGGGACAACGCAAAGAAAGTTGTCGAAGTGGACCTCAAGGAAAAGGGCACACCGCTCCACGCCGCAACAGTCATTGGCGACACGGTGGGAGATCCCTTCAAAGATACCTCGTCGGTCTCCATGAACCCCATCATCAAGTTCTCGACCCTCTTCGGACTCCTTGCAACCGAAATCGCAATCGAGATGGCGGTCCACGCGAGGGAAAACAATGCTACAAACTACGCTCCCTTCATCGCTGTTCCGGTCTTTATTGTCGCGGTCATCTTCGTGTGGCGTTCATTCTACGGCATGAGAATACCGCTGGAAGAAGCGAGCGAGCAGCTGCCGTCTGCAAAGACAAAGATCGTTCACCAGCACAAGTAACAGGCTTTCGCCGGATGACGAGCCCCGTACCCTGTCAGGTGCGGGGTGAGCTCCGGAGAGATGAAGCAGAGGGGAAACGAAAGATAGGTTACGCCCTCACCTCGCAAGGGGTGAGGGCGTTTTTGCTTGGTGCAGGGAGAGGTCTATCCCGGTTTCTTCCGGTGGCGTTCCAGCTTCGCCCCTTTGATCAGGATACCCTTCAGGCTTCTCCTTGCTTCCTCTTCGTCGATCTTTTGGAGAAGCTCATCGATACGTTTCAGGGTATCCTCGTCGAGAGACTCGTTTTGCCAGTCGGGACCCGAGACGGGAGGTCTGGAAAGGGGCGGAATCTTCCCCAGCCCGAACCGGATGTCTTGAAGATAGGGCTCGCCTATGAAGGCATTCATCTTCTTAAGGAGGACGGGTTTCAGGAACTGGAGTTGCTGCATCCAGGTCGAATGGGAGACATCGATGAAGAGAATGTGGTTCCGGATCACACGGGGCCGTGCCTGGAGGGCAATGGTCTCTCCCACAATTTCCTCCCACCCACCCCAGATGGAATAGGCCTTCAGGGGGAGATCGATTTCAAGACCCTCAAGCGTTTTGTGCAAAATGGAATGGATCGATTGGGGCCTTTTCATAAACTCGGCGACAAAACTCGAGATCCGAATATCGAAATCCGAACATCCAAAATTCGAATAAGGCAATCCCCGAAACCTGAAATTCTGCAGGTCTTTTCCGAGTTTGGAAATTTCGGTTATTCGAATTTGTTTCGAATTTCGGATTTCGTGCTTCGGATTCGCACTCTTCCCGTTACCCGCTTATGACCACTATGGCTCTTGTGAAGTTATCCGGAGAATCTTGGTCGGGTCGATCCTCGGAAAGAGGGGCGTGGGTTTGGCAACCGTTCTTCCAGGCTTCAGGCCTCCCCATTTTCCGGCCTCCCGCAAGTTCTGTTCCCAGAGGTCCCCCTCGTTTCCGAGCTGTGACCACATCTTCTCCGAGGTCGACGGCATAAAAGGAGCGAGAAACAGGGCGATGAGACGGAGGGATTCCAGGGCGCCGTAAAGCACGGTCGAGAGGCGAGGCCGGTCTTTTTCTTCTTTGGCCAGTGCCCAGGGGGCTGTTTCGTCGATATACTTGTTTGCAGCGCTGACAACCTCCCAGATCGACATCAGCGCCTTATTGAAGGACAGCTCGTCCATCCATTTTGGGAATTCGTCCAAGGTCTTCTCCGAAATCTCTCTGAGCCGTCCATCCGCCTCCCGGGGATCCGAAGGTGACGGGATCGTTCCTCCAAAATATCTGTGAACCATGCTCACGGCCCTGCTGAAGAGGTTACCCAGATCATTGGCAAGATCACTGTTGATCCTGTGGACCATTGCCGCGTCGGAAAAATCCCCATCGACTCCAAAAGGAACCTCTCTCATCAGGAAGTACCTCACTGCGTCCACCCCATAGGTGTCCACAAGGCGGTTAGGTTCCACCACATTCTGGAGCGACTTGGACATCTTCTTCCCTTCGATGGTCCACCATCCGTGGGCAAAGACGGTCTTCGGAGGGGTCAATCCGGCAGCCTTGAGCATGGTCGGCCAGTAGACCGTATGGGTGGTCAGGATATCTTTGCCGATGAGATGAACCGCTTCGGGCCAGAAGTCGGCAAAGGAATTCCCGTCGGAGCCGTAGCGGATCCCGCTGATGTAGTTGATGAGCGCATCAAACCAGACATAGGTCACATAGTCGGGGTCGAAGGGAATCTCGATCCCCCAGCTCAGACGTTTCTTCGGTCTCGATATGCAGAGGTCTTCCAGAGGGTTCCGGAGAAACCCCAGGATCTCGTTTCGCCTCGATACGGGAAGAATGAAACGGCTGTTCTTCTCGATATGGTCGACGAGCCAGGATTGATACTTTCCCATCCTGAAGAAGTAATTCTTCTCCAGGATCTCAACGACGGATCGGTGGCAGTCGGGGCACTTCCCATCGATCAGGTCCTTTTCCGTCCAGAATCGTTCGTCAGGGACGCAGTACCATCCCTCGTAATTGTCCTGATAGATCTCTCCCCGGTCATAAAGGTCCTGGAGGATGCTTTGAACCACCCGTTTGTGGCGGTCTTCCGTGGTTCGGATGAAGTCACTATTCGAGATATTCAATCTCTGCCACAGGGATTGAAACCGCTTGACCATCTCGTCGCAGTGGGTTTTCGGGTCTTCCTGCCTTTCCTGGGCGGCCTTCTCCACTTTCTGACCATGTTCATCCGTCCCTGTCAGAAAGAAGACCCTGTATCCTTCCAGCCGTTTGAACCTCGCCAGGATGTCGGCAGCGACGGTGGTATAGGCATGACCGATGTGAGGAACATCATTGACGTAGTAGATGGGAGTGGTCACATAGAAGGTTCCTTCAGATTTCTGAGGCATGGATGGTGACTTCCCCCCCTTCTTCCAGCTGGACCGTCACGGTTTCCTTGAGGACATTCTGACGGATGACCTTTCCTTTCCCGGACTTCGTGGTAATCTGTTTTCCAACCTTGGGCAACTGTTTTTTCAGTTCCATATAAGTAGGGAATTCATAGGCCAGGCAGCACATCAGGCGGCCACAGCAACCGGAGATCTTGATCGGATTGAGAGCCAGGTTCTGTTCCTTGGCCATTTTCACCGAGACTAAGTCAAACTTGTTGAGAAACTTGGCGCAGCAGAGTTCCCGGCCGCAGGTCCCGAGACCGGAAACCATCTTCGCCTCATCCCTGACCCCGATCTGGCGCATCTCGATCCGCATCTTGAATTCTGAGGCCAGGTCCCGGACCAATTCCCTGAAGTCGACCCTCTTTTCAGCGGTAAAGTAGAAGAGAACCTTGGAACGGTCCAAAAGCACCTCGGTTTTGACCAGCTTCATGCTCAGGCCTTTTTCAGAGATCTTCTGGAGGCAGAACTGAAAGGCCTTTTTTTCCAGTTTCTGATTGGTTTCGTGGTGCTGCAGGTCCTCTTGGGTCACTTTTCGAACCACCTTGCCCGGCGCCTTCGGAAGCGATTTCCTCTCTTTTGTCGAAGGAGAGGAGACGATCTTCCCCAGGGTCAACCCTTTTTCCGCCTCCACAACAACCGTCTCCCCGGGGTCGAGGGTGAGATCTGTGGCATCAAACTGTTCGCATGTTCCATTCATTAATTTGACAAGAACGACTTGGATCATTTTCTCTATCCTTCAGCCCAGGAAAACATCATGGCCTCCAGGGCCAGGGCCGTATTGGCATTGCCGCGGATGGCGAGGATCGTTTGATGGAGGGCCCTCATTCGCTCTAATAGCGAGGAAAGCCTCCACTGGGAAGCGATTCTTTCCATCTCCCGGAGTAGATCGGTATGGATCAGTCTGGCCTGATGTTTGAACAGATTCACCATGACCAGGTCCCTCAGCAGGGTTCTGACGACTTCGAGAATGAGCAGGAGAGACTCTCTCTGGGAGGGCAACGATTCCGTCCAGTGTTCTATCTTTTCAAACGAGAGCTTCTTGACCCCCACCCAATTCTGAAGGAGTTCTTCCCGTGGAATCTCCCGGATCCCTTCCCGGATTTCCATCGCCTTTCCGATACTTCCCTCTGAAAGGGAAGCAAGAAGATGGGCCTCCTCTTCCTGGTACCCCTGCTTGTCGACAAGCCACCTCGATACGACGCCGATCGGCAACGCGTTGAACCGAATCGTCTGGCACCTGGATAAGGATCGTGGGCAACAGCAGTCTCGGGTGGTTGGCCAGAAGGATCATCACCGTATGAAGGGGAGGCTCTTCCAGTGTCTTGAGCAAGGTATTCGACATGTTCGGGGCCATCCGATCCGCCGCGGTGAGAATACAGACGCGGCGCCGGCCTTCGTAGGGCCGGTAGGCGAGCTCCCGCTGCATCAGGCGGACCTGCTCCACTTTAAGTGTTTGACCCTCCGGTTCCAGAAGCAGTACGTCGGGATGAAGGAGGTGTTCAATCTTCCTGCACGAAGCGCACTGATCGCAAGCATCCCCCCGTTCGGCCTCTTCCTGGCAGTTGAGTGCCTTGGCGAACTGAAGAGCGACCCGCTTCTTTCCGATGCCTTCGTTTCCCCAGAAGAGGTAGCTGTGAACGACCTTGTCGCGTTGGATCGCCCGTTGAAGCCTCTCGATGGGTCCCGTATGGCCTAAGACATCTTTAAATGACATAACCTATCGATTGCAGATTGTAGATCGCAGATTTCAGATTTAAATCTAAAATCTCAAATCTAAAATCTGAAATTTCTCCTTTTTTCGATTAATTGATCAACGATTACCCTGATCTTTTCGAATACCTTATCCTCTCCCTGGCGCGTGTCGATCAGCTTGACCCGGCCCGGTTCCTTTCCGGCGAGGGACAGGTACCCTTTCCTGACACGATGGTGAAATCTGATCTTCTCCCTTTCAAAACGGTCCTGTCTGTTGTTTCCCAGGGTTCGGTTTCGTTCGACCGCCCTTCTCAACCCTACGGTTGACGGACAATCCAGGAGGAAGGTGATATCGGGTTTGATCCCCTGATAGGAAAGGCGATTGAGCCTCTTGACCCAGGCCACATCAACGCCGCGGCCGTAGCCCTGGTAAGCCATACTGGCATCGCCAAAGCGGTCACAGAGAACAATCCCTCCCTTTTTCAGGAAAGGAAGAATGACTTCCGTGACATGCTGTACCCTGGCTGCTTCGTAAAGAAAAAGCTCGCTGAGCGGGGTCATCCCGCTGTGGTCCGGATTCAGAAGGATCCTCCTGACCTTCTCACTGATCGGGCACCCTCCGGGTTCCCTGGTCACCTTACAGGGAATGCCCAGTCGGGTCAGATATGTCTTGAGACGGTGGATTTGAGTGGTCTTTGCCACTTCCTTCCACTCCCTCAAACGTTATGAAAAGAGACAACCGAAACTCCTAAGGCTACGGCTACGAGGCCCGTTTCGTCAGAAAAGGTTACGTTTATCGTTGTTGAATCTCGTATCGAGGCTCGGTAATGGAAACCGGATTTCCGAGACATTCGACTAACTATTTGAAATCTAAGACAAAATATAAACCATAAGACCACGCTCTGTCAAGGAAACCTGCAACCTTAGAAGATGTGAAAAAATAAAAACAAACGAAAAAAAATCCTGTGCCCAATGGGGGCGGGCCGTTTGGAAAACTTTAGAGCGAAACCTTATTGAGCGAACTGGGGCGTAACTTCCCAAGAATAACGAAGGCTTACTAACGGGATGGCCTCCCTGCTTAAAAGATCGCAATTCTAAAGTTTGGAAAGCGACCCGCCCCCGTTGGGCACGGGAAAAGATTGAGACCTATTTTTTCACAGCTTCTTAGAGATAAGAGCACCAGCTGAATTTGTCTTCCTTATCCCCGTACTGGATTCCCGTGATCTCATCATAAAGTCTTTGGGCCAACCCCCCGATTTTTCCCTGGTTGATGGTAACTCGATCGTCGCCGTGGTGAATCTCGCCGACAGGAGAGATGACCGCTGCCGTCCCGGATCCGAAGATCTCCTTCAGTCGCCCCTCTTTCGTTGCGGAAAAGACCTCGCCGATGGAGATCTTCCGCTCCCGGACCTTGATATTCCATTCTCCGGCCAGACGGATCACCGAATCCCGTGTCACCCCCGGAAGAATGGTTCCTTCAAGAGGAGGCGTGATCAACTCATCGTCGATATAAAAGAAGATATTCATGGTTCCCACTTCTTCGATATACTTGCCCTCCAACCCGTCCAGCCAGAGGACCTGGGTGAATCCTCTCTTCTTGGCCACCTCGCCCGGGAGAAGCGTTGCCGCATAATTGGCCGGTGTCTTGGCCGCGCCAAGACCTCCCCTTGCGGCTCGAACGTATTCACCCGGAGTCGTGAGCTTGACGGGATTGATCCCTTCCTTATAGTAGGCGCCTACGGGCGACGTGATAATCATAAACCGGTAGGATTCGGAGACCTTCACCCCGAGAAAGTTATCCGTGGCAAAAATAAAAGGCCGGATATAGAGGGAGTTTCCTCTTTTCCTGGGAACCCAATCCTTGTCGAGCTTGACGAGTTCGATCAGTCCCTCCCTGAACAGGTCCAGACTCACTTCCGGAATGCAGAGTCTCTGGTTGGAGCGGTTCATGCGTTCATGATACTTCGGAATGCGGAAGAGATTGATCTTGCCATTCCGGGTGTAAAAGGCCTTCAGGCCCTCGAAGACGATCTGTCCGTAATGCAATGAACAGATGGCAGGAAAGATCTCAATCGTTCCGTAAGGAAGAATCTGCGGAGTTCCCCACTTCCCGCCTTTGTAATCCATGATCAGCATGTGATCGGAAAAAACCTCTCCAAACCCGGGATTGTCGAAATCGATCTGGTCTCTTCTGCTTCGGTCCGTCTTCTTGATCTCCATTTTCTTCCTTACCTCCAGGGGATGTTTTCAGTGATAAACCTTCAATAGACAAAACAATGCGCACAATGACAACGAAACGTCATTCATCAAATGAACCCTAAATCCGAAGCACGAAATTCGAAACTCGAAACAATTCCATAATGTTCAAAATCCAAAATAGGAAGACTTTGTTTTCCATATTGTTTGAACATTTGTGTTTCGGATTTGTTTCGAATTTTGACATTCGGATTTCGAATTCCTAATCTCTAACCTCCCAAACCTGCTTACTCCGGGTCAGGGTCCTTCACGGCGTCTGAACACAATATCCCCATAATAGGCTGTTGCGGATTCGCCCGTATTGTCGGTATCCGTCATGATTGCGACACCCGATATCATGGGAGGATTCTTTCCCGAAGGCCTTTCTGTAATCCTCGTAGATATTTCGTTCCTCGCTTATCCACTGATGAAGCCTCGCCTCTCCACTCTCGACGACGATCATCACCACCCGGTCCGTGTAAGGGTTGGGGACGAAGGTCCCGACCGGTGCACTGCTCTCCCAGATGTAGTTGATTGCCCCCACGGGAGGATACTGGCCGTAAAGCAACCGTGCCGCTTCGTACTTCAGTTTCTCAAAAAAACCGAGAAGGCTCGGGTCATATTCAAAAGCAATATAGAGCCTTGCAGGATAGTCATCTCCCTCTTTTTCGTGCACGTCCCCTTTTTTCAGGGTGTTTTCCACCCTCCATCGCCACTGGACAATGGGGTACTCCCTGGAATCGATCCTGATCTCACGGGTCAGACCGGACGCGGACGCCCGGGCATCCGCCTTGACCACCACGGCATCGCCTTCCTTGACAAGCGTGTAGGAGGTGTGTTTTTCGATCTTCTTAAAGGTCAACGGCTTCCACCCGGAGGGAAGAGTGCCGCCCGGGACCTCCGTTGAGAACTTTCCCACCTCCAGGACGGGCGGCGGCCCCGCATGAACCCACCAGGCGCCGACGAGCAGGACCGCAATCAGGCAGCAGAGAAGGATGGTTTTTTTCTCTTTCATCTATGCTTCCTGGTTCAAGCTCCAGTCATAGGGCAGATACCGGATCCGGATCTTATCCCGATTCCGCGTGAGGAACTCTTTCTTTTCACCCGCATCCAGAAATCGGAGGAGGGTGTCTATCACTCCGTCTCGACCCTCTCCAAAATCGGCCCGGTACCATTTGAAGATCATCGAGAGGGAGACAGCCGTCTCCTCCGGCTCAATCTTCACCCGGGGACTGTTGATAAAGCCCGCTGCGGCCAGATCGAGTTGGAAGTCGATCTGGTCTGCCTCGTAAAAAGCGATCGGAGGACACGAACGGGCGCCGCAGACCAGCGCAAAGTGAATTCGAAGATCCATGGGAGACACGATGAAGTCCGATCGTGAATCGCCACTCCGAAAAGGTTTAAGCAATCTGTACGGCGGTCTGCGATTTCCACGGAGGAGACCGTGTTCCATGTCGTTCAGAGAGAAACGATAACCTCCGATTTCATAACCGACCCGGTCGAAGAACCCGGGATACTCCCGGACGGATCGTTGAAGCCCCAGTTCGATGACTCCATGAACGACCGAATTATTATAAATATTAACCCAGAACGCAAGTTTTTGCGTCCTTTCCCTGAGAGAGTGGAGGTCGAAACCCTTGAGCCCCCCGGAAAGACGTCGATATCTTTCAAAAGGTTCAGAACCCCGCATGGCTCCATAACGAACCGTACCCTGATCGAGATTGATGAACTGGGCCTTGAGATCCGCCATGGCCAGGGTGAGGGCAATATCGATCGGCTGATCCGGCGGAGGGGTCAATGACTCGGCGGCGTTCAGGGATAAGATACGATCTCCGACTCAAAGAAGCCTCCTGATTCGATTGGTCCTCATTTGTTCGTTCACTATTCTACAGGCAATGGGGACAGGTGTCAACGCTTTGAGGGTGGCGAAAAGGAATTGAAAAAGCGGAAGAACCCTGATATCCTATGGCCAGGATTCCCAACCGTTCACAGCCTCCTTTTTCGAAGGAGCAGGAGGAGGGGGATCAGGAGGCGCCCATGTTTCGGTTTCTGTTTGGAGTGATTGTAGGCATCGTTCTTTCCTTTCTTCTCGTCTACTGCGGCGGCGGGAAGACGGTCAAGAAGGTCGGCGAAGGCCTCACCGAGACCGGAAAGAGAATGGAGATGCTGGAAGGGGAGTTCAAAAAGGAGAAGGATGACCTCTGGAAGGGCGTGAAGAAGAAATTTTCCGGAGAAGAGAAAGAGGACTCCAAGAAGCTCAATAAGTGATGGAGAAGTCCTTGAACTCCCCTGTGTAATTCTCCCAGGTGGCATGGACCCCCGTTACCTTTGCCTGGGATGGGCCCCGGTGGCACCACTGGATCATCTGCTTCAACCTTGTCTTTATCACCTTCGAAGACCGCCTCGACAAAGCCGTCCTTCCGGTTTCTCACCCAGCCCTTCAGGCCAAGGCTGAAAGCCGTATCCTGCGTATGGGCACGGAAGTAGACGCCCTGGACTCTGCCTTCGACGACGACCCTTGCTCTCACCTTTTCCATGACGACGACCTCCAACCCGCCGTTTCCCAAAAAGAATTATCATACCTCTCCCTGAAAATCAACCCGCCTTGCCCTCTTTCGCCCGGTGCAGCGGCCTGTACTTGAAAATCCGGAGTCCAATCAATTAGAATTCGATTTCAAACTTGTCTTGAAAGGGTGAATGGTGGGTCTGGAATGAAAGAACTCTACTTAGGGATTGATGTCGGTTCCGTCAGCGCCAACACGGTGGTCATGAATGATCGGCGGGAAGTGCTCGAGGAGCAATATACACGGATCAAGGGACAACCTCTCCAGGCCGTCCAGAGGATCCTGGAAGAGATTCAGCAGAGAATCGGCTTTGAGAAATTCCATTCCGTTTCTTTTACAGGCATCGGAGGAAAACTCCTCTCCGAATTGCTGGATGGGAGTTTTGTCAACGAGATCATCGCCCAGGCCAAGGCCATCCAGTACTTCTATCCTGAAATCAGGACGATCGTCGACATCGGCGGCGAGGACTCCAAGCTGATCCTTCTCGAAAAAGAGGGGGGACATCACAAGATCAGCGATTTCTCGATGAATACCCTCTGCGCTGCCGGGACGGGCTCTTTCCTGGACCAGCAGGCAAGCCGCCTGGGTCTGACGATTGAGGAGTTCGGCCAGGTGGCCCTGAAGTCGACCAACCCTCCGCGGATCGCCGGCCGCTGCAGCGTATTTGCCAAGTCGGATATGATCCATCTCCAGCAGATTGCCACGCCGGATTATGATATCGTCGCCGGCCTCTGCTACGCCCTGGCAAGAAACTTCAAGAGCAACATTGCCAAGGGCAAGGCATTTCTGAAACCCATCTCTTTCCAGGGGGGCGTCGCAGCCAATGTGGGAATGCGGCGGGCCATGAAGGACGTGCTGGAGGTTTCCGACGGAGACCTTATTATTCCGAAACATTTTGCGTCCATGGGCGCCATGGGCGCCGTTCTGGTAACCCAGGAGAACGGAAAAGGGGAAAATGCGGGACCTCCGAACCTGACCGCCTTGCATCGCTACCTCCAGGAACATCAGGAAGAGCAGGCACCCCTGAAGCCCCTCTGCCTCTCTTCTCGTCACCTTTTGCCCCCGCCCCGTCCCATCCCCTGCCGGGGAGAGGAGGGGAAAGGCAAAGGAAAAAGTGGAAGCCTATCTCGGGATCGATGTGGGATCCATCAGCACCAACTTAGTTCTGATCGACAAGGAGAAGCGGGTCCTTGCCAAGCGATACCTCATGACGGCAGGCAGGCCGATTGAGGCCGTTCGAACGGGACTTCAGGAGATCGGTGACGAGATCGGCGACGGGGTGGAGATCAAAGGGGTCGGGACCACAGGTTCGGGCCGCTATCTGACAGCCGACTTTGTGGGTGCGGACCTGGTTCGCAACGAGATCACGGCCCAGGCCACTGCAGCCATTCACATCGACCCGGAGGTGGATACGATCTTCGAGATCGGCGGGCAGGACTCCAAGTATATCAGCATCGACAAAGGCGTTGTGGTCGATTTCGAGATGAACAAGGTTTGTGCCGCCGGGACGGGCTCCTTTCTCGAAGAGCAGGCGGAGAAGCTGGACATCTCCATCAAGGGAGAGTTTGGAAAGCTTTCCCTTGATGCGGAAAAACCCGTACGCATGGGCGAGCGATGCACGGTCTTCATCGAATCGGACCTGGTCCATCATCAGCAGAAAGGGGCCCGGAAGGATGATCTGGTTGCGGGGCTCAGTTACTCCATCGTCCAGAACTACCTCAACCGGGTGGTGGGAGACCGGAGGATCGGAAACCGGATCTTCTTTCAGGGGGGAACGGCCTTCAACCGGGGGGTGGTCGCCGCCTTTGAAAACGTGGTGGAGAAAGAGATCATTGTCCCCGAAAACCACGACGTGACCGGAGCGATCGGCGTCGCGATTCTGGCCATGGTGGAGAAGACCTGGAACCAATCCGGTTTTAAAGGCTTCGACCTGAGCCAGCGCCGTTACGAACATTCCTCGTTCGAGTGCAAGGGATGCTCCAATCTCTGTCTGATCCGGAAGGTGAGCGTGGAAGGGGAGAAGCCTCTCTTCTACGGAAGCCGCTGCGAGAAGTATGATGTGATCAAACGGACAAAGGGGTCGGATTTGCCCGATCTTTTCGAAGAACGGGAGAGGGCCCTTTTCTCGCCCTACGAGGGCGAAGCAAAGCTCCCCCCCGATGCCCCGGAGATCGGCATTCCGAGGGTCCTGACCTTTCATGAGACGCTTCCATTCTGGAGGACCTTCTTCACGGAACTGGGTTATCGGGTCGTTCTCTCCGATCCCTCCCACAAGGAGTTGATCCGTAAGGGAGTGGAGAACGTGGTTGCCGAAACCTGTTTCCCGATCAAGGTGAGCCATGGCCACCTCCTCAACCTGATCGAAAAGGGAGTGAAGAGAATCTTTCTGCCCAGCCTCATCAACCTGAAGGCCTCCCACACGGAAATCCCAACCAGTACGGCATGCCCCTACGTTCAATCGCTTCCCTATGCCATCCACTCTTCCATTGACTTCAGGAAGAGCCAGGTGGAGTTGCTCAGGCCTGTCCTTCATTTCGGTTTTGGAAGGGAGGAACTCGAAAAGGAGCTGGTCGATTTCGGAAAATCCCTCGGCCGGCGGTCAAGGGAGGTGAAGAAAGCCTTTGTCCAGGCGGAACGGTTCCAGGCCCTCTTTTACCAGTCTCTTCTGAACCGGGGAAAAGAGGTTCTGGACCGGATCGGGCCGGACGAGAAGGTCATGGCCATTGTGGGCCGGCCCTACAACTCCTGCGATTCCGGGGTCAATCTCGAGATTCCCAAGAAATTGCGCGACCTCGGGGTGCTTGCGATCCCCATGGATTTCCTTCCTCTGGATTCGGTTGCCCCCTCCGAAGAGATCCGGGAGATGTACTGGCGATACGGGCAGAGGATCCTGGCCGCGGGAAGGATTATCAAGGAGGATCCCCGCCTCTTTGGCATCTATATCACCAATTTCGGATGCGGTCCGGATTCATTCATCAGTCACTTTTTCAGAGACCTTTCCAAGGGAAAACCTTACCTTCAGCTGGAGATTGATGAGCACAGCGCCGATGCCGGGGCCATTACGAGGTGTGAGGCTTTCCTGGACAGCCTGAAAAATGCAAAGCCCGAAAAGACCCCTTCTCTCAAGAAGAAGAAGGCAGTGACAGACCGGAACAAGAAGATTTACGTTCCCTACATGTGTGATCATTCCTACCCCGTTGTTGCCGCCTTCAAGGCCTGCGGAGTGGACGCAGAGGTCATTCCCCAATCGGATGAAGAGACCCTTTACTGGGGAAGAAAGCTGACCACCGGGAAGGAATGCTATCCATGTATCGTTACGACCGGGGACATGGTCAAACTCGTCAAAGACCCCAAGTTTGACCACCAGCGGGCTGCCTTTTTCATGCCGTCGGGAAATGGCCCGTGCCGGTTCGGGCAGTATCACCGCTTTCATCGTCTCGTCCTGGACGACCTGGGGTTCGAGCATGTCCCGGTTTACTCTCCGAATCAGGATGAAACCCTTTACAGTGACCTCGGGATTATGGGGTCCCGTTTCAGCCGCCTGGGGTGGCAGGGGATTGTGGCCGTTGACCTTCTGATGAAGAAACTGCTGGAGACCCGTCCTTATGAGAAGAAGAAAGGAAGCACCGATCAGGCCTATCAGGAATCCTTAAACAGGGTTTGTCAGACCATCGAAAAGGGCGGGGATTTGAAAGATGCCTTGAGGAAAGGGATCGAAGACTTCAACCGGGTAGAGGTGAAGGAGCCCGGGACCAAGCCCCTCATCGGAATCGTCGGGGAGATCTTTGTCCGCCTCAATCGATTCAGCAATGAAGACGTGATCCGGAAGATCGAGGCTTTTGGAGGAGAGGCGTGGATCGCTCCCCTCTCGGAATGGATCCTCTACGTCAATACGATCTCCAAAGACAGAAGTCTTCAGAAAAAGTCCTTCGGAAATCTCCTCAAAGTTTTTCTGACCGACTATTATCAGAAGAAGGACGAGCATCACCTGGAGAAGGTCTTCGAGGGGCACCTCAGGAAGTTCGGGGAACCGAAAACAAAGTCTCTCTTTAAGAAGGCGAAGCCTTACGTCGACTACTCCTTCGAAGGGGAGGCCATTCTCTCCGTGGGGAAGACGATTGATTTCGCCGGACGGGGGGCGAGCGGGATCGTCAATATCATGCCCTTTACCTGCATGCCCGGAACGATCGTCAGCACCCTTCTTAAGCGATACCGGGAAGAAAACAGCAACATTCCCATCCTGAATATGGCCTACGACGGGCAGGAGCAGACCAATACCCTGACACGACTTGAGGCTTTCATGCACCAGGCCAGGGAATTCCAAACCGAAAAGAACAAGCACCTGTAACTCCGCCAGGTGCAGGAATGAACCCGGACAAACCGCTCTCCAAGGCTGTCGAATGACGGTTTTCGGGAGATCATTGGGTAAACAGCGAGACGTCACTTATCGGTGACCTTCGACGACGAAACGGTTCGAAGGTGCCGAGACGTCAGAAGGGTCGCCCCGAAACCATTCTGGCCGGCCTGTCCTGGTTCCTACAACCCACCTTTGCGCGATATCAGAGTAACCCCTTAAAACCACACAGAAATATTTTTCTCATCCACCCGTGTTAACAATTTCACTTTAATATTGAATTTCCCTTATCAAGGTGCTATAAGAGGAAGTCGTGTGAACGTACACATTCCTGGGAGGTAGAGAATGGACAATTGGACCTTTGGGATCACCTTAGTCGTTGTGGGAATGGGAGGAACGGTGCTGACGCTGTGGATTCTGAGCCTCCTCATGATGGCCCTGAAACGAGTCTTTCCATACCAGAAAGAGGAAGCGGAGAAGAAATAGACGCTTAAGGAAGGAGCTATAGAGATGTTGGAAGCGATTGGAAATGGGCTTTATGGACTTGTTGCCGGCTTTGCCAGTCTCCACTGGTCGAACCCGATTATGATCGTCATCGGCCTGGTACTTCTCTATCTGGGAATCAAGAAGGACATTGAACCTGTTCTTCTTATACCGATAGGGTTTGGATGTATCCTGGTCAATATCCCTCTTGCGGGGCTGATGGAAAAAGAGGGTTTCCTCAGGATCATCTACGAGGCGGGGATCCTGACAGAATTGTTTCCATTGCTCATCTTTGTGGGAATCGGGGCCATGACCGACTTCGGCCCCCTCCTGGAGAACCCAAAGATCTTTCTTCTCGGAGCGGCCGGGCAATTCGGAATCTTTCTGACCCTGGCCCTGGCCTTAGCCCTGGGCTTCACGAAGTTGGAATCCGTTTCCATCGGCATCATTGGCGCCTGTGACGGCCCTACTGCGATTTACGTGACCTCCAAGTACGCCCCTCATCTTCTCGGGGCGGTTTCCGTGGCCGCCTACTGTTACATGTCTCTGGTTCCGATCATCCAGCCGCCGATCATGAAGGCCCTTACCACGGAGGAAGAACGGAAGATCAACATGGGGGTCGTCAAGAAATCCGCTTCAAAGACCACACGGATTCTTTTCCCTCTGGTGGTCACCGTATTCGGCGGTTTTATCGCACCGAAGGGCCTTCCGCTTCTGGGCACCATCATGCTCGGGAATTTCATGAGGGAGAGCGGTGTGGTGGCCCGGCTTACCAAGGCCTCTGAAAACGAGATCGCGAATGTCGTGACCCTTTTGCTCGGCATCTCCATCGGCGCCACGATGGATGGAAAGGTTTTTTTGACGCCACAGACCCTGATCATTTTGTGTCTGGGTTTTGTTGCGATCTGTCTGGACACCGCCTGTGGCGTCCTCTTTGGCAAGGTGATGAAGGTCTTGTCCGGAGGGAGAATCAACCCTCTCATCGGGGCTGCCGGGATCTCGGCTTACCCGATGTCCGCCCGAGTGGTGCAGAGGGAGGGGCAGAAATATAATCCCAAAAGCTATCTCTTGATGCACGCCATGGGAGCCAACACCGGAGGTCAGGTAGGATCCGTCATGGCCGCAGCGGTCATGCTCTCCGTCCTGAAAGGAATGGGGGCTATTTGACCGGCACGTGCCGTTTCCTGCCAACCGGCAGACAGGAAGGAGGGCAATATGAATGAGAGTACCTTAGGGAAGCCCTTTAGGGCGGAGAGCGTTACTTGCTCGTAACTCATTTAGCAAGAAAGGGATTTAAATGGGATTTGATCTGAATTATCTCTATGTTATTGTTCAAGTCATATTCCTTGAGGGTATCCTCTCCATCGACAACGCCGCTGTCTTGGGGGCGATGGTCTCCGTCCTGCCTAAAAAGGAGATGATTCCCTGGCCCGGCGCCCTGAAGTTCCTTGCCCATCCAGTCCACCGCCTCTTGGGAGGCCAGCAGCCGGCAGCACTTAAGGTTGGTCTTCTGGGTGCTTATCTTGGCCGCGGCCTCATGCTTGTCGTTGCCAACTTTGTCATCCACAATCAGTACCTGAAAATCCTTGGCGCTGCTTATCTCATCAAACTTGCTTTTGAAAATCTTGGGGAACCAGAACCTGGGGAGGAATGTCAGACCGAAGGTAAGAGCCTGGAGGGAAAAGGTTTCTGGGGTGTGGTCATTGCGGTGGAATTGGCTGACCTCGCCTTTTCTCTCGACAATGTGGTCGCCGTCGTCGCCCTCTCGGATAACCTGTACATTGTGATGTTTGGTGTGGCCATAGGCATTATCACCATGCGGTTTGCAGCGAGTCTTTTCACTCTTATGATTACGAAGGAGCCCATCCTCAAGGCGGCCGCCTATATCGTTGTATTTAATATCGGCACGGAGTTGCTCTTGGATGAGATGGCCGGTATTGAATTTGGCAGCGCCCTAAAGTTTATGATCTCTGCGGGAACCTTGATCCTGGCTGTTGTTTACGCTCACGTGAAACCCCTGCATGTGCTCCAGCCTGTTTTTGAATGGATAGGGGAGGGGATGGCCGACATCAACGAGTTGATCGATTGGATTCTGAAACCCGTGAAACTCGTCATTATCCTCTTCTTCCGAATCATCGGCTTTATCTTGCGTCCCCTTCACGCTCTTTTTCCCGATGGGGCAGGAAAGAGGCCACATAATGAAGCGGCCATCGTTGACGATAGTCATGAGAGAAAAGAGAAAAGAAGCAAATCTTAGCCCGGCTCTCACCGACTCCGTATTTTCGCCGATCGTGTAGAATTCAGCCCTCTCGATTCGTTCCCGAGAGGGCTTTTTCTTCTCTTGTGAATCAACCGGTAATTTCTTAAGATAGTATCTAAAAGAGGAAATTCGAATATCGAAACTCGAAACAAAACCAAAATTCAAATGGATACATTCTCCAAACCTGCGATGCTTTGATTCTTGATTTCGATCATTTAGAATTGTTTCGCCTGCCTGCGCGTAGCCGCTTCGGCGAAGGCAGGGATTTCGTGCTTCGAATTTCGAATTTTTGATCTCTCGGGGGGGTTATGGAAAAACCTTTGGTCGGAATTCTGATGGGAAGCGAGAGTGATCTGCCCGTGATGGAGAAGGCGGCCGAAGCTCTAAAAGAGATGGGGGTCTCTTTTGAACTGGATATCTCTTCCGCCCATCGATTGCCTGAGAAGACTGCAGCATACGCCGGGACAGCGAGATCCCGGGGGCTTGAGGTCTTGATCGCGGGGGCAGGGATGGCGGCCCATCTCGCCGGAGTTCTGGCCAGCCACACAACACTCCCTGTGATCGGTGTTCCGATCAAGTCGGGGGCCCTCAACGGTGTAGACGCCCTTTATTCCACGGTGCAGATGCCCCCCGGCATTCCCGTTGCCACCGTCGGGATTGACGGGGCAAAGAATGCAGCCTACTTGGCCTGCGAGATCCTCTCGATCAAGTATCCTGAGATCGCCAGAAGGTTGGAGGAATTCAGGGAGGAGATGAAAAAAAGTTTAGAGGAGAAATCAAAAACCCTTAAAAGATCCCCCTCACCCTGATCCTTTCCCACCGGAGGAGTGTATTGCAATGTCATTGCGAGGGAGTGAAACGACCGAAGCAATCTCATTAGACCCCGAGAATAAAGAGATTGCCACGCCTGCGTACCGAAACGCTGCACTTCGACGTGCAGGCACGCTCCCTACGGTCGCTCGCAATGACAAAAAGAGATTACAGCACAGGCTCTGACGGGAGGGGAGAGAGGAGGGGAAGCACCTTTCGAAATGGACGTTACTGAAAACATTCATCGTGCAGCGGAAATCATCAAACGGGGTGGCGTCGTCGCCTTCCCCACGGAGACCGTCTACGGGTTGGGAGCGGATGCCTTCAATCCCCTTGCCGTGGCCAGGGTGTTTGAGGTCAAGAAGAGACCCTCTTTCGACCCTTTGATCGTCCATGTGGCCCGAGAGGCTCATCTGGAGAAGCTGGTTGCGGAGATCCCATCGGACGCGAAGAAATTGATCGAGCGCTTCTGGCCAGGACCTCTGACCGTTGTCCTCCCAAAGAGAGAAGAGGTGCCGGAAATAGTGACAGCGGGCCTCTCAACCGTTGCGATTCGCATGCCCGATCATCCGATCGCTCTGCGCCTGATCGAAGCGGCCGGCTCTCCGATTGCTGCACCCAGTGCAAACCCTTTTGGATACCTGAGCCCGACGACTGCCGAACATGTGCGGGAGCAGCTGGGTCATGAGATCGATTTCATTCTGGATGGCGGACCCTGCAGGGTCGGGGTGGAATCGACCATCCTTGCCTTTTCAGAGGGCCGCCCCGAACTCCTGAGGCCGGGGGGCTTGTCTTTGGAGGAGATCGAATCAACCATTGGAAAGGTGGAGGTCCGAAGGATCGAAGGAGAAAAACCCGGGGCGCCGGGGATGCTGCCAACCCATTATGCCCCCAGGACACCCATGATTCTCCGGCCCCGTAGCCGGATGGCCGGCGCCTGTCAAAAGGGAAAAGTCGGGGTCCTTGCTCTTCGCAGGATCGAAGAAGAGTTGCAGGGGGAACAGGTTGAGATTCTTTCGGAGAAGGGAGACCTGAGAGAGGCTGCTGCAAACCTCTTTGCCGCCATTCGCCGGCTGGACGCCTTGAACCTGGATCTGATCGTAGCAGAGACGGTGCCTGAAGAAGGATTGGGGCGGGCCATTATGGACCGCCTGCGCCGGGCCAGCCACAAGGAGAGGGGAATCGATGGGTAAAAAAGCCTTGCTGACATTTTTCTTTTTTCTGCTTTCCGCTTTCTGCCCTCTGCCTTCCCATTCGTTACCCGCTGAGGACGTTCAGGTCGTGACGGATGCCCAGTACTTTCAGATTGCCAAGAAATTGATTGCAGAGGCTAAGACGTCGATTCAGGTCATGATGTTTGAAATGGGGTATTATGAACAGCACCTCAATGCCCCATCGAACCTCTTGATCAAGGAATTGATCCATGCAAAGAAGCGGGGAGTCAAAGTGGAGGCCATTCTGGAGATCAAGGATGGCGATGACCGGACAACCAAACGGAACCGTCAGACCGGCAAGATCCTCTCAGAGGGGGGCGTGGAGGTGATCTATGATCCACCCTTCAAGACCCATCATACGAAATGCCTGATCGTCGATGGATCCCTGACGCTGATTGGGAGCACCAACTGGACCCATTACGCTCTGACCAACAACAACGAGGCCTCGGTCCTGATCCGGTCAAAAGAGGTCGCTAAAGAACTGATCGACTATTTCAACCGTGTCAAAGGAACAGGTACCAAGTTCTAAGGAAGGAAAGAGGGAAGTTTGGAATAATGGAATAATGATGGAGTCGTAAGAAGTCGAAATAGCCTAATGATCGTCATTCCGGCGAACGCCGGAATCCAGTAATCTTCAAATAATTACGAAAACAGTGGACACCGGTTTTCACCGGTGAGACGACTTTTTACGAGAGCATCAATAATGGGTTTTCAAAAAAAGGATTCCGTTTCATCGCGTGATAATCTCATTATTTTCCCCAGTATTCCAATATTCCATCGTTCCATTATTCCGGAGTTGCTGATGTTGATCGATTCCCATGCTCATCTGGAAATGCCGGAATTCGCAAACGACCTGGAGGACGTGGTTCAAAGGGCAAAACATGCGGGGGTAGAGTATATTTTTACCGTCGGGACGGAAAAAAAGGATTGGAATAGAACCCTTGAGATCGCCCATGCCTATCCTTGCGTCTATGCCATCCTGGGGATTCATCCCCACAATGCCGGTGATGTGGACAGTGAGGACTATGCGATTCTCAGCGGTCTCTGCCGGGATGAAAAAGTCAGGGCCCTCGGCGAGATCGGATTGGACTTTTACAGAGACCGTTCTCCCCGGGAGATGCAGAGGAAGAGATTCCGGGAGCAGATCGGGCTAGCCAGAGAATTGAAGCTTCCCATCGTCATCCACGACCGGGAGGCTCATCAAGAGACGCTGGAGATCCTCAATTCAGAGAAGGCAGAGACCCTGGGGGGAATTATTCACTGCTTTTCCGGAGATACCCGAATGGCCGGGGAATGTATCGACATGGGATTCTGCATCTCCATTCCCGGAAGCATCACCTTTAAGAATGCCGAAAGATTTCAGGAGGTCCTTCGCCAACTTCCTCTGGAGCACCTTCTCATAGAGACGGATGCACCCTTTTTAGCCCCTGTCCCATTTCGGGGCAGGAGAAATGAACCCGGCTTTGTCAGGGTTACTGCTGAAAAGATAGCCGAGATCAAGAAGATTTCCTTCGAGGAGGTTGCTGACGCAACAACACAAAACGCGTTGCGTATTTTCAGACTGAATGAATCGGCGTTCCCCCATCAGGAGGCGGGGTCTCAAAATCCTCCCTTTGAAAAAGGGAGGCCGGGAGGGATCTAACAAGGAGCATGGATGAAACCCGCCATCATTGTCGTCGATATGCTGAAAGATAACCTCAAGGAAGGCTCCAGACATCCGGTCGTTCAGGCAGCCAGGGAAATCATTCCCGGGATCCAGACGCTCCTGAGAGAAGGGAGAAGAAAGGGGTATCCCATTGTCTTTGCAAACGACAGCTTTCTGGAAGGAGATTTCATCTTTAAAGGGAGGATGAAAGTCCATGCCCTACGGGGAACGAAGGGATCGGATGTGATCGATGATTTAGGGCCCGAGCCATCGGATATTCTCCTCCCCAAGAGACGATTCAGCGCTTTTTTCAAAACAGACCTTGACCAGACGCTTCGAACGCTGGGTGCGGATACGATCGTTCTTGCGGGCATTACGGTCGAAGTCTGCGTTTTGATGACCGCCATGGACGGCCTGAGTCATGATTTCTCCGTGATAATCCTCGAAGACTGTACTGCCAGCCAGAGCAAAGAGATGCATCGGTCCTGTCTCGACCTCTATCGGAATATTTCCCTCTACCCATTGCTTAGAATCATCACCCTTGAGGAGTTCTTGACAGTGGTTTGTTGCATAGAGGAACCCGAGTTGAAACCACTCTGGAAGACTGGAATGATGGATGTAACAAATAAAACGCGGTATCACGGAAAAGAGGTCATCGGAGCATTGCGGAATGTCCTTTCAAAGAGGGAGAGAAAGGTCATCGAGTGTCCTTCTTTTTCTCGTGCAGCCGTTCTTGTCCCTCTTTTCCGGAAGGGAAAGGAGTGCCATCTTCTTTTCACCAAGAGAACGGACAAGGTGAAACACCATAAGGGGGAGATTTCCTTCCCGGGCGGAATGGTCGACAGAGAAGATGCCGGCCTGGAGAAGACCGCACTCCGTGAGGCCTCCGAAGAGATCGGCCTCAAGGAGAACGATGTTCAGATCGTAGGCGTTCTGGATGACATTGTCACTGTGAGCGAGTTTATCGTAACACCCTTCGTGGGTCTCTTTCCCTACCCTTACCCCTTTGAACTGAGTCCCATTGAGATTGCGGAACTGATCGAGGTACCCCTTTCGGCATTACTCAGGGACGATTCTTTCAGTGAGAAAGAGATCTTTCGGATCGGTCGAAAAGAGGTTGTCTTAGCTTTTCAATACGAACATCATATCATCTGGGGAGCGACCGCCCGGATCCTGAAGCAATTCCTGGACTTGATTTCAGAAGCAGGGGCGTAGAAGGATGCGGCGCCCCTGCCTTTGCCTAAGCCGGTCACAACTCGGGAAACCAGATCGCAAAGCTCTCCCCGCCTTCTTTTCGATCAAACTGGAACGTAATTTCCATCCGATCGTTTCTTAAACCCATTGAGACGGGTTGACGGCCCTGGTCCGCGTCGATGTGGGTGATCGATCGTGCAATGGAGATGACACGGTCGGCCAATTGAGAGGACGGCGGCGGAAGCTGATAGCTCCCCTTCGCCTCGACGGCAAAGACCACCTTTCCATCCTTCGATCTCTGAATGGAAACCTTCTTGGCCTTTTCCGATGCCCCATAAAAGATCCCGAGACCGAGGAACTTGAGGGCCAGTTCATCCTGATCCCCGCCCGGGTCCCCGGAAACGCCCCTGCTTGCCTTTTCCAGTTCCTTCTTGGGGTCCGTCTCCATGAAACAGTCACAGAACTCCTGGAGTCTTAAGTGATAATTCCTCTCCTCTTTCATCATGTCGGAAACCTCCTTTCCCCCTTTTGCAACAAATGTAATGATCAAAGTCTACGATTTCAAGAAAAAAATCACCCGAAAGGGCAACAAAACAGACCTCTTGCCTTTTTCCTCCGGATCGTGTTTAATTGCATCAAGGTTCCTTTACCGGACCGAATAAAACGATTGGAGAAAACCGGATATGAGTTCGATTCTGGTCATCGAGGACGAAAAAGATATCGGGGATCTGGTTGGATATCACCTGAAACAGTCGGGATTTCAAGTGCTTAGAGCGGCCGATGGGGGCTCCGGTTTGGAACAGGCAATCAAGGGGAAACCGGACCTGATCCTTCTGGACATCATGCTTCCGGGAATGGATGGAAAAGATGTCTGCCGGGCGCTTAAGTCCAACCCCGCCACACAAGCCATACCGGTGCTGATGCTTACGGCAAAAGCAGAGGAGCTGGATCGGGTTATCGGATTCGAGCTGGGCGCGGACGATTATGTCACCAAACCCTTCAGCCCTCGGGAATTGATCTTGCGGATAAAGGCCATTCTCCGAAGGAGACCCTCCGACACGGAGGGGATGAAGGTGATTCGAATCGGGGACCTTCTCATCGATCTTGACCGCCACCACGTCTCCATCAAAGACAGACCCATCAGTCTCACCTCCACGGAATTCAAACTTCTTGTCGAACTCGCTTCCAAAAGAGGCAGGGTGCAGACCCGGCAAAGCCTTCTCAACAGGGTCTGGGGATACACGTTTGAAGGATACGAGAGGACCGTGGATACCCATATACGGCGACTCAGAGAAAAGCTCGAGGAGATGGCAGACTCCATCGAAACCCTCAGGGGGTTCGGGTATCGTTTTCGAGAGGAGGAGGAATGAGACTGCGGTTTCACTGGAAGATGCTGGTCCATTTTATCCTCCTGAGCCTCCTCCTTTTTGCCGTTCAGGGGTATCTCCGCTTTTTTCTGAAGGCGTCGTGGTTCCTGTCCTCTCTATTTGCGCTTCTGTCGGCCGGCTTTGTCGCCTACTTTCTTTTCAGGCATCTTGCCTATCCTATTCAAAGGATGACCGAAGTGGTCAGGGGCCTGACCGGGAATCATCAGAGTGAAGGGGGTCTATCCCGACGATGAACTGGGGAATCTATCGCGGGTGATCGATGAGATCGCCAACCAGTTCAGAAAGAAGATCGTCGAGATCTCCGAAGATAAGGAATACCTTCAAACCATCCTCAGGGGAATGATGGAAGGGGTTCTCGTCGTAGACGAGAAGATGCGCATCAAGATGATGAACGAAGCGCTGCGGATGCTCCTGCCCCTCTCTTCCGATGTGACGGACAAAACCCCCCTGGAGATCATTCGGAATGCCGAACTGGAATCCGCGATCCAGCGGGTCCTCCGGGGTGAAAGAAGCGAAGCCTTTGAGATGGAAGTCCCTGGCGCCGGGGCAAAGACGTTTGAAGTCAACGTGGTAGCCATTTCCTTCGCCGGGAAGGATAGCACCGGAAAAATTCTGGGTGCCATTGCCGTCTTTCACGACATTACCCGATTGAAGAGGTTGGAAAAGATCCGTCAGGATTTCGTGGCCAATGTTTCCCATGAGCTCCGGACGCCTTTGACGACCATCAAAGGGTATGCGGAGACCCTTCTTGAAGGAGCGCTGAAAGAGGACGTGGCCCCCCAGTTTGTCCAGGTGATCGACAGACACGCGGACCGGCTTACGAAGATTGTGGAAGATCTCCTGGCCCTTTCGAAGATCGAATCCAAGGAGTCCACCCTGAAACCCGAACGCTTGCTGATCTCTGATTTGATCAATGGCACACTGGATATCGTAAAAGAGGAAGCGGACAAGAAAGGGGTGTCCATTTCCTGGAGCACACCTGCTCCTCCCTTATTCATTTTCGGGGACCGGAAGGGTTTGGAACAGGTGCTGACCAACCTGCTCGATAACGCCATCAAGTACGGCCGCGAGGGAGGAAAGGTCAACGTCTCAGTTATTGAAGCTGCTACCGGGGAGGTCCAGGTCTCGGTTCAGGACGACGGAATCGGAATTCCGAAGGAGGATCTTCCGAGAATCTTCGAACGCTTTTACAGGGTGGACAAAGGAAGGTCGAAGGAGCTGGGAGGAACAGGTCTCGGGCTTTCCATCGTCAAGCACGTTGTTCAGGCCCATGGAGGGAAGGTCTGGGCCGAAAGTCAAATCGGCAAAGGGTCCACCTTCTATTTCACCCTTCCCCGGAAGGGCAACCCCGTAACGTTTCAGCACCGGCGAGTCATTCTGCAGGCCGGAAATCAGTCTTCTTCAAGAAGGTGTGTTTCAAAGTCTGATTGGTGCGCTGCGCTACCATGTGGTTCCCACAACGAGTAAAAACAAACCGAGAAGAAAGAGCGCGAATGCACGGGGGAATCGATTGATCAGTCGGCTGATCCCATAACTTATAAGAAGCGCGAAGAGAAAAACGATTCCCGCTTTGACCATGGGTGGCCCTCCCGGCCAGACCATCAGGATATGCTGGAACATAATCACAAAAACGAGATGAATCAGGTAGATGTTGTAAGAATTCGCTGCAAGCTTCCGGTTGAACGGGAGAGAGGCTGTTCCGATACCGGAGCGCAAATGCAATAGACATAACCAGAGATGCCAGGCAGAGAAAGGATCGAAGGAGTGAAAAAAGCACGAGTAGAGCCGCGGAAAGCTCGTGGGAGGTCGCCGGATTGGAAAAGATGCCTTGTCCGGTAATGAGAAACCCCACGGCCAACAGAAGACCAACCGGGACCCAGATGGAGAGCCTGCAAGGGAACTCATTCCCCGCAAACCATCGCCTTGAATACGCGAAAACGCCGAGGATAAAGTAAGCGAGGTAAAAAACCAGGTGCGTCGGCTGGAATTGCAGCAGCAGGTCAATCGTGACCCACGACATATCGGGGATGAAGAGGGAAACGATGAAATAAGCCAACGAAGTCAAAACCCCGGCGACAAACAGAACCCTTAGGATGGATTCCGTCCGTACAGGTTCAGAAATGGACGAGTTGGCAGGATTTCCCAGCCATCGATTTTTTGCGCTGTATAGAAGAGCAAATCCAATAAAAAAAACCAGGAGGAGAGAAATGAACCAATAGTGCCATTGATTCACACTCTCGGGAGTGAGCGGCCCGATCTTAAAGGTCCCGAAACCTTTTAAGTACGTAATCCAATAGCCCAAAAAGGGCTGACGTGATTGTCCCCACCGCCTTCATCCGGCCTAAATATTGAAATATCGGGATGATGACAAAAATGGCGAAGAGCCAGGGAATCCCGAGGCGATTGAACTTTCCCCTGAGGAACTGCCAGGCACCCTTCTTCAATAATGAAGGCAGTGCGAAATACCCTGCAACAAAGAAGAAGATGGGCATCATGAAGACATCGAAGACTTTCCTGATGATATCTGCGGCAAATGAGCTGCCATCGTGTACGGACCAGTGCGGAGTAACCGTGCTGTAGGCGGCCACGGCGTGAAAAAGGACAACAGACAGCATGGCCAGATTGCGCACCGTATCAAAGAATTGCGAACGATTCGGGTTCAAACTGAGACCATTCATTTTTCTTCCTCTTTCCCGCATGATCTCCACTATGTTCGTTCTTATACCACGTCTTGCTTTAATTATTCCAGGTGATGTCGCAAGTTTTGCTATCTGGGTGTAACCGCCATGCCCCAACCCGCCACTAATAAATTAGAGGAACGACTCCCAACTGAGTGGG
>CAVSVC010000031.1:0-90436 GCA_963731045.1 uncultured delta proteobacterium | reverse complement strand
TCGAGACTGTATCGTAAGGCCGTTCATGGTTCGGCAGGCCATTCGGCATAGCTCATGGCCCTGAGTCTATCGAAGGGCTCACCACGAACGGACCACGACAATTTTAAGAAATCAATTACTTAGCCGTTCGCCCTGGGCCGTGAGCCTATCGAACGGTCCAAGGGCGAGATCCGAATTACGACACAGTCTCATCAGACGGAGAGGGGATCAGTAATTCTCCGCCAGAACCTCGAAGTAAGCCCGGGGGTGTTTACAGACCGGACACATTCGGGACGTCCGTGCCCTCAAAGACAAATCCGCAATTCCGGCAGTGCCACGTCACAGAGGGGTCCCTCGTGAAGACCATTGCGTCCTTCAGGTTCTTCAGCAGGCTCAAGTATCTGGACTCGTGAAGATGGGCTCCACCCTGGCAACGTTGGTAAAAGTCTGGTAGGCTTCTTCAAAGCCCTCTTTGCGGGCCACTTCCGCGAAATTCCGGTAGAGGGTTGTCCACTCCAGGTTCTCACCCGCCGCAGCGGCGCTCAGATTGTCGGATGTCTTCTGCATGACTCCCGCGGGGTAGCCGGCAAGGATTTCGGCTTCTCCTCCCGCAGAAGTTTAAAGAAAAGTTTGGCATGTTCTTTTTCGTTCTCAGCCGTTTCGAGAAATAGGGCCGAAATCTGCTCGTAACCCTCCTTTTTCGCAGCGCCGGCAAAGTAGGTGTAACGGTTTCGTGCCTGCGATTCGCCTGCAAAGGCTGCAAGCAGGTTTTTCATCTGGCTCCCCTTGAACTCCATCTGTTTTCCTTCCAAAAAGAGTACAAAAAATATACCCCGGGCTCCGGGGGGTGTCAATGGGGCCAAAAAACAGGGCTCTGGCGGGGGGAAGCAGGACGGTGTATAATGACCGCGATGTCCCAATCCCTTCTCGAAAGAGACGCAGACCTGCCGTTCCCGAGCTTTACGGTCCTCAAGGCCTCCGCAGGGTCGGGGAAGAATGTAATCCCTCACCGAAAGGTTTGTTCAGTTTCTCCTGTCTGAAAGCATTCCCCGAAACGATCTGAGGAACATTCTTGCCATCACGTTTTCAAACAACGCCTCGAAAGAGATGAAGGAAAGGGTCCTTCTCTGGTTGAAGTCTCTCTGTCTTGGCGACGAGGCGGTGTTGGGGGAGCTTTCCCGAATTGTCAGCTCCGAAGGAGGGGTGTTGATCGGAAGGGGTCGGCAGACGCTCGATGAGATCCTCTCCCATTATACGGACTTTCAAGTCAGGACCATTGACAGCTTCATGACGACCCTTTTTAAAACCTCCGCCATTGACTTTGGATACGCCCCCGATTTTGAAATCCTGATGGACCCGGGAGCCTTGATGGAGTACGCGTTCAACCTGTTGTTAAGGAAGGTGAGAACCGGCTCCTCCGAAGGAGCGCTCCTCGACAGGATCGTTCGGATCATCCAGGAACATCAGCAGGAGGGTTCCTCCTATCTTTGGGATCCATCGGAGGTCCCCGGCAGGAGATCAGGAAATTATACCGGAAGCTGGCCTCTTCAGGGGAGAGACCCATCACGGACGAGCAGGGCGATCGGGAACGGGAAGTCAAGAAGGGGCTCCAGGGAGAGCCTGGATCGGCTGGACCATCTCATCAGCGAGTCCGGTCTTGAGAGGAGCGGGGGTCGGCGTATCCCAGAATCCTTGCTGCGGTGAGATTGGATAAGTTCACCGATTCCATCGGGAAGGGACTTGAAGGCATGTCCGGTTAAGAAACCGAAAAAAAACGGCGAGGGGGCCCGGAACCACGACGATTCGATCTGCGAGGAGTGGGACAGGGCAGGGCAATGGGTGAATGACTATATCGCCTGTTATGCCCGATCTTACTTTCTTCCTTACCTCGATCTCTTCAGGACCTTCAGCCAGTATGTCGAGAGAGTGAGAGACAGCAGGGAAGGTCTTTA
Source organism: uncultured delta proteobacterium (assembly GCA_963731045.1). GTDB lineage: Bacteria > Desulfobacterota > BSN033 > BSN033 > UBA1163 > CAVSVC01. The sequence goes on along the minus strand of CAVSVC010000031.1, from coordinate 88,505 downwards.
TCGAGGACATCAACAAAAAGCTCGGAGAGGTTCTCGGTGAAAGGATGATCCCGGAGGTCTATTTCAGACTGGGCGAAACCATCTTCCACTATTTTATCGATGAGTTCCAGGACACCTCCCCCATCCAGTGGAGAACCCTCCTCCCCCTCATCGAGAACTCCCTGTCCCTGGGCGGCAGCCTCTTCGTTGTGGGAGACACTAAGCAGGCCATTCACGGTTTCCGACAAGCTGACTACACCATCATGCGGGAGTGCGAGTCCCGAAACCCACGCTATGCGCTATGCCCCATGCGCTATGCGTTCTTACTACAAGGTTGTTTTTAGATATTCCAGCTGTTCCTTCAGCGGAGGCGTCATCTCTTCAAAAACGTACTGGAAGATCTCGTCAACCTGAGGCGCTGGAACCGCCTCGGCCTCTTTGACCGCCTCATCGATCTCTTTCTGGGATTCGTCGGTGATCCGCTGCTCCACGGTCTCATCCCAGAGCCCCTTCCCTTTGAGATAGAGCCTCAAACGAACCAGGGGGTCCCGGGGCTTCCAGGGCTCGATCTCTTCCTCCGTCCGGTACTTGGTCGGATCATCTGCCGTGGTATGAGGTCCGAACCGGAAGGTCACTGCCTCGATCAGGGTGGGCCCTTCCCCGCTCCGGGCTTTTTCAACAGCCTCCCTCGTCGCCATGATCACGGCGAAGAGATCGTTGCCATCCACCTGGATCCCATTGAACCCGTAGGCAATCGCCTTCTGAGCGATCGTTTTCGAAGCCGTCTGTCTGGACCGCGGGACAGAGATGGCAAACTGGTTATTCTGGCAGAAGAAGATCGTAGCTGTTTTGAAGACACCCGCAAAATTCATAGCCTCGTGAAAATCTCCCTTTGAGGTCGCCCCGTCTCCGAAATAAGCCACCGCCACCGTCTTTTCTCCCTTCAACTTTGCCGCCCAGGCCGCTCCCACGGCCTGCGGAATATGCGTTCCGACAGGAATGGAAACGGGGACGACATTGATTCCTTCCGGGGCCCGGCTTCCCATTTCATTTCCCATCCAGTAAAGAAGGAAGCTCTTCAGGGGAACCCCCATCGTCAGAGTGGCCGCGATCTCCCTGAAAGCGGGAAAGACCCAATCGCCCTTCTGAAGTTGCGAAGCGCTTCCCACCTGGCAGGCCTCCTGGCCCCAGACCGGCGCGTAAGTTCCAAATCGCCCCATCCGTTGAAGCATCAGTCCCCTCTGATCGGCCAAACGGATAAAGAGCATTTTCCGGTAGAAGGAAAAGGTCTCCTGGTCCTTCACCGGAGGAGTGAACCCGGGCTGCAGGGTTCCATCCGGTTTGAGAACCTGAAACATCTTTCCCTTTAAGGGATCATATTCATCCATCAAGCTCATGAGAACCTCCTCTGTTGCCTTTTCGACCTTTTGATGCCGCTTCCCGGGATTGACGACAATAAAAAAATTCTATCACAGGGGGGTTCTCCAAGACAAGATTTTTTCTGGGCAGCTGAGGAATAGAAGGGTAAGATGGCCGCAGGCGTGTTAGAAGGAGCCGGGAGATACGAAGCGGAGGGTTTGGCAATCGGCGTCGGCTCAGGGGAGTGTCCCTGGCGACCTGCCTGAACAAGGTTGGAGCCCGGAGCAACCCTTTCAAGGCACCGCTCCGGACTCCGAATCGTAATCTCTTCCTTCCTATTCCGTCGCCCACTTCTTCAGCCGCTCATAATCGGCTGACCCGCAGATCCATTTCCCTGTCTTCGTGTTGAAAAAGAACGGAACGCCGCCGCAGTACCCCTTGTCATACTCCTTCAGGAGCCGGGCATTTTCCTCATTGTGCCATACTTCGAGTTTCGCCACCTGAACACCTGCCTCATCCTCGAGCCTCTCCACGAGAGGGTCCATTTTGTGGCAGTGGGGTCACTCCGCACCCGTAAACTCAATCAATTGAAATTCTTTTTCCATCTCTTCTCCTCCTTTCAAATCCGATTTCCTCTTTTCCCAGGCGGGGGATTAGACCAGTTTCAAATCTTTATACTTCTTGACGTGCTCGACCAATCCCCCGTCACTCAGAATTCGTTTCATCACGGGCGGAATGGGAGGGAAGGTCATCGTCTCCTTCCGTGTATGGTTGACAATCTTCCCCTCGTCAAGGAGGAGTTCGATTTCATCTCCTTCGCAGATACGATCCGTATCGCAGAGAATGGCCGGAAGGCCGTTATTGAAGCAGTTACGGTAAAAGATCCTGGCAAAACCCTTTGCCAGGACAGCCTGAATCCCGTTCAGCTTGATCACAATGGGTGCATGTTCCCGGCTCGATCCCTGGCCAAAGTTCTGTCCCCCTACGAGGAAATCCCCCGTGGCAATCTTTTCGATGATCCCGGGCCTTTCATACTCCAGCATATGTTTGGCAAGCTCCGGGAGGTTGGACCTGAGATAGAAATAGCGTCCGGGAATGATATGATCCGTGCTGATGCCGTCGCCCAACTTCCAGGCTTTTCCTCTCATGAATTCCTCCTGTCGCTCATCAGCCTGTCAAAGATATTTTCTCGGATCGGCAATCTTCCCCTCAATCGCAGTCGCTGCTGCAACAGCAGGGGTCCCCAGGTAGATAAACGACTTGGGGCTTCCCATCCTTCCCTGGAAGTTTCTGGGCTGGGTCGCCAGACAGACCTCTCCATCTCCAAGGATGCCCTCATGAACTCCGACACACGCTCCGCAGCCGGGCGGCGTCACCAACGCCCCTGACTCGACGAAAACCTCCAGCGTCCCATCTTTGAGGGCCTCCGTGTAAACCAGCCGGGAAGAGGGAGTGACGATCATCCTCGTCCCGGGATGAATGCTCTTCCCCTTCAGGATTCGTGCAGCATAATGAAGATCCTCCAGACGGCCATTGCAGGAGGTCCCGATGAATACCTGGTCCACCCTCACGTTCCCGATCTCTTCAATGGGTTTTGTATTGTCCACCTGGTGGGGGCAGGCAATGATCGGCCCCAGTTCGGCGGCGGAAATGTGGACGGTCCTTTCATAAACGGCATCCGGATCGGGAGCGAACCGCCTGAAATCCCCTCTTCTTCCCATCCTTTCAAGCCATCCCCCGGTGATTTCGTCAGGAGCGAAAAGCCCCACCTTCGCACCCGCTTCGACGGACATATTGCCCATCGTAAGCCTTCCCGCCATCTCGAGATGCTCAATGGTGTCCCCGGAAAATTCGAGGGCTTTGTAGGTGGCCCCTGCCGCGCCGATCTTTCCGATCAGGTAAAGAATGATGTCCTTGCCGAAAACACCAACAGGGAGCTTTCCTTCCACGATGACGCGGATCGTCTCCGGGACCCGCAGCCAGATCTTTCCCAGGCCCATGGCCACGGCTGCATCCGTAGATCCCACTCCCGTAGCAAAGGCTCCCAGGGCCCCTCCTGTACACGTATGTGAGTCGGCTGCGATCACGACATCGCCGGGCCGGACATATCTCTCCGCCACAACCTGGTGGGAGATCCCCTGTCCCACATCTGAGACCCGGGCTCCCACCTGATGGGCAAAACCCCTCAGGAAGGTGTGATCATTGCTCAGTTCGAATCTCGGACTGGGAGACGCATGATCGAGAAAGAAGATCGTCTTCTCGGGATGGAAAACCTTGTCAAGCCCCATCTCCTGCAGCTTCCTCACGGCCAGCGGGCCGGTCCCATCCTGAACATAGGCAAGATCCACCCCGGCAACGATGATCTCGCCCGCCTTCACCGCTTTTCCGGCGTGCTCACTCAGGATTTTTTCAGCGAGTGTCATTCCCATAGGCTTCTCCCTCCTCCTGGTTTAGGAGGTTGGTTCCTTCTTTCCGGAAACCAAACACGACATAATTTCCTTATACCACAAACCGTCCGGCCGTGCATCTTGATTTTGAAGACCTCAATCCTTCAATTTGTTTAGTCGTTTGCTGAAAAACTCATTTTTCGTCATCCACCCTTCCCACCCTCTGTGGTATAATTTGTTTACTATCTTGTTCCAGGAGAGGAAAACCATGCCGAAGGAAGCCCTCCTTTATGAAAAATTGGAAGACAACAAGGTCCACTGTTTCCTCTGCAGCCACCACTGTCACATCGCGGAGGGGAAGTTCGGCATTTGCGGGGTCAGGGAGAACCGAAAGGGAACCCTCTACGCACATAGCTATGGCCGGGTCATTGCTCAGCATGTTGATCCGATCGAAAAGAAGCCGCTTTACCATTTTCTTCCGGGGTCAAGCTCCTTTTCGATTGCCGCCGCGGGCTGCAATTTCCAGTGCGGCTTCTGCCAGAATTGGCAGATCTCGCAGGTGAGGGAAGCGAAGGCCCTGAGCTTGGGCTCCGTAGAAGTGGAGCCGGCGGAGATCGTTCGCCAGGCAAAGCGCTCCGGTTCGCGAAGCATCTCTTACACCTATACCGAACCCACCATCTTTTTCGAATATGCCTATGAGATTGCCCGCCTGGCCAGGGGGGAAGGCCTTTACAACGTGTTTGTGACCAATGGCTACATGACGGAAGATATGATCAGGATGGTTCATCCCTTTCTCGATGCCGCTAACATCGATCTGAAATCTTTCAGTGACGATACCTACCGTAAACTCTGCAAGGGAAGCCTTGCCCCAGTCTTAAGAAGCATCGAAACCATGAAGCGGCTGGGCATCTGGGTGGAGGTCACGACCCTCATTGTTACGGGAGAGAACGATTCCCCGGAAGAGCTGAAAAAGATCGCGGGATTCCTTGCCGGACTGGATAAGGGTATCCCCTGGCACATCAGCCGGTTTTATCCTCAATACAAAATGGATGATCTGGAAAGTACGCCCATGAATGTCATGAATCGAGCTTACGAAATAGGGAGAGAAGCAGGCTTGCGGTATGTCTATCTCGGCAACGTCACGGGAGAAGGGAACAATACCTATTGTTCCCAGTGTCATGAGCTCTTGATCGAACGTATCGGATTTTCAGTCAGAAAGTACAGGATCAAAGAAGGAAAGTGCTCCCAGTGTGCGACACCGATTCAGGGAGTCGGTTTGTAATTGGGCTCACCGGTGCAACCCCTTCCCGGGAAGATAACGCTTCAATTGAAAAGGAACCCTACACGATTTATAATTTTGTTAAGGAATCGTGTATGGCTCGCTATATTGGACCGAGATGTAGGAAATGCCGTCAAATGGGTTTTTCCGTTTGCGGATCCGGCCGCTGTGCTCTTGAGAGGCGGACCGCGCCGCCGGGGATGCACCCTACCCTTCGGCGGAAGACGAGCGACTTTAAGAAACATCTTGTGGAGAAACAGAAACTCCAGTTCTACTACTGGCTCAACGAGAGGCAGTTCAGAAACTATGTGAAAAAAGCGGCCAGAAAGCAAGGCGTGGCCGGAGAAACGCTCCTCGGTCTTCTGGAGCGCCGTCTGGATAATATGGTCTTTCGTCTCGGGTTTGCTCCCACGCGACCGGCTGCCAGGCAACTGGTTACTCACGGCCACATCCTGATCAACAACCACCGGACCAATATCCCTTCGTACCTGGTCAGAAGGGGGGAAGAAATCTCTCTGGCAGAGAAGAGCAGGAAACTGTCCCTGGTGGAGGAAGGAATGGCCAAGGGCAGGGCCCGTCCGATGCCTTCTTACATCGCTTTCGATCAAGACCATTGGAAGGGGACCCTGACTTCGATCCCAACGAGAGAACAAATCCCCCTGGAGATCAACGAAGGTCTCGTCATGGAACACTACACGAAATACATCTGATCCCGCCACCGAACCCATCCCTAAAAACATCGGCTCGGACATGCTTCTCCATGACAGGAAACCCATCTTGACAGAACGGTTGGAAAGGGTTTTCTTTAAAGTATAAGGTTATCGCTTTCCAAATAATGACCTTTCGGTCCTCGGAATACCGCGGGGGGGCTGGTCGTGGCTGATGAGGTTGTGAAGGCACTGTCTGTCCCTTTGGATGTCATCAAATGAAATTCTTTCTTACTCCCTCCACCAGGCACCTGGAACGATCTCTCCGCAAAGAGGGTTGTCGGATCGGGCGACACGAATCCTATGTCTTTGCGGATGGAGAAAGCGGGTACCGTCTTAAAGACGAAGTGAAAGGAGAAGCCGTTGTCATTCTCGCATCCGTCCTTCCAGCCCCTGAATCCCTCTTCCAGCTCATGGCCATGAATCGACTGGCCCGTGAAAATGGTGCAGCCGGGGTGGTTCTGATTATCCCTTACCTGGGATACGCCCGGCAGGACCGTCCAACCCGTTCGGGCGAGGCAAGCATCGGCATCATGGTCCTCGAACTCCTTCGCCGGATAGAGGCAACCCGCCTTCTATTCATGGATGTTCACAGCATCCGGATTCGGAGGGCCTTTCCCGCGACGGCCATAGAACAGTCAGCACTGCCTTTGTTTGCTGCCACCTTCGCGAAACACCCCCCGGATGTCATCGTCTCTCCGGACGCGGGATTCTTGGCGAAGGCGAAACAGCTTGCCGAAATGATCATTCCTCATCCCCAGGTTGCGAGCGTCGAAAAGGTCAGGCCCAGGCCCAATACCGCTATCGCCAGGCGTCTTCAAGGAGAAGTCCGGAGCGGGGATGTGCTTATCGTGGATGATATGATTGACACAGGAGGCACTCTTGCAGAAGCGGTCAGAGTGGTTGTGGAAGGAGGAGCGCGGAGCCTGCGCCTTGCTGCAACGCATGGCATCTTCTCGAACAATGCACGGAGGCGCCTTTCAGACCTGCCCGTTAAGGAAATCCTGGTCACCAACACCCTTCCCCAGGTCCGCCATCCCAAAATCCGTGTTCTGGATATCGTCCCTGCCATCCTGCGATCGCCCGCACTTCATCAGGTGTGAAAACCTGTGGGGGAAGAAAATCAGCGGCCCGCCCTCATTGGGTCTAAAAGAACAAGAACCTATTTCTTCACGGGTTCTCAAGGATGAATCTTCTCGGTCTCCTGCAGGAGACGGCGGGCGATGATCAGCCGCATGATCTGCGCTGACCCTTCATAGATCTGGATGACCTTGGCGTCTCTCATCAATTTCTCGACGGGGTGCCATTTTGTATATCCCATCCCCCCGTAAATCTGTACGGCATCGGTGGTGACCCGCATGGCGGTATCCGCAGCAAAAGCCTTGGCAATGGCCGCCTCTTTTGAATTCCTCAGCCCCTGGTCCGCAACCCATGCCGCCTTGTAGACCAGGAGTCTCGCCGCCTCAATATCCTTTACCATGTCTGCCAGCATAAACTGGACCGATTGATGCTGGGCAATCGGAACACCGAATTGAACCCGCTTTTTGGCATATTGAGTTGCAAGTTCCAAAGCCGTCCGTGCAACACCCACCGCCCCGATGGCAATCATGGGCCGCGTCACGTCAAGGGCTGCCATCGCCTTCTTGAACCCCTCCGCCTCTCCTCCCAGGAGATTGGCTCTGGGAACCCTCACATCCTTAAACATCACGGCAGTCGTATTCGACGCCCTCTGCCCCATCTTGTCAATCGGCTCACCGTGACTTACCCCCTCCAGGTAGGATGGAACGATCAGGCAGATGATGCCCTTATGCCTCTTCCCGGGCTCCGTCGTCGCAAAAACGAGGTAGAAATCGGCATATCCGCCGTTGGTAATCCACATCTTGACCCCATTGAGAAGGTAATGGTCTCCGTTGAGGATGGCCGTCGCCTTCATGGAGGCGGGGTCCGAGCCGACCGTCACCTCGCTCAAGCAGTAGGAGGCAAGCGTATACGTTGAGCAAAAAGGCCTGAGAAATCGCTCCTTCTGCTCTTCCGTCCCGAATCGGACAATAGGATAGAGGGCCAGGGTACTGACAAAGATCGAGACGTACATGCCCATGCATCCTGCGGCGATCTCTTCGGACAGAATGCAGGTATCGAGGACCCCCAATCCTCCCCCCCCGTATTTTCGGGGAATCAAGGGCGTCAGGAAACCCTCCTGATGGGCCTTCTTCATCACCTCAATCGGGAACGTCCCCTCCCGGTCATGGAGTGCGGCTACGGGTCGAATCACCTCCTTGGAGAAGCGCCTCGCCTTCTCCTGGAGTGCCTTCTGTTCCGGTGACAGGTCAAATCCGATCATCTCTTTTCTCCATAGGAATAGAAACCTCTGCCCGTCTTGACCCCCAGATGCCCCGCGTCGACGTACTTGACGAGAAGCGGACAGGGCCGGTACTTGTCTCCGAATCCCTCCTCGAGCACCTTCATCACGGACAGCACCGTGTCCAGGCCCACGAAATCGGCCAGTTCCAGGGGGCCCATGGGATGGTTGGCTCCCAGTTTCATCATGGAGTCGATCTCCTCTGCTTTCCCCAGCCCCTCAAAAAGGGTATAGACGGCCTCATTCATCAAACTGAAGATCAACCGGCTGGAGATGAAGCCCGGGAAATCACTGGCCCCCAGAGGCGTCTTGCCCAGTTTCACGCTCAGTTCATGGCTGATCGCGAACGTTTCGTCCGAAGTCACCAGCCCCCGGATGATCTCAATCAATTTCATGACCGGGGCAGGATTGAAGAAGTGCAGCCCGATGACACGGTCCGGCCTCCGCGTGAAGGAGGCAATGCGCGTGATCGAAATCGAAGAGGTGTTGCTCGCCAGAATGGTCCCTTTCGGCGTGATCTCGTCCAAGGCCTTAAAAATCTCTCCTTTCAGCGGGATCCTTTCCACGGCGGCCTCAATGACATAGTCGCAATGTCCGAAATCCTCCAGACGCGTGGTCGTGGAAAGGCGTTTCAGCGTCGCTTCTTTCTCTTCCGCCGCCAACCTGCCTTTCTGGACGCGTCTTTCCAGGTCGGCCTCGATTCTTCCCCTCCCCTTTTTCAGGAGATCTTCCGTCATATCCCTCATCAGGACATGAAACCCGGAGGTCAATGCAACCTCCGCAATGCCGCTTCCCATCTGCCCAGCCCCGACGACTCCAACGGTTCTTATTTCCATCTCCGCACCTCCTGCCTCGATCATAGGGTCCTTTTTATAGCTTATAGTTCATCGATCCGAATTTCAACACATTTCTCAGCCGGTTCTGCTTCCGCCGAAATACAGTGCGTTTCCCGTTGAAATGAGGGATCTCCCCTATTTATTTATCCGGTGTGTCAGAGGGAAAATGGAATTGTGCCCCAGAAGGGGAGGAGCGGATGATGGAAGTCAGGGAGCGATGGATCTTCGTGTTCTTTCTTCTCTATCTCGTCCTGACCTTTGTCCTGTCCAGAGGGGGGTGGAAAGAGACCTTCATCGAAAGGGCGTTGAGCATCGGCGAGGCAAAACAGATTGTCGGCATGGCGCAGGATTGGGATCACTAAGAAGATGACATGGGCATCCGGCCCTTTGTTTTCAAAAACCGGTCCATATTAAAACCCAGTCTCTCCGCCAGGACATCGAACCGATCGGGAAGCGGTCTGAGGACCCCCTCTCCCCACCAGGCCTTCTCCAGGTTCCAGCCATATTCATCCAGGATCTCGTTCATCACATTCTGGGCCTCTTCCCTCCCTTTCCAGAGGTTGAAACCGAATTTCTCAGCGGCATCGAGCAGGACGATGATCTCTTCGGCCATCCCTGTTCCCAGGTCCCCCCTCTCGTTCGTTCCGAAGATACATCCACCCATGACCTTTCGAATCGTTTCCATCTTCTCCCTGAGTATCCGGTTGAGGATTTCAATCGCTTCTTCCATCTTCAAGTGAAACCCGCATTCGTTCGCCTCTTCAACAATCCGACCGATCTCGCCCCGGGCCAGGGTTCCCCGGAAATCCCCCTGCAACGATCTCACCTCCTGAAGCAAGCGGTCCCGGAGGGTCACCTCCGCAGCCAGACGAATCTCATACGGAATCTCCAGCCCTTCCTTGGCCAGAAGCCGGAGGGTCTGTCTGGTCCTGTCGAACAGCTCGGCGTAGCTCTGGCAGTGTTCCTTGAGCTCCTTCTGCAGGAGCCCCTGCAAGACCCCCTGCCTCCCTTCTTTGAAGGTATCCCGGATGGTCAGGAAACGCTCTCCGATCATCGATGTAAGCACATTGCTTAGCCCCTCTTCCCCTTCTCTGCTTCTCTCCAGACATCTCTCTTTCAAGAGATCGAAAGAACAGGCCTCCGTCTTTTCCGCGACCCGCGTCCGGAAGATATCCTGGCCGGATGAAATCAAACCGAAACAGAACTCCTTCGATTCCGGAATAGACTCGGGAGTCACCTTCACCTCCCCCAGGGCAACCGGATGCCCGTCCCTCTCCAGCTTTTCATAGTTCAATCTTTCTACCCGGTAAGAAAACAGTCTCTTTTCTCTTTCTCCATCGTCGAAAAGAGAGGAAATGGCGTAATGGTTCACGACCTGATCCAGCGTCACCGCCTTTGGCTTTACAAGACGCTCATAGATCTGCCGGCCGTCCCCCATTTCCGGGAGGTTACTCTCACCTTTAGAGAGATGCTGGAGGAACGCCTCCTCCATCCCCCGCCCTCCGAATCCTTCCGCCAGTTCAAGGGCCCTGGCCGCATGCTGGAGGACAATGATCGCTTCGATGCCGGCCAGGTCCGCAAAGAACCAGCCGCAGCTTGTAAACATCTGCAGGCCGTGCCGCTGCATCTCCAGGAGCTTGAGCCCTTTTATACGTTCCTTTTCCGGAAGCCCCTGGACCCCGTGCCGGTCGAAGAATTGATCTCTGCTCGACGGGGAGCGGTCCAGGACAACCTGGATATAGCCGTTTCTTGCATCCCAGACATCCTTAAAAATCCCTTTCCCCTCTTTTTCATAGAGAAGACGGAGCTCATCTCTCAAAAAGTTCAGTGCCTCCCTCAGCGGTGTTCTCCATTGTTGATTCCAGCCCGGCATGGCCCCGGTGCTGCAACCGCAGTCTTCCTTCCATCGGCCCACGCCGTGGGCACAGCTCCACGACGTTCCCTCTCCTTTCGGCCCCTCATCGATCTCCACCTCGTAAACAGGAGGAAACCGTTTCAAATAGGCCCCGTAGTTGATCACCTCGATGCCCCGCGAAGAGAGCCCGGAGTTCAGCGCATAGGCCAGGGCCATGTCTCCGAATTTCTTGTGATGACCGTAGGTCTCCCCGTCGGTGGCAATGTGGATGAGCTGGGGTCTTTCCAGACCGGGTTGGTAGGCCTTCAGGAATCGGTCGCAGAAGGTATTCCCGTCCTTCAGAAGGTCGGCAAAGGAAACCTCCTTTGAAATGAGCCCGTCGTAAAAGAAGAGGTCGATGAACTGATCGGTCCTCCTCTTTCCGGAAGGATCCTTCAGGAAACAGCGATAGGGCTGGGTCGGATCGATGCGGCCCCCGGAGACATCCGTCCATCGCGTGCCTCCGAAGGGTCTCACTCTGAATGCCTGGAAAGGACTCAGGATGAGGTAAGCCATTCCATGTTGGACCAGGACCCGGAGCGTCGCCTGATTGACAGCCGTCTCAGGAAGCCAGAGTGCTTCCGGCCTCCGGTGAAACCGTTTTTCGAAATCCGCGATCCCCCAGAGGACTTCCGTCTCTTTATCCCGGTCGCTGGCCAGGGGGAGGATGATATGATTATAGACCTGGCCCATCGCATTCCCATGGCCGAACTGCTTCAGCCCCTGCCGGTCTGCCTCCAGGATCCTCTGATAGATGGAGGGAAACTTCTTCTCCAGATAGGGAAGCAGGGTGGGACCGAAATTGAAGCTCATCGAAGCATAATTGTTGACGATGTCGAGGATCCTGCCGCTTCCGTCAACAATCCGGGCGTGGGCATTCGGACGGTAGCATTCGAAGGCGATCCGCTCGTTCCAGTCATGGGCGGGATGGGCGCTCTCCTCCGTCTCGATGACCTCCAGCCAGGGATTCTCCCGGGGAGGCTGATAGAAATGGCCGTGAATGGCTGCGAATTTGTCTGTCATGGGTCTGATATTCCTATTCTCCAAGGTTTTACTATTATCTTACATAACAATTCGGATTTCAAAAGAAATCTTATTGGGACATGATCTTTTTGGGAATGCACAAAAAACCGAGCACAATTTGCTTCACAATTTTCTTCTTGACTTTCCGTAAAATAAGAAGTACTTTCCAATCATCATTTCCCGCTATCTGCCTTATTGAAGTTGCAACCTAACCTTCAACCTTTGGAAGAGAGTCACGTGAGGGAATCCCAGAACGTGCTGATATGAAGCCTCCAGCGGGAGCTATTCTGAAGATGATCTTATCTCCGTACTCTCCTGGAACTGGAAAGACCGTTCGTCAGCGAAGAAGCCTGGTTCCGGGCATTTGGCAATGACACTCGCGTCGCCCATCAGTCTGCGAGTAAACAAGGGTTGAGTTAAGGAAATACCCCCACATTTCTGTGCTGCGGTGTACGATACACGACAGCATCTACCGGCATGTCGTTGTGGAGAGAAAAGACGAATGCCTGTTGACCCACCACCGAAGAGACGAATATTGAATCAGGACGGGCGTACCGGAGAGCCTTGCTGAGGCTCAGACCGGCAGAAATGGAGGCCTCGCTGTGACAATCGATCTCCGGGAACCGGACATCCTGCGGGACGACATCCTGATCGTTCCCGACAGGGATTTCAACCTCAATAACGTCTGCATCGTAACCGGCGCGGGCAGCGGCATCGGCCGGGCGACCTGCCTCGCCGCGGCCGCGAACAACCTGATGGTCGCCGGTCTCGACATCGACGAGGCCGGCGGTAAGAAGACGCAGGAGCTGGCAAGGCCCTGGGTGGCCAGATGATCTTTCTCCAGGGGGATCTGACCAAAGACGAGGATGTCGAGAGATCGGTCGCCGAGGCGGTCGAAGCTCGGGCAGATCAAGTACCTGGTCAACATCGCGGGCATCCAGCACATCGACTCCATCGAGAATTTCCCGATGGCCAAGTTCGACTTCATGATGCGCCTGATGATACGCGCCCCCTTCTACCTGTGCAAGCTCGCCATGCCGCACATGAGCAAGAGCCAGGACGGTCGCGGGGCGATCGGCAACATGGCGTCGATCCACGCGCACATCAGCACCCTCAACAAGCCGGCCTACAACATCACGAAATTTGCCATGCGGGCGCTCGCCCAGTCCGTCGCGGCGGAGGGTGAGGGGAAGATCCGCGCCTTTTCCGTGAGCACCGTCGTTTGTCAAAACAGCGCTGGCGCTCAACCAGATCCCCGCCCAGGCTGAGCAGCGGGGGATCACGCAGGAAGAGGTCGTTCTGGATGTCATGATGGGGAACTCGCGGATCAAGGAGATGATGACGCCGATCGAGGTGGGTAATCTTTTTATCTTCGGGTTTTCCGCGCTTCGCGAAGTACCTGGACGCCGGCGATTTGCTCTTTGACGGAGGGGTGGTTCTCACGTACGCGGAAAAGAAGAAGCAGACCCAATAAAAAAGGGGGAGAATCGATGAGAATAGTGAACAGTCTTTGGGTAGTGGTTTTCATGGCCCTGTTCATCGGCGGGCTCACATGTGCCGACCTGGCCGCCGCCGCGGCTGAGCCCTACAACCTTGGCGTCGCCCTCGGGCTTTACGGGCACCGGCACGCTCTACAGCAAGGACCAGACTCGAAGGGGATCCAGCTCGCGGTCGAAGAGATCAACGCGAACGGCGGGTTTTCTCGGCAAACATCCCCATCAAGATGTTCCAGCGCGACACCCAGACCAAGCCCGACGTCGGGGTCCGAGAGGTAAAGGACCTGATCCTCCGGGACAAGGTGAAGGCCGTCATCAACGATTACTCCAGCGCGGTCGCGATCGCGGTCAAGCCGATCTGCAGGGAGTACAAGACCCTCCACATCCCTGCGATCAGCAACTCGGAGAACATCACCCGAACGTGACTTCAGCCCGTACACCTTCCAGGTCGTGCCCAACACCTACATGCAGGCAAAGGCCGCGGCCCTGGCCGTCGCCAAGATGTCGAAGGATAAGAACTGGAAAGAGTATGTCACCCTCGCTTCCGACTACGAGTGGGGGAGGTCCACCCAGGAAGAAACGGTCAAGAACCTGAAGGCTGCCGCGCCTCAGCTGACCGTGAAGAAAGAGTTCTGGCCGCGTCTTGGCGAGACGCAGTTCGCCTCGTTTATCACGAGCATCATGGCCCTGAAGCCCGACTTCGTCTATCCGGTCCTCGCTTCCAAGGATAACGTGACCTTTACGGAGCAGGCCAAACCCTACGGCTTTCTTCGACAAGGTGCCGTACGTGGGGAGCATGCAGAGTGTCACCGAGCTGATCACCGAGGCGAAAACGATGCCGAGGAACCTCGTCGCCATCTCCCGCGCGCCCTTCTTCGCCCATTTGGATATTCCGATGATGGCCAACTTCGTGACGAACTACCGCGCCAAGTACAACGGCAAGTACCCCAGCGACTGGGCCGTCATGGGCTACGACGCCGTTTACGCGCTCAAGCAGGGAACCGAGAAGGCAAATAGCATCGATACGGAGAAGGTGAAGGACGCCATGAAAGGCCTGACGGTCGACATCACGCGCGGCAAGCTGCAGTTCCGCCCGATCGACAACCAGCTCCGCTGCTCGTCCTACGTCGGGGTCGTTGCCGACGACCCGAAGTACCCGTTTCCGATCCTGAAAGACCTTATCGAGGTCAAGGGGATCGACAGCGAACGCCCGGAGGCCGAGATTCTTCGCGGCCAGGCAGCGTGAGAAAAAGTGAGCCAGAGGTTCGTTCATGGAATTCAGCTTTCGTCGTTTCGCAGTTCCTGAGCGGATTGACCTACGGCGTCATCCTCTTCCTTGTCGCGTCGGGCCTCTCCCTCATCTTCGGGGTCATGAACATCCTTAACTTTGCCCATGCAACCCTCTGGCTGGTCGGCGCCTATTTCAGCTATTCCTTCTGGTCCGTCATGCAGGAGTATGCAGCTTCGCCCTGTGGGTGAGCATCCCGCTGGCGGCGTGTGCGACGGGGGCGGTCGGCTGGGTGCTCGAGGTCGCGCTCATCAAGCAGATCTACAAACGGGAGTTGCACGAGCAGCTCCTCGTCACGTATGCCCTGGCTTTGATCCTTGGGCGATCTGATCAAGATCGTATGGGGGCCGACGGACAGACTCATTGTCCGTCCTCCCCATCATTCAGCAGCCCATTCACCTGCTTCGGCGCCCCGTTCGATTCCTATTTCGTCTTTCGTCATCCTGGTCGGGCTTTGCGGTAGCGGGCGGGCTCTGGTGGTTTCTGAAGTACACGAAGTACGGTCACATCGTCAAGCCGCCGTGTTCAGCCGTGAGATGGTCAGCGCCCTCGGTATCCCGATCCCACGGATATTCACCTGGGTCTTCACCCTGGGGATCTCCATCGCCGGTCTAGCAGGAGGCATTCAGTCAGCCATCGGTTCGGTGACCCTGGGGATGGATATCGCCATCATCATCCAGGCCTTTTGCGTCGTTGTGATCGGCGGGTTCGGGAGTCTTGTCGGGACGCTGGTCGGGGCGCTCATCGTAGGTGAGGTGTTTTCCTTTGCCATACTCTTCTGGACGGACGGCGCGATGGTGCTCATTTTTGCTCATCACGGCGTCGATCCTGATCGTCCGGCCGTGGGGGCTCTTTGGCACCCCTATGAGGGCATAACATTGTCTGCGAAGAATGTGTCTCTCTCAAGAGATTCTGGCTGCCTCCGTTCTTCTCTTGCGGGTCGCTGCCGTTATTGCCGGTCGATCGTCGCCGAGTTCTGGGTCCATGTCTTCACCGAGATCTTGATCCTGGGTCTCTTTGCGGTGAGCTTCAACTTATCTTCGGGTACATGGGGCAGCTCAGCTTCGGACAGGCGGCCTACTACGGCATCGGCGCCTACACCGCCGGCCTTTTAATGGTTAAGGCAAAGTGGCCGCTGATTCTATGCCTCCCTGTTTCGATGGTGACCGCCGGGATTTCCGCCCTCATCCTCGGGTTTTTCTGCGTGCGACTCAGAGGGATCTATTTTGCCATCCTCACCATGGCCTTCGGTCAGCTCGTGTTCTTCATCATCTTCCAGTGGTACTCCTTCACGGGAGGAGATAACGGCCTCCAGGGGGTCAATCCTCCGGTGTGGCTCTTTTCCGCCAACCCTTACTACTACTTTACCCTCGTGGTGGTCGTCCATCGCCATGGTCGTCCTCTGCGACCATCACCGAGTCGCCCTTCGGCTATACCTTGAGAGCCGATACGGGACAACACCGAGAGGACCGAGTTCATCGGGATCAACGTCCAGAAGTACATGCTCATCAACTTCGTCATCTCCGGAATGTTTGCCGGACTTGCCGGGGCGCTCTGGGGTCCTTTCAACAGGAGTGTTTCACCCGATCTCGCGAGCTGGCAGAACTCGGGCCACCCGTCTTCATGGCAGTACTCGGAGGTTCCCTTCAGCTTTCTCGGTCCCATGATCGGTTCTGTCATCTACATGTTCCTCAGTGCTTTCGTGACGGGCTTTACCGAATACTGGCCTTTGGTGAGCGGTCTTGTCATCATCCTCGTGGTGCTCCTTCTGCCGGGTGGACTCTTCGGTGTCGTTCAGAAGCGAGGGTACTTCCGGACCCCATCTCGACAAGGTGAGATTCAAGAAATCGAGGGGAATACGTTCCATGGATAACGGGGTGATCTTGGAGGTCGAGCACCTGAACAAGTCCTTTTACAAGTACCAGGTGCTTACAGACGTGAACTATACGCTCCAGAAGGGGGAGCTCGCAGCCATCATCGGCCCGAACGGAGCCGGGAAGACGACCTTCTTTAACCTCATCACGGGCTTTCATACGGTGACCCATGGCCGCATCCTCTTCAAGGGACAGCGAGATCACCAACTGGCCTCGGCACAAGATTGCCCAGACGGGCATCACCCGGGCATTTCAGGTCAGCAACATCTATCCCAGCCTGACCGCCTATCAGAACGTAAGGCAGTCGATTCTGGCTCAGCAGAAGAGGACGCTCGATCTCTTCAGTCGTGCCGAGAAGATCGCCGAGAAAGAGACGTCGGAGCTTCTCGAAGTCACCGGACTCGCTCACCATGGACGCACGGACGCCGGCATTCTCTCTCAAGGGGACAAGAAGAAACTGGAGCTGGCGTTGGCTCTCGCCAGCAAACCGGATTTGCTCCTCCTCGACGAA
This sequence comes from uncultured delta proteobacterium, assembly GCA_963731045.1. Classification (GTDB taxonomy): domain Bacteria; phylum Desulfobacterota; class BSN033; order BSN033; family UBA1163; genus CAVSVC01. The sequence continues at coordinate 71,513 of CAVSVC010000031.1, read as the reverse complement.
CCGACCGCCGGCATGTCCTCGGAGGAGACGCACGAGACAATGGAACTGGTGAAGCGGCTCAACCGGGAGATCGGCCTCACCATCCTTTTTACGGAGCACGATATTTCGGTGATCTTCGGGTATGCGCAGAAGCTCTCTGTGTTGCATCAAGGTGTCATCGTCGCAGAGGGAACTCCTGACCAGGTGCGTCGCAACGAGCAGGCGCAGAAATGTTATCTAGGCGAGGAGCTATGATACTCGAGAGTCAATGACATCAACACGTTCTACGGCACCAGCCATATCCTGTTCGACGTCTCGCTTCAGGTTGCGAGCGGCGAACTGGTCTGCCTTCTGGGTCGGAACGGCGCCGGCAAGACGACCACCATGAGAAGCATCATCGGGCTCACTCCTCCGAGAACCGGGACCGTCAAGTTTTACGGCGAGGAGATGATGGGAAAGCCGCCTTACAAGATCGCCCAGAAAGGGATCGGCTACGTCCCCGACAACAGGCTCATCTTTCCCGATCTCACCGTGCGTGAGAACCTCGAGATCGCGATCAAACACTCCCAACACTTTAAGGGTGAGCCCTGGACCCTGGAGAGAATCCACGAGATCTTTCCCAAGCTCAAAACGCTCGAGAAAAGCCTTGGAGGCTATTTGAGCGGGGGCGAGCAGCAGATGCTGACCGTTGGCAGGACGCTCATGGGCAATCCGGAGCTGATCTTGCTGGATGAACCCGTCGAGGGGCTTGCCCCGCTCGTGGTCAAGCACTTCGCCGAAAGGCTCCTCAAACTGAAAGAGATCGCTGTCACCATCCTGTTTTCCGAACAGAACGTCAGGTTTTCCCTCTCGATTGCCGACCGGTCGTACGTCATTGACAAGGGGAGGATCAAGTACCAGGGAAGCATCGCTGAACTGAGCGCCAACGAAGAGATAAAAAAGAAGTATTTGATGATATGAAAGACGTGTCTGTTCAGGCGGGATGTTGTTCGAGCATGTCCCCCAACATAATATGAATTTTGAAGCTGGAACGGGGGAGGAAATTATGAAAACTCAATACAAAGGATATATGAGGGAAAGAATTCAAAGAAATCCGGTGGCGATAGGTCCGAATGCCTCCCTGTGTTAGAAGGGGTATACTCTATGGGATCTTTTCAGAAACGGATGCCTTAATCTCTCCTTATTTCTGTTTGCTGTCGTAGATCCGTTTCTTGATCCGGCCGATCTCTTTGGTCACCGGGATCTCCTTCGGGCAGACCTCCGTGCACTTCCAGAGAGTCTGGCAGCCCCACGCCCCTTCCTTACGATCGAGCAGTGAGATCCTCTCCGCTGAGGCCTCGTCTCTCGAATCGAAGAGATAGCGAAAAGCCCGGACCAGGGCAGCCGGCCCGACATAGTTCTCCGTCTCTTTGTTCTGGTTGACGGGACAGGATGCCGTGCAGCAGGCGCAGAGAATGCACCGGATGGCCTCTTCGAACACCCGGTGTTCTTCTGGCGATTGTGTTCGCTCCCCGCCCGGGGTTGATGATTGGGTGATCAGATACGGCTTGATGGAATTGTACTTCTCAAAGAAAGGGTCAAGGTCGACGATCAGATCCTTGATGACCGGAAACACGGGCAACGGCTCAATCAGGATCTCCTCTTTGAAAGTCCTTGCCAGTTTCTGACAAGGCAGGCCACAGATTCCATTGATCCTCATACCGTCCGATCCGCACACGCCGTGGCCGCAGGACCACCGGTATGACAGGGTCGGATCCTGCTCCCACCGTATCCGGTTCAGGCAGTCCAGAAGGCGGTCCATGGGATCGGCCTCAACCTCATAATTCCGGTAGTAAGCCTCCTTGTCTTTCTGTGGATCGAAACGGAAGATTTTCAACTTAATGAGCATAAAGAACCTTTCGTGCTGCGGTGGTAAAGTGTTGCGGTGCTGCAGTGCTGCCATGCTACCGTTTTGCGGTGCTGCCGTTTTCCATTCTTTACTGCAGCACAGCAGCACTTCCGAACAGCAGCACGGTCTTAGTACACCCTTGCCTCCGGCTGGAATCGTGTAATCTTCACCGGTTTATACCTGATCTCCGGCCCTGTCGGGCCTTTGAACGCCAGGGTATGTTTCAAATAGAAGCGATCCGCCCTTCCCGGAAAATCCTCACGAAAATGGGCTCCGCGGCTCTCCTTCCGGTTGAGGGCGCTCGCCAGGATCACTTCGGAAATCTTCAGCTGATGGCCCAATTCAAGGACTTCCATCAATTCGTAGTTGAAGGCCTTCCCCTGATTGACCACTCCGATATTCTCAAACCGGTCGATGAGATGCCGGATCTCCGCAATTCCCCTTTTCAGGCCCGCCTCATTCCGGAAGACCGATCCGTAGTTCATCATGACCGTCTGCATCTCCTTCCGGATGGGATAAACCCGTTCCACCCCTTTTCGGCCAAGCAGATCAGTGACCCTTTCCCGCATCTTTCCGAGGGAATCCGTTGCCACGGACGGCGGCTGACAGGATTGGATCTCCTCTTTCATGGCCTGGCCGCTCCTCCTGCCGAAGACAAGCAGGTCGAGCAGCGAATTGCAGCCGAGCCGGGTCGCGCCGTGGACCGAGACACAGGCGCACTCCCCTGCCGCATACAGTCCGGGGAGGATGGAACCCTTTTCGTCGGCGAGGACCCTGCCGTCCGCATCCGTGGGAATCCCTCCCATGACGTAATGGCACGTGGGAACGACCGGGACGGGGTCATAAACCGGATCAATCCCGAGATAGATCCTCACAAAGGAGGAGATCTCCCAGAGTTTCTCCTGGATCTTTTCTTTCCCGAGGTGGGTCAGGTCGAGGTGGACATACTCCTTGCCGGTAATCCCCCTTCCCTCCCGAATCTCCGTAAGAATGGCCCGGGAGACCACATCCCTGGCCGCAAGGTCTTTGACCGTGGGAGCATACCGCTCCATGAACCGCTCGCCCAGTCCGTTCCGCAGGAATCCGCCCTCCCCCCTCGCCGCCTCACTGAGCAGGATGCCCAGGGGATAAAGCCCTGTGGGATGAAACTGGATGAATTCCATGTCTTCAAGAGGAACTCCATGCTGGTAGACAAGATTGAGGGCTTCTCCGGTAGTCGCATTGCTGTTGGAAGTGGTTTGGTAGACCCTGCCGCATCCGCCGGTGGCTAAAAGAACGGCCCTGGCCTGAAGAAGGTGGAGTTCACCGGTTGCAAGCTCATACGTCACGACGCCCACACATCTCCGGTCATCAAAGACGAGAGAGAGGACACAATGCTCCGGGTAAAATCTCACCCGGTGGCGCAGGCACTGATCGTAAAGGGTATCGAGCACGACCCTGCCGGTATGGTCCGCAGCATAGCACGCCCTCTTCACCGGCCTCTTCCCGAAATCCCGGGTATGGCCCCCGAAATTCCTCTGGGCGATCTTTCCCTCTGCGGTCCGGCTGAAAGGAACGCCCATATGCTCCAGTTCGTAGATGGCCCTGGGGGCATCCCTGACCATGATCTCCACGGCATCCTGGTCTCCCAGATAGTCGCTTCCCTTGACCGTGTCGAAGAAGTGCCATTCCCAGCGGTCCTCCTCTTCGTTGCCGAGAGAAGCCGTAATGCCTCCCTGGGCAGCCCCGGAGTGGGAGCGTGTTGGAAGCACCTTGGTCACCACAGCCACATCCGCCTGACCGGCGGCCTCCACAGCGGCCCGGAGCCCTGCCAGACCTGCCCCGACAATGAGGATGTCATGCACGGCCTTCATATCGAGCGTTTCTCCATGGGAACGTAAGGACAGGCTGCAGGGCCGCAGTAGGTCCCGACATAGTCGGAGTCCGGCCGGTAGAGTTCGGGTTTGGGCTGGGCCTGTGCAAATTTCTCCTCGATGATGTGGGCCGCCCACCCTGAAATCCGCGAGACGGCAAAGACCGGGGTGAAGAGATCCCGGGAAATTCCCATCACATGGTAGACCGAGGCGCTGTAGAAATCGACGTTCGGGTAGATCTCCTTCCCTTTCAACCGCCTGAACTCCTCCCTCGTGGCAGCCTCGACGGCCCTCGTCATGTCGTACCATTTGCGATCCCCGTGACGGGCTGCCAGCCTTTCACTGATCCTTCGGAGGATGGTGGCCCTGGGGTCTTCCGTGTGGTAGACCGCGTGCCCCATGCCCATGATCTTGCCCCCCTTCTGAAGCTTTTCAGCGACCCAGGATTTGACCCGATCCACCTCTCCGATGTCCAGGAGCATCTTCATCACCTCGCTGTTTGCCCCTCCGTGGAGTTCTCCGGATAAGGCCCCCAGCGCCGCCGCCACGGATGCATAGAGATGGGCGTGGGTGGAGGCAACCTCCCTTCCCGCAAAGGTTGAGGCGTTGAAGGAATGTTCCGCATGGAGGACCAGGCAGATATCGAAATCCCGGGCCGTCTCCGGATCGGGTTCCTTTCCGGACAGCATGAACAGGAAGTTTCCCGCATGGGTAAGATTCGATCGGGGCGGAAGGGGTTGAAGGTCTTTTCGGATTCTATCCCACGCGGCAACCACCGTCGGAATCTTCGCGATGAGGCGTGTTGCCTTCTTGAAATTGGCCTCTCGCGTCTCCTCCTGCAGCTCGGGATCATAGCCTGCCAGGATGGAGGTCGCTGCCATGAGCACGTCCATCGGATGGGCTGACCTGGGAAGGGCCTTCATCGATTCGAGAAGCGCATCCGGGATCTCCCTCTCCGAGGCAAGCTCGGATTGAAAGCGCTTCAACTCCGGTCCTGCAGGCAGACGGTCGTAAAGAAGAAGATAAGAGACCTCTTCAAAGGTGGAATAGCTGACGAGATCACAGATATTGAAACCGCGATAGATCAGGTTTCCCTTCACCCCGTCGACATCTGAAATGCGGGTGTCGGCTACCTTCACTCCCCGGAGACCTATGTTTTTGACATCCACTGTCTCTGCCATCTTTCTCTCTCCTTCATAAAGCTCTTAGAAACATTCTACTCCGGGGTTCGTCAAACATCAATACGAAAAATGAACTTGTAATATTGCCAAAAGTGCGAGCTGAAGGCAAGGTTTTGAAGGAAACATACTTGACATTTAGACGTCTAAATGGTAAGTATAATTCCAATGATTGAACGCACTTTTTGGATACAGAGGATTCGACAAGCATGGGAAGCCCGCCCGATTGTATGGTTATCCGGGGTTCGCCGGGTTGGTAAAACCACCTTGGCCCAAATGTTTTCAGATTCGGTCTATCTGAATTGCGATCTGCCTTCCGTAGAACGTCGGTTGGTCGATCCGGAATCATTCTATGACAGTCTGGACAAGGGAAGCTATCGTTATCTTTGACGAGATCCATCGTTTAGAGGACCCCAGTCGGTTGTTGAAAATTGCTGCAGATGCCTATCCTCACCTGAAAGTGCTTGCAACAGGTTCTTCCACGTTGGCAGCCACGAAAAAATTTCGCGATAGTCTGACGGGACGAAAGCAAATGATTTATTTGCCTCCGGTCCTCTGGAGCGAATGCATAGATAATTTCGACATAAAAGAATTGGATCATCGATTACTGCACGGAGGGCTGCCGGAACCCTTGCTGTCAGAAACGAAGAATGCGGCTTTTTTTTCGGAATGGATGGATAGCTTTTATGCCCGGGACATTCAGGAGCTTTTCGGTATCCGAAACCGGACCGGTTTCATGAAATTATTACATTTATTGCTGACGACAAAGTGGAAGTCTCACAGATTATACCCACTTGGCCCGGTTAAGTGATTTGAGCCGCCCTACGGTTAAAGCTCATGTTGAAGCCATGAGGATCGCCCATGCGGTATTCCTACTTCCTCCGTTTCAGGGAGGAGGACGGCGCGAAATTACACGCAGACCTAAATGCTACTCCTTTGATACGGGTTTTGTCACGTTTGTCAAAGGCTGGGACAGTATTCGAGAGGATGACCGAGGTCTTTTGTGGGAGCACCTTGTGCTCGATGCTCTGCGGGCAGTCCTCGATGATCATCCGTTGCATTACTGGAGAGATAAATCCGGACGAGAGGTGGATTTTGTGATCAAAGGCGGGAGGAGACAGGCAGATGCCATTGAATGCAAAATCAATCCGGATCACTTTGATCCGGCGAATCTGACTGTATTTCGCTCTCTCTACCCTGAAGGGATGAATTACGTCCTGAGTCCCAATATCAAAACATCCTATCAGCGCCGTTATGGCAAACTGCAGGTTCGCTTCATCTCGGTCAACCAGATTTCAGAGCTAAAATCTTGATGATCATTGGGCAGAGTAAGCGGTGAACAAGAGGCCAGTTATTCTTGTTCCTTATTTTACTCATTTCCTTACTCTGAATGAAGTTGCATTTTCACCTACGTCCCTTTCTTTTGGTAGAACGCCAGGATATCCGATGCGAAGAGGTCGCGCCATCGTTACCTGTTCTGACCCCTCTGTTGACCCAAAAACAACCCAAACGTTAATACCGATTTACCGAAGCCCGAGTGACCTTTCCGCCCTCGGCATCCTTGAATTTCTTATGCCCGGGGCGTTAGCCCTTCGGCTGGACATCGGCAAATTTCCGGCGGGATACCGTCGGAGGCGGTAAGGCGAGAGAAAAAACGAAGCACTCGACTCCAGGCAGAGCGTAGAACACCTCCGACCACGGCGATGCCCCCCAGCCAAGCCAACAACTGCGCCAATATCGCCTCGTTAAACCTGGCCAAAATCTTATGGAACGCCCATAAATTTATAAATATCTACTTGTCCAACACTCTTAATCGTTTTGTATTGACGAGGATTTATCCTCTCTTGGTCGAGAGACTCACCCTAGACTGCGTCACTCCCAATCTTCTGCACTGCATCCCAAAAGAAGGAGGCCATTTCTGGAGAGTCATCCGCCGATTTTTGCCCGGGCATGGGTCCTCACTTCTTGGTTGACGATGAATTCGGGCCACTTTCCTGTTAAGACGTCGGAAACTTTTTTTGCCGTTTTTCTCTTCAGTTCCCGAATCGATTCCTCGGAAAAAAAACCGATGTGCGGGGAGATGATGACATCCTCCATTTCCAGCAGCGGATGTCCCTGCCCGGGCGGGCCGGTCGGAAAGGCTTCGACCTGCCTGCACGAAGCCGCTTCGGCGAAGGCAGAGTCGAGCCTTTTCATGTCTCAGCACCGTTGAGCCGGTTTGCCGCGGAAGTCAATTTGGGTTCACCCTCCCGTTTCCACCAAATTTCCCGAAACGGCCATTCGAAGCCTTGGAGAATGGATTGTCCGGGTTTACTTCTGCAACTGCCGGGTCCATTCGCGATCCAGCATGCTCATGAGATAGAGGCTCCGGTATCCGTTCCCTATTCTCCGGATCTCCCTCAGGTGTCCTTCTTTGACAAATCCCACCTTCTCATAACACCGGATAGCGGCCTCATTGGAATCGAAGACCGTCAGGTCGATACGGTGCAGCCCCAGTCGACCGAATCCGATCTCTAGAACTTTTCTTAGCATCTGGCTGCCGATCCCCTTTCTTCTCAGGGAAGGCTCCCCGACCAGAACACGGCAGATCGTCGCGGACCGGTCCTGGAGATCGATATTGTTCAATTCGATATGACCCACCACGTCATATGTTTGGGTGTCAATAGCCTTGAAGATCTTCCTCAAGGGTTCTTCTTTCTCTGTCCCCTGGAGGTAGATCTCCAGCTGAAACGTGTCGAGGGGGTAATGGAAGAGCGGCCCGGCCCATTGGAGGAGCGACTCCGGGGTTTTGATCCAGCCGATCAGTCGGGTAAAATCATTCTGTTCAAAACGTCTTAGATCAACCTGGATCATGCTGCCTTTCCCCCGAATTTGATCACGGGCAGAGCATCACCGCCCCTGGAAAGAAGGCAATCTCCGGCTCGTTCCGATAGAAACCCTGTAATCTCCATAATCCTGAGCAATAATGGCGTGTTGGTAGAACAACCTCCGAAGCTCTTCGCGCTTGCCACGGTAACGACCCTTCTCACTGAATCCCCTTCCAAATCGTGGAACAAACGAATCCATCCGGACCCCTCTGTGGCTCAAGGCGATGGTGAAAAAGAGGTGACTTTCGGGAGAGGTGGGAACGGGTGTGTTGACCATGGAAATTTCCAAATCGATGATGTGACGGTATCCTGTCTGCAATCGGATGAATTCGTACACTTCTTCGCAAAAGTCAATGGCGTGATGGAAGAGCAGGGCGTTCCGTTTCGTCTTCTCCTCGTCGAACCGGATGGAAAATTCGCCCTGAGAGCCCTGGAACCGGAATTCCCTGCCGACAAAAAGATGGAGAAGCACCTCCGCGTCCCCTGGATCGATCTCTTTTTGAAATTCCCGGTCGATCCATTCCGTCGGCGCCTCAAGAGCCGCCGGGTGGACTCTTTCAGAAAGATCCAGGGTGACCGTGGAGGCCCCTCCATCCAGAGCGGATTTCACCTCTTGAAGTGTTTTCATACGGATATGACCAGACGCAATAAGACCCAGACGATTTCCGATCCTCATCGTAAAATGATGTCACATGTTTTATATTCCTTTCAAGAAATCTGTCAAGCTCTTCTTGAGGTGCCCTCCATAGAATGCGGCCAGGGCAGTCTGGTAGAATTCACCTTACCGAAGCCCCGCCCATTAGGGCGGAGAGCTTCACTCGGAAACGCGATCGAAGCCATGCAGGGGGAATTCAGGAATGAAAAAGTTCAAGGTACTGCTGTTTGAAGATATCCACGAAGAAGGGAAGAACCTCCTCGGGGAACAGGCGGACGTTGTCCTTGCGGAGCGCCTGGATGAAGCCTACCTGTTGGAACGGGTGAGGGAGATCGACGCAATCGTCGTCCGGGGAAACACCCGGGTGACTCGAAAGCTCATAGAAGGAGCCCCGAAACTGAAGGTAGTTGGAAGGCATGGGGTGGGCGTTGAAAACATCGACCTGGAAGCCGCGGCAGAGAAAGGAATATGGGTCGTCAACACGCCGGAGGCCAATGACCTCTCCGTCGCCGAACACTTCTTCGGTCTCGCCCTCATGCTTTCGAAGAAGCTCCCGGAAGGAAACCTGGCTTTAAGAGAGGGCCGCTGGCCCTCGCGGCATGAATGCATCGGCAACGAACTTCACGGAAAAACGCTCGGGATCATCGGCTTCGGCCGGATCGGCAAGGCTGTGGGAAGAATCGGTTCCGGAGGATTTGATATGAGGATTCTGTACCACGATACCCTTCGTTACGAAGAGACGGAGAAGGACCTGAAAGCCCGGAAAGTGACGATGGAAGAGGCCCTTTCCCTCTCGGATTACGTATCGATCCATCTCCCGGAAACCCCGGAGACAAGAGGATTGATCGGGGAAAGGGAGTTTCGCCTGATGAAACCCACGGCCTTTATCTTCAACATGGCGCGAGGTCCCCTCTGGGACGAAAGAGCCCTCTATCGGGTCTTGAAGGAACGGCGGATTGCGGGGGCGGCTTCCGACGTTTTTGAAGTGGAACCTGTCACAAAAGGGCACCCCCTGCTCCAGCTCGACAATTTCATTGGTACGCCTCACACGGGAGCCAGAACGGAAGAGGCCTTGAAAAGGATGAGTAGAGTAGCACTGGACATTCTGAGGGTCTTCGACGGGAAGGAACCGGCATATCCCGTCAACAGGCCCTGCAAACAGGACACGTCCCAGTAATCAGTGATCAGTTATCAGTGACCGGTGATCAGTGACCCAGAGACAGTAAGATGCCCGCAATTCTAAGTTCCCGGGAACTGCCCCGTGATTCCGGGAAGGAGCAAGACAGACGCACTTCTTGCACAGCTCTGAAGCGTTGCGTCATTCTTTCTGCTTCAGCCATGGTGACGACGAATCGCGAGAAACCGGTTCAGCTCCCTTCCTGAAGGAAGAGAGGGTTGAGCCCCCAGTTTGGTGGCGGCAAGAGCCCCGGCCCCACTCGCAAGTTTCAGGACCTCCCGGATCGGTCGGTCTTCGGAAAGGCCCCAGGCCAAGGCGCCCATGAACGCATCTCCTGCACCCGTTGTATCCAGGACATTCACTTTAAAGGCCCCCATCGCTATTTCCTCTTCTTGACTCATGAAGAGAAGTCCCCGGGACCCCAGGGTCACGATGACATTCTTTACGCCTCTCTCCAATAACCGTCTGCCCATCTTCCGGATTGCCTGCCTTCCCTTCCCCCTCACCCCTGTCAGGAACTGGATCTCCGTCTCATTCGGAACAAGATAATCCACGCAGGAGAGCACTTCAGATGAAAGAAACACCGGGGGAGAGGGGTTGAGGAGAGTCAGAGCTCCATGCTGCCTTGCCGCCTTCAGACCTTCCGCAACGGTGGATAGGGGAACTTCCAACTGGGTCACAAAGACCCGGACTCCCCGCCACAGTTCACTCCGTCTTTCTCAGATCCTCCTGAGACAGAGAACGGTTTGCCCCCGGAGAGACCACAATCCGGTTCTCTCCTTCGGGATTCACCTCGATCAACGCCATCCCCGAGGGGAGCTTTCTCTCCATGAGAAGGCCGCTGAGAGGCAGTCCGCCTTCTTTCAGGTATCGGTGATAAGCCTTCCCGTAATGGTCATTTCCCAGCTTCGTCAGAAAGGTCACCGCCCCGCCCAGACGCCTTGCCGCAATGGCCTGGTTGGCTCCTTTTCCTCCGTAGGCCGTGACAAGGTCCTGCCCCAGGATCGTCTCTCCGGGCCCGTGGAAACGAGGGATCCGGATGATGAAATCAATATTCGAGCTCCCGACAACGAGAATCTTTCCTCCCATACGCTGCCCTCCTCTTACGGGTGCTCCAGCCCCTTCAGAAAGAGATCGAGAAATCTCTCAGCATCCACTTCCAGGCAAACCTCGATCTCCGGTCCTTCCGTCATTTCGAGAATCTGCCCGTAATGGTCTCCCTCCCGGGTATCCACCCCGAGGGGAAGTCTCTCTTTCTTCATTAAGTCCGGGGCAATGACCGCACCCACGGCCAGGGGATCATGGAGGTAGCTGAGCTCTTTGCCGCGAAATTGATGTGTGTTCGTATCATAGCCGGTTGCTTCGATTACAAAACGGGAAAACCGGTTGTCGAGCGGTCTGACTTTCTGCTCCATCAGGCGAGGGGTGAGGAAGACCTGATGGGTCACATCCAGAGGGACAAGGGTCACGGGAATCCCTGATTCAAAAACCAGACGGGCCGCAAGAGGGTCCGAGAAGATATTGAACTCGGCGTAAGGAGTGATATTCCCTTTTGTCCGAACAGCCCCTCCCATCACCATGATCTCTTTCACTTTTCCGATCCCCACCGGGTCTTGTCGAAGCGCCAACGCGAGATTGGTCAAGGGGCCTATGGCGATGAGAGTCACCTCCCCGGGATGCTGGCGGGCCGTTTCGGGAATCAGACTTTCCGCCTGGCCGGGAAAGAGTCTCCACCCCACTTCCTTTTCTGTCTCCTCTATCTTTGCACCTCCCAGCCCATCCTCCCCGTGGACGGAGCGGGCGTAAACGGGGACTCCTTTTAGCGGCCGAACCGCCCCCCTGGCGATCATCGGTTTGATAGGAGGTTGAATCAGACTCAGGACCTTCTGAATGTTGATGAAGACCTGATCCATCGGGACATTCCCGTTGACCCCTGTGACAGCGGTCACTTCCAGCTGCGGCGAGTGAAATGCCAGGATGAGGGCCAGGGCATCATCGACCCCCACATCACAATCAATGATGACTCTTTTCACAATTCAGCCTCCTTTCTTCGGCTCCAGACGATCCCGGACGAAACCTCCCAAGCTTGAACAGCCCAGACAATTATCTTTATTCAGTGGAATTATCTTGAATTTTTCAAGCAGGGTCAATATAATTCTGATGGAAGAAGAATTGGTTTGAAGGGGGTCCCTCTTTATTATGGACTGGGTCAGGAACTTGGGGACTTTAACCCTGTTCGCGCTGCGGAGGATCGGCCGGATGGGCATCTTTCTCGTGAAGGCTTTTATCTTTGCCGTCTCGCCGCCCCTTAAACTGAACCAATTTCTCAGGCAGATCCATTTCATCGGGTTCCAGTCGACCCTGGTGATCTTTCTGACCGGCGCCTTTACCGGGATGGTGCTCGGATTCCAGGGGTATTACACCCTGAACCGGTTCGGTTCAGAGGCCTTCCTGGGACCGATGGTCGCCCTCGCACTTATTAAGGAACTGGGACCGGTCCTCACGGCCCTGATGGTGACGGGGAGGGCCGGTTCCGCCATGGCCGCCGAGATCGGGATCATGCGGATAACGGAGCAGATCGATGCCCTCTCCCTGATGGGCCTCAATCCCTTCCGTTATCTGATCGTTCCAAGGCTCCTCGCCGCCATTCTCACGGTTCCGCTCCTGACGGCGATTTTCAATGTGGTCGGGATCTTCGGGGGCTACCTCGTAGGCGTGAAACTTCTTGGAGTGGGCCAGGGAGTCTATTTTAACGAGATGGCGAACCATGTGGACATGACCGATGTCCTGGGGGGGGTTTACAAATCCATCAGTTTTGGAGCCCTCATCGCCTGGGTTTGTTCCTACAAGGGTTACTACACGGGATTTGGAGCCGAAGGGGTCAGTCGTGCCACAACACAGGCGGTCGTCCTTTCGTCCGTCTTCATTCTCGTATGGGACTACTTCATGACCTCTTTTCTCTTCTGAGGGATAAGAATGATCAGAGTCGTAGACCTCCATAAATCGTTCGATGGCCTCAAAGTCCTCCAGGGCGTCTCCTTTGAGGTGAAAAAGGGAGAGATCCTTGCACTGATCGGCGGAAGCGGGTCAGGGAAGAGCCTTCTTTTAAAGCATGTTGCAAGACTCATCTGGCCCGACCGGGGTCAGGTCTTCATCGATGATAAGAACCTCCGTAAACTGAGCCGCGCCGAACTGGAAGAAACCCGGAGCCGCTTCGGTTTCCTGTTTCAGGGGGGAGCGCTCTTCGATTCCATGTCAGTCTACGACAATGTAGCTTTTCCTCTCCGGGAGAAGACGTCTTTGTCCGAGGATCAGATCCGAGAGAAGGTCCTGAATGAACTGGAACAGGTGGGCCTCGCGGATTCGGAGAACAAGTACCCTGCCCAGATCAGCGGCGGCATGGTCAAACGGGTTGCCATTGCCCGCAGCCTGGTGAGAAATCCCGAAATCATGCTGATTGACGAACCGACCTCCGGACTGGATCCGGTCACGTCTCACCACATCCTGAACCTGATCCACTCCTGCCACCAGCGCCTTGGGTTTACCGGCATCATTGTCACCCATGCGCTGATCAAGGTCTTTGAGATCGTTCAGAAGGTGGCCATGCTCTACGAAGGCAGGATTCTGATCATGGGCCCCCCTGAAGAAATCCTCTCATCTAAGGATCCGATTGTCCGGCAATTCGTGACGTTCAGTTATGAATGCCCTGCTCCGATCAACCCGCCGGGCTGACTCGATAAATGAAGGGAAAGGGGTTAACAAGAAAGAAACGAGGGGAGAGAGATCCGATGAAAAAATTAGACATAGAGATGATGGTGGGACTTTTTCTCATCGCAGGCGTCGTCTGCCTGGGTTACCTTTCCATCAGGCTGGGAAAGATGGAGGTCCTTGGGAGCAAGGGTTACGAGGTTTACGCCCTGTTTTCCAACAGTGGAGGGCTCCAATCGGGATCCGACATCCACATCGCCGGAGTCAATGTGGGACGGGTTAGAAAAGTGTCTCTCGAGAATTATCAGGCCCGCGTGACCCTGAATCTGTCGGACAATGTCAGAATACAGGAGGACGCCATCGTTTCGATCAAGACCAAGGGGTTGATCGGCGAAAAATATGTCGAGATTACACCGGGCGGCTCCGAGAAAATGATTCACCCCGGAGGCCGAATTCGCGAAACCCAGTCTCCGGTGGACCTGGAGGAACTGATCTCCAAGTTTGTCTTTGGAAAGATCTGATTCGTTTGAGGAGGTATTCATGAAACCGGCGACATCGTTGCCTTTGCGCAGTGCGCTGTTTTTCTTGCTTCTGCTAGGAATAGCGGTCCCGGGCTGGGCAGGGGAACCGACGGAAAAAATCAGGCAAACGACCGACCGGATCCTCTCCATTGTCAGGAATCCGGCGTTGAAGGGACCTTCCAAGGCGGAAGAGAAAAGAAAGAGGATTCGTCAGGCCGTGGACGAACGGTTCAACTGGGAGGAAATGGCCCAGAGGGCCCTCGCAAGGCACTGGAACCAGAGAACACCGGAGGAAAAAAAGGAGTTTATCCGTCTCTTCGGAGATCTCCTCGAAAAAACCTACCTGAACAAAGTGGAAGGTTATTCCGGGGAGAAAGTCCAGTATGAGGGAGAGTCGGTGGACGGAAATTACGCGGTGGTCAGGATGAAGATCGTCACGGAAAAGAACGTGGACGTTCCTGTTGAATACCGGCTCAAGAAGGAGGCAACGGACTGGCTTGTCTACGACATTTCCATCGAAGGGGTCAGTCTGATCAACAATTATCGAAGTCAGTTCAACACGATCATTTCTCAGTCCTCCTACGGAAACCTCGTGAAGAAGCTGAAGGAAAAGAGCACATCCAACTGAGAAGAGAACCCAGGGGAGGCCCATCCATGCGAATCCGTTACAGGAGCCTTGGTCTGTCGATCCTGTGCTGCCTCACGTTTATCGCCGTCTCTTCCGCGTCCCCCCGGGAATTCTTTCCGCCGGCGGAGATCTCAGACCCCTCGTTTCAGGATGGCCTGAAGATTCAGGTTGTCCAGGCGACCCCTTCACCCGAAAAAACGGAGGCCCCCCCGGAATCGGATGACAGGCAGGAGATGATTGCCGACCCGCTCGAACCGATAAACCGGGTTTTCTTCCACTTTAACGACAAACTCTATTTCTGGGTTTTGAAGCCCGCTGCTTCCGGGTACAAGGCCGTCGTCCACCAGGAGATCAGGGTTGGAGTCCGCAATTTCTTCTCCAATCTGGTGACTCCGGTTCGCTTCGTCAACTGCCTGCTCCAGGCCAACTTCAAAGGGGCCGGCACGGAGACCGCACGCTTCGCTCTGAATACGACCTTTGGGGTTGCAGGGTTTTTCGATCTGGCAAAGGATCAGTTCAACCTTAAGAAGAAAGAAGAGGATTTCGGTCAAACCCTGGGCGTTTGGGGTCTGGGACCGGCGTTCTATATCAACTGGCCGATCCTTGGGCCCTCCAGCCTGAGGGACACCTTCGGCTTTGCGGGAGACATGTTCCTCGATCCCCTGACCTATCTGGACGTTTCCACCCCGGTCAAGACTCGCCATAAGATCCTACGAGCGGGTCAACGACACCTCCTTGAAGATCGGAGACTATGAAGATCTGAAAAAAGACTCCCTCGACCCCTACGTCGCCCTCAAAGACATTTACGACCAGTACCGCCGGAACAAGATTAAGGAGCGGTAGAAGGAATCCTTCCGCAATCTCATACAACGCCTGTAAGAGAGCCTTCCTTCCGATCTTTCTCAAAGAAACCCCACGGAACTTGCAAACCAGGTCGAATTAGGTTAAATAGAAGGTTTTTCGCATTTCAGGCGCCGAAGTGGTATTCGGAGCGCAGATTCTTTTCTGGAGGTGGGGTCATGAAATGTCGTCGGTGTGGAGGTCACATGGTCTACGAGAAGTTCTACGGAAGAAGCGACTATTTTTGGGGATGGAAGTGCATCTTCTGCGGAGATATCGTGGACCAGGTGATCCTGGAAAATCAAGCCGGCAAATCACAAAAACACGGCAAGGACTGAAGAGCGGAACAGGAGGCATCCTTCCCCGATCCCCGAGAGGGTGTGGAAACCGATTCCCCCTTGCCGGCCCGGTAGGGTTCCGAAAAGCGGGGAGAAAAGTGGTTTTGTGGAAAAAACCGACCTTGATCCGTTCGTGAAAGAATCGGGATGGGTCAGGCGGCCTCTTTACCTCATTCTTGCTTCGGGCAGAACCGCCTGGAAGTTCTCCCTGATTTCTCCCTGATTGACATTTGCCCTGACTGCCATTATAATTTGTGCAATTTTTCTCAAGCCAACAATAAATTCATCATCTTATCAATCCACACATTTCAAAGAGAATGGAACGGCTTTAATAAAGAGCAAGGTGGATGACGTGTCCTCCCGAGACCCGGCTGAAGGGCTGGAAACCAGAGAGAAGATGGTACGCAACCTCCTGGGCCTGTTCAAAATTCGGGAGGAGGTCGGTGATATTCATCTCCATTCCGTCTCTTCGCCCTGGGATGAGAAGATCAGGCTCAAGAAGAGACGGAAAAAACGAGGGAACCTCGATCTCTCGCTCTGGGACGGAGAGGAATTCCTGTACGGCCGCATCTATCGCCTCCTGCTCTACGTCTTAGATGCCCTCGATCCCCGCTTCCTTTACCGGGCGGAAGAGAAGCCGCGGGGTTCGGAAGAACCGAAGGTCAGAGAAATCTATCATCACATCTGGAGCATCTCCGTTGACAGCCGGATTGAAAGGCTGGGGATCGATAATTTCTTTGACCGGACCCTCAGGCGAAACCTCTTCATAGACGTTCTGAGGAATCTGCCCTGGGACGTCTCCGGTAAGACCTTTGACGAGCTGTGGGAAGCGGGCGACACCACGCATCCCGAGATGATCTCACGGGCCCGCGATCTGCTGGATTTGACTGAAAGGAACGAGAATCGCGATGCCTTTGAGACCGAGATCAGTCGGTCGGCCGGGCTTTTTCCTCACGACCATATCGACAAGATCCTTTCAAGCCGTCTCCGGAGGGCAGCGGAGGCCCTTCTTGCTTTTACGAGAATCCACTGTAAGGGGACGTTGATCGAATCTTCCTATTATGGTATCTACTTCATGCGCCATCAGGAAATCTTTGCAGAGATGGTGACGACCAAGAAGGATGTCCTCCTTCTAACCCTTTTTGATTTTGAAACCAAGGTGCAAAGCACGTATGCGATCTCCGAGGCGTTGCACGATCTGAACCCGATCCAGCAGAAGATCAAGGAGATTTACAACAAGATCAACTACCATGCCACGTTGCAGACGATCAGGAATCCGTATACCGATCCCCTCTGACCGCGAGGTGGAAAGCACGTTAGGAGGGAGGCCCTTTGAACTTTCTCAGGTTTAGCCAGTGGGGCATTTTCCAGAAGATCATGAGCATCTCCATCATTCTCAACGCTCTGGTCATCCTCTCCACCTTCTTATACGTCATGCCCTATTTCGAGCAGAAATTGATCGAAGAGAAGAGGAATGCCGCAAGGGACGTCCTCGACATCGCCTACGAAGTGATCGTAGCTTTCGAAAAGAAGGCGGCCCGGGGCGACATCACGAGCGCTCAGGCCCAGCAGGAAGCCCTTTCGGTGATCAGTCATCTCCGATACCGGGACAATGACTATTTCTGGGTCAACGATCTTGAGCCGAAGATGCTGATGCACCCGATCTTTCCCTCCCTCAATGGAAAGAATCTGTCCCATGACAAGGATCCCACCGGAAAGCTTCTCTTCATGGAGATGGTCACCCTCGTCCAGCAGCAGAATGAAGGGTTCGTCGAATACCTGTGGCCGCGGCCGGGGACAACGGAGCCCGTTCCAAAGCTCTCCTATGTGAAGCTCTTCAAGCCCTGGGCCTGGATCATCGGAAGCGGTATCTATATCGACGACGTCAAGGCGGAGTTGACAAGGATCAAATGGCATGTGGTGACCGCCACTCTCGTCTGTGTCTTTATTGTCCTGATCGTCGGTTATTTTTACGCCCACAAGATTTCGGAACTCTGGAAGTGGCTCTCCCACGGACCGACTTCGGACTGAAGGTTTTCCTGAATATCGGGGCCCAACCCGCCCGCGTCGAGAATGCTTTTTCTGATCAATCATGAAGACTCCCGGATTTTGTTAAGAAAACCACTTTCTCCTTGAAATAAAGATCCTGATGTATTAACGATGCCGAGTTAAATCATTTTGATGGAATCGCGGTACGCTTTCTCTTAGGCATTCTTGCCAAACCCCTCTCAATTCTTTTGGAACAAGCCAGACGAGACCATTCAGTCAGAAAGGGAGTGAACGATGGCGAAGACGATTGAGGAAATTACGAAGTCCGCTCGGTTTAAACGTCTTGTGGTGAAGCGATGGTCGGTCAGTTTTGTGCTAACCTTTCTCCTGTTCGTCCTCTATTTCGGCTATATTCTGTCGGTGGGGTATGCAAAAGACTGGTTGGCGCAGAAGGTCTTTGTCTACACCAATGTGGGCATTCTCTTTGGAATGCTGGTGATTGTCGGCGCGTGGGTTCTGACGATGATCTACGTGATCTGGGCCAACACATCCTATGACAAAGAAGTCGAATTTTTCAAGAAAGAGTTAAAGTAAAAAGGGGGACCCATGCAGCAGACAGCCTTAGGACAGCCAAATCTCATTTCGATCCTTTTCTTTGCGGTCTTTGTTTTCATGACCCTTCTGATCACCTACTGGGCTGCAAAAAAGAC
Organism: uncultured delta proteobacterium; assembly: GCA_963731045.1. GTDB lineage: Bacteria > Desulfobacterota > BSN033 > BSN033 > UBA1163 > CAVSVC01. The sequence goes on along the minus strand of CAVSVC010000031.1, from coordinate 53,182 downwards.
AAAAACGGCGGCGGAGTATTATGCCGCCGGAAGAAGCGTGACGGGTTTTCAAAACGGCCTTGCTCTATCCGGCGATTACATGTCGGCCGCCTCCTTCCTGGGAATTGCAGGCATGGTTTCCCTGAGAGGATACGATGGCATGATTTACGCCACGGGCTGGCTGGTCGGCTGGCCGGCGCTGATGTTTCTGATTGCCGAGCCTCTCCGCAATCTCGGTAAATTCACCTTTGCCGACGTGGTGGCGTTCCGGTTGAAACAGAAACCCATCCGCATTGCAGGCGCCATCGGCGGCGTTCTCGTCGTTCTGGCCTACACCATTGCACAGATGGTCGGCTCCGGCAGCCTGATCAAGCTGATGTTCGGGATGCCCTATGAACTGGCGGAAATCATCGTGGGCTGTGTCATGCTCGCCTACGTGCTCTTCGGGGGCATGCTTGCAACCACCTGGGTCCAGATCATCAAGGCCTGCCTCCTCCTTTTCGGGGTCACCGTGCTCCTGCTTCTCGGCCTCGCAAAATTCGGATTCAACCCGGGTAACGTTTATGGCGCGGTTCAGAACCTTCCGCAAATCGGGGAATCGATGCTCAAACCGGGCGGGCTGGTCACGAGCCCGCTCGATGCCGTCTCTCTCGGGCTTGCCCTCATGCTCGGTCTGCTCGGCCTGCCTCATATCCTCATGAGATTCTTTACCGTTCCGAATGCGAAGGAAGCCCGTAAATCCGTAGCCTATGCCTCAACCTTCATCGGCTACTTCTACCTGATTATCCCCATCGTCGGCTTTCTGGCCGCTGTGCTGGTAGGCAAGGATCTGATCAACAAGGTAGACAAAGGCGGGAACATGGCGGCGCTCCTCCTGAGCGAACTGCTGGGCGGCACACCCTTCATGGGATTTATCGCCGCGGTGGCCTTCGCAACGATCCTTGCGGTCGTTGCCGGATTGACCCTGGCCGCCGCATCGGCCCTCTCCCATGATATCTTTGTCTCCGTCTTCCGAAAGGGACAGGCCAGCGAACGGGAACAGGTGAAGGTGGCCAGGATCTCTGTGGTCATCTTCGGCGTCGTTGCCATCCTGCTCGGGATTCTGTTCAAAGGACAGAACGTGGCGTTCATGGTGGGCCTTGCCTTCGCCATTGCTGCGAGCGGGAATTTCCCCGCCTTGCTTCTCTCCATTCTCTGGAGGAAGTACAGCACGGCGGGAGCCGTCGCCTCCATCCTGGTCGGTTCTCTGACCGCCGCCCTCCTTATCATCCTCAGCCCCACGGTCTGGGTCGACGTCTTCCATTTCTCGAAGGCGATCTTCCCGCTAAAGAACCCTGCCATCTTCTCCATGGCCCTCTCCTTCGTCTGTGGTTGTGTCTTCTCGCTGCTCTTCCCTGAAGAGTCTGCCCGGAAGGCCTTTGACGAGGAAAAAGTGCGGACCTATCTTGGCGTGGGTGCGGAATAGAGAGATCAGAGAAGGGGCCTTCGGCCCCTTTTTTTCCTCTTTTTAGCTGATTCCGTATCTTGGAGACACCGTGCTCAAGGAAGAATCACTTCTCTTCGTTCGCGTCAAGGAAGTCTACCGGAAAGACGTTCGTTTTTGTCGGCCTTCCACCACGGTCACCTCCCTTGCCATCATGGTGAAAGAAAACGATCTTTCGGGAATGGTCGTCGTCGACGAAGGAGTTCCGGTAGGGGTCGTGACCGACCGGGACCTGCGGGACAAGGTGCTCGCACAGGGTCTGGACCCCAGGCTCGTGCGGGTAGAGTCGATCATGAGCTATCCCGTCCTCACCATCCGGGAGGAGGACTTCATCTCCGAAGCCGTATACAAGATGCTGAAGAACCGCATCCACAGGCTGGCCGTGGTCGACGAGAAGGCGGAGTGCCTGGGCGTTCTGACCGATACGGACATCATCAAGTTCCAGACCGATACCTCCCTCTATTTCATGAAGGATCTCGAAGCGGCACGCACCATTCAGGATATCAAATATGTTAATGACAGAATGACCGAACACATCTCCGGTCTCTTCAATGCCGAAGTCAAACCAAAGGATCTGGTCCAGCTCATCTCCTACCTCAATGATCTCATCATCGTGAAAACCATTAAACTTCTCAGCGAACAGGTCTTCGGCGAACTGCCGCGAAAGTTTGCCTTTCTGGTCCTTGGAAGTGAAGGAAGAATGGAGCAGACCCTGAAGACGGACCAGGACAATGCGATTGTCTATAGTGACGAGCTTTCCGAAAAGGACCTCAGACGTCGTGGAAGCGTTCTCGATCCGGCTGATAAACGATCTGGTGGAAATCGGGTATCCCTCCTGTCCGGGGGGAATCATGGCAAAAAACGCGGACTGGAGAAGAAGTTATTCCGATTGGAAGGAAACGGTCAGAAACTGGGTCCGGGTCCCTTCTCCGGACAATATCCTCCATTACAGCATGTTTTCGGACCTGCGCACGGTGTACGGAGACTTTGACCTGGAAAAGGGTCTGAAACAGAGCATCGGAAGTGTCGCGAAGGAGCATTCGGTCTTCCTCGCTCACATGGCCAATAACATCCAGCGATTTAAACCTCCGCTCAACTTCCTCGGCGGCTTCAAGGTCGAAAAGAAAGGGGCCCACGCCGGGAAACTCGATATCAAGATGGCCGGGTTGTTTCCTCTGACCGAAGGGATCAAGGTCCTCGCCCTCGAGGCCGGCATTATGGACGGAGGGACCAACGAGAAGATTTCCAGGCTGATGGGAAAGAACATCGTCCCGGATGATGAGCTGCTCGAAGTCGAAATCAGTTTCAATTTTTTCGTGTACGTGCGATTGAAGAGTCAGATCCGGCAGGCCATGAAGGGAGAAGAGGTCACCAACTACATCAACCCCTTTCAGTTGAAAGAGGTGGAGCGGGAGCGTCTGAAGGTGGCCTTCGAGATGGTCAAGTCCTTCCAGCGTTTTCTTGCGGATCGTTATAAAGTCGATTATGTTGCGGCATAGGACGAGTAGCAGACAGGAATCCGGGCAAACCGGGTTCGTGCCACCCGCCTTCTTGCATCGCGGTTTATGACCGGCTGAGATGGAGCTTCAAGTAATCCGCCGCATAAGTCAAAACCCTCTGGAGCCACTCTGTCTTCCGCGGCAACTCCTGAGGCTGCATCTCCAGCGTAACCTTTTCGTCAAATCCCATTCGCCTCATCGTGTTCAGGAGGCGAACGACGGGAAGTTCCCCCCTTCCGATTCCCAGATGACTTTTCTCATTCCATGTGCTGTAATCACTCAAATGGACATTCCGAAGCCTCCCTGTCTTGAGGTAGCTGAGAAAGACCGGAATGATGTCATATCCGTAAGTGCTGATATGGGTGATATCATAGGTAAAGTAAAGGTTTCGCTCCATTCCGAACCGAATGAGCCGCTGGTAGCGATTCAGGAAATAAGGAGGGATCATCAACCTCAGGAGGGGCATATTTTCGATGGCAAGGCATACGTTGCCGCACCGGAGATCCCGCTGAAAATCGGAGATGTGTCGGAACCACCTCCAGAACCGGACTTGACGGGCAAGCCATGAAGGCGGATGGAACGTAATCAACCCCGTGTTCAGCGCCTTGGCAAGTTCGATCGTTCGGTGAAGGGCCGCCACTTCATTTCCCCAAGAGGCGATCGACACATAGGGGGCATGAATGGAACGGACGGGCAGGATGTCCGTACACTGCTGCACCGTGTTGAAATAGTCCGGCCGGTTGAAGTCCTGCCCCACGACCAACTCGCATCCGTCAAAACCGGCCTCTTTGACGATGAGGAAAACTTCCGATATGGGAAGGTGAGGTATCGATCCGGTGGAGAACAGAATCTGCATCGGTCCCCGTCTCGCGCGAAGCCTGTGCGGTTGAACGTTCCTCTCTCATGGAAAGGGAAGCTTCGCTCCAGACATTCTAATCAAGCCTCTCTCAAAAATCAATTCTCTTTTGCGCTTCTGCGTTTCTCCGAAACAGGAATCTTCCTCTTATCCTTGACAAGGAATTCAGGATACCTTTATAAAATCAAAGAAGGCGTGTTAAATGAAATAGAGGGGGGCGGCTTTTCGAGTCCTGACGATCAATCCCCTTGAAAAGGGTTCGGGAAACAGTGCAGGGAGGCAATCAATGGGTGGGAAGGAAACGGAAACAGACAACCTGTCCGGACCCGGGAAAGTCCTGGAGATGGTCTGCTCCTTCAGCTGGGACAGATTGGTGGACATGAAAGAAAACAGCGTGGAATTCTGGACCGCCGACGGAAACAAGCGCCTCAGAATCGTGGAGGTGAATAAGAAGGCAAAAAGCATCTACATGATCTGCTGTCAAACAGGAAAGATAACGTGGCCCCTGAAATTTGAAAGGCTGGAGGAGGTCCACAATCGGATTCACAACGGCGAAGTGGGGCTGACCCCTCATGAGATTGATAAACTCATCCCGACCTGGGGTAACTATATTACCGGACTCCTGAGATTCCTGGGGTGTTGAAGAACTCGTGGATCCGCCTCAATCCCGTCCCGGGAAGCAACGTCGAGGTTCTATCTCCTTTTTACGCCCTTTGGAGCCGACGGCGGGGTGATGTCCACGGTGAAGATATTGCTATTCGGGCTTTCATTATCGCCCTGATCCACTGCCGTGAGAACAAACGTGAGATCTTTCGAATTGTTCTTGGAAACCGTAACTGAGAAGTTGATGGAACTGCCCTGGGTGAGGTATCACCCCTACCAGGGTCTTTCCTGAATCCGTCCGATAGAGGCGATACTCTTTCATATCAGACTCCGCATTAGGAACCCACAAAGCCTTAAGATTGATCTCCGCCCCCAAGGCAACATCCCATACGATCGTCAATCCCAATAGAAACAATATTAAACGTTTCATTGCAGAGGACTCCTTTCCGGTCCGGATCCATGTCTTCAACGCGAACAAATGTTCGCAAAAAAAGTGCCAGTTTTTTCTTTTCAAATGGAACCATTTGGAGTAAAATGACAGGCGATCTTCAGCGAAGGGTTGGCCAGAAAGAAACCAACAGGGCCAGTTTGGTCACATCAGATACCCTTGCGGCAAGAGAAGTCCGGAATTCAGAAAACAGGAGGAGGGCACGGGCATGTTGAAAGCACTCAAAGAATTCACCATGCAGGGATCGGACGGCCCATGACGCGATGGTTCGGAGGGGAGGGAGGGAAATCATGATTCAGGAACTGACCCGATTTCTCAAGGAAGGACTCTGGGAAATTCGTCTGAGGAGTCTCTCTCCGCTCAAGGCGCTCGGTGTCCGATCCCTCCGGGTTCTGATGCTGGCCGTACGGGGATTCAACCAGGATGAGTGTCCGAGGAGGGCTTCGGCATTGACCTACTATTCCATGCTCAATATTGTTCCCCTGGCCGCTGTGGCCTTCGGCATCGCCAAGGGTTTCGGTCTTGAAAAAATGGTCGAGAACCGGATTCTGCAGATGGCGGAACAGGCGAACTGGCAATCGGACATCACCAATCAGATTCTCACCTTTTCCCGTTCGCTTCTTGAGCACACCAAAGGGGGATTGATTGCCGGGGTGGGCGTCGTCTTACTCTTCTGGACCGTCATATCGATCCTGGGGAAGATCGAAGACTCTCTGAATGCCATATGGGAAGTCAAGAAGCCGCGGCCCCTGGTGAGAAAGTTCAGCGACTATATGGCCATGATGATATTCGCCCCCATCCTTCTCATCATTTCAAGCAGCCTCACCGTTCTGGTCGCCGGCCAGGTTAAGGTCATCGTTCAGAAGATCTCACTCCTCGGCGCTTTCAGCTCACTGATATTCTTCCTGTTGAATTTCCTTCCTTATGTTTCCATCTGGGTGCTGTTGACCGTCCTCTACATCGTCATGCCGAACACCCGGGTTCCCTTGCGGTCGGGCATCCTGGGTGGGGTCGCGGCCGGGACGATTTACCAGATCGTTCAGTGGGCGTACATCCGGTTCCAGATCGGGGCGTCGGGGTATGGAGCCATCTACGGAAGCTTTGCGGCCTTGCCTCTCTTCCTGGTCTGGATCCAATTGAGCTGGATGATCTTTCTTCTCGGAACGGAAATCGCTTTTGCCAACGAACATTATGAAACGTATGGATTCCATCCGGATTATGCCCGGCTGAGCGTCGCTTCCCAGAGAACCCTCACGCTTCGAATCTTTCATCTCCTCGTCAAAAGGTTTACTCAGGGAGAGAAAGCCCTCGGCGCCAATCACATCGCCCCTCTTCTGGAGATCCCGGAGCGACTGGTTCAAAAACTGCTTCATAAATTAATGAGCGCCGGACTCGTTACCGAAACAACGGGGGAGACAGGCCACGACATCGCTTATCAGCCCGGGCGGTCGATTGAAAACATCACCCTCAAAAATGCCATCGACGCCTTTGAACAGGAGGGCGACACCCGGGTCCCTGCCTCTGAAAGGGATACGGAAAGAATCTCTCTGTCCCTGAAGAAAATCTCTGAGACGATCGAAAAAGCTCCCGAAAACGTTCCCTTAAAAGAAATCTAAGGCATTCCCTTCGAAAACAGAATCGGCCCCCCAATGCTCATGATCCCGTAAGCCCCGGTGATCAATATCCGGACCGGACGATCCTGGCAAGCTCTTTCTCGACCTCTTTGGGATCATCCAGTCTGTAAATCCTTGCACGGTTCAAATCAAGCTCTTTCAGCCCCGTCTCCTTCATCACAACCTCTTTGATCTTCTTCTCATCCAGGTTGCGGGGATCGACCCGAACCACCGTCATCTTTTCAGTCTCGCCGGCGCCGGAGGAACGCTTCGACCCACCGGGGAAATAGATGGCACCCGTCGAGAAGTCGACTGCAAAGGCAATGAACATCCCGGGATGATAAAGGCAAAAACCCACAGCCCGTCCATAATTGCGACTCCTGCATCCACTGTTCCCCCTGTTTGTCCGCGTCTTTCAGGATAGATGAGGGTGCCGCAGCCATACAGCTGGGTGATCAGCACGACCGAAACGACAACACAGATCAGACTGACAAATAGTTTCCCGAACTTCTTCATAGAGCCCTCCTTCTCTTCATGTTAATTCTATTTTCATTCTCCTGCCCGTTTTTGTCAACCCCGTAATCCGGAAGGTCGAAAGAGAGAGATAAAAAGTAAAGGGTTTTTCACGCCGAAATGGAGTCCCCACCCCATATCTCTTTCAAGACAGACCATAGGATAATGAATACAAGAATCAGAGAAACCTTCCTCAGTTCAAACCGAGAGGCAAACGATGAAACCGAATTCGTCCGGTGCAGTAAGATCGGTGAAACTCTCAAGAGAGATGCCGGATTCCCGCACCCTGGAAAGTGGTTCCCATGATCGATCATGGGAACGATTCGTCTCTCAGGGGGGGAGCCTGCTGATATGGATAGCGATGATCTGGATGTTTGTGGAGGCCGTGGGAGGTTAAAGATGAAAAGAAGTGTTTTCACCGTCAAATGCTATCTGCTTCAGAAGTGGTTGAAATTCAGGATAAGACTGCTCTGCGTTTCTCTCCAAAGCGCCGCCTCTCTGAGGAATTGATCAAGGTCCATGGGTTTTTTCGAGGTCGAGAAGCTGCTTCTTCACCTTCAACCCATGCCCATAGCCGCCCAACCTTCCATTGCTTTCGATCACCCGGTGGCAGGGGAGAATGAGAGGGATGGGATTCGAGCCATTCGCGTTTCCCACAGCGCGGAAGGCCTTCGGATGGCCAATGGACTCGGCAATCTCTTTGTAGGATTGCGTCTTCCCGTAGGGAATCTTCGCCAGTCTCGACCACACCTTCTTCTCGAATGGGGTTCCCCTGAGGTCCAGGGCGCAATCAAAGCGCTTCAACTTTCCCTGAAGGAATCTCTTCAACTGGGAGATGACATCTTTAGGCTTCCGGTCATCCCGGATGATTTCTCCTGGGAACCGTTCCTTCAACTCCTGCATGAAGGCCTTTTCCGAAGTGAGAAAATCGACCATGCAGATGCCCCTCTCGGTGGACGCCACAAAAACCCTTTTCACAAGGGGTGAATCAAAAAAAGAATAATAGATCTTTTCCATTTTCCCTTCCTCTCGGTCTATTTTTTCCCAGAAACTCCATGCCCTGCGCTCTATCAGCTTGCTGAAAAAGTCATTTTTCGCAGGCTGCTCAAAAATGCCCAGATGCAAGGCGCCCGAAATCCTGAGGAGTGAGACACTTTAAGGTACCCCGGTACGGTACCTTAAAGTACCGCAACGACGAAGGATGAGGGGTGCCGTTGCGACGAGTAAGGAGCGACTCTTGGCACGCCGCCGAGACGGTGAGGCGGCCGGATAACGCCGCAGATGGGCGTTTTTCAGCAGCCTGCTATGCTCTTTGCGATGCCGTGGTTAATCGATACTGCGCCGCCCTGATCAGCCCCATGGGGCCTGTCATCATCGTATTGCCGCCCGGAGCGGCATAGACGAAATCCAGGGAGGTCCTCTGAAAAAGGTCCCGATTGGGACCGGTGACTAGAACCGGCAGGTCCCCGGAAAAGGGTTTCAGGGTGACGACCCCGTGCCCATTCTCCTCGAAGACCTTCCGACTGCTTAATTCACCCCTGCAGAACAACCTCAGTTCTTCCTCGAGCTTCTCCGGAGTCAATTCATGGGTGTGATGCTCGTATAGCCCCTCGATTTTTCCTTCGCTCAGGATGGCGGCAATCGTATGGCCGTTCCCGACATTGACAACGATGGAAGGCCCCCTCACCTCCTCGATGCAGCCCAGGATGGCCGAGAAGGAGGTATCCATGACGACGACCGGTGCCCCCGAGTCTCTTCGAACAGCACTCACGGCTGATCTCATTCGAAGGCAATAGTCCGGAATCTCGTCTCCTGAAAACTGGAACGTTTCGGGACGATTATCCCTTCTCAGCATGACCTCCATCTTCCCGAAGCGGAAGGCCCGGTCTGAAATTCCTTTGGGAGCTACTCCGTGGTCCTGTACGGCCACAGCAATGGCATCGGCCTTCACGTCTTCCCCGAAATTCGAGAGGAACCGGTCGAACAGGGCCAGATCGATCTCCTGAATCTTCAATTCCCGGAACCGTCCGGATTCGGGCCGCTCACCGATCTCGATTCCCATGGCCCGCACTTCGTCGAGGTCGTTACGGATGGAATAGGCAGCCCCCTCCTCCATCACAACCCGGAATCCCCTCCGGAGATGCCGGGAAACAGCCTGGGCAAGAGACCCTCCTCCAATGGTGTCGCCATAGATGTAAACGTCACCTTCGATCGCGTTCAGTCTTTGCGCAAAGACTTTGGAGGGGGTGGGAAGAACGAAACTGATGCAGTTCTCGATCTTCTTCCCCGAATCAAAAAGGAGAATGTCCTGGGTTCCCGCCCCGATGTCGATGGCCAATATTTTCATGATATCACGTAACCCGTCAGCGGTAAGTCGCCAGTCGCAAGGGGTTAGACCTTTCACGTTTTACGCCTAACGATCTACGCCTTACGCCTTACGGCCCTTCCTATCCCTTAATCACTCCCATGGGAACCAGTTTTACAACCTTCCGGCTGATCCCGGCCTGATGGACGACGTCCACCACCTCGGTCACATCCTTGTAGGCCTCCGGGATCTCTTCCAGAATCGTATCCCGGCTTGCTCCCCGGACAAAGATCCCCCTGTCCTCCAGTTCCCTCGAAATCGACCTGCCCCTTGCCGCCTTGATCGCCTGGTGGCGGCTCATGACCCGTCCCGCGCCATGACATGTGCTTCCAAAAGTCTCTTCCATCGCTTTCTGCGTTCCCACCAGGATGTAAGAGCATCGTCCCATGTCCCCGGGAATCAGGACGGGCTGTCCGATCTCCCTGTAATCCGCAGGAAGATCCGGATGACTCGGGGGAAAAGACCGGGTCGCCCCTTTTCGATGAACACAGACTTTTCGTGTTCTGCCTTCGACCGTATGGGTTTCGATCTTTGCAATATTGTGGCAAACATCATAAATGAGGTCCAATCTCAAATCTTTCGGCCCCATCTGAAAGACCTGCTCAAAGGTCTCTCTCACCCAGTGAGTGATCATCTGCCGATTTGTAAAAGCAAAATTGGCCGCGCAGGCCATGGCTTCAAGGTACTGTTTCCCCTCCGGAGAGGAGATCGGAGCGCAACAGAGCTGCGGATCGGGGAGTTCAATCTTATACTTTTTCGCCGCATTCAGCATCACACGGATCGAATCATCGCAGACCTGATGACCGAGTCCTCTCGACCCCGTATGAATAAAGATCGTAACCTGGTCTTTCCGGAGGCCCAGTGTCCGGGCCGCCTCTTCGTCAAAGACCTCCGCCACATATCCCACTTCGACAAAGTGATTTCCCGAGCCCACCGTCCCCAACTGGGCCCTGCCTCTTTCCTTCGCTCTATCCGAGATACGGTCAGGATCGGCCCCGCTGAGGCATCCCCGTTCTTCGATGTGCTCAAGATCCCGCTCGGTGCCGAATCCCCTTTCAATGGCCCATCGGGCCCCCTTCAAAAAGACCTGTCGCTGCTCTGCTTCGCCCAGTCTGAGGTCTTTTCTGTGAGAACCCACCCCTGACGGAATGTTGGTGAAGAGCGCGGCAACCAGTTCCTTCATTCTGTCCTGAATGTCCGTGCGGCTCAACCCGGAGCGCATCACCCGGACCCCTCAGTTGATGTCGTATCCGACCCCTCCGGGCGATACGATCCCTTCTTTCAAATCGAAGGCCGCCACTCCCCCAATGGGAAAACCGTATCCCCAGTGGATATCCGGCATGGCCAGGGAGTTGCCCAGGATCCCCGGCAAGCAGGCGACATTGGCCACCTGCGTCAGGCTCTGGTCCTTCCGGATGTCCGCAAACATCCGCTCGCTGGCGTAGACGACCCCGTCGGTCCTCATCCGGCCCTCGCGGGGAATCCTCCACCGGTAATCATCGATCTTCTGGATCTTCGTCTTTTCGTCTGCAGCCATGTCGATTCCCCCGATCTCTTCGCAAAAAAAGTTTTGGCAGGCAGCTCAAAAATGGCCCTGCCTGCGCCGAGGCTTCGGTAGGCAGGGTCGTTTTTCAGCAGCCTGCTAAAGGTCGAAAATCACCCGGGCCATCCACCTTCCGTTCTCCTGTCCGACTTTGATTCCATGGTAGGTAACGGCTTTGACTTCCGTCTTGATGACGTGCACGCCCTCAAGGAAGGCCTCTCCTTCTGCGACTCCTTCCAATCCCTCTTTTCCAACCGATTCCACGGTGAATGTTCTGAAGAGAAGATTCTCCACGTCATGCAGGTAAAGGAGTTCACTCAGCCAGTCCACCATCAATCGTTCCAGGCTCTCTTCTTCGTACCCTCCGATATGGATCTGTCTGGTTGTTCGAGCTTTGACTCTTTTTAAGTCCGTGATGAGATGAAAAAAACCTACCGCGGCATTCTCGAAAAGGGTTTGGAGGGTCTCTCCGTAGACGATCAGGCCCACGTCAGCCGTGTGGTCGAAAACCCGGAAGCGCTTCATCCCTTCCTTTTCTTTTCTACTTTCTCAAGAAATCGTTCTTTCGAAACGAGGATGCGTTCATGTTCCCCTTCGGCCACTTTTTCCTTCTCGTCATAGGCGTCGATCCAGAAAACAAGCCGGTTCTTCTCCACCTCTTTCAGGATGGCATGGGCAGTGACCTTCATCCCGAGAGGCGTCGGCGAGAAATGCTTGACTTTAATCCGGATCCCCAGGCTTAGCTGTTCAAGAGTGAGGAACCGCTGAATCGACTTAACGGCCGAAGCCTCCATGAGTTGAACCAGTCTGGGAGTTGATAGAACTTCAATCGCAACGCCCCCCAAGTGGCCGGCCACGTCCTCACTCTGAACAATCATTTCCGCCCTTCCTGTTAATCCGGGAATCATTTCTCCTCCCATCGCGGTGCAAAATGAGAACCCTTAGCCCTGATGCCCTGCAATAAAAACGAGTCCTACATGAACCCGGAGCCGGTCGGAAAGGCTTCGGGGCGAACGATTGGACCGGTCGGCAAATCCATCTCTTAGAATTCCTGAAAGATCTCCGTATCATAAATCTTTTCCAGTCTCTCTTTATGTTTTGACTCTTCCTGGGCCAGAATGAGAAGTAATTTATTGAGGGCAGGCTCCGTAACAACTTGCGCCGTGGAGGCGTACAGCTGCTGGGATCGGTCCTCATTCTTAATGGCCATGCGAAGGAGATCGGCAAGGCCCATGTCGGGGCTGAACGGAGTATCCTCGATCATTTCACTGATCCCCAGCCCCCGGGCCTCCTTGATCTCCACCTGGTCGATCTTCTTCACATCAAACGTTTCCAGTCGCTTCCTGTGGCTTTCTTCCTCCCGGGCCAGGTCTTCAAAGATCTTCTTCACTCCGGCATTTCCTTTCTCCGCGGCGATCCAGTACATCGTCGCTGCATCCGCTTCCTTCCGAATGGCAAATCGAAGAATCTCATCCAGGCTGTTCAGTCTCATCGTCAATCTCCTTCTCGAACGTTTTTTTCACCTCGGAGATGATTCTTTTCCCTTCCTCGCAGGATTCTTCAGGCACCAGCACGGCTCCCCATCCCTTCTGGGGGAGATAGAGCCCGTCATAGGCCGTATCCAGATAGGACTTGATCAGGAACGGAATTCCCGCTTCCTCCAGCGCCTTGGAAACCCTGTCTCCCTCAAACCGGGTCTCAACGATCCCTGCTTTCACCCATGGAGCCATTTCGACCTCCGGTCCTATTATATCCTGAATGGACCGTAACCTAAAGGGCAAAATTTCATTTGATAAATTCCGGAATGACACTATAATAGAATAAAACACGGCCGTTCAAAGGGGGAGACGGACATGAAAAAGGCCGACGAGAAATCTTTTGGGACGAAGATGCAGCAGCTTCGCCGGATGAGAAAAGTCTCTCTGGAAACGCTTGCCGGTAAAACAGGATTCTCCCAGCGTTACTTAAGGGATATCGAGGAAGGATCCGTGACACCTCCTGTTTCAACCGTCCTGCAAATTGCCAAGGCCCTTGCCGTGGACTCAGGCTCCTTTCTCTCGGCGGAGAAACATGAGGCATCGGAGAGAAAAAAAAGGGAGAGCTTCTTCAAGAGGACCCAGGCTTACGCGTATCAAACCCTGACACCCGACGCCGCGACGCGGCATATGAAGGCCTTCCTTGTCACCATCGATCCGAAGCAGGACCATAAAATGGTCGAATATCGTCATGACGGAGAGGAGTTTCTCTACATCCTGAAAGGACATATCGAGGCGATGGTGGGAGAGGATCGGCATCGCCTTAAGAAAGGGCAATCCCTTCACTTCAATTCAGGCCTCACCCACAAATTGCGCAATCTCAGCAGCGAAAAAGCCAGTCTGATCGTCGTGATCTACACGCCCTGAACCGCGGCTTTGCCGGGGAAGAAATTCTAAGATTTCAGATGTAACGGGCAAAGCGTCCTCTTAGGATCAATCCGAAATCAATCCAAATGCAGAACTCATCAAGTTTCTTCGTTTTGGAATCTTGCAGTTTGAATATTCGAATTTGTTTCGAATTTCGTGCTTCGAATTTCGAATTTGATTCTCCGTCATTCTCTCCAGTTCCTCGGAACCCCCGCAAAGGAAGCCTTCCGTTCCAGCTCGCCGAGCTGGTTCTCAAAGTACCGGATGGCGTTGTTGACTCGGGTGAGTTCCACCCTTGCGCCCTTATTCTCGTAATGAGTTTTCAATTTTCTGAGCTGGCCCAGAAACTGCTGATAGAACCGGAACCGTCCCGTCCAGTAGTCCCTGCCGAATCCGCCGGGCCGGTCCGGAGAGGGCTCCCCCTGATGGGGCAGAAGGGTCATCTTCCCCTGAAGTGAATCAACGGTGACCCGGAACCTGTTGAGGAAAGAGTTGCCAAGAAGTCCGTCGCTCCCTGAAGACATCGTATAGACCAGGGCCTCCACATTCTCCACCTCGGCCGATCCCACCTGCATCGATCTCAGGGTAACCAGGGGGGTCAGAACCACGTCGGTGACGCTGGAGGTCATCAGAAAGGGGGTGTTCTCATCGAAGACGATCCCGAGTTCCCCGGCCGTCTGTTTGTTGATCAACGTAAAACTCGCCCCGGTGTCGACGATGAAGTTTCTCTTGACCCTTCCATTCAGGAGAACCTCTGCCAGCAGCAATTCATGCCTCCTGAACAGCGGGACCTCCACGTCTTTCGGCTCCGGAAGTTTCAAAGGGAAGGGAGAGCGCAGCGCCTGATGCCGCTTTTCCCTTCTCTTCGGAAGGGCAGGCTCTCCCCGGGGGATCTGCGGGTCTCCGTGTTCGCCCGGAACTTCTCCGGGATTCTGGAAGGGTCGTCTGTAAAGTGGACGGTCCCTTTTTCATCGGTCCACCGGTACATTTCTCCGTACAGAGGAGCTGCAAACGCCAACCCCGCCAGTAAAAGCAGAAAAATGAATTTCAATCGTGCACCCCCTTGTGAAGCTCTCCGCCCTAAAGGGCGGGGCCGTTCGACGGTCCTATGTGCGTTGAAGGACTTCCTGGTATGGTCCTCTCACTTATATTGCCGGTCAGTTCGAAGCGCTCTAAGGGCAGGCCTCATTGCCGTTTACGATTCCCCGGATTATAATATTTTCTACGGGAATTGCCCATGCTTCCGTATTCTCCTGCGAAGCAGGGAAAGAGACCTGGTCTGCACCGTTACATCATCCCCTGTGCATTGTACGTTTTTCTGACTGGCTGGCAAGAAGAAGCAAAATCCATGCCACTGTCGGCCAAGGGCCCACAAAAACGCGGCTCGACCCCTATGATTCGTGCCTTCTCTCTCTCCGATCTGAATTGCCTCCTCGACATTGAGCGTCACTCTTTTCCTAAATCCGCTTACGATGCCTCGACGTTCATAGCGCTCCATTATCTCCACCCCGAGACCTTCCTGGTTCACGTCGATCCGTCGGACCCCGGGGGCGGATTATCGGGCTATATCATCTTCTCTCCTGACGGTCACGTGATCTCCATGGCTGTTCTTCCCGGGTTCAGAAAAAGGGGGATCGGGAGAGACCTCATTCAGAAGGCCATGTCGTATCCAGGAATCAAGACCGTAAGAGTGGAGGTGCGAAGAAGCAACAGGGGGGCCCAGGCCTTCTACCTGAGGATGGGGTTTCGCATCATAGGGAGAATCCCGGGCTATTACGGAGATGAAGATGCCCTCGTCATGATATGGACGCCCTCTTCTCATTGACAGAGGAACATCCCTTCACCAAGCCTCATTCAAGCGCGGCCGGATGGAAACGGACATGTCACTCGGTTCTCTATTTGGAAAATCGGACCACATCCCCTACCCGGATGCCGTGTTCCGCAAACCAGCCTTTGTTCATCTCCAGGGCGTAAAGAACAGGCCGGGGCGGGTCGTGAGAATCCAGGGTCAGGGGTTTCATATCGGAAATCGCGACGATCTTTCCATCCCTGTCGATGAAGGCAATGCTCAGGGGGATGAGGGTATTCTTCATCCAGAATCCGTGGTAGGCCTCCGTCTCAAAGATGAAGAGCATTCCGTCGTCCTTCCCCAGTTGTTTTCTGTCCATCAGGCCCTTTGCTCTTTCTTCCGGAGTCCTGGCCACCTCTACCCGGATTTCCAGATTCCTGATATAGAGAGGGATCTTCAGCGGAGCCTGGGGACAGGCGACGGCCTCCCACAGGAGGAGTGAAAAAAGAACAACGCCAATTCTCTCAATCCCTCGGGCCTGATGTCTCTTTTCTCTTTTCATCCCAGTCCTTCTTCTCAATCAGATCGGCAAGGTTTCGGATCTCGTCCCGGATCTTGCCCGTGTTCCATTGAATGAAGAGCACCCAGAGAGGGAGGAGAAGCCAGATGATGACGATGATCCCCAGGAAGACCGCCATTCCGATGGCGAGCCCCGAAGGCATCTCCTTAAAAACCTGATCGAGATACCAGAACATCCCCGATCCCCCTTTCTCCGATCTGCTCTGATGTAAAGAATCGCATAAGGCGTAGGACATAGCCCAAAAACCGAGGCAAGAGTTTGTCGTTGTCGAAGCTCGTATCGATGCCTGTTTTAGATTCATGAAACTCGAATTTCTTGTTTCGAGCTTCGGGCTTCCATGCAAGCTTCTTCACCGGCAAACGAGTTTCGATGTAGCCCTTCGACGCTAAACGAAACGGGCTTCGTAACCCTAACCTTAGCCGATTTTCACACTTCCCGGGCGCCCTCCGGATGTGGGCCTTACTTTGAAGGCTCTCCTCCCAATCCCTTTTTCAGTTTTTCATTGACCTTAAGAACCTGATCGGCGTCCGATCCGGTCAACTCCCAGGAGTAGTTCTCCTTTCCGTCCTTCTTCAGCCGGATCTTCACTTCCGGCGGGGGCGGAGGCTCTTTCCCGGTCCTTTCTCTTTCCACGATGACCTTTGGAGGAGGACCCTCTGTCTTCTGGTCCTGAAAAGGAGGACTCTTCCCGCAGGCAATCAGGAGGACCGCGAAGACCGCGCACAGAACTGTTTTCTTCATCCTTCTCCTCCCCGTAATTCGAAGGTCAGTCTTCCTTCAGAACCGTTTGGCACTCCTTCAGAAACTCATCCCTGCTCAAACCCTCCCTCGAATAGGTTAGAACCTTAAATTGAACATCCGTTCCCTTCGGAACGTACCCTCCCGATGTCAGTTTGGCCTGGATCCTTTCCCCGATCTCCTCCGCCAGTCTCCTGTCAATGTGGGAGAGGATATAGACCTTGTGATTCTGATAGGGGATGATCTGGTCCACCGAACGGACCATTTTTTTGAGGGCATAGAGGACGCCTTCCCATTTCTCTCTGTCGAGGATGAATTCCCGTTTCGTCCGCTGATCCTGGATGACGACCTGCAGAAAGGAGAGGGGCACCTGGTCCTTGTCAGCTTCTTCCATCATGAGTTGGATCAGGAGGCTGAAGATGGTCTTGCCCCCAAAGAGCGGAAGGGTAAAAAGAAAGGAGGCTCCGCTCCCGAATCTGCTTTCGGCCTGAATGAATCCCCTGTGGCCCTCAATAATCTCTTTCGTAATGGCCAGTCCGAGACCGGTTCCTTCGACCACCCCGTGCTGTGTCCTCTGTCCCTGATAGAAGCGGTCGAAAACATGAGGCAGATCCTCCGGGGCAATTCCCACCCCTGTATCGGCAACGATCACTTTCAGATAATCCCGCTTTTCAGTCAGCCCCCTTGAATCAATCGTGATCTTTCCACCCGTGGGCGTGAATTTGATCCCGTTTCCAACCAAATTGATGAGAACCTCTGCAATCCGGTTACGGTCGACCAGGACCAGCGGGCCATCCGGGTCCAGCCTGTTTTCAAGAGTGATATTCTTTTCATTCAGCTGCTGGGAAAAAGACATGGAGATCTCATCAACCACTTCGGCCAGCCGGAAGGGCTCGAAGCGAAACCTCAGACCCTTTCCGGACTCGATTCTTGAAAAGTCGAGCAAGTTCTCGATCAGATTGGTCAGACGCAGGATGTTCTTCTGGGAAATCCCCAGGTACTCCTTCTGGTCTTCGCTGACCGGACCCAGATGGCCCTCCAGCATCAGAGAGATAAACTCTTTGATGACGGTCAAAGGGGTCCGGAGCTCGTGAGAAACACTGGAGATAAAGGTGGATTTCAGCTGATCGAGCCTCTTGAGCTCCTGGTTGGCCCGCTCCAGTTCCTGCGATTTCTGGGTCAGATTCTCAATAAGATGCTTCTCGCGGATCACCCGCTCCAGTTTGGCCTTCATCTCATCGAACTGGAAGGGTTTCGTGATGTAATCCGCCGCCCCGCAGGCGACCACATCGCTGAACGAATACGTGGGGCCGTGGCCTGTCATGCAGATGATGGAGGTCTGCGGAAATTCGGACCGGACAGCCTTTGCCAATGCCAGTCCGTCCATGCCGGGCATCTGGATATCGGTAACCAGAAGGGTAAAGGCCTCCCTGCGCAACATCTCCCGGGCTTCCTTTCCATTTCCGGCTACCGCCACCTCGTATCCGATCCGGCTCACCATCCTGGAAATGAGTTCCCGGACGTCTTCCTCATCATCCACCACCAGGATCCGTTCCTTTTCAACCACGCTTCTTCCCTTTCTATGGATCGCTTTGTCCCGGGCATTCCCGAACCTGCGGGAATTACCAGTCTCTCCAGTTCGCTACCGCCCCGCGGCCACTGTGCCCTTATAGAACCATATTCTTTTTGCAGGAGAATATCAACAGAATTGTTCCTCCCTGAATTGTTGCCTTCATCTCCCCTCCGCCCCCTTCTTCCAGGCCGAAAAGAATCCCCGGAACCGCTCTGCCGTTCCGAGAGGAAGATTGACGAAATGGATTCCGGCAGGAATATTCTCCTCCGAGAAGTGCGGGTTCAACTCCTTCACGTTCTTATAAAAAATCCCGAGGGCCCGGGCGATCTCAATGATCGGGAGAGGCTGGGTCAACTCGACCTGAACCCGATCCACCTGGAGGGGCTCGTATAATTCTTTCTCTTCCAGACGAAACCCGAATTGTTTCGGATCGGAAAGGATGATCTTTGCCACGGCAATCTTGTAGACATACCGTTCCGTCTGAAGGGGAAGATCGAGAAAGAAGTAGTTCCGGACCTCCTGAAGGAGGATCTCCTTTCGGATCCTGTTTTCTCCTGCATTGTAGGCAGCCATGGCCAGGGGCCAGCTTCCGAACTCCTCATAAAGGCCCTTAAGGTAAGCCAGCGCACCCTCGGTGGCCTTGAAAAAATCGAACCGTTCGTCCACGCCCCGGGTCTTTTTCATGCCGAATTTTTCCCCTGTCGAGGGAATAAACTGCCAGATACCGGCTGCGCTGGCTGAAGAAACAGCATAGGGCCAGAGGCTGCTTTCCGTGATCGTCAGGTACTTGAGGTCATCCGGAAGCCCCATGCTCTTCAACATCTTCTCGATATGCGGGAAATACCGTCGGGCCCGCTTCATCCATAACAGGACCTGGGCCTCGTTGTTCAACGACTGGAGAAACTCCCGGTCCAGGTTCTCCCGGATACTCTTGACCTGCAGAGGAATTCCTTCCCCGCAGAGAGAGACTTCCGCAGGCAGGCGCCAGGCTGTAAGTGCGGGCCGCAGAGAGAGGTTCCTCCCCTCCGGAAGGGAAGCCCTCAGGTCATTCAGCCTGTGCATCTCCTTTTTCATGAGGTCGATCTCCGAACGCAGGCCAGAGATGGACTGCCGGAGAGCGTCCATTTCCTGGAGGAGCCGGGCACTCTTCTCCGCGTCCTCCGCCTGGAGGAGGATCGGCGCGGCCTCTCCGGCCGCAAACGAACGGGCTGCACACCCGCCCAGAAGAAAACAGACGATGAGGATGGACCCGAATCGTTTCATCTTTCCTTCCCTTTCAAACGTTTTGAATTGAAAATAGGAGTCCCTTTAAGATAACACAAGTCGGCCTGAAAATAACCCCTCCGTCCGCCGGTTGTGCCCTCTCTTCTTGACATAGAAATCGGTTTCTTGTACATTTGGCTCACCTTTAAGTGAGTCCTTATCGATTTGGCCGTATGATTCATTTTCTGAGGACCTATTTCAAACGACAAGGTCAGGAGGCATCATGAAGAGAATCGCCGTTGAGGAACATTTCTCCACCCAGGAGCACATGGCCGCTCTCCGCTCCATCGTTGAACAGACCTATCCGCTCCCTGCGGTGCTCCAGGAGGAAAAGGACCTCCAGCGGGAGGTGGCCTGGCTTGACGTCTCGGTCCCCGGAAGTCAGCCGGGGCTGGGTGAAATCAGACGCAATAAGCTTCTCGATTTTGGAGCCGGAAGACTCAAAGATATGGATGAAGCAGGAATCGATATGCAGATCCTTTCTCTTGTCAGTCCCGGTATTCAGGTCTTTGACGCGGCGACTGCCACAGCCATGGCGAAGAAGATCAACAACGAGCTTTTCGAAATCACCAGACAGTATCCCGATCGATTCTCCGGCATGGCCACCCTGGCTCCTCAAGACCCGAAAGAAGCGGCTGCCGAGCTGAAAAGATCGGTCAAGGAACTCGGATTCAAGGGGGGCTTGATCAACTCCCACACGAAAGGCGAGTATCTGGACGACAAAAAGTATTGGGGCATCCTGGAGATGGCTGAGAAGCTCGATGTTCCCCATCTATATCCATCCGAGGGGACCTTCTCCGGAGATGATAAAACCCTTTCTGGCTTACCCGGTTCTCTCTTCGGCCATTCTCGGATTCTCCGCCGAAGTCAGTTTACATGCCCTGCGCCTGATCTTCAGCGGCGTCTTCGATACCTTCCCCAGGCTGAAGATCATTCTCGGCCATCTGGGAGAGGCGCTGCCTTACTGGATGTGGCGCATCGACAACCATTGGCTGAGAGGACCGGGAGGAAAACGCCTCAAAAAGAAACCCAGCGATTACATCCGTGACAACTTTTTTATCACGACCAGCGGGATGTGCTGGTATCCGGCTTTGCTCTGCTCCTCCCTGGCCCTGGGTGCGGACAAGATTCTCTTTGCGTGCGACTATCCCATGGAGTCAAGTCAGGAGGCGGCCTCCTTCATGGCCTCCGCCCCGATTGCAGAAGCCGACAAGGAGAAACTTTTCCACTCGAATGCCGAGAGGCTCTTCGGACTATAGGAGGTATTTCGGATTGCGGATTGC
Organism: uncultured delta proteobacterium; assembly: GCA_963731045.1. Lineage (GTDB taxonomy): Bacteria > Desulfobacterota > BSN033 > BSN033 > UBA1163 > CAVSVC01. Next base: position 32,652 of record CAVSVC010000031.1, on the reverse strand, counting down.
GAAACTACGGATTCAAAACCGATTTCAGCTCCAATGTCGGATTGCGCCTGCGGATTCAAATTGAATTCCAAATCTGTCTATTTTCTTTTTTCCAATTCGCAATCCGAAATCCGCATTCCGAGATTCATTCGGGGAACTCTCCCCCGATCATGTCAAAGGCCATACAGCCGGGTTCATCGGTGCGGTTGACCCAGGCGTGATAATTGCCGAGCTGGATGACGACGTCTCCCCGCCTCATGAGGGTTTCTGAATCATCGAGAACGAGATAGCGGTCACAACCGAGATTGAAGGCATAGTCCACGGTGGGGGTGCGGTGGAAGTGGGACGCCGGTCCGCCGAGCTTGAGCTCAGAAATACCCCCGGTGTTCATCTGATCGAAGAATTTCTTCTCCGACTCCGGGTCCTTGAACTTTTCTCCGCCCGGGGGCGACTGGACGATCCTGAAGTGGGCCCCTTCTCGTGGTGGTGAATGGCTGTACTTCCGGTCTGCGGCGCCTTCGTCTTTGTGACCCGAAAGAATTGCGGGTACGCTTTCGATCGTCCAGTATTCGGTGAACAATGCCCCGCTGCCTGGGCGTTGATAGACGTTGGGCGCATCGCTGTCGTAAACAACACAGGACCTTCCCTTCTCGTCGTGACCGGTAACCACGCGCCTGAGCGGACGTCGGATTTTTCGCCATCTCATTCTCTCCTCAATGTTTTTGGCATACGACAGGGCATCCATCTAAATTCCCCATCATGCTGTGAAAAGACCATCGTGCAGGGGTTGTTTGAACGGTTACTCCACGCATGATTGGTCCCTCGTTGAATGACAACGTCTCCTTTATTCAGGAGCACCTCCTGAGTATCCAGAACAAGCGCGATTTCGCCCTCCAGGACAATGCAGAAGTCGAGGGTCCTTGTTTTCCGCATATAGGGATGCGGCCCATGCTCCGAGTAGGTTGACACCCAAGGAGAGCCTGAAGACTCGTAAGAATGCCAGGACCTCCTTCTTGCCGATATGGCCGATGTAAGAGGCCTCCGGAGGGAAGGTGACGACCCTGAAGACCGATCCATTTGATGGAGGCTCGATCGCGCGGGGGAGGAGTGTCGTCTCCTTATACCCTCGAACCCTTGCCGGGGTGCTGTCGGTCATCCAGATCCTCGTCGATACATATCCCGGTCTTGCCGGATCAGTCAAAACGTCGGGAGCGGGACCGTCAAAAAGGGCTACGGGCTTCCCCTATTCATCATCGGCAGTCACAATACGCCGAACGGGATTCGTCCCTTTCTTCCTTTCAGTTTCATCCGGCTGGAAGGTTCTCGCCGGCGGACCTTCGAACGTTCCCCCCATCATGACAAATGCCATAAGGCTGCCGGAATCGGGGGTTGCTCCATGCGTGCCAATTGCCCAGCTGAACGACGGTGTCCCCCGGCCTCATGACGATCTCGGCGTCGTCCAGATCGAGGACACGCTCACCCTCCAGCACAACTCCATAGTCCACCGTCATGGAACGATGGGTGGGGGAGCGGAATGCATTGGCTCCACCCCGGTCTTGCGTGGCCGTTGCACCGGGCCTCATCTTGGGCGGATGGGTTGGCTCGGCCGCTGGATCCTTGGCCGGATCGTAGCCCGGAGGTCGCGCCGGAGATTGGACGATGCGCAAGTGTCCGCCGTGGGGCGGCGGTTCAAAATTGAAGGGAAGATCGCCGTCATCTCTCTGCCCGGAGAGATCCACAGGGCATGAAGGGTAGACCCAGATCTCGGTCATCCCTGACCCGGGTTTATTCCGTTGGGGGTTCACGTTCGGTGCATTGCCGTCATAGAGGACACAAGACCTGCCGTTTCTGTCGTGTCCGGTCACGATCCGCCGAATGGGTTTCAGTTTCTCCGCCATAGGGATGCATACCTCCTAATTGGACTCCGGTTCCAAGCAGTTCCCGATCATGCTAAAGGCCGTCTCATCAAACCTTCTATTTCATTAGTCCCGCCCTCTGAAAGATCGGTTTGAGTTGCAGGGTCTTCTCTTCATGTTTCATCTTGGTGCTTATGCTGTCAAGGTAACAGACGTTTGCATCTAAGGGTTTCATGGCTTGGAGAAATTCCGGATCCTTGCACACTTTCTCCAGGGCGCCTTCAAGAATTCTTATGAGGTTCTCGGGGGTCTTTCCCGGCGCTACCAGATGGTTGGACGGAGGTGGGATATCCTGGACATCCTTTCCAAAGACTGAAGGAATGGTCGGAAGGGTTGGATCCGGGCCCAATCCGGGAGGAGTGAAAGAGAACAACATCCGCATCTTCCCTGCATCCACCTGCTCCTTGGTTTGTCCGTAGGTGAGGAATGCGGCGCTTACGTGTTTTCCAAGAAGGGCCGTGAAAACCTCCGGATCGCCTCCAAAGGGAACCCCTCTCATCTTCAGATTTCCAACCATATTGATGTACTCTGCCCTGACCCATTGAGCCGTCCCAATGCCACGATGGGCGTAGGTCAAGCCCGCGTTTTTGTGGGCATAATCCATGAACTCACGGAAGGTTTTCCAAGGGGAGTCTGCACTGACCGCCATGACTTGATTGGTGCAGATGAACTGTCCGACCACACGGATATCTTCCTTTGAAAACGTTGCCCTGCCGAGCATATGCGAATAAACCAGGGCGCCGTCGGCCGCCATGCCTAAGGTATAGCCATCCGGTGGCGCATTGGCTAGGGCGGTAGCAGAAACCATCTCGCCTCCTCCCGGCTTGTTGACAGGGATAACCACCACCTTGAGATATTTTTCCAAGCTCCTGGCCAAAGCCCGGTTAATAAGGTCACCGTATGAGCCGGGACTCCCTGCCGTATAGAGTTCAATGGATCTGGCAGGGTACTTCTCCGCCGCCGCTGAAGCCCTGTCCAGAAAAAAACTCACGGACCACAGGAGCGAGACTCCTATAAAACAGAGAGTGATGGATACGCCTTTTCTCATGGCTACCTCCCTTACTCACTTAGCTGAAGTGAGTCCTTGAATGCATCCTCTCATTCGACGATCATGGGCTTCACCCTCCGGTACAACGAAAAGCCCGTGGAAATGCAGAGAAGAGCCGCGACGACCAAGGCCGCCAGGGAAATGGGCCGGGTCAAGAAAATGAGAGCTCCCCATTGGACATAATCAAAGACCGGCGAAAGGCCGTTTCCATCATCGGTCCCAGAATGAATGCCAGGATGAGAGGGGCTTCTTCGTACTCGAATTTCCTCAAGATATATCCGACGATTCCAAAGATCACCATGATCACGACATCATAAATATTGTTGTTGATGCTGTAGGTGCCGATCAGGCAGAAGAGCAGGATCAAGGGCATCAGGATGCCGTAGGGGACCTTGAGGACTCTGCACCCACATGCCGATCAGAGGGAGGTTCAGTAACAAGAGCATGACATTCCCCAGATACATGCTGGCGATCGTCCCCCAGAAGATTTCCGAGGGTGGTCGCTGATCAGATTGGGACCGGGGGCGACGCCATGAATGATCAACGCTCCGAGCAGAACGGCCATGACCGCATTGGGAGGAATTCCCAGAGTCATGAGAGGAACAAAGGCTCCTCCTGCTCGCGGCATTGTTGGCCGTTTCAGGGGCCGCAACCCCCTCGATGGCTCCCTTTCCAAATTCTTCCGGATGTTTTGAAATCTTTTTCTCAACAGTATAAGAGACAAACGTTGAAGCAATCGATCCCGCCCCGGGCAGGATACCCAGAAGGAATCCAATCACGGTTCCCCGGGAAATCGGACCGGCCGATCTTTTCCAGTCATTCAGATTAGGGAGGAGATGCTTAATCTCTGACTTGAAGATGGTTCTTTCCAGCGGGCCTTCGATATTGGTGAGGACCTCGGAGATGCCGAAGAGCCCCATGGCGAGGGGCACCATGCCGATTCCATCGTACAATGTCGGAGACCCGAAGGCGAAGCGCGGTTTTCCTGTGGTCAGGTCCAAACCCACCGTGCTCAGCATGAAACCGAACAGTCCCATGATGACCGCCTTGACGACCGATCCCTTTGCCACATAAATGAGGATCGTCATGCAGAGACACATCAGCGAAAAATATTCCGGGGGACCGAACTTCAGAGCTATTTTCGCGAGGGGACCTGCAATGAACATCAGGACAAGGAGACTGAACGTTCCCCCGATGAAAGAGCCGAAAGCGGATATCCCGAGGGCAGGCCCGGCCCTTCCGTTTCTGGCCATCTGGTAGCCGTCCAGACATGTGACGACCGAGGCAGATTCTCCGGGAATGTTAACGAGGATAGAGGTCGTGGACCCGCCGTACATGGCCCCGTAATAGATCCCCGCGAGCATGATAATGGCCGAAACAGGAGAGACACCGAAGGTCGTGGGAAGAAGAATGGACATGGCCCCGATGGGCCCGATCCCCGGCAGGACGCCCGATCAGGGTCCCGATGAACACGCCGCACGAAACAATAGACAAAATTGACGGGCTGTAACACGACATGGAATCCCTGCAGCAAACCGCTGAACGCATCCATAGGAATCAAACTCCGAAGATTCCCCGAGGAAACCTGAGCCCGAGAAGGGTAAAGCCCAGATAGGTCACAATCGCCGTAAGAAGAGACCCGATGATGACAAACATCCAGCTTCTGGGGCTTGATGTCTTGAAGAGAAAGACGAAGAGCAACGTCGTCGTCGTCAGATACCCCAGTCTCTTTAAGAGGATGCAGTAGAGAAAAAGCGATGCGGCGACAGAGGCGACCTTTGCGTAGTTAATCTTGCCGGGAGTATCCATCCCTGCCCTTTCCCGGCTTGATCGAGGCCCGGAAAGGGATTTCACGGTAAGGGGGACGGAGATGACGAAAAGAATCGCTCCGAGAAGAAAGGGGATGAGACCCGCTCCGGGCTCTCTGAAGTTCCCCAGTTCCAGTCTGTAGGCCCCCACCATGGCAAAAACGCTCAGACCCACCCAGAACAGATGGGGGATGATATCGTATCTCTTATTCATCGCAATCAGAAGCGTCCTTTGGGGACGCGAACGTTTCCTTCTTATCGAGTCTCGAAGGTTGCATCGTGCTGGCAGAAGATGATGGTGCAAGGTTTATCGGAACGGTTACTCCAGGCATGATTTGTCCCTCGCTGGACGACCGTGTCTCCTGTCTTGAGATGGACTTCCTCGGTGTCGAGAACCAGGGTGATCTCGCCCTCCAGGATATAGCAGAAATCCAGGGTCCGGGTCTTTTCCATATAGGGATGTGGAGCGTCCGCCGCATAAGTGCAGGCGTCGGGTGACCCCGTCGATTTGAAGTAGGATCTGACTTCGGACGGCTTGACATCTTTGATAAACCACGCATCGGGTGGAAAGGTGACAATCCGGCAGACCGATCCGTTGGGTGGCGGCTCGATCGTATGGGGAATATTCAAGGTTTCCCGAATTCCCTTCGTTCTTGCAGGGGTGCGATCTGTCACCCAGAGCCGCGTTGAAGAAAACCCGGGTCTTGCCGGGTCGGTTCGCACATCCGGCGAGGGTCCGTCGCTCAGCACCACCGCTTTACCCTTCTCATCATTTCCGGCGACGATTCGTCTGACCGGTTTCGGCTTTTCAACCATGGTAGAGACTCCTCCTTGTTTAATCGGGATATTCGCCTCCGATCATGTCATAACCCATACAACCCGGCTCGTCGGTGCGGTTGACCCAGGCGTGGTAATTGCCAAGCTGGATGATGACATCTCCCCGTCTTGTTAAAGTCTCGGAATCATCGAGGACAAGATAGCGGTCACTCCCCAGGTTGAAGGCATAATCGACCGTGGGCGACCGGTGGAAGTGCGGCGCAGGCCCCCCTGTCTTCAACTCCGAAACGCCGGTACGGTTCATCCGGGCAAAATACTCCTCTTCCGATTTCGGGTTACCGAATCTCAACCACCCGGGCACCGATTGAACAATCCTGAAGTGAGCCCCGTTTGCCGGCGGGGCATGGTTGAACTTCCGGTCGGGCGCTCCTTCGTCTTTGTCTCCCGTAAGAGTTGCCGGCATAGACTCGATTGTCCAGAACTCGTTGAAGAAGACCTCTGCCCCCGGGCGTTGAAAAACGTTCGGGACACCACTGTCATAGACCACGCAGGATTTGCCATGCGCATCGTGCCCCGTAACGACACGCCTGAGGAGATTCGGTTTCCCTGCCATCCCGTTCCTTTCCGGTAAAGAGAGACCCGCTGATAGGCCTATTTCATCAATCCGGCCCGCTGGAAGATGGGCGTGAGTTGCAGCGTCTTCTCTTCATGCTTCGCCTTCGTGGCTTTGCTGTCAAGGTAACAGACATTCGCATAGAGTTTGCCCAGCTCACTGACAAAATCCGGGTCCTTGCTGGCCTTCTCCAGAGTTGCTTCGAGAACCCTGATAATGAACTCAGGGGTTTTCCCGGGAGCGGCCAGATGATTTGACGGCGGGGGAAGATCGGGCACATCCTTCCCGAAAAAAGAAGGGATGGTTGGAAGCGTGGGATCCGGTCCTAACCCGGGGGGAGTGAAAGAGAACAGGATCCGTGCCTTCCCGGCATCCGCCTGTTGTTTGGCCCCGATGTAACTACCGAATCCCGCGTTGAGATGTCCTCCCAGGAGTGCTGGAACGACCTCGTTATCGCCTGTAAAAGGGACCCCCCTCATCTTCAGGTCTCCAACCCGATTGAGGTACTCCGCCCTAACCCACGTGGCCGATCCCACACCGACATGGCCGTACGTCAACCCCGGGTTTTTGTGGGCATAGTCGGAAAACTCCTTAAACGTCTTCCACGGGGAGGCTGCACTGACCTGCATGATGATGGTCGTGCAGACCAACTGTCCCACCACACGGATATCCTCCTTCGTATAAGGCGCCCTGCCAAGCATATGCGAATAGACGAGGGGGCCGTCAGCCAGAAGACCTAACGTATAGCCGTCGGGCGTGGCATTGGCCACGGCGCTGGCAGCCACCATATCCCCGCCCCCCGGCTTGTTGACCGTAATGGTCGTCACCTTGAGAACCTTCTCCATGGCCTTTGTCAGAGATCGGAGAATGAAGTCGGAATACGAACCCGGCGGACTGGGAGTAATGATTTCGATGGGTCGTGTTGGATATACCATCTTCTTTTCTCAGCGGCCCAGGTTCCGCCGGCCAGAGAAACCAGTAAAACACAGAGGAACAAACCACCCACGAAGCAGAAAATGACAACGCTCTTTTTTTCATCCCTCTCTCCTTCTTGCCTAATCTGGAAATTCACCGCCGATCATATCAAAGGCCATGCAACCCGGTTCATCGGTGCGGTTGACCCAGGTGTGATAATTGCCAAGCTGAATGACAACCTCTCCCCGTTTCATGAGGACTTCGGAATCGTCAAGAATGAGGTAACGATCGCACCCCAGGTTAAAGGCGTAATCGACCGTTGGTGTCCGGTGGTAGATCGGTGCAGGTCCGTCAATCTTCAGCTGCGAAGCCCCGTCCGGGTTCATCTGGTCAAAGAGTTCCTGTTCCCTCTTCAGGTTTCTGGGCTTATTCCCCCCTGCCCCTGACTGAACGACCCGGAAGAGAGCGCCCCTGATCGGCGGGGAGTGCGTAAATCTCCTGCCTTCAGGACTCGCGTCCTCGCGTTCCGGAAATCCCTGCGGGCATATGATCGATCACCCAGAATTCATTGAAGTAAGCGTCGGTATCCGGACGGTGGTAAACACTTGGCGCGTGGCCGTCAAGGATCACGCACGATCTCCCGTGAGCATCGTGGCCCGTAACAATACGTCTTAGGGGATTTGGATTCTTCGCCATTCTCGTCATCTCCTCTCCGATTGCGGATCTCTCCGCAATCGGATTGGGATTGCTTTTTTCTCCCGATATGTATATAGTTACCCGGAAAAGTTGTCAAGAGCTTTTTCTCGAATATTTCAACAGCCGGAAACTGAATTGTAAACAGCGGAGGAAGGAGACCACGATGTCAGATGGAAAGACCAGTTCAAGCAAGTTTCTTCAGAAGAAAGGCGCCACTAAACTATCCGGGGCGAGGTTCGTTGCCGAAAGCCTTAAGGGCTACGGAGTCACCCATGTCTTTTTTGTCGAATCGATCTTGAATCGAACCCTTGCCGAAATGGAAGCCCTGGGGATACGCCGTATACTGGCTCATTCAGAGAAGGCAGCAGCCTATATGGCTGATGGTTATGCAAGGGCGAGCCGCAGACCCGCGGTTTGTATGGCTCAATCCGTAGGCGCCGCGAACCTGGCCTCCGGACTTCAAGATCCGTTCCTCGGACTTTCACCTGTGATCGCGATGACCGGGAGGAAGCCTCCCTTAGCGCAGTATAGGAATGCCTACCAAGAAATCATCCATGCCCCTTTGTTCGAACCGGTGACCAAGTATAACGTCAACGTCGACACTCTGGAGCAACTTCCCTATCTCTTGCGCCAGGCCTTCCGCGAGGCCACGTCGGGCTCCCCGGGACCGGTGCACCTGGACTTCATGGGCCATCTGGGCATCCCTATCGAAAACAATGAAGCGGAGTTGGAAGTGGCCATCGAAGAGACCTTCACGCGTTGCCCTGCGATCCGACCGGAACCTGAGATGGAGAAGGTTCGGGAGGCAGCCCTTGCCCTTGAGGCTGCCGAGCGACCTGTAATCGTTGCAGGAGGAGGTGCCACCGCCTCCATGGCGGGGCCGGAGATTGTAGACCTGGCGGAGATGCTCTCCATTCCTGTGGCAACGTCCCTCGGCGGCAAAGAGATTATTCGGGACAATCATCCTCTTGGAGCGGGGGTGGTCGGTTCTTATTCTCGCTGGTGCGCCAATCGCATCGTCTCAGAAGCGGATCTTGTCCTCTTCATCGGAAGTCATACGGGCGACCAGGTCACCAACGACTGGAGCGTCCCGCAGCGGGGCGTGACAGTGATTCAGATTGACATCGACCCTCTGGAACTGGGAAGGAGCTACCCGAACGCGGTCCCACTGATGGGCGATGCGAAGGCAACCGTCCGACATATCATCGAATGCGTAAAGAAGAACAAGGCCAACCCTTCATGGGTTCAGAGGGCCCAACAGCTGGTAAAGGAATGGCGGGATGAGGCGGAACCCTTCCGTCAATCAGAGGCCATCCCCATAAGACCGGAGAGGTTGTGTAAAGAGATTACAGAAGCCCTTCCACCGAATGGTATCCTGGTTGTGGACACCGGAAACGCAGGCATATGGACGGGTACCATGGTCAATCTGAATCAGCCGGGGCAGAGCTATCTTCGTGCAGCAGGTTCCCTGGGCTGGGCCTTCCCCGCTTCCCTGGGAGCAAAGTGCGGAGCGCCTGACAGGCCCGTCATCTGCTTTACCGGGGATGGAGGCTTCTTCTACCACCTCTGCGAACTTGAGACGGCGAGCCGGTGCGGGATAAAGACGGTCACCGTGGTAAACAATAATCACGGTCTGTGCCAGGTGGTGGGTCTTCTGGATCGTGCCTATGAGAGCAGACCCGGCAACAAAGATGATCTCTACAAGTTCCGGGAAGTCAATTTTGCCAGAATCGCCCAGGAGTTGGGATGTGAAGGTATTCGCGTGGAAAAACCCGGGGAAATCCCTGCTGCCCTGAAGAAGGCCCTGGCATCCGATCTACCGGCTGTCGTGGATGTGGTCACGGATCCCAATTGCAGGGCGGCAATGGCGTGGAAACCGACCCCCGCCAAATGAAAGACACGATTCTGATATCCGCAAAAGAGGCATTGGAGCCATGACTGGAATAGATCGCAACAGTATCAAACCCGGCATGCGGGTTTTGATTGTGTTAAAGAAAGACCAGCGCTCGGGAAGGCTGACGGAAGGCGTGGTGAAAGACATTCTGACGAAATCCCCGGCCCATCCTCATGGCATGAAAGTTCGCCTGGAAAGCGGCGAAATCGGCAGAGTGAAAGAAATTGTCGGATGAGCCCTCGGCAGTGAAACCCTTATTTTGGACACGTTGAGTAAGAGTAAAGATCAGGATCAATTCTCATGAATTGGGTAGGAATCGTCTCACTGATCATCGGCCTTCTGCTCGGGATGACCGTGCTGAAATCGTTGGGTCCCCTCGCTCTCAGATTTGGGCTCAGGGTCCGCTTTTGGGTCCGCCATGGGAGAAAGGGAAGAGTCATCCTGTTCGTTTACTCGGATAGTTCAAACTGGAAGGATTACATTGAGGCAAAGATTCTACCTCGCCTGGAAGCCTGCTCCGTGATCCTGAACTGGTCCGAACGCCGTGAATGGAAATCTTCAATGCAATTTGAGGCGAGGCTTTTCGATCAGTGGGCGGGGTCAGGCGAGTTTTCTCCTACGGCCATGCTGTTTCCAGGCCTGGGAAAGGTAAAGGTCTTCCGATTGTGGCAACCCTCCCGGAATCCCAATGATGGAAAGAGGCAAAGTCTCAAAGGAAGCCGAGCAGTCCCTTTTTACAGCGGTGAGGTTGCCTCAATCATGAGCCCTCAGAGAATCCTTATCGTCAGACTACCCTGCAAAAAGATCTATCCCCTTGGTCCGGTTTACCTCAGCGGCCTATTGAGGCGCTCTGCGCCTGAGCTGTCCCAAAGGATCCTGGATCTTGCCCTGGTCGAACCGCACCGGCGCGGAGCCACTCTTCAGGAAACGATCCGGACATACCGGCCCGACGTGATTGCCTTCTCCTGGAGGGACATCCAGGTATTTGCACCTCACGACATGGATCATGCCATGAGGGACGCCTTCATCTTCTTCCACGACCCCTCTCCGTTGAGAAGGATCGGGGCGGCATTCAAAGGTCTCGGTCACATATTCACGTATCATTCCGCAATAGATGAAAACCTGAACCTGATCCGAAAGGCGGCAGCCCTGTCGCCCGGCAGCCTCCTTGCCGTGGGCGGCCCGAGCATAAGGATCTTTGGAGAGCGCTTTCGGCCCAAGCTCCCGCCGCAGGTCCATCTCTTTCCCGAGACAAACCTCGACGGCTTCTTCCAGTTACTCGGTCTTTCGATCCCCAAAGATCCGATTGAACCGGAACTCGACCTGGGGTTTCTCGAAGTCGTCTTTCCGGAATGGCGCGCCTATGCGGAAGAAGAGATCGGGGTTCAGACCAAACAGGGATGCCCCCATCGCTGTCTTTACTGCGTTTATGGGTTTCTGGAGGGGAGGGAAGTCCGGCGCCGGGTTCCCGGCAGGGTTGTCGACGAGATTGCTTCCTACTGCAAACGATGGAGGTCCCGACGGTTCTGGTTTGCCGATGCACAGCTCCTGAGCGAGCCCCTGGACGATGATCACCTTTCGGAAATATTAGGGGGCTTGCTCCGGCAGAAGCTTGATCTCAACTGGTCCGGCTATCTGAGAGTAGACAAGCTCAGCGGCGATCTGGCCGATCTGATGGTGAAGTCGGGGCTTCACGAGCTGGAAATCTCGCTCAATTCAGGTTCTCAGGCCATCCTGGATCAGCTTCGCATGGGCATCTCTGTTGAAGAGGTCCTAAAGGGATGTGAGGTGCTCCGCAAGGCCGGTTATCTCGGCAGGGTCCTGATCAACCTCTCCCTCAACGCCCCAGGGGAAACACGGAAAACACTTCAGGAAACCATCGAGGTCATGGGGCGGATCCGAAGCATTTTCGGCAACGACCGGGTCGTCCCAGTCATGTTCTTTCTCGCCATCCAACCCCATACAGGGTTAGAGCACAAGGCATTGAAGGAGGGCACTCTCCGCCCGGGATACGACCCGCTCTCCCCTTCCCGTGGGCCGTCCGCAGGCTGATCCACAACCCGCCCCCTCTCGATCGATTGATCGGACGGTGCTGCACACAGGCATTTCGCCGGTCAGAGGTAAACCCGGGCGGTAGAATTCTGGAATGTCTTGAAGAAGCATTGAAGAACCACTGACCTCATTCAACCTTCCAGGTGCATAAAAAAGCGAACGAAGGCGGTTGAGTGTGCTGGAAAACCTTTACAGCGGTACCTTTAAGTGTTTAGCCACCCACGTTCCAACCCTATGCCAGACCTCACTCCAGGCGAAGTCGCATATTGCCCATAACATGTCAAATAACCGCTTTGTAAAGGTTTGGAAGCACGCCCAACCGCCGAAGCGAATGCAACGTTAGGGTCAAACCCGACGCGTTTGAGAGGCTAGGGACATGCAGACTGTTCTCTTGAAACTGACTGAACGTTTCAAGACCTACTTCGGTTTCTCAAGAATGCACCATTCGGTCCTGGACGTCGCCCATCCCAGTTTCGGGGCTCTCATCGCCCTCGGTTCATTCCCCCCTCCCCTGCCTCTTCTGATCGGGCTGATGTCGGCCTCTGCCGGCTTCACGGCCATCTTTGCACTCAATGACCTGATGGACTGGCGGATCGACAAGGAGAGGTTCCAGAAGCATTCCCGGGAATCGTCACAGTTCGACATCGATGCAATGGGGTACCCTCACCCTATTGCCCAGGGAAGACTTCGGTTTGGAAAGGGGCTGAGCTGGGTTCTCTGCTGGAGTCTTCTCTCCCTTCTGCTTGCGTATCTCCTCAACCCTCTTTGCAGCCTCATCCTCCTTGTTGCCGTTGGATTGGAGGCCTGCTACTGCAAACTTCTCAGAAAATCACACTGGAAGGCGCTCCTTTCAGGATGCATGGTGGGGATCGGAGCGTTGGCCGGAGTCTATGCCTATAAGAACTTCCCCTTCTTTTGCTTACGTCTTTGCCGTCTTTGTCTGGACTTTTTCCTGGGAAGTAGGCGGACGAAATATCTCCGGAGACTGGATCGATATCGAGGAAGATAGACACCTCGGGATTCGAACATTCCCGATTCGATATGGAAAGATTCGCTCCTCCCAGGTGGCCTTTGCATTCATGGTGCTGACTGTTCTGAGCAGCCTTTCATTCCCTTTCACAGGGATCATCCGTCATCCCCTCGCCTATACTGCGGGAGCAATGATCACAGGCGGGCTCCTCCTCATCATTCCGGGTTGGCGGTGGGTAAGAAACCAGAGCGAGCCAACCGCCCTGATCCTGTTCAACCGGGCCTGCGTCTATCCGCTGGCCATGTTTGCCGTTGCGGTCATATCCATTCTCTGAAACTTGCCATCCTTGGAATGGCCAGGAGGAGCAGCGGGGTGAAGATCCCTCAGGAGGGATACGATTTCCCCCGATTTTCCCCTTGACAACTGCTGCGGTCCTGATATGCTTGGGGCACCTCTTCTCATAGAAGAGCAACGTTCAATGCCTTACGCAGCTCAACCGGGGTCAGGAGGTGACGTATCCCTTCTTTCCCCTTTAATGGTGAACCCGAAAGTCTGATCGGACATTCTCGCCCAAGGAGGTTCTCGTGAAACGCTCATCATTTGTCATCTTTCTGCTGACGGTAAGTTTTACGCTGGCCACCGGATTCCCGCCGGTTCTTGCACAGCAATACCCTCTTCACCCCGTCCAGATGGTCATTCCAATCCCCGCAGGGGGAGGCGGCGATATCACGGGCCGGCTTCTGGCCGATGAACTGGGTAAGATCATGGGGACGCAGGTGATCGTGGTGAACAAGCCGGGAGGTGGAACGCTGTTAGGAACGGATGTCGTGGCCAAGAGCAAGAAAGACGGCTACACCCTTGGATACGTAGGCGCAGGAGCGGTTGTCTACACGTCCATTATCAATCCGGAAAACGTTCCTTACGATCCTGTGAAGGATTTGGATCCTCTGGCCATCCATGTCTACTTTCCCCTGGCCATCGCCGTTCAGGAGAGTTCCCCCTGGAAGACGTTTCCGGAGTTTCTGGACTATGCCCGAAAAAATCCCGGTAAGATCCGGGTCAGCACGACGGGGATCGGATCCCCTCCCCATTTTAATCTGGAGATCATCCAGTCGTTGACGGGCGTCACATTGACTCACGTCCCCTTCAAGGGAGGGGAATCCGTCATCACGGCGCTGCTGGGAGGACATGTGGAAGCTACCTGCGATACCATCGGAAAGATCGTTCCTCATGTGGAGGCGCGGAAGTTGAGACTTCTCCTGGTTTCCAAAGCATCACCCCAATTTCCCGGAGTGCCTACGATCACGGATTTCGGCTATAAACAGGAGCTGCTCTCCAGCTGGTTTGGATTGTTCTCTCCGGCAGGGATTCCGGATAACGCGAAGAAGGTTCTTATCCCGGCTATTGAGAAAGCCATCAAGAATCCGGAAGTGAAAACCAGGATTGAGAAGATAGAAGGGTTCATCGTGGATTATAAGTCTCCTGCCGAGCATAAAAAGATCATGGCGGAAGACTATGAACGCGGCCTTGCGATCGCAGTAAAGATCGGTTTGCGCAAGTGATATCGCGGGCAATACCGCCTGTCCGAAGGGCCGGGAGCCGGAAGTTCCCTGCGAAACCGATTTCACCCCTGAAAACGGAGATCCAAGCCAATAAAACGCCTTCTCTTCGGAAGGATCTCTCAAACCTGAGCGAGTTGACCGGCATGTGCCCCTTAACGGAGGCCGGATAGACGTCTTACGGTTTGGGGCTCTGGACCTGAATCAACTCAAACATCGTCCCGCCGACCCGGTCCGAATCGAGGTAGATAAAACCGCTTCCGTCTTCTCTTTTCATTCCTTGGACAACCTTGAGGCCAAGCTTTTCCGCTTCCTCTTCGCACTTCTTCAAATCCTTGACTTCGAAACCAAGATGGTGGAGGCCTTCCCCTTTCTCCTTAAGAAAGGCTTCATGAACTGTCTTGCCGTCAATAAGCTCGATAAGCTCAAGTGTGACCGATCCCAATTTGGCATAAGCCCTTTTGCCGCGATAACCTCCTTTTTGCCCATAATACGTGGCATGGGGGAAATGGACCTCCCGGATTTCAAAAGGTCCGATACCGAAAACTTCCGTGTAAAACTTCACGGTCTCATCGATACTCTTTACCACGATGGCAACCTGGCAGAGAGTGGACGGATCAAATGAAGTCATGCCCTTTGCCGCCATATCAATTCTCTCCTTTCATTTCGAGAAATCCGTTCTGGTCTCCCGGTGGAGAAGGCTCTTCCGACATTTGGTGATTTCTGTTGAAATGCAACACTGCGCATCGCAAAGGCTTCGGTCATTCATGAGGGATGACGATGCAGTGTTCAACAGGCATCTCAACAAAGATTCTGTCGCCTTCCCGGACTTTGAGAGACGGGTGCTGGCGGGCCCGGATCGTCTGCTGTGCAACATCAATTCGGCAATCCAAATACTCCCCGAGGAAATGGGATGTGATCACCGTGCCCTCAAAACAGTTCGAGGTCCCATCTGGCCTTTCACGGCGGAGGAAAATGTTTTCCGGCCTTATCGAGATCAAGACTTCGCTTCTTGCACGAACGTGGTCCGGAAAATAGCACCGCAGCCGGCCGATTGCACTGGCGATGGCACAGGTCTCGCCTTCGATACTCTCCTCGACAAGTCGGCCGGACACGAAATTGGTCGATCCGATAAAGTCAGCGACAAATGTCGAGTTTGGCCTATCGTAGATCTCCCTCGGTGGCCCCTCCTGAACAATCCTGCCCTCGTGCATCACGGCAATGACGTTCGACATTGAAACAGCTTCCAGCTGATCGTGGGTAACATAGATGGTGGTGATCTTTAGCTGTCGTTGAAGGTCGCGCAGTTCGCCGCGCATACTCTCCCGCAATTTGGCATCAAGGTTACTAAGAGGTTCATCAAGCAAGAGCAGCCGGGGTTCGCGAACCAGAGCTCTCGCAAGGGCGAGGCGCTGCTGTTGGCCGCCGCTGAGCTGCGGCGCAGGACGTTCCTCCAATCCTGCCAGTCTCACTGTTTCCAGGGCCTTGCTCACCTTTGTCTTTATCTCCTGCGAAGAGAACTTCATCTTGCCGACGCGGAGTGGGAAGGCCACATTCTCAAAAACGGTCAGGTGAGGCCATATGGCGTAAGACTGGAAGACCATTCCGATATTTCTCTTGTTGATGGGAACGAACACACCGGAATCAGGCGACGAAACAACTTCGTCGCCGATGCGAATCTCACCGGCATCGGTCTGCTCGAGGCCGGCAATGCAGCGCAAAGTCGTCGTCTTGCCACACCCACTTGGCCCGACGAGAGTGTAAAACGCTCCTTCAGCAACCACGAAGCTGATGTCCTCCACCGCCCTGACGTCCCCTCGGTCGGTCACGAACCGCTTGTATAAACCGGTAACCTTCAGCATAGCAGTATTCCTCTTCAGGCAGGCCTTGTTGCAGGAAGCCGCATTGGGCGGCCTCCACCTCGGCGAGACCGACAAGACGCAGGCCCGGCCTGGGTCACACCATGTGTTTTCCACCATTCACATCAATCGATGCGCCGGTGATATAACTCGCCGCATCGGAGGCGAGGAAGAGCACGACACTGGCAATCTCCTCAGGTCTCCCGATTCTGCGCAAGGGGATTTGGTTGACGACGGTTCGCTTCCCCTCTTCTGATTTCAATGCCCACTTCTCCTCGAATAACTCGCTCGCCGTCGAACCAGGCAATACGGTATTCACGTTGATACCGTAGGGACCAAGGTCCAGGGCCAGCGCCCGCGTAAACCCTAAAAGGCCCGTCTTGGCGGCGGTGTAAGGCAAGTGGCCCGCTGCCCCTCCGTGGACTCGTCTGGCTGCGCCTGAGGAGATGTTCACGATCTTCCCGCTTTGTTGCGCCATCATATGTTTCACGACGGCCCGACAGCAAAGGAAGGCCCCTTTGAGATTGAGATCGACCAGTTGATCCCAGTATTCCTCCGGGATATCCAGAAAATGCTCCGTAACGGGTGCGTTTGCCGGTCCACCGGCATTGTTTACGAGAATGTCAATACGACCGAAGGCGGCAAGCGTTTCTTCAACAAGTGCGCCGACCTGTCCGCTGTCGGTAACATCCGCCTTCACGCCGATCGCTTTTCCGCCCTCCTCTATAATCTCCCGTGTCACTTGCTCTACCAGTTCAATCCGTCTGCCGTTCACGACGACGTTCGTACCTGCTCTGGCGAAGGCTTTGACAGTAGCCTTTCCGATACCCACGGTAGAGCCCGTCACGATCGCAACCCTATGCTGGAAGTCCACGAGTTACCTCCTTGGCGTTTCAATGCCCTCGAAATAAGTTGAAAATGAACACGCTTCTCATTCACATGCCGAGTCGGCCGGCGACACGGCGGACAATCAATCCCAGCGCCGCCGCACCCACAGTGATAAGCATGCCAAAGGACGAAAGCAAGCCCAGCGATCCTTCATTCCATTTATCGAAGAGTGTCGCGGCGATGACCTCCGAGCGCGGGCCGTATAAAATGATGGCTGCGTTTAGCTCACGCATGGAGATCAAGAACGTAAACAGCCACGCCGAGACAAGCGCAGGGCGAAGCAGCGGAATGGTGATTCGTCCGATGACCTGCCATCGAGGGGCCCCACTGGCCGAGGCACTTTCTTCAAGTTCCTGATGAATGCTTAAGAGCCCGGCGTGAACGTATCTTATGCCAAAGGGAAGAAAAAGTGGGACATACGCCAAGACGAGGATCCAAATCGTTCCATACACCGGCAGGATTGGCGTACGGAGATGGGTCAGCAGCACCCCCTGGGCCATCAGAATGCCGGGGAAGACAAGAGGAAAAGAGGCAAGCAGATCCAGCAAACGGATGGCCTTGCAACTTCCTCGAACCAAGAACCAGGCGACAGCCAATGCAAGCGCGGCGACGCCGGTGGCGCTGGAAACTCCAATAAGCAGCGTATGAAAAACGGATCGGCGGAGCCCCTCATCCGTGACAGCCTCGCTGTAGTGACGGAAAGTCAAAGCGCCCATGGCCTCCCGTATGGCCAGGGGATGCACCACACGTTCCAAGAACGATGTCCAGATTAAGGAAAAGACCGGCGCGGCCAGGAAAAGACAGAGGATGACAACGATGGCCGTACCGATCGGTCTCCTGGCGCCCAGGCTTGTTTGACGCGGACGGAACCCCTTGCCGGTTACCGTCTGGAAGGAACTGGAAGTACGAACGGCTCTCTGGTACATAAATATAATCACAGCGACCACCGCCATGAGTGCGATGCCCATGGCACTGGGCATTCCGTAATCGGGAACCCGGGAAGTCGAAATCGTCCGATAAACCGCCGATGTGACCGTGTAGACGGAAACGGGCATACCCAGGAACAGGGGCACCTCCAGAGCGGTCAATCCCTCGATGAAGCACAGGAGAAACACCGTGAGCAAAGACGGCAGCGCAAGACGAAGCGTCACGCGGCGCATGACCACCCAGCCGCTGGCCCCCGAAGCACGCGCGGCCTCCTCCAGGCTTGGGTCCATGTTGTGGAAAGCAGTGGCCATAAGCAGAAACGATACGGGAGTCCACAGGAGCGCCTGCATGAAGATCATCCCGCCCAGCCCATAGATGTTGGGGATGAGATCGCGAGGGAGGAAGAGGGCGAGGATGACGGTCAGGAAGCCGTTTTGCTTGTTCAGCAGGAGGATCCACCCGGTAACCTTCAGGATACCGGGAACGGCAAAAAGGACGAACGCCAAGTTGGGCGGCAACCATTTGAGTGGGACGTCGGTGCGCTCCACCAACCAGGCGAGAGTGGTCCCGAGAATGGCTGCCCCCACCGAGCTGGTGGCGGCAAAGAGCAGAGAGTTGAAGAAAAAACCGGCTCGGTTACCTTCGAAGAGCGCCTGCTGAAAGTAGCGGAGGGTGAAATGGGTCGCCTCGCCGGTCAGAGAGAAGGTGGTGAGGCTGGTTCGGATTAACCAGTATAGCGGCGGCAGGACGAGCAGACCGACAAAGAGCATCACCAAGCCCAGCGCCAGCGGTTGAGCAGAGAATACCTCAAGAGCCCTATGAAACCCACGTGTACGGAAAGACACTTTTTTGCCTATCACGGCAATGCTCACAGACAACCCTGCCCCCATTTTATAAAGACCGCGGTAAAGATTGGGTTACCTTACCCCGGTGCAGACAGAGCCACAGTCATTGGCCTGCTAAAGGTGTTTCCTCTTTTCGTCAACCGCGAGGGATGGGACTCTACCCCCAACAGCGGATCTGGCAGTTTAAAGTCCATCGACCTGCATATCGGTTTGCCGAACTTAAGCCAGGACGTCCACAGTCCATCGGCAACGTCCTTACATCGTTTGGCGGGCCGGCATCTTCCGAAGGCTACGGGGTCGTGATGTCTCTCATCAGTGCCTCCCATTTCGTGTACTCCTGATCGTAGTTTTGCACCTGGTTGGGAAGGATGATTCGGTACTTTTCAGCGACACTCTGAGAACCAATGATCGTGCTATTGTAGGCGAATCGCATGTAGATGCCTTGTCCTTCCTCGGAGAGCGCATAATCGATCAACAGCATGGACGAGTAGGGGGTGGGACTGCGGGATAGAAGCCCCCAAGCCCAAGCCGTGCACCAGAAGGGTTCGATGAGCGCCAGTTCCACCGGGTACCCCGCCTTCTTGTCTGCGGCGAAAAACGTGAAGTGGTACACGGGGGTCATGGCATACTGGCCGGTGGCCACCATATTGGCAATGCCGGCACCGGTGGCGTTGACCAGGTGGATCTCCTGATTTTTCAGTCCTTTGACCCAGGCCTCCCCTTTGGTGATGACCGCGTTTCCAACCCAGTTGACCCCTACCGCGTCGGTCGGCAGAGCCATTTTACCCTTGAAGAACGGCTTTTTAATATCGTCCCACGTTTTGGGAGCCTGATCAAGCGGTATCATCTTGGTGTTGTACCCGAAGGTGAACGGGCTGACCATGACCATGGCCAACAGCGTCTTGCCATCAGGAGCCTTGGAAATCATCTCCGGCTTGATCTTTGCCACCGAAGGAGAGTAATATGGCACCAACAGCTTGCCTTTCACCAAGTTGTCCAACTGGTTGGGATTCTGTTCGATTGCACCGGCGATGGATGTGTTCGCCTGGTATTCCTGGATCAGCCTGTTGACCAGAGCCGTCGAGTCCGCACGATACATCTTGGGCTTGATAAAGGGGTACTTCTTTTGAAACCCTTCCATCATGGCGGAGCGCGACCGCTCGTTGGCGTTAACAGTGTAATAGGTGAACGTTCCCTCTTTCTTGGCGCCCTCTTCCAGCATCTGCTGCCGATCAGCGCCCTTGTAACCGGCTATTCCTTCGATTGTCGTCGGCCAAGCAGAGGATGCCCAGCCGCGTGGCCCGAGGGTCACCAGGGGAATCAAGCCAACCACAACAATCACTGCCATTGCCCACAATCCACATTTCCGCATCATGTCCACTCCTTTCTGTGCCATACGTCGTCGCTGCGATCCAGACAAATAACTTAGGTTAGCCGGTTCTTCCCGAAGGCCGCACCCTGTCGAAGCCCCGGCAAAACCCGGGCAGAAACTCATTTCAGTGCTTCTTTGTTTGTTCATCAGCAAGCATTTCGGCTGCGGCGGATACGATGTCCTGGACGGACACCAGGATCGAGTCCTCAATAAGATATGGGAAGGGCTGATCGGCGGATGCCAGGATGCGAGGGGTCGATCGCAGACGACCGAAAGGCAACGCATCCAACAGGCATCGCACAACCGGCCCATACCCGCCATTGGGGGGTTCATCCTGCACGATGATCGCCCTCCCGGTCTTCTGAACGGATGAGCATATGGTCTCTCGATCTATGGGGCGAACGTAACAGAGACTGACGACGTCGGCCGAAATCCCGACCGCATTCAGCTTATCGGCAGCATCCTCAGCCAGTGCCGCAGCTCGCCCGGCGCCGATCAGGGTCACATCCGTGCCAAACCGGGTGATCGTGGCACTCAACCCCGGATTCTTGACTCCCATCTCTCCAGTGCGATCTGTCAGGGAACGGTCTTCAAGGAATAACGAGGGGATGGGTTGCTCCAGTGCATTGATCAGGCTCCAGTAGGCTTCCTGGGGCGAAGCCGGCATGATGACGTTCAGGTCGGGAACGTTCGAGTACCAGGAGGCAGTGACCTGGGCACCCATGGGACCATTCTGCAAATAGCGACCAATCGGCGCCTTGACGACGACGGGGACACGCAACCGGCCACTGGTCAAGAAGTGAAACTTGGCGGCAGTCTGTACGATGGAACTGAAGCAGACTGCCGTGATATCGGCATAGGCGATATCGACGATCACGCGGTACCCGTTTGCAGCCGCGCCCACGGCAATACCGACAGCGGCGCTTTCGCTGATAGGGGTATCCCGCACACGGTCGGTTCCAAACTCTTCAGAGAAGCCGTCATTGACCCGGTTGGGCATCGAGTCCCGGGTCTCAGGGCCAAACATGAGGGTTCGTTCATCGGCCGCCAGGGCCTCGTGCAGGGCTTGCCGAATTGCATCCTTATAGGTTGACAGCATACGAATCCTCCTTGCCGGCGGTCTGGATTTCCCTTAGAACGGTATCCATCGACTGTTCTACCTCAAGCGCTACCTCTTCCTGCAACGTCCTCAGTTGATCCGGGGTGCTGACGCAGTGGGACACCAGCCATTTGGCCATCCGGGTTACCGGATCACGTGCCTTCCACTGTTCAATGTTGGGAGGGTTTTTCCGTCTCGGCTCGCCAAACTGCGTGCTGTATATCGCAGTACGAAAGGTGGCACAATCGAGGTACACCGGTCGGCCGGAGAGGGCTTGCTCTCGTGCCCATCGCGTCGAGTGATAGACGTCGAAGGCATCGTTTCCATCCACCTGTCGCGTCAGCAGTCCAAACGCCTCAGCATATTCGACCGTCTCCTCATGTACTCGGACACGGTGCCAGGGCACCATAATCTGCCAGCGATTGTTCTCGCAGACAATGATGAGCGGGAGTTCCCATACGGCGGCAATGTTCATCGTCTCGTAAAGATCGCCTGCCCCGAGGGTACCATCGCCCATGAAGGCAACAGCCACTGCCGCACGCTTGTCCAGTTTGGCCGAAAGCGCGAGGCCGGCGGCGACCGGCAACTGGCCGCCAATCATCGCCGAACCCGGAATCAACCCATGTTCCGGTGAAGAAGAGTGGTGGGGTGGCTCGCGAAAGGCGTTATTGGCTCTGGGACTGCCCAACAGCGCCCGGAACTGCTCTACGGTGCTCAGTCCTCTCGCGAAGAAGGCTCCCCGCGTTCGCAAGGAGGGGATCACCCAATCGTCTCTCTCCAGTGCGTGGCAGGCGGCGACCCCGATCGCCTCCTGTCCTCCCGACGGGTAGACTGCGGCCCGAACGATCCCCTTTTGATAGCATTGAACGCAGCGTTCTTCAAACAGACGGGTGCGAAGCATATCCCGGTACATTAACCACGCCGGGGTAGCACCGGCGCTGGCTTGATCGGTAGCTGTGCCTGCCATGTCATGATCCTCCGTGAATAAGATGAGAGTTCGCCCTAAGGTGAGTTGAATATATGAAAAACGAAGTTGCATGTCAAGGGAGAAAAAACAGCAGATAAGAAACTTCATAAGACACTTCATAAGAAAGTTCTTAAGAAAGTTCTTGACTCTTCTTCCTGAATCTTATAATTTGTTTCCCGATTGGTATCCCCTCTTCAGGAATGGGGAGATCGGAAGAAAAAAGCATTCTATGCTTTTACTCCGGGGTCCGAGCGACTAAAGCAGGGAGGAAAAAATGAAACATCGTTTATCGACGTTAATGGCAGGTCTTGTCTTATCCTTGGGTTTCACCATTTTTGCTGTCACCCTGGGGCATACGCAGGAGACGAAAACCTCGGAATTTCCAAACCGACCGATCAACTTCATTGTCCCATGGTCGCCTGGCACTTCGGCGGACATCGCATTCCGGGCACTGGGGAGAGAGGCAGAAAAACATTTCAGACAGCCGGTCGTGGTAGCAAACAAAGCCGGCGGGGGGGGATCGATCGGGACGGCCGCCATCGCAACAGCCAAACCCGATGGGTATACCGTGGGTCAATGCGCAGGGGCCCAGACGTTATTTGTCATCTCATTCCTGGAGAAGGTTCCCTACCATCCATTGAAGGATTTCAGATATATCATGCAGTTTGCAACGCTCAATCCCGGAGTGGTCGTTAAGAACGATTCCCCCTTTAAGAGCTTCAAGGACCTCATCGCCTACGCCAGGCAGAATCCAAAAAAGCTCAGCTTTGGAACCAATGCCCCCAACAGCATTGGAAGCCTCCTCATAGAACAGATTGCCCGAAAAGAGGGGGTTCAATTTACCCATATTCCCTTTAAAGGGGCCACAGAATATCAGGCAGCCCTTCTGGGAAATCACGTTCAATTCACCGTCGGCGATTTTCAGTTTCCACTGGTTGACTCCAGGGAAACCAGGCTCCTGGTCTTCCTGGGGGAGACACATCCGGATGAATACCCCCAGGTTCCACTCTTAAAAGACCTGGGCTACGATATCCCCTGGCCGATGTTCCTGGCGATATTCGGTCCCCGAGGCATACCTGACGAGGCTGTCAAGAAACTGGAAGAGACATTTACGAAGACGGCCAGGGAACCGGCCTTTGTGAACTTTATGAAGGATCAACATTACTCGGTGTTCCACCGCAACAGTCAACAACTGACGGAGTATGTGTCAAAAAACTACGATATCTATGATAAGATGCTGAAGGAATTGGGGCTTGCCAAATAGCGGGCCCAGGGTCACAGGCTTGAGGTGAAGGAGAGACGATTTCACCTGCCTCGTCACGAATTGACAGGGTATGTCATCCGTGATATAGAAAGCAGGAGAATGGAAACCGAATATCGCATCAGGAGGGGAAACATGGCGAAAAAGTGGATCATGGAAGGACTGCTTCCTTCCGTCTGTGTTGTCTACAAAGACAAGAGTTGCAGAGAGCTTGATGAAGAAGCCTACAGGAAGTTACTGCAGGACATCATGCAGGCTGAGATTAATGCCTTTGTCGTGGGCGGTCACGCCGGCGAGACGGAGTGCCTCACCATGGAGGAGAGGCTGCGGGTCATCAGGATCACCCAGGAAGAGGGAAGAGGAAAGATTCCGGTCATAGGAGGCATCGTCTCTGATTCGACATGGAAAGCCATCGAGCAGGGGAAAAAACAGAAAGATGCGGGGGTGGACGCTTTTCTTTTCTGTCCGCCGAACATGATCGCCTGGGACCCGAATACCGCCGAGAATTTGCTGATCGAGCACGTGAAACGGTTCGACAAGCAGGTGAATCTGCCGATCATCATGTTCGGGGGCCCTACCTCTGAGGGCAACTATCAAATCCTTCCAAAAACCTTCAAGAGACTTGCGATCGAGGTGGAGAATCTGGCTGGATGGAAGATAACGACAAGGTATGACCTGGGCCAATTTAAGCGGTGCCTCAATGCCCTGAGAGAAGCCGAAAAAGTCACGGGGCGACACGTGGCAGCCCTGAACGCAGGAGACCATATTCTGGTTGAAACGATCCGGGAAGGGGCCGACGGAAGCCTGAACGGAGGGGATATCTACAGAGCAAAAGAGGATGCGGAGATCTATCACGCCGTCAAAAGAGGCGACCTCAATCGGGCCTATGCCATTCAGGACAGACTGCGGCCGATCACCGATGCCATTCGGGGCGTAATGTTCGGATACAGTCAGACCTATTTCCACTACCGGTACAAGGTGGCCGCATGGCTGTTGGGGAAAATTCCCAGGCCACACATGAGACTGCCCCAGTTGCCTGTTTCCAGGGAAGAAGTGGAATTGATGAGGAATGCGTTGATTCAATCCGGTTTTAAACCGGTAAGGGAAGCCGAGGCCATCGAGATATCCGACATGTGAAGCCGGTAAAGATCAGATTATTTCGATTCAGATACGGGATGAAACTTAACCCATGGCCCCCGTGATACCTGTATCATGATGGCCATGGGTTAACGTTCTCCTGTAAAGTTCGGCCCGCAAAAAGGTCTTTATTTTTGTCTTAGAACCTACGCTCTTTCCTTTTTTTTCCCACTGCCCTTCGCCCCGATACCACCTTTCTCATCCGCTGGGATGATAAAAGATGTTTCCTTGTACAAGTCAATTCCGGTATAATACATATTATCTGCCTCCTTTGAGTTTGATTTTATCCTCAGACCCTTTATACGACAGGGTTACTTCAATAGGAGGTAACGTTTCCATATTATCAAGAGCGGAGAGGAGTCAAAGATGAATAGTACCGACCTGGCCGTGAAGCTTTCAGAGAAGGAAAACATCGCAGCGAAGGATGCCAAGCGCATCGTAGAGCTTCTCTTCGATGCAATGAAAGAAGCATTTGAAAAGGGAGAACGGATTGAGATCAGGGGATTCGGGACCTTTGCGGTAAGACATTACAGGAACCGCAAGGGCAGGAATCCCAGGACGGGGCAGAGCGTTGATGTCCCTCCCAAGAAGGTTCCGTTCTTCAAAGTGGGTAAAGAGCTGAAAGAGATGGTGAACAAGTGACCTCAATGTTGCATTGGGCAGCACCGCATGGAAGCCGGAAAGGAGAGATCCCATGTCTCATAGAAGCGCAAGCGATGACCTCACGCAGAGAGTGCTCGAAACCTATTCCAGGATTGACGATCCTCGCCTCAGGGAGATCGTGGTGGCCCTGATCAGGCACCTGCACACCTATGTCAAGGAGGTCGGGCTGAAGCGTGAGGAGTGGGAAACCGCCTGGAGTCTCATGGCGAAGATGGCAGAGAATACGGGACCCAGGCGAAACGAGTTCTTGCTTCTCGGGGATCTCATCGGGGTCAGCCAGCTGGTGGAAACACTCGGTCATAAGAGGCCCGAAGGGGCCGTCGGGTACGCACTCGTCGGCCCCTTCTATCGGGCCAACGCTCCCCTTTGTCGAAGAGGCGAATCCATCGCGAGCGTCGGACACCGCGGGGGAACGGGTGCGGATCAGCGGCAGAGTCTACAACCTGACGGACAGTGCGCCCATTGCCGGTGCGATGCTCGACGTTTGGCAGGCGGCCACGAACGGCCTGTATGAGAATCAGGACGATGCGCAACCCGACTATAACCTGCGGGGAAGGTTTCGGACGGACGAATCGGGGACCTTCGAAATCGTCGCTTTGAAGCCCACATCCTACGCTTTCCCGGTTGTGGGCCCTGTTGGCGAGCTGCTCAAGGTTGCCAAACAGCGTCCCGTATCGTCCGGCCCACATCCATTTCATCGTCTCGGCCCCGGGATACGATACCCTGATCACGCAAGTCTTCGTGAAAGGCGATGAGACGCTCCGGGAGGATCCGGTCTTTACGGCCGGCGAGAGTATGGTTGGTCAGTTCCGGCGAGAAAACGGGGAGTGGCGACTCCACTACGACTTTCAGCTGGAACCGGGCGTATCGACCATGCCGAAGTCGCCCCTTCCGTAGGAGTTCGTCATCTCCGCCGATGAACCCGCTCTCGAGAGGAAGGGATTGGCGAGGCGTGATCTGAATTGCCTCTGATTCCACGTTTCGGTTCAGAGACCCTTCCTACGATTGCTCCATTGCCTGGCCCTAAATCCTCCTAGATGTCATTCCTTTATCAAATAGCATCCAACTCGGAGACTTCTTCGGCGGTCAGCTTCCAGCCCACGGCGCCCAGGTTCGCCTTTACCTGTTCTATGCTCCGGGCTCCTGCGATGATGGTGCTTACCCATGGTTTGGCCAGCAGCCAGGCCAGAGCCAATTCTCCTACCTTGCGACCCCGCCTGGAAGCGAAATCCTCCAACTTCGCCAGTTTGCGAAAGTTCTCTTCCGTAAGCATGCTCCCGTAGATCTCGATCGGCGTGGAAAGCCGCCAGTCAGCCGGAGCATTCTCTCCGGAGCGGTATTTTCCGGTCAGGAAGCCTCCTGCCAAGGGGGGCCCACGGAATGATGCCGATCTTGTAGGCCTGGCAAAATGGGACGAGTTCTTCTTCTATCTTCCTGTCAAGAATGTGATACCTCGGCTGCTCGGTGATGAAGGCATGCAGGTGGTTGACTTTGGACGTCCACAAGGCCTCGCAGAGCTGCCATGCCGCAAAATTGGAGGTGCCGATATATCTCACCTTGCCGGCCTTAACCAGGTCGTCGAGGGCGCGCAACGTCTCCTCAATCGGCGTCTCCGGATCAGGTTCATGCATCTGATACAGATCGATGTGATCCGTCTGCAACCGTTTCAGGCTGGCATCGATGGCCCGCATGATATAGTACCTTGACCCGCCGCTGAAATTCGGCCCCTCCCCCATTCCCCGGCAAAACTTGGATGCGAGAATCACGTCGTGCCGCCGACCCTTGATGGCCTTCCCGACAAACTCCTCGGATCGTCCCCGGTCGTAACGGTCTGCGGTATCGATATAGTTTATCCCCTGGTCCAGGGCGTAGCGGATCACGTCAATCGAAGCCTGTTCATCGATCGTCCAGCCGAACGTATTGCCTCCCAGAGCAATTTCAGAGACTCTGAAAGAGGAGTTGCCCAATTTGCGATATTCCATTTTAGTCGCCTCCTATTTTTTCTGCCTTAACGGTTATCACCCAAACACAACGACCGGCATTTCTCTGCAACCCTTCCAGAAGCAACGGTCTCGTTGGCCAAGAACAAAGGGATTAGTCCCTCGAGTCAATCAAGGATCTGCATGCGGGTCGACAGCTCATTCAGGCTTTCTGCCCCTTGAGCCCTTACGAGCACCGTCCCGCCGATATTGATCCTGTGCTTTCCCAGGCAAGCGTTAGGCT
The DNA here is from genome assembly GCA_963731045.1 of uncultured delta proteobacterium. Taxonomy (GTDB): domain Bacteria; phylum Desulfobacterota; class BSN033; order BSN033; family UBA1163; genus CAVSVC01. Next base: position 5,184 of record CAVSVC010000031.1, on the reverse strand, counting down.
CAAGTTCCCAGATGGTGTCCGCCTGGATCAGGTCGTCCGGCCTGACATCGCGCAGGGGACCGCCCCATTTATATTTCTCAATCCCCGGCAGCTTCTCCATCCCCACCCCCATCCTGCTCACCCAATTCAGAGGGTTCAAGTTATGGATGAGAGGTGTCAGGTGCCACGCCCCGGCCTGTTTAAGAGGGGCCTCCATGGCTTCGACAACCTCCCCGAAGGCCTTTCCGGGACGCAAAGCGCGAAATCCCGCCTCATACGAACTGCGGGCGATGGCTGCACATTCCTTGTTCAAAGAGTCCACGGGCTGAAGGGCGACGGACATCTGCACCTGCGTATACATCCCTCCGTATCGGGGGAATATCTCCGCCTGGACCACGTCCCCTTTCCGGACCGTTCGGGGTCGCTGCCCCCGTATGAGCCAGATGGGAGGCCCCCAGCTTGGATTGTCGGGACCGGAGTGCAGCAGCAACGGAGTTGCATAAGGGGCATTGAGTCCATTGGCCCCGTTCAGGAAGAGCTCATGCATGATGGCCGCATAGATTTCGCTCTCACTCACCCCCGGACGGGTCACCTCCATCATCCTCTGTGATGCAAGCTCTCCGATCTCGGCGGATCTCCGAACCAGCTGCAATTCCTCATCGCTCTTGACGGATACGAGTTGGGCAAACGCGAGAGACATCTCATGGAATTTCGCCTGAGGGAGACTGGACAGAATATGCGTCCAGGTACTGTAAGGAACATATCCCTCCACCTGGCCTACGCCGTACATGGCCACGCCCACGACGCCGATCTCCGCCCGATCGTACCCTTTCTCCCGGAGTACCTCGACGACGCCTGCACCGGTCGTCCCCAACCTGACGTCACTGACCCAGGACTCTTCCCCCCGAGGGTGCTCTCCAGGTGCCCCACCATGTACTGGGGATGCCAGTAGAGCTGCACCATCTCCCCCTCCAGAGGGAATATGGTTACACCCCCGGTACGATCGTTCGTCAGGTACCCGTCGTATTGTTCGCCGTCTTTCAAACCGAAGACGATGAGGCACGCCACCCCTTCGCTCTTCATCAACTCCCTGACCCTTCTCCATCGCCGGTCCCGCTCGTTCTTCGAGAGTCCCGGCCATCTCCCCTCTTCGGTCTGGATCGCATTATGAGTCATGGCTGCTTTTCAACCTCCCGTTTATTTTTCCCGTTTCCTCTTAACGATTCCCTCGGACGGCTCGACCTGAATCTTTTTGACACCCTGATTCAACGTCTTTGAAAAAAGCGATTCCTCTCCATCCCCGCTCGCCCTGTTTTTTATCTTGGTATCACCGGCAGAATGATATGGGAAGGATGTTCCCGATCGTGATAGATACGGTCTTTCCCGTACTTCAGCCCGTAGTGGTGGGCGCTGTCGAACATCCATGAGTCGCCGTTTGAAAAATCGATTCGTATCCGGTGCCCTTTGCGGAACAGGTTGCTCATGGGCATCACCTCAATCTCGTACCGGTAGATCTTGCCGGGTTCGATGGGCTCAGGGTTATCATGGTTGTGCCAGGGCCTGTAGCTGATTGACCGCGCCGGGTCCACGCTCCGGTGGGAAGCCTTAAGCCATCCCCAGGTGAGCATCCTGCCCTTCGGCGGGTAGCCTTTCAGCTGCTCGGCGTCGGGCGCCTGATCCACGACCCGGACGTAGAAGTCGGCATCTTTCTCGCTTGATGAGGCGTAGAGCAAAAATCGGATCGGACCCGTCACCTCCAGATCCTCTTCCAACGGGGCGCTGGTGAATGTCATGATCCCGCCGGTGGGATGGAGCATCCCGTTCACCCTGGTCGCGACTCCGCCGCCCCTCCAGTTCATCCAGTCTTTGTTGGGATACTCGAATTCGAAATAGCTCTCTTCCGTTGTCGGGGCCTGGCGTGAGAGACCACCGTCGTTCAGGGAAAGCGCGGCCCCCGTCTTGCCCGGTTGCAGGTAGAAGGAAGTGTAACGGGTCCTGGCAAGGGGCCACTCTTTCTCTGTCCTGTATCCTTCGTCGCTGTTCCTGACGAAAAGTTTTATCGGGGGCTCATCCATGATCCCCGTATCGATCCCTTTGAGCCAGTGGTCGTACCAGCGCAACAGATCGAGTCGCATCTCCAGAGACTCGAAGATGAACATCTCTTGCCCCACATAGTCCCCATGGCACACCAACAGCTTCTTCGGGGTCTCGATCTCCTCGAACCCGACAATGTTGCCCCGCAGGTGGAGAGCAGCCTTATGCCATATGCCTATGCTGTAGACAGGGCACTTGATCTTCTTGAAGTCGGGCGTCCTCTCCTTCCAGAAGTCGTCATAGGTGGGATGACGCAGTACCTCGTACACCATGTCCCATTTCATGGTGTCCGGTTTCAGCGGGTCCTGCGGGAACGGACCGGGAATGTCCATCAGTCGCTGCGCCCGCATGTTGAAGTGCCACCAGGTCACGAAGCTCATGTTCAGCAAGCCGCCGTGGAAGACCACGTCGCGGTACATGTCCGCGCCGCCGTCGAACGGAACGATGGTGGCCAGGTGGGGAGGCTGCATCGCCGCGGCGAACCACTGGACCCAGGCGTAGTAAGACTCCCCAATCATCCCAACCTTGCCGGTGCACCACGCCTGCTGCGCCATCCACTCGATCAGGTCGTAGTGGTCCCGCTGCTCCTCGATGCTGTGGAATTTCCACATCCCTTCCGAGACCCCGGATCCCCGGATATCGGCGTGCACGTAAACATACCCTCTTTCGACGAACCACTCGATCTGGTTGGTCTCGCGCTCGTGAAAGGCGGGCAGGGAGGGCAGATAGACCAGGTTCTTCTGATAGGGGGAGGAAGCGTAGAGGGCTGGAAACTTCCCGGGTGCATCGGGGCGAAAAATATCCACCGCAATGGTCACGCCATCCCGCATCCTCACAAGGATGTCCTTCTCAACTTTGACCCCATACTTGGGTTGGCTCAATTTATCTTCTGGAAAATCTCTGGAAAGAAAAGATGACATGGGCGTACCTCCTTGCATTCCCTACTCTCATTGAAATGCCGCTTCCGGATCAATGACAAGTCGCATTACGTTCCAGCTTTTCGGCACCCAAAATATACTTCTTTACGTTTTCGATGTCAAAAGGTTTTTTTACAAAGGTTTTTTTAGACTTGCTTTAGACTGAAGGAAATAGAATCCCACCATTTGCGGTAACCCTTCACGGGTGGAACGACAACGAAAGATCAGGCTGGGAAGGGCTGTCGGAAAAACCTGGGAGCGGCCTCCCCGATCCAAGCCACCCGTCTGAAGGGTTACGGGGCTCCGAATTGTGCATGTTCTATCATTGAGCAGGTCTTTTCGTTTGGCGGCCTCTCACCGCCAAACAGAAACCGAGTCCTCTGCGTCCTTTGCGCCTTTGCGTTGAGGATCCTATCTTGGAAAAGAGTGAGCGCGACCAGAAGGAGTCTTCGGCCGTGAGGACTTCGGAAACCTGCGGGAGCGGTTCTCCGGGATCAAAGGGACATTCGTCCTCTCAATCAACGCCATCCCGGAGATCAGGGAGCCCTTCAAGGGGGTTCGGATGGAGACGGTTAAGACCGTTTACAGCGTCAATAAGGACTCGAACGAGAAGGTCTCGGATCTCTTGATCTCGAATTTTGAGGTGGGGGGAAAGACCGGGAAATGAGGGGGATGGGAGAGGGGCGTGGGTGCCTACGTTTCACCTACAAACAAATGAACGCGGGTAGCGTCACAAAGTGGTGATTTTCAGAGGAAAGAGAGGGTTACGCGAGTCCTGCTATTGGTCAGTTTTATCGTTGACCCGATGCATGCGGTCGTTGGGTTTTTGAGTTTCCCAACGGGACTGCCTCGGCATGCAGTTTCAATCCAAGTGCTCCTATGACTTTCAATATCGTGTCGAAGCCTGGGCTCCGTTCCCCCGAAAGGGCCTTATAGAGACTTTCACGGGAGAGACCGGCCTCACGTGCCACCTGAGCCATTCCCTTAGCGCGGGCAATGTCGCCCAGCGCTTTAGCAATGAAAGCAGCATCACCATTTGCCTCCTCAAGGCAAGCCTCAAGATACTCAGCCATTTCCTCCGGGGTTCGAAGATGCTCGGCGACATCGTATCGGGTCGTGATGGTTCTTGCCATAATATACTCCTATAAATTCTGTGCCAGACGCAAGGCGACTTCGATATCCTTGGCCTGGGTACGCTTGTCCCCACCGGCAAGCAAAAATAGAACCGCCTGCCGATGCTGTTTGTAATAAACCCCGAATTCTACGGGTCCGTAATCAATTCGCAACTCTGAGACACCCTGACCAACAGGCCTAACATCCAGTTTCCGGAGGCTAATCTCTCGATACGTGCCTGGATGCGAGCACGCGCCCGGATGTCGTGCAGCTCATCAAGCCAGATAGCGAAGACGTCGGTTTGCGAATTTCCATCAGGACGAAATTGTAGCCCGTCAGGCTACACGCTGTCAACAAGTATCCTGTCGGGCCAACACTAAGGTTACGGTCAACCGGATTAACTCGGGGTGACCCGGTGATGAGAGTCTTTCTTTGTTTTCAGTCGGAACTTGCACCCTTTTCCGGTTTGGTCATGAAGCATGTTTCAGGAAGAAAGCGTTGCCTGGTTTGACAGTGTTCGTAAGGTCAAGTCCTGACTTTGACCCGCCACCCAAATTTGGCTGACGCTGAGTTGGGTTTGATGTGGCCCACTACGTTTCTTGACTTTGCCGTTACTCTTTTGTTTTTAACTTCGATTCATTGGCCTTGATGAAGGCGAGAATGTCCTCAGATATCTCAAGAAGCTTGAGCCACTGCTCTTTATAAAGAGTCACCGGAAAGCGGCCCATCCCGTAAACCGAAAGTGCACCCTTTTCGCTTACCTTGAGTGAGAGGCCTCGCGATGACGTTTTCTTAAGAGCCGCGTTCTCGGCACGGAGCCGTTCAATCTCAGCTTTTTCTTCGTCGGACATGCGATTTTCTCCTTATGATGTTTTCCCACAATACACTTTTGATCATGATCCCGCAATCAACGAACCTGTGGAATGGTCTCTCTTCGATTGCCAATCCAAAGCCGCACTTGTTAGCGTATCCTTCCAAGGATCACTTTCGAGGAAGAAATTATTTACCACACAATCGGCTTGTTTCCCTGTTCAAGTGAGCCCTGATTGATAAATCGTTTTGCCGATCTCTTTATCAAATC